>NZ_JALJRE010000003.1:0-702759 GCF_024519855.1 Bradyrhizobium sp. Bra78 | reverse complement strand
GTTTGAGCATGATCTTTTCGGAAAACCGCTTCGCACTTTTCCGGATCATGCTCTAGCGCTGGCGCGGGTCGAGGGCGTCGCGCAGCCCGTCGCCGAGCAGGTTCAGCGACAGCACCACGAGGAAGATCGCAAGCCCCGGCCAGATCGCCATCCACGGCGCCTGGGTCAGGAAGCGTTGCGCCGCATTGAGCATGCTGCCCCAGGACGGCGCCGGCGGCTGCTGGCCGAGGCCGAGGAACGACAGCGCGGCTTCGGCGATGATGGCGGCCGCAATCGACAGCGTCGCCTGCACCAGCAGCGCAGGCAGGATGTTCGGCAGGATATGCGAGAATGCGATCCGCCACGGTGGATTGCCGAGCGCGCGCGCCGCCTCGACGTAGTCCTCGGCCTTGACGACCAGTACCTGGCCGCGGGTCAGGCGGATGAAGATCGGCGTTGCCGAGATGCCGATCGCGATCATGGCATTGCCGAGGCTCGGCCCGAGGAATGCGGCGAGCGCGATCGCCAGGATCAGGAACGGGCAGGCCAGCATCGCGTCCGTGATCCGGCTGATCAGCGCGTCGGTGAAGCCGCCGCGATAGCCGGCGACGAGGCCGAGCGGCACGCCGATGCCGAGCGCGATCGCAACCGAGATCAGGCCTGCGAGCAGCGATGCCCGCGCACCATGGACGACGCGGCTCAGGATGTCGCGGCCGAGCTCGTCGGTGCCGAACCAGTGTGCCGCGGTCGGCGGCTTGCGCACCAGGCTCCAGCTCGTTGCAATGGGATCATAGGGCACGACAAGCGGCGCGAGCAGCGCGAGGGCAATGAACATCGTGATCACGACGAGTCCAAACACGGCGGCCTTGCGCTTGAACAGCCGCCGCCGGGCGCGGCGTGCCGGGCTGTCGAGCTCGTAGGCTTGCGTGGCGGGGCTGGCTGGCAGCGCAGCGTCCGTCATCGCCTAACCCCTCAGCCGCGGATTGACGAGGACATAGGCGACGTCGGCAACGAGGTTCAGAGTGATATAGATCGTGGCCGTCACCAGCACCACGCCCTGCACCACCGCATAGTCGCGGTTAAACACGGCGTCCACGATCAGCTTGCCGAAGCCGGGAATGGAGAAGATCTGCTCGGTCAGCACCGCGCCCGACAACAGCGTGCCGAGCTCGAGCGCGCCGAGCGTGATGATGGGCGTCAGCGCGTTGCGCATGGCATGCTTGAGGATCACCGAGCGCTCGGACAGGCCCTTGGCGCGCGCGGTGCGGACATAATCGCTCTCCAGCACCTGGAGCATGGCGCTGCGGGTATGCCGCATCAGGACCGCGGCGATCGCGTTGCCGAGCACGAAGGCGGGCATGATGGTGGCCGCCAGGCTCGCGCGCCAGTTCTCGGTGAGCGGCACGTAGCCGGAAGCCGGCAGCCAGCCGAGCTCGATCGAGAACAGGAAGATCAGCATGATCCCGAGCCAGAAGTTGGGCATCGAGATGCCCCACAGCGCAAACAGGTTCGCGCCGTAGTCCCAGGCCGAACCCTTCTTCACGGCGGCGACGATGCCGGCGGGAATGCCGATCAGGAACGCGATCACGATCGCCATCGAGCCGAGCTGCAGCGTCACCGGCAGCTTCTGTGCGATCAGCTCGCGCACCGGCATCTTGTTGCGCAGCGACTCGCCGAAATCGCCCGACAGTACGCCCTTGATCCAGTAGGCGTATTGCACGGGGACGGGTTGATCGAGCCGGTACTGGTGACGGATCTGCTCGATTACCGCCGGATCGCGCTCTTCGCCCGCCATCACCAGCGCGGGATCGCCCGGCAGCAATTGCTGAAGCGAGAAGATCAGCACCGAGACGAAGAACAGCGTCGGTACGATCTGCGCAAGGCGGCGGGCGATGAAGTTCAGCATTCTCGCGGCGTCACTTCAGCTTGAGCCCGATGACGCGGACGAGGCCGTCGGGCATCTGCTTGTAGCCTTCGAGCCTCGTCGTATGCGCGATGATGATGCGGCGGTGGTATAGGTACAGTAGCGGCTCTTCCTCCTGGACCAGCTTGGCCAGGGTCTCATAGCTGGCCTTGCGCTTGGCGGGGTCGGTGATCGATCGCGCGTCCTCCAGCGCCTTGTCGGCCTGCGGATTGTTCCACGCGCCGTAATTCTGCGGCGCGCCGCTGTGCAGGAAGACGTAGGTGTTGCCGTCCGGATCGACGCGCCCGCTCCAGGCGAGCATGTAGGCCTGGTAATCGCCGGCCTCGGCCTGCTTGAGCCCGGTTGCGAATTCGGTGACGCGGAGCTTCATGTCGAACCCGGCTTCCGCCGCCATCGACTGGATCACCTGCGCCGGCGTCTCGGTCTCCGCGCCCTTGGGCACCAGAAAGTCGACGCTGACGGGCGGTGTCACGCCGGCTTCCTTTAGCAGCGCCTTGGCCTTCTCGACGTTGCGGGGACGGACTGGAAGCGATTTTTGGTAGTAGGGATGATCAGGGTTGACCCATTGATTGCCGACTTGAAACTCGCCGTTGAACACAACCTGGTTGATCGCGTCGCGGTCGATGGCGAGGTCGAGAGCTTGCCGCACCTTGGCGGACTGGCTGAGCGGCCCCTTGGCCTTGTCCTTGCCGATGTTGAGGGTGATGCCCTGATAGCCGAGCTCGATGGCGGTCGCGACCTTCAGCCGCGAGTCGGCTCGCACCTCCTTCAGATCGGTGGCGAGCACGCGCTCGATCAAATCGAGGCCGCCGGACTTCAGGTTCGCGAGCCGCACGGTGGCGTCGACGATCGGCTGGAATACGATCTTGTCGATGAAGACGTTGTCCTTGTTCCAGTAGTCGGCGAATTTCTCGAACACGATGCGATCCTGCTGCACCCGTTCGACGAATTTGTAGGGGCCGGCGCAGACCGGGCGCAGGCCGAACTTGTCGCCGGCCTCTTTCGCCGCTTTCGGCGACATCATCATGCCGGCGCGGTCGGTGAGCTGGGCGAGCAGCGGCGAGAACGGCGACTTCAGGACCAGCTTGATCGTGAGCGGATCGACGACCTCGATATGATCGACCGAGGCCAGCTCCGGCTTGCGGAACGAACCGGGCAACGTCAGATGCCGCTCCAGCGAGAATTTGGCGGCTTCAGCGTCGAAGGGTTCGCCGTCGTGGAATTTCACGCCGGGCCGCAGCTTGATGACGAGGCCCTTGCCGTCGTCGACGGTTTCGCTCGACAGCGCGAGCTGCGGCACGATGTTGAGCTTCTCGTCGATGTCGAACAGCTTGTCGCAGAACGCGGAGAACACGATGCGGCCGACATAGGTGCGCGCCATCGTGGGATCGAGGATGTCGGGGTCCTCGGCGAGGCCGATGCGCAGCGTGGTCTGGGCCTGTACGGCTCCGATCGACAGCAGGACGGCGGCGGCCGTTACGGCCAGGCGAAACATCTTCATCGGACAATCCCCATTGCTTCGGCTATTTCGTTGTGGACGCGGCGCATTGTATATTAACCCCGGCCGGGCGCCCGCCTTCCGTCTTTCGGCTGAAGGCGGCGACCAATTTCGACAGCGTCGGCGAAAATCCGCCGTCGGTCGGCAGAATGGCGTCGGCAGACGGCAGCTCCGCCGTGCGGTGGCAGGCGGTGGCGTGGCCCGCGCCGTCAGCCAGGAGCGCAGGCGCTTCGCTGCGGCAGCGCTCGACAACGAAGGGGCAGCGGGTATGGAAGCGGCAGCCGGCGGGCGGATTGAGCGCGCTCGGGATCTCGCCCTCCAGCAGCACGGTCGCGCGCTTCGCCTTCGGCTGCGGCAGCGGGATCGCTGACAGCAGCGCCCGGCTATAGGGATGGCGCGGTGATGCGAACAGCGCATCGGCCTCCGCCGTCTCGACGATCTGGCCGAGATTCATCACCGCAACGTGGTCGGCGATGTGCTTGACCACGGCGAGATCATGCGAGACGAAAATGTAGGCGAGGCCGAGCCGGTCCTGCAGCTCGCGCAAAAGGTTGAGGATCTGCGAGCGGATCGAGACGTCGAGCGCCGAGACCGGCTCGTCGCAGATGATCAGTTTTGGTTCGACCGCGAGTGCCCGGGCGATGGCGATGCGC
This sequence comes from Bradyrhizobium sp. Bra78, assembly GCF_024519855.1. Lineage (NCBI taxonomy): Bacteria > Pseudomonadati > Pseudomonadota > Alphaproteobacteria > Hyphomicrobiales > Nitrobacteraceae > Bradyrhizobium > Bradyrhizobium sp. Bra78. The sequence goes on along the minus strand of NZ_JALJRE010000003.1, from coordinate 698,705 downwards.
TGGCGCTGGCCGCCGGAGAATTCGTGCGGGTAGCGCCGGGCCAGCCGAGGCTCCAGCCCGACCAGCCGCAAGATTTCCTCGACGCGTTCGCGCCGCCGCGCAGCCGGCACCAGATCGTGCAGCGCCAACGGCTCGGCCAGGATCTGGCCGACCGTCATGCGCGGATTGAGCGAGGCGTAGGGATCCTGGAAGATGATCTGCGCCTCGCGGCGGAAGGCGCGCAGCGCTCCGGCGTCGAGAGCAAGCAGATCGCGGCCTTCGAAACGGATTGCACCTGCATCCGGTTCGATCAGCCGCAGCACCAGGCGGCTGACGGTGGATTTGCCGCAGCCGGATTCGCCGACCAGTGCCAGCGTCTTGCCGGCTTCGAGTGAGAAGCTGACGCCATCGACGGCTTTGACATGCGCCAGCGCCCTGCCGAACAACGAGCGCTCGGCAACGAAATGCTTGACCAGGCCTTGGACCTCGAGCAGCGCCATCACGACACCAGAAGTTCGAGCGGCGCGCGGATGCAGCGCGAGAGGTGGCCGGCGCTGATTTCGACGAGCGGCGGCGGCGTCCTGGTGCAGGCGTCCAGCACGAAAGGGCAGCGTGCACTGAACCGGCAGCCCGCCGGCGGCTGCGCCATGTTCGGCACCATGCCCTCGATCGTCGCGAGCTGCTCGGCGCGATGGTCGAGCCGCGGGATCGAGCCGAGCAAGCCGACGGTGTAGGGATGCTGCGGCGCGGAGAACAATTCGTCCACCGTCGCGCGCTCGACGATCTCGCCCGCATACATCACCGCGACCTCGTCGCAGACCTCGGCGACCACGCCGAGATCGTGGGTGATGAGGATGATCGCGGCGCCGCTCGCCGCCTTCAATTCCCGCATCAGTTCGAGAATCTGCGCCTGCAGGGTGACGTCGAGCGCAGTGGTCGGCTCGTCCGCGATCAGCAGCTGCGGGTCGCAGGCCAGCGCCATCGCGATCATCACGCGCTGGCGCATGCCGCCGGAAAGCTTGTGCGGGTAGTCGTCGATCCGCCGCTCGGCCGAGGGAATGTGGACGCGGCGCAAGAGCTCGATCGCACGCTCGCGGGCGCTCTTTCGCGAGCCGCCGCGATGACGCAGGATCGTCTCGATGATCTGGTCGCCGATCGTGAAGCTCGGATTGAGCGAGGTCATCGGCTCCTGGAAGATCATCGCCAGCCGGTTGCCGCGGAGGTCGCGCAGCGTCTGGTCCGAGGTTTTCAGCAGGTCAAAACCGTCGAAGCGGATCGCGCCTGAGATCTCCGCGTTCTGTTTCGGCAGCAGGCCCATGATTGCGAGTGACGTCACGCTCTTGCCGCAGCCGGATTCGCCGACGAGGCCGAGCGTGGCGCCATTGGCGACGCTGAGATCGACACTGTCGACCGCATGGGTGACGCGGCCGTCGTCGCCGTGGAAGCGGATGCGCAGATCCTCGATCTCGATCAGAGGGCCCGTGCTCATGATCGTCTTGCACGCGCTGCGGCGATGCTGGCGTCGATGACGCTGCGATCGGTGTTGCCGGCCGGGTTCTGCCGCGTCGGCATGGAGGCGCGAAAATGTACCCAGAGTTCCTGGCTGACGCGCTCGAGCCGTTCGAGCTCGCCGAGCGGATCAGGATGATCGTCGGAGCGAATGTCCAGCGCCGCCCATTCCTCCTCGCCGTGGATCAGCAGCGCCGCCGATTGCTTGCCGCGCTTGTCGCCGCCGGCCGCTTCGCCCGCGCGCATGGCAGCGAGCAGGCGGCGCGGGAAGGGCAGGCTGTCATTGGCAATGTAGGTTTTTGCGGTCTCGTCGAGCACGTCAGGGCCGGCCAGCATGTTGCCGGCGATTGAGAAGCCGCTCCCTGCGATGTGGCCGCACCAGTCGACGCAGTCGCGGCCCGTATGGGCGGCGATCTCGCCGCTCGCATCCATGAGGTGGATTTGGCGGCTCTCGCGGCCGTCGTCGGTCGCGAGCAGCGCGGCAAGCACGTCATGCGCATTCAGGCCCTCGCGCAGCAGCTTGACGCCGTCGATGCCATAATAGGGATTGACGAAAGCTTGCGTCGCGATGGCACCGAGGCCGGCCGCGATATAAGGGACCCGTGCGCCGACGGCGAAGAAGCGCGTGGCGACGGCGATGCCGAACTGGCCGGTGGCAGGATCGCGCGCGATGATCGACCAGGTCATGTGTTGCCTTCAACGCCCCGCGGCGTAACCTTGCATGCCGCGCGGGTTGGCCGCGGCGCGCCGCCGCACTCCGACGCGCGAAGCCGCCGTGAGACGGCCTTCCGACCACTCGGGGCCGACTTCCACGATATGTCCGCGTTCGCGAAGATTCTCGATCGTCGCCTTCGGCACGCGGTTCTCGACCACGAGCACGCCGGGGCGTGCGGTGCGCGGCCAGAATGAGATCGGAAAATGCTCGGAATGCCAGGCCGGCGCGTCGATCGATTCCTGGAGATTGAGATTGCAATGGACGTGGCGCAGAAAGAATTGCGTGATCCATTGGTCCTGCTGGTCGCCTCCGGGCGAGCCCCAGGCGAGATACGGCTCGCCGTCGCGCAGCGCCATGGTCGGCGACAGCGTGGTGCGCGGCCGCTTGCCCGGCGCGAGCGCGGCGGGATGGTCTTCCTCCAGCCAGAACATCTGAGCGCGGCTGCCGAGGCAGAAGCCGAGCTCGGGTATGATCGGCGACGATTGCAACCAGCCGCCCGACGGCGTCGAGGACACCATGTTGCCGGCCTTGTCGATGATGTCGAAATGCACGGTGTCGCCGCGTACCTCGCCGAATCGCCCGACCGTCGGCTCGCCGGCGCCAAGCGCGCCGACCGCCTCGCGTTGCCCCTCGGCGCGGCGCAGCTTCACCACACCGCCAAAACCTTCGACCGAACCGGGAAGGAAGTCGAGCGAGGCCTTGTCCGTGACGAGCTTGCGGCGCTCGTCGTTGTAGGTGTCCGACAATAGCGTCGCGATCGGGATCTCGGTGAACTTGGGATCGCCGTAGAATTTTTCGCGGTCCGCAAAGGCGAGTTTTGCGCATTCGATCTGGAGATGGATGAACTCCGGTCCGGTCGGATCGAGTCCGTCGAGCGCAAAGCCCTTCAACAGCGCGAGCTGTTGCAGCGTCACGGGACCCTGGCTCCAGACGCCGGCCTTGCAGACGGTGTAGCGGCCATAATCGTAGGTCAGCGGCGCCTCGACGGTCGGTTGCCACCGCGCCATGTCGTCGGCCGAGAGCACGCCGCGATGTGGCGAGCCGCTGACGTCCATCACGTCCTGGGTGCGGCAGAACTTGTCGATGGCTTCCGCAACAAAACCCTGCGACCAGGATTTTCGTGCACGCTCGATCTCGGCGTCGCGGCCTCCGCCGCCGCTCTCGGCTTCGCTCAGGATGCGGGCGTAGGTTGCCGCCAGCGTCTTGTTGGTGAACAGCGTACCGGGCTTCGGCACTTCGCCGTTCGGAAGATAGACCGCGGCAGAGGTCGGCCAGTGCTTGCGGAACAATTGTTCGACGGTCTGGATCGTGGCGCAGGCGCGCTCGACCAGCGGATAACCGTCGCGGGCATAGGAGATCGCGGGCTCCAGCACGTCGCGCACGCGCATCGTTCCGTAGTCGCGGAGCAGCATCATCCAGGATTCGAAGGTGCCGGGCACGCAGGCGGCGAGCAGGCCGGTGCCGGGCACCATGTCGAGACCCTCGTTCTTGTAATGCGCGATGGTGGCGCGCGCCGGCGCCGGACCCTGGCCGCAGATCACCTCGGTGCGGCCGCGTTTCACGTCGTGCACGATGATCGGGACGTCGCCGCCGGGGCCGTTCAGATGCGGCTCGACCACCTGCAGCGTGAAAGCGGTGGCGACGCCGGCGTCGAAGGCATTGCCGCCCTTTTCCAGAATGGCCATGCCGACGGCCGTCGCGATCCAGTGGGTGGTGGCGACGACCCCGAAAGTGCCTTCGATCTCGGGCCTCGTCGTGAACGGATCGGGATTGACGTTGCTGGCCATGGGTTACCTCAGTTGCGGCGCGCGCAATTGATCACAGGGAATGCCGGGTCGCCAATGCGCTGCTAGCATGGCACGCGCGCGTCACGCAGGCACCGGCGCGGTGTTGACGGCGTGGCAGGCGACGCCGTCGATCAGTGCCGGGACTTCCTTGCGGCAGAGATCGAACGCCAGCGGACAGCGCGGGTTGAAGGCGCAGCCGGACGGCGGATTGATCGGGTTCGGGATCTCGCCCTTTACCGGGATACGCTGGCGACCGCTCATCGCAAGATCGGGCACGGCGCCCAGCAGCATCTTGGTGTAGGGCATCCTAGGACGGGCGAACAGTTCGCGCCCCTCGGCGATCTCGACAATGCGGCCGAGATACATCACGCCGACCCGGCTCGCCATGTGGCGGACCACGGCGAGGTTATGGCTGATGAACATGTAGGTCAGGCCGAGCTTGTCTTGGAGGTCGCGCATCAGATTCAGGATCTGCGCCTGCACGGAGACGTCGAGCGCGGAGGTCGGCTCGTCGCAGACGATGAACTCGGCGTCGGAGGCGAGTGCCCGCGCAATCGCGATGCGCTGGCGCTGGCCGCCGGAGAATTCGTGCGGAAACTTCAAGCGGTCGTCGGGATGCAGACCGACGAGGCTGAGCAACTCGCCGACCCGGGCCTGGATGTCGCGCTCGCCCTGGATCAAGTCGAAGGCACGGATCGGCTCGGAGATGATGGCATCGACCCGGAAGCGCGGGTTCAGGCTCGCATAGGGATCCTGGAAGATCATCTGGATGCGGCGGCGCAGCTTTCGCCGCGCTTGGGCCTGTCGCGGATCGGTCATCGAGATGCCATCGATCAGGACGTTGCCGGAACTCGGCGGCAGCAGGCCGACGACCATCCGCGCCACGGTGGTCTTGCCCGAACCGGATTCTCCGACCAGCGCAAAAGTCTCGCCCTTCCTGATGTCGAAAGTGACGCCGTCGACGGCCTTGAGATATTCGAGATGGCCGCCCTCGAGCACGCGGTTGAGCCACGGCTTTGAGACGTCGAAGACGCGGCGCAGATTTGTGGCCTGGACGAAGGGAGTGCTCATGCCGCGCTCTCCGCCGGCACGCTGTCATAGAGATGGCAGGCGACGGATTGCGTGCCGCGCGGCAGCGGCTCCGGCCTCTCCACGCGGCAGCGATCGAAAACGAATGCGCAGCGCGGATTGAACGAGCAGCCCCGCGGGATCGCCGACAGCCGCGGCATGGAGCCGGGAATTTGCACGAGACGCTTGTCGTCGCCGGCAAGCGTCGGGATCGCGCCCATCAAGCCCTTGGCGTAAGGGTGCAGCGGATTCCTGACGACGTCCTGTACGGGGCCGATCTCGGCGACGCGGCCGGCATACATCACCGCCACGCGGTCGGAGGTCTCGGCGATCACGCCCATGTCGTGGGTCACCAGCATCACCGCGGTGCCGTGGTCGCGCCCGAGCCGCTTGATCAGCGAGATGATCTGCGCCTGCACGGAGACGTCGAGCGCGGTGGTGGGCTCGTCCGCGATGATCAACTCCGGCTCGGCGCAGATCGCGAGCGCAATCACCACGCGCTGCCGCATGCCGCCGGAGAATTCGTGGGGATAGCCGTCGATGCGTTTCTCCGGCGCTGGGATGCCGACCTCGGCAAGCAGGTCGATGGCACGGCGGCGTGCAGCTGTTTCGGAGAGATTCAGATGCGTTCTGATCGTCTCCACGATCTGGTCGCCGACCCGGTACAGTGGATTGAGCGAGGTGAGGGGATCCTGAAAGATCATGCCGATGCGTTTGCCGCGAATACGGCGGATCTCCTCCGGCGGCAGATTGTCGATGCGCAGGCCTGCGAGACGAATCTCGCCGCCGGCGATGCGGCCGGGCGGATCGATCAGGCCGATCACCGAAAGGCCGGTGACGGATTTGCCGGCGCCGGATTCGCCGACTACGCCGAGCACCTCGCCCTTGGCAATGTCGAAGGAGACGTCGTCGATGGCGCGCAGCGTGCCGCGGCGGGAGGCGAACTCCACCTTGAGATTGCGTACGGAGAGAACAGGTTCGGTCATGGGCGACGCACACTCATCGAAGTTTTGGGTTGAGCGCGTCGCGCAGCCAGTCGCCGAGCAGGTTGATGGAGAGGATCAGCGCGGCGAGCGCGAACCCCGGGAAGGCGACGATCCACCATTCACCAGCGAACAGATAATTGTTGCCGATGCGGATCAGCGTGCCGAGCGAGGGCATGGTGTCGGGCAAGCCGACGCCAAGGAAAGACAGCGTCGCCTCGGTGATGATGGCGAGCGCGAGATTGATGGTGGCGATGACGAGGATCGGGCCCATCGTGTTCGGCAGCACATGCCGCAGCATGATCACGGGGGCAGGCAGGCCGATCAGCTGCGCGGCGGCCACGTAGTCCTTGTTCTTCTCGACCATCACGGAACCGCGCACGGTCCGGGCGTACCCGACCCAGAAACTCAGGCCGATCGAGATCACCAGCACCACCAGCATGCTGGTGGCATCCAGCCGGTTGCCGAGGATCGATTTCGCGATGCCATTGACCAGCAGCGCGATCAGGATGGCGGGGAAGGTGAGTTGGACGTCGGCGATCCGCATGATCACGCTGTCGACCGCGCCGCCGAAATAGCCCGCCATCAGGCCGAGCGCGATGCCGAGCGCACCGGCGAAGATCACGCCGGCCATGCCGACGGCGAGCGAGATACGCATGCCATAGAGGATGGCGGAGAATACGTCGCGGCCCTGCTCATCGGTGCCGAGCAGGAACGGGCTCTGGCCGTCGGCTGTCCATAGCGGTGAAATCCGCGAGTTCATCAGCTGAAGTTGCGCCGGATCGAACGGGTTCTGTACCGCAAGCCAGGAGGCAAAGATCGCAAGCAGGAAGAACAAGACCGTGATGGCGGCCGCAACCATGGTGAGCTTGGAGCGGCGGAAAGAATAGAAGACGTCGCTGTCGAGCGCGCGGCTGAGCCAGCCGCGGGCGGCATGCGCCGGCGGCGCGCCCTGCTTGTCGGAATTGGAGACGACTGCGTCGGACATGCAGGCTGCCTTACGTGGCGCGGCCGACGGTCGAGCGCAAGCGCGGATCGACCACGGTGTACAGGATGTCGACCACCAGATTGATGGTGACGAAAATCAGCGAGACCATCAACAGGTAGGCGGCCATGATCGGGATATCGACGTTTTGCACGGCCTGAACGAACAGAAGTCCCATGCCCGGCCACTGGAACACGGTTTCGGTGATGATCGAAAATGCAATAACCGAGCCAAACTGGAGGCCTGCTACCGTGATCACGGGAATGAGCGTGTTCTTCAGTGCGTGGCCGAAATGGATGGCGCGTGTGGTCAACCCCCGGGCGCGCGCGAAGCGGATATAGTCGGTTCGCAGCACTTCCAGCATCTCCGCGCGCACCAGTCGCATGATCAGGGTCATCTGGAACAGGCCAAGCGTGATCGAGGGCATGATCAGCGCCTTCAGGCCCGACAGCGTGAGCAGGCCCGTGGTCCACCAGCCGAGCTTGACCACCTCGCCTCGGCCGAACGAGGGCAGCCAGCCCAATGTCACCGCGAACAGATAGATCAGGAGGATGCCGATCAGGAACGTCGGCAGCGAGATGCCGATCAACGAGACCGCCTGGAATAATTTGGCGAGCGCGGTGTCGCGCTTGAGCGCCGAATAGACGCCCATCAGGATGCCGAACACCATTGCGAATATGGTCGCGCAGATCGCGAGTTCGAGCGTCGCGGGCATGCGCTCCATCAACAGCGTCGAGACCGGCTGGCGGAATTGGTAGGACACGCCGAACTTGAACTGCGCGGCGTCGCCGAAATAGCGCACGAACTGCACCGGCACGGGATCGTCAAGGCCGAGCGACTTGCGCACGGCTTCGCGTTCGGCCGCCGACGTGTCGATCGAGACGATCTGGTTCACGGGGTCGCCGGCGAAGCGGAACATCGAGAACGCGATGATGCCGACGGCGAACATGACGCCGATGGCCTGAAGGGCGCGGCGAAGAGTGAAAGCGAGCATGCCTTCCACTATCCTTGGGTGTGCGTACGGCCAACGTGCCTGTCAGCCGAAAAAAGGAAAGGTCCCGGAAGCCTGACGCCGCCGGGACCTCGTGATCAACGGACGCTATTCCTTCTTGGTCGCCCCGCGGAACATGACCAGATTGTCGGCGCGCTGCGGCAGGTCCACCTTCTTCGATACGCCCCAGGCGAGCGCCTGCTGGTGTAGCGGGATGTAGGCCCAGTCCTTGATGCTGATCTCATAGGCTTGCTTGATCAGCTGGTTGCGCTTGGCGGCGTCGGTCTCGACCAGCACCTTGTCGGTGATGGCGTCGAACTCCTTGTTGCAATAGCCGCCGAGATTGGCCTCGCCCCGCGAGGATTTCGCATCGTCGCGGCAGCCCATGATGTCATAGAGCACGTTGTGGGAGTCCATCGTGCTCGGAGTCCAGCCCAGCAGGTAGAACGAGGTCTGGTAGCCGCCCTGCTTCAGCACCTTGGCGAAGTACTGCGCCTTCGGCTGCGCCAGCAGGTTGATCTTGACGCCGATGCGGGCGAGCATGCCGACGACGGCCTGGCAGATCGCGGCGTCGTTGACGTAACGATCGTTCGGGCAATCCATCGTGACCTCGAAGCCATCCGGGTACCCGGCCTCGGTCAGGAGCTTCTTGGCGCCATCGGGGTCGAATTTCGGCCGCGTGAACTCCTTGGACAGCGCGTACAGCTCCGGCGCGATCATCAGTGCCGACGGCGTCGACAGCCCGCGCATCACGCGCGTCTTGATCAGCTCGATGTCGATCGCCTTGTAGAACGCCTCGCGGACGCGGACGTCCTTGAACGGGTTCTTGCCCTTGATGTTGGAGTAGAGCAGCTCGTCGCGAGTCTGATCGAAGCCGATGAAGATGGTGCGCAGCTCCGGCCCCTTCAGCACATGGGCATTCGGGCTGGAATCGACGCGGGAAATGTCCTGGACTGGCACCGGCTCGATGACGTCGACCTCGCCCGAGAGCAGCGCGGCGACGCGGGTGGCGTCGGAGGCGATCGGAGTGAAGATGATCTCCTTCAGGTTGCCTTCGACCTTGCCCCAGTAGTTGGGATTGGCCTTGAACACCGTCTTCACGCCGGGCTGATGGCTTTCGATGATGAAGGGACCGGTGCCGTTCTCGTGGAGCGAGGCGTAACTCGGCGTGGTCGCCGCCACCGGCGTCGGATCGACGACGTTGTTCTCCTCGGCCCATTTCTTGTCCATGATGTACCAGACGTCCCATGCCGAATGCAGGATGGGATTGGGCGAGGGCAGGATGAAATCGACGGTGTAGTCGTCGACCTTGACGACCTTGACGTCGGGCGCGAGGCGGGTCTGCATATTGGACCCCTTCTTGCGGACGCGATCGGCGGAGAACAGCACGTCGTCGGCGGTGAAGGGGTCGCCGTTGTGGAACTTCACGCCCTTCCGCAAATGGAAGCGCCAGCGGGTCGGCTCCAGGGTCTCCCAGCTCTCCGCCAGCGCCGGAATGATCTTTAGATCCTTGTCGCGGGCGGTGAGGCCTTCATAGGCGTGACCGAGATGGGCGTGGGTGGTGCTCTCGTTGAGCGTATAGGGATCGAGCGACTTCAGGTCGCCCTGGTTGGCATAACGTAGCGTCTGGCTCGACGCCGGCGAGACCGCCAACGCAAGCATACCGGCGAGCGTCGCCGCAAACAGACTTCGACCGACTGACATTCTTGACCCTCTCCACTCTGCCGCGCCGTGATTTTTGATTGTTCGGCGGGCGTCCCAATCCATGTTGCCCAGAGTTCTCGACCCGTGCAAGCGCCATTCCAGCAAGGAACGCGCCAAGTTGCACCGCTTTGCAGCAATGCTGACCGACAATTTAGCGGCGAGAGGCGCACGGGCGACATTCGACTTTCGACCTGCGAGGTCCCGGCGTAGCGAGGGAAATCGCCCCGCAGGCGCCCGGCGGGCATGTACATGGCGAAGCGTTTTGATTGACCATATCCGCCGATAGCCGAGTCCGGCGCCCGGCCACCTGCCTCAGGTCGCTTGCGTCGCATGCCATGTCGCGGCGATACTGTGCCAGGCAGTTCGAATCTCAACCGGAGGGGACATGAAAGTTAACATCGAAATCGACTGCACCCCCCTCGAGGCCCGCCAATTCTTCGGATTGCCGGATGTCTCGCCGATGCAGGTTGCCGTCATGGAAAAACTGCAGCAGCAGGTCTTGAGCAATATCGACAAGGTCTCGCCGGAATCGCTGATCCAGAGCTGGTTCACCTTCGATCCCAAGATCGCCGAGCGGTTTCAGGACATGTTCGTCACCATGGCCGGCCTCGGCGGCACGCGCAGCGGCGACAAGAAGAAGTAATGCCGTCCGGGCCGGACGGGCCGCAGACCTCAGACCGGCTGCGGCCGCCGGGCCTTGGCTTGCTGCTCGCGGAGGCCCGTGGGCTCTTCGAATTCAATGCCAGCCTGCTGCTGTCGCCGGTCCTGATGCGCGCGCCCAAAGGCGATGGCCATCCGGTGCTGGCGCTGCCGGGCTTTCTCGCCAGCGACCTCTCGATGGCGCCGATGCGGCGTTATCTCAGCGAACTCGGTTATGGGGCACATGCCTGGCGGATGGGCCGCAATTTCGGCGGGCTTGGACGGATACGGGATTCGCTCCGCGCCCGTCTCGCCGAAATCCACGCTGCGAGCGGACGCAAGGTCAGCCTGGTCGGTTGGAGCCTTGGCGGCGTCTATGCGCGCGATCTCGCGCTCCAGGCGCCGGAGATGGTCCGTTACGTCATCACGCTCGGTAGCCCTTTTGCCAACGATGTTCGGGCGACCAATGCGACGCGGCTCTACGAGGCGCTGTCCGGCGAGCAGGTGGAGGATTTTGCCGAACTGCGCGCGGCGATCGCGGGCGATCTGCCGGTGCCGGCGACGTCGATCTATTCGCGCGCCGACGGTGTCGTGAACTGGCGGACCTGCCTGCTGCGTCCTTCCGACCGTGCCGAGAACATCGAGGTGCACCTGGCGAGCCATATCGGGCTCGGGGTGAACCCTGCGGCGCTGTGGGCGGTGGCGGACCGCCTGGCGCAACCGGAGGGGGAGTTCTGGCCATTTGACCGGGCAGGGCCGTTTGCCATTGCATATGCCCCGCCGGAACAGGCAATATCGGCCTGACGAGAAGCGCCGGGAAAGGCGCCCGTCAAAACTCGCGGAGGGAACCATGGCCGACGGTAAGAAGCTGTCGTCGCTGGACGCATCATTTCTTTATCTGGAAACGCCGGAAATGCCGATGCATGTCGGCAGCATGGCGATCTTTCGGTTGCCCGACGACTACAAGGGCGACTTCTTCGAAGACTTCAAGGCGATGATCGTCTCGCGCCTGCACATCGCGCCGATCCTGAAGGCGCGGCTGGAGAAGGCGCCGCTCGACATCGATCATCCGTCCTGGGTCGAGGACGACCAGTTCGACATCGACCGCCACATCTTCCGCGCCAGCCTGCCGGCGCCGCGCGATCGCGCCACGCTCGAGCGCATCGTCGGCTGGATGCACGCCAAGCTCCTGAACCGCGCCCGCCCGCTCTGGGAGTTCTACGTGTTCGAGGGCATGAAGGACAACGAGGTCGGCCTCTATTCCAAGATGCATCATGCCGCCATCGACGGCGGCGCCGGCGCGGCGCTGACCAACATGATCTACGACATCTCGCCGATCCCCCGGAAGGTCGATCCGCCGACGGCAGGAGCCAAGCCCGGGCAGGAGCCGCGCGATATCGCCGCGAACCTGCTCGATTCCTATCAGCAGCTCTTCACCCAGCCGCTCGATGCCTCGGCGGCCGCCAAGAATCTCCAGCTGCCGCGCACCGGCAAGAGCGACATCGGCTCGATCCTGTTCGACAACGCGATGTACCAGATCGAGAGCGCGGTACGTTTTGCCGGCAACATCCCGACCATGGTCAAGAGCGTCTCCGACGTGCTCGGCAAGATTTCCGATCCGAAGTCGCGCGAGAGCCTGGCCAGCATGGTGTCGCCGCCGACCATGCTCAACAAGTCGATCTCGTCCGAACGCAGTTTTGCCGGCGTGTCGATCTCGCTGTCGCGATCCAAGGCGCTGGCCAAGCAGGCCGGCGGCAAGCTCAACGACGTGGTGCTGGCGCTCGCTTCCGGCGTGGTCCGGCGCTACCTTCAGCAATACGGCACGCTGCCGGCGAAGTCGCTGACCGCAGCGGTTCCGATTTCGTTGCGCGAAGAGGGCAACACCGAAGCCAACAACCAGGTGTTCGGCATGATCTGCTCGATCGCGACCAACATCGACGATCCCAAGGCGCGGCTGGAAGCCATCATCGCGCAATCGACCAAGTCCAAGGAAATGTCGCATCCATTGCGTGCATTGATGCCGCAGGTCTCCAACATCTCGATGCTGGGTGCGCCGATCATCGTCCAGATCATGGCGCTTCTCTACAGCCGCTCCGACCTGTCGGACGTGCTGCCGCCGGCGGCGAATATCACGGTGTCCAACGTGCCGGGACCGCGGCAGACGCTCTATGCCGCCGGCGCCGAGCTCTTGCACATCTTCCCGGTGTCGATCTCGACGCACGGGCAGGCGCTCAACATCACCGTGCAGAGCTATCGCGATCAGCTCGATTTCGGCTTCATCGTCGGCGCCAACGTCATTCCGCATGTGCAGGTGATGTGCGATATGCTGCCGGAAGAATTCGCCGCGCTGGAGGCGGCCTATGCGCCGCCGGCGGCGGACATCAAGGGCGCCGCGGAGTAGGAATGTGTCGATGATCGAAATGCCGCCGCTCCAGTTCGCGCAGACGAACGGAATCCGCATGGGCTACTACGAGGCGGGCCCGGCCGATGACAAGTCGCCGATCGTGCTGTGCCATGGCTGGCCCGAGCTCGCCTTTTCCTGGCGTCACCAGATCAAGGCGCTGAGCGAGGCCGGCATCCGGGTGATCGCGCCGGACCAGCGCGGCTATGGCGCGACCGACCGGCCGGAGCCGGTCGAGGCGTATGACATAGAACATCTGACAGGCGATCTCGTCGGACTGCTCGATCATCTCAACATCGATAAGGCGATCTTTGTCGGTCACGACTGGGGCGGCTTCATCGTCTGGCAGATGCCGCTGCGGCACATCGACCGGGTCGCCGGCGTGGTCGGCATCAATACGCCCCATACCAACCGCGCCTGGGCCGATCCGATCGAGCTCCTGCGCGCGCGCTTCGGCGACAAGATGTACATCGTGCAGTTCCAGGACCCGGCGCGTAAGCCTGACAGGATCTTTGGCAGCCGCGTCGAGCAGACCTTTGACGCCTTCATGCGCAAGCCGGCGCCGCGCCCGGCAGATGCTCCGGCGGAGGAAGTCGTCGCTGGTGTCGGTGCCTCGCCGCGGCTGAACCTGGCATTCCCGCAAATGATCGCGGGCTATGATGCGAAGCACGATCCCCGGACGCCGATCCTGTCGGCGGAGGAGAAGAAAGTGTTCGTCGATGCCTTTACCAGGACCGGATTCACCGGCGGCATCAACTGGTATCGCAACATGTCGCGCAACTGGGTGCGCTCCGAGGGGCTCGATCATACGGTGCGCGTGCCGTCGTTGATGATCATGGCCGAGAATGATGCGGTGCTGCCGCCGTCGTCCGCCGATGGCATGGAGAAATTCATTCCCGATCTGGAAAAGTACCTGGTCCGCGACAGCGGCCATTGGACGCAGCAGGAGAAGCCTGAGGAGGTCAGCGCCAGGCTGATCGAATGGCGTAGAAGGCGGTTCGGCTAATTCGTCATTGCGAACTCGTCATTGCGAGGAGCGAAGCGCCGAAGCAATCCAGACTGCTCCGCGGATATATTTCTGGATTGCTTCGCTTCGCTCGCGATGACGACATTGAGGCAGGGGGACTACATTTCGATGTCATCCAAGAACCGTCTGGATCCGATCCCGCAGCCGCCGACCAAGCCGGTGGTCGGCAACATGCTGTCGCTGGACTCGGCCGCCCCCGTGCAGCACCTGACGCGGCTTGCGAAGGAGCTGGGCCCGATCTTCTGGCTCGACATGATGGGCTCGCCGATCGTCGTCGTCTCCGGCCATGATCTCGTCGACGAGCTCTCCGACGAGAAGCGGTTCGACAAGACGGTGCGTGGCGCGCTGCGGCGCGTGCGCGCGGTGGGCGGCGACGGACTGTTCACGGCCGACACCCGGGAGCCGAACTGGAGCAAGGCGCACAATATCCTGCTCCAGCCCTTCGGCAACCGCGCCATGCAGTCCTATCATCCGAGCATGGTCGACATCGCCGAGCAGCTCGTCAACAAATGGGAACGGCTCAACGCCGACGACGAGATCGACGTGGTCCACGACATGACGGCGCTGACGCTGGACACGATCGGCCTGTGCGGCTTCGACTACCGCTTCAATTCGTTCTACCGGCGCGACTACCATCCCTTCGTCGAGTCGCTGGTGCGCTCGCTCGAAACCATCATGATGACCCGCGGCCTGCCGTTCGAGCAGATCTGGATGCAGAAGCGGCGCAAGACGCTGGGCGAAGACGTCGCTTTCATGAACAAGATGGTCGACGAGATCATCGCCGAGCGGCGCAAGAGCGCGGAAGCGATTGACGACAAGAAGGACATGCTGGCCGCGATGATGACCGGCGTCGACCGCTCGAGCGGCGAGCAGCTCGACGACGTCAACATCCGCTACCAGATCAACACGTTCCTGATCGCGGGCCACGAGACCACCAGCGGCCTGCTGTCCTGCACCCTCTATGCGCTGCTCAAGCACCCGGACATCCTGAAGAAGGCCTATGACGAGGTCGACCGCGTCTTCGGCCCTGATGTCAATGCGAAGCCGACCTACCAGCAGGTGACGCAGCTCACCTACATCACGCAGATCCTGAAGGAGGCACTGCGGCTGTGGCCGCCGGCGCCCGCTTACGGTATCTCGCCGCTCAACGACGAGACCATTGGCGGCGGCAAGTACAAGCTCCGGAAGGCCACGTTCACCACCATACTGGTGACGGCGTTGCATCGCGATCCCTCTGTCTGGGGACCGAACCCCGACGCCTTCGACCCCGAGAATTTCAGCCGCGAGGCGGAAGCCAAGCGGCCGATCAATGCCTGGAAGCCGTTCGGCAACGGCCAGCGCGCCTGCATTGGCCGTGGCTTCGCCATGCACGAGGCCGCGCTCGCACTCGGCATGATCCTCCAGCGCTTCAAGCTGATCGATCACCAGCGCTACCAGATGCACCTGAAGGAAACGCTGACGATGAAGCCGGAGGGCTTCAAGATCAAGGTGCGTCCGCGCGCCGATCGCGAGCGCGGCGCCTATGGCGGGCCCGTAGCGGCGGCTTCGGCGCCGAAGGCGCCGCGTCAGCCGACCGCGCGTCCCGGCCACAACACGCCGATGCTGGTGCTTTACGGCTCCAACCTCGGCACCGCCGAGGAACTCGCGACGCGGATGGCCGACCTTGCCGAGATCAACGGCTTTGCCGTGCAACTCGGCCCGCTCGACGATTACGTCGGCAAGCTGCCGCAGGAGGGCGGCGTGCTGATCATCTGCGCCTCCTATAACGGCGCGCCGCCGGACAATGCGACGCAGTTCGTCAAATGGCTCGGCGACGATCTGCCAAAGGATGCCTTCGCCAATGTGCGCTATGCCGTGTTCGGCTGCGGCAACAGCGACTGGGCGGCGACCTATCAATCGGTGCCGCGTTTCATCGACGAGCAATTGTCGGCGCATGGCGCGCGCGCAGTCTATCCGCGCGGCGAAGGCGATGCGCGCAGCGATCTCGATGGCCAGTTCCAGAAATGGTTCCCGGCGGCCGCGCAGGTCGCGACCAGGGAATTCGGCATCGACTGGAATTTCACCCGCACCGCCGAGGACGATCCGCTCTACGCGATCGAGCCGGTGGCGGTGACCGCGGTCAACACCATCGTAGCCCAGGGCGGCGCGGTGGCGATGAAGGTGCTGGTCAATGACGAGCTGCAGAACAGAGGTGGGTCCAATCCGTCCGAGCGTTCGACGCGTCACATCGAGGTGCAGCTGCCGTCCAACATCACCTACCGCGTCGGTGATCATTTGAGTGTCGTTCCGCGCAATGACCCGACACTGGTGGATTCGGTCGCCCGCCGCTTCGGCTTCCTGCCGGCAGACCAGATCAGGCTTCGCGTCACTGAGGGCCGCCGTGCGCAATTGCCGGTCGGCGATGCCGTGTCGGTCGGCCGCCTGCTCAGCGAGTTCGTCGAGCTGCAGCAGGTGGCGACACGAAAGCAGATCCAGATCATGGCCGAGCACACCCGCTGTCCGGTCACCAAGCCGAAGCTGCTGGCCTTCGTCGGTGAGGAAGCAGAGGCGGCCGAGCGCTACCGAACCGAGATTCTGGCGAGACGCAAATCGGTGGTCGACCTGCTGCTCGAATACCCGGCCTGCGAATTGCCGTTCCACGTCTATCTGGAGATGCTCTCGCTGCTGGCGCCGCGCTACTACTCGATCTCGTCCTCTCCGTCGGTCGACGCGTTACGTTGCAGCGTCACCGTCGGCGTGGTCGAGGGGCCGGCCGCCTCCGGGCGCGGCACTTACAAGGGCATCTGCTCGAACTATCTCGCCAACAGGCGCGCGGGCGATGCGATCTACGCCACCGTGCGCGAGACCAAGGCCGGCTTCCGGCTCCCGGATGATTCGTCCGTGCCGATCGTCATGATCGGCCCGGGCACGGGACTGGCGCCGTTCCGCGGCTTCCTCCAGGAGCGCGCCGCGCGCAAGGCGAAGGGCGCCACGCTCGGCCCGGCCATGCTGTTCTTCGGCTGCCGCCATCCTGATCAGGATTTTCTCTACGCGGACGAGCTGAAGGCGTTCGCGGCCGATGGCGTCACCGAGCTGTTCACGGCCTTCTCGCGCGCGGATGGACCAAAGACCTACGTGCAGCATGTGCTCGCCGCGCAGAAGGACAAGGTCTGGCCGCTGATCGAGCAGGGCGCCATCGTCTATGTCTGCGGCGACGGCAGCAGGATGGAGCCCGACGTGAAGGCGGCCCTCGTCGCGATCCACCGCGAGAAGAGCGGCAGCGACGCCGTGGCGGCTGCGCGCTGGATCGAGGAGATGGGCGCGACGAACCGGTATGTGCTGGACGTCTGGGCGGGAGGGTGATTGTTGGTCCGACCGTGCTAAAGCTCTCGCATGATTCCCTGGGAAAAGATCGATACCGCGAAAATCCCCGGCTCCGACGAGGAGCTCCGCCTGATGCGGCGCGGCAAGGAGTTTTCCATCAAGCTCGGCACCAACGAGCTGATGAACAACCGACTGTCGGGCTCGGAAGCCGCACTCGCGACGCTTGCGGCGAAGCAGATCGAGATGGTCGCAAAACCTGTCGTTCTCATCGGCGGCCTCGGCATGGGTTTTACGCTGCGCGCGGCGCTCGCCGTGCTGGGAGGCAAGGCGAAGATCGTGGTGTCCGAGCTCGTGCCGGCGGTGGTCGCCTGGGCGCGAGGCCCGATGGCGCAGGTTTTTGGCGATAGCCTCGATGATCCCCGGGTGAGCATCCGGGAGACCGACGTCGGTGAAATCATCCGGGCGCAACGCTCGACCTTCGACGCGATTCTCCTCGACGTCGACAATGGGCCGGAGGGACTGACCCGCAAGGGCAATGACGCGCTCTATAGTGCGAGCGGATTGAAGGCGGCGAAGACCGCGCTGCGGCCGGGCGGGGTGCTGGCCGTCTGGTCCTCTGGGCCCAACCCTGCATTCACCAAGCGGCTTGGAAGCGCCGGCTTCGACGTCAACGAGGTCAATATCCGCGCCACCGGCAGGGGTGGCGGCGCGCGTCATGTGATCTGGATGGCGAAAAAGAGCTAGGCCGCCTGCGCAGTCCCCAGTTCGATCCGTCAGAACATCGTGTTGCTGTTGGCGGGAATTTCGGGGACGGCCTGGACGACGTCCCAGTGTTCCACGATCTTGCCGTTCTCCAGCTTGAAGATGTCGACAATCGCATTGCCCCTGGTGCCGGGTTCGCGAACCGCGTGAACGTGCAGGATGACGTAGTCGCCATCCACGAAGCTGCGCTTGATCTCGCTGTGCGAGTTCGGGAATTTCTCGCGCAGGAAGCCGATGAACTTTCGGAAGCCGTCCGGACCGTCGGCCGCGTTCGGATTGTGCTGGACGTAGCGGTCGCCGACATAGGCGAGGGCTGCATCGGCGTCCTTCTGGTTGAGGCCCTTCTCGTAGAAGGCAAGCACGGCGGCGCGGTTGGCTTCTTCCTGCGCGCTGGCGGCGATCGCGGCGCCGTTGCCGAGGGACAGCATGAGAATGGAAGCCGCAATCATTGCGACGGACCGGACGATGAGACGCATGTGAGCTCCGAGAGGCCGCGGCCTCTGTCTTGCGATTGAGGGAGGCCTGTATAGCTTTCGTGCCGGCCTGCGTTAAGAGAGTAACCGGAAGCTCACATGGTCACCGCGAGGAGACCTCCGCCGGTCTACGCCGCCTGCGCTGCCGCACCATGCGCGTGCTTGTCGATGGCACCGATGATCTCGGGCCAGAAGCGCATCGGCAGCGCGTGGCCCATGCCTTCGATCATCAATAGCTTTGCGCCGGGAATTGATGCTGCCGTGTCCTTGCCGCCTTCGGGATGGACCAGGGGATCGACCGTGCCGTGGATCACCAGCGTCGGCGTCTTCACGCCATGCAGCCGCTCCTTGCGGCTGCCGGAGGCGAGCACCGCGCGGAGCTGCCGGCCGACGCCGGCGGGATTGAGCCCGCGCGCGAACACGCGTTCGGCACGGCCGGGGTCGAGCGCCTCCTCGTCCGGGAAGGACCCGGCGCGCAAGATGTTCCAGGTCTGGCCGTAGCGGACGATGAACTCCTCCTTGCTGCGCGGCGGCGGCGCCATCAGCATCGCGGCGGCCTCGCGTGTCGGCGGCGGCACGCGCGGATTGCCCGTCGTCGACATGATCGAGGTCAGCGAGCGCACGCGCTCGGGAAACGACAGTGTCACCTCCTGCGCGATCATGCCGCCCATCGAGGCGCCGACCAGATGCGCCGACTTGATGCCAAGTGCATCCATCAGCCCGACCGTGTCTTTCGCCATGTCGATCAGCTTGTAGGTTGCCGCGACGGGAATCTTGAGGAAGCGCAGCTTCAACAGCTCGAGCGGCGTCAGGCGCTTGCCGCCGGTGAGGTGGCTCGACTTGCCGATGTCGCGGTTGTCGAAGCGGATCACGCGAAAGCCATGCGCGGCGAGCTGCTCGCAGAACGCATCGTCCCAGTGGATCATCTGGGCGCCCAGCCCCATGATCAGCAGCAGCGGCTCGGCATTGTCGTTGCCGAAAATCTCGTAGCAGATATCGATGCCATTGGCGCGGACGGTCTGGGGCGGCTGATGGGCGGTCACGGATGCGTTCCCTCGGCTTTTGATCGATTGTGTATCGCACGGTTTCCCGCCGCAATGAAGCATGCGCGACACCGCGCCGCCGCTTGCCGGTTGACCGGCACCTCGCAACGGTGTGGTATGACGGAAAAAGAAGGGCGTCGAAGCTCTCGATTTCAGGAGGACGCCGATGACCGACAAGACCAACGACCCGGTCGCCATGTGGCAGAAGATGATGGGCGAGATGGAGAAGGGCTTCAACTCCTTCGCCAACCAGGCCATGTCGTCGCCCGAGTTTTCACAAGCCATGAACCGGGCCGGCGGCGTTGCTGCAGGTGCTCAGAAGCAGCTTGGCGAGCTCATGGAGAAGTATCTGGTCTCGATGAACCTGCCGAGCCGGGAGCAGGTCACGGCCCTTGCGGAACGGCTGCAATCCATCGAAGCCCAGGTCGGCGAGATGAAGTCGATGCTGAGCCAGATGGCGGCGAGTTCCGGCATCTCGCAAGGCCTCGACGGGGCGCCGAAGCCGCCGCGGACGAAGCGTCCGCCCTCGGAAAACGGAGGGCAGACATGAACGCGCCGGCGGGACTTGATTTGGCGTCGATCCCGGAGCGCATCCAGTCCGAGGTGCAGCGCGCGATCCAGCGCAGCATCAAGGGCGTCGAATATTTTTCGACCTCCGGGCCCACCCTCGGCTCGACGCCGAAGGACGTGCTGCATTCGCGCGGCACGATGAGCCTCTATCACTACCGGCCGATGTCGGACGAGATCTACCGCGTGCCGGTGCTGATCGTGATGGCGACCACCAACCGCGGCTACATTCTCGACCTCGTGCCGGGCCAGAGCTTCATCGAGTTCCTCTTGAAGCGCGGCTACGACGTCTACATGCTGGACTGGAGCGCGCCGCGGCCGGAGGAGAAGAGCCTGCGGATGGAAGACTATGTCCTCGACTTCATCCCGGACTGCGTCCGCCGCGTGCAGCAGGATTCCGGCGAGCAGGACGTCTCCGTGATCGGTTACTGCTTCGGTGGCGTGCTGTCGTTGCTCTACGGCTCGATCTTCATGGACGGGCCGATGAAGAATTTGATCTGCTTCACCACGCCGATCGACTTCCGCGAGATGAAGCTGTTCTCGAATTTCTCCGACCGCCGTTATTTCGACGTCGACCGCCTCGTCGACAGCGTCGGCAACGTGCCGCCGGAGATGATCCTGTCGTCGTTCGAGATGCTGCGCCCGGCCTCGCGCGCGGTGAGCCAGATCCAGCTCTGGGAAAACATCTGGAACGACGAGTTCGTCAAATCCTACCGGATGTTCGACCGCTGGGCGACCGACACGCTGCCGCTGGCTGGCGAATATTTTCGTACGATCACCAAGGACCTGATGTGGGACAACAAGCTGTTCAACGACACCATGTCGGTTGGCGGCCGCGCGGCGAAGCTCGCGAACATCAAGGTGCCGTTCCTGCATGCGGTCGCCGAGCACGACCACATCGTGCCCTATGACGCCGCAAAGCACCTGATCGCCAAGATCGGATCCGGGGACAAGGAAGAGGTGATGCTGAAGGGCGGTCACGTCTCGCTCGTCGCCGGCGCCAATGCGGTGAAGCGGCTGTGGCCGAAACTGGATTCCTGGCTTGGGAAGAGATCGACATGAGCGAGCAGCGTTCCTATCCGCGTCACGTCAAGACCGATGCCGGAGATATCGAGATCCGCCTGATGTCGCCCGCGGACGAGGCCGCCGTGCTCGCCTTCGGCAAGGGCCTGCCGACCCACGATCTCCTTTTCCTGCCTCGCAACATCAGCGAGCCAAAAGTGCTCTCGGCCTGGGTCAAGGAGATCGAGCGCGGCGCGATCACGAGCCTGCTCGCGGTGAAGGACGGCAAGGTCGTCGGCTGCGGCACGCTGGTGCGCGATCCTCACTCCTGGTCGCCCCATGTCGGCGAGATCCGGATGGTCGTCTCGCTCGACGTGCGCGGGAAGGGGGTGGGGCGGGCGTTGTCGCAGGAGACCTTTGCGCTCGCGCTCGGCGCCGGCCTCGAAAAGCTCTCGGTCCAGATGACGGTCGACCAGCAGGCGGCGATTGCCGTGTTCGAAAGCCTCGGCTTCAAGGCCGAGGCGCTGCTGCGCGACCACGTCCGGGACGTCGACGGCAAGACGCACGACATCGTCGTGCTCGGCCACAACATTGCGCAGGTCCAGGCACAGATGGAAGCCTATGGGCTTCCGGGCGCCGTCCAGCACTAGGTTCCCAGCGGGGCCCGACTGGCTACGAAGGCACCATATTGCCTACCCTGAAGGCTGTTCACGATTTCGTGATATCGCAGCGCAATATGAATATTGCATCGCACAATTAACTATGCCATATAAGCAGTGCCCCGGGCCAATGAGGACGGGGTGAGCCCATAGCTCAACCAATGAGGATGGAGAAAACCCCATGACCACCGAAACCAACACCGCTTTCGAGGGCTTCAAAGACGCTTTCAAGAACATCCAGAACCTGGAAGTTCCCGAGGCTGCCCGCGAATTCGTCAAGAAGTCCGCCAGCACCGCCAAGGATCGTGCTGCCGAAGTGTTCGCTGGCTCCGAGCGCGTGACCGCCGCCGTCGAGAACGCGGTGACCGAGTCCGTCACTGAAGCCGGCAAGATCAGCCGCAACATCCAGCAGGCGATCTTTGAGGACGCCGAGGCGTTCTTCTCGGGCATCGACAAGCTGGCGTCCGCCAAGTCGTTCAGCGAAGCCGTCGAGATCCAGTCCAGCCTGCTCCGTGCACGCGGCGAAGCCTTCGTCTCGCGCGCCAAGGCGACCACCGACTATCTCGGCAAGCTCGCCACCAACGGTGCGAAGTCCGCTCAGGACAATTTTGCCAAGGTCTACAACAAGACCGCCTGATCTGTCTGGACGAGAAACTGAATTTGAGGCCCGCTTCGGCGGGCCTTGTTTTTTGCCTTGCCGTCATTGCAAACGAAGCGAAGCCATCCGGACTCTTTCTGCGGAACGATTCTGGATTGCTTCGCTTCGCCTGCAATGACGGGTACTGTGATGCAGTCATGACTCCATCGGGCAGCTTCTCCTTCGACTCCCCCGGCGATGCCGAACGCGCGGCCGAACTGCGCCGAGTGAAGGCGCTGGCTACGCTGGTGCTGGCCTCGACGCTTCTGCTGTTCGTCGTCGCGAAATGGCTTCTCCCCGTGCATCCCGTATTCGGCTTCATCGCCGCCTTCGCGGAAGCTGCGACCATTGGCGGGCTCGCCGACTGGTATGCCGTGGTCGCGCTGTTCAAGCGTCCGCTTGGCCTGCCGATCCCGCACACCGCGATCATCCAGAGCAACCAGGCCCGCATCGCCGACAAGCTCGGCGAATTCATCCAGGTGCATTTCCTCGAGGCCGGTCCCGTCGAGGCCAAGCTGCAGGAGATCGACTTCGGCTCGTTCGTTGCGGACTGGCTGCGCGATCGCAAGCGCAGTGACGACCTGGCGCGCTTTGCGTTGCGCCTGCTGCCCGAGGCCTTCTCCGCGACCGAGACCTCCGGCCTGATGACCTTCATCATCCGCCGCATGTCCTCGCAGCTCCAGGCGATCGACCTGGCGCCGCTCGCGGCCGGCACGTTGCGCGGCTTTGTTGCGGAGGGGCGGCACCAGATCCTGTTCGACGATCTCCTGCGCGTGATGCACGAGACGCTGAACCAGAAGGAGACGATGGCGATAATCCGCGACAAGGTGCGCGCGGAGTTGCCGACCCTGCTCAGGCTCTATCGTGCCGACAAGTTTCTGGTGAACAAGATCGTTGCGTCGGCGACCGCCTTCTTCAATGAGGTGCGCAGCGATCCCAAACATCCGTTCCGGAGTGAGTTCGACCGCATGGTGCTGAGCTTCGTCGACCGGCTCGGCACCGACCAGGCCTATGTCGAACGCATCGACGGCCTGAAGCGCGACCTGCTCGCACGGCCCGAGCTTGCCGATCTCGCCCGCACGGTCTGGGCCAACACGCGGTCCTTCATCGAGCGAAGCGCGAGCGGCGAGACGCAGGTATTGCAGCATCATCTCGCCGGCATGTTCGTCGCCGCCGGCGAAGCGCTCGCCGGCGATGCCGAGCTGCGCGGCGAGATCAACAAGGGCCTGGTGGCGGTGCTGCGCAGTTTCGTCGCGGACCAGAAGAGTGGCGTCTCGACCTTCATCTCCGACCAGGTCAAGGCGTGGGACATGGCGCAGCTGATTTCGCTGATCGAGATCAACATTGGCCGCGACCTGCAATACATCCGCTTCAACGGTTCGCTGATCGGCGGGCTCGCTGGTCTTGCGCTCTACTCCGTAGAATTCCTGCTTCGATTGTTGTGACTTTTGCGTCACGCACGTTGGCATTCACGCGCCGGCCTATTGTGGCCTTTGGCTTCACCCGCTTGAATGTCGGGAACCGGCGCCCTAGCTGATTCATGTTGCGCTGCGGAACGTTCGAGAAGCCGGCGTGTTGGAATTCAACCCATTTGCCGGCATCGCAGCCGGTGACCTTTTCAGCAATTCTTCCGAGGGACCATTGATGACCGCTACTGCCCAGACGCTGCGTCCGCCGTCCCGTACTCTGATGTTCCTGGAAGGGCGCGCGATCCACGAGTTCGGTGCATTCCTCGGCTCACTGCCGCTGCTGAGCCTTGCGTCGCGCGGCGATGGGCATCCGGTGCTGGTGCTGCCGGGCCTTGTGGCCTCCGACACGTCCACACGCGCACTGCGCACGTTTCTGGCGGGCAAGGGCTATGCGGTGAGCGGCTGGCGCCAGGGCCGCAACTATGGCCTGCGCGAGGGCGTGCAGCACGCGATGGTCGATCTGGTCCAGGAGCTCAGCGATACCCATGGCCGCAAGATCAGTCTGGTGGGCTGGAGCCTCGGCGGCCTCTACGCGCGCCAGCTCGCCAAGATGATGCCGGAGCGCGTGCGCCAGGTGATCACGCTCGGCAGCCCGTTTGCGGGCAATCCCCATTCCACCAATGCCTGGCGCGTCTATGAATGGGCGAGCGGGCGGAAGTCCGACGAGGTCGATCCGCAGTTCGGCGGCGAGCTCGCCGTGCCGCCGCCGGTGCCGACCACCGCGATCTTCAGCCGCACCGATGGCGTCTGCGCCTGGCAGGGCTGCATGGAGAAGGCGGGCGCGCAGACCGAGAGCATCGAGATCGAGAGCAGCCATTGCGGCATGGGTCATCATCCGGCCGCGGTCTATGCGGTCGCCGATCGCCTCGCGCAGAAGGAAGGCCAGTGGCGGCCCTTCGACCGCAGCGGCTGGCGCAGCCTGGCCTATCCCGACCCGCATCGGTAGTGCACGTCCTCACCTCGCCCCGTGACAACGGGGAGGGGGAGAGCAACAGCGTCGCTCCCGTCCATTGTCGCGCCAGCACCAAACGCGCTATGCCTCGCGCATGGCGCATCCGTTGTCCCGCATCATCGACCAGCTCAAGCGCGAGCCGTCGCGCACCGGCTCCATCGTCATCACCGTGTTCGGCGACGCCATCGTGCCGCGCGGCGGCTCGGTGTGGCTCGGCACGCTGCTGGAATTCTTCGAGAGTCTGGCCATCGACAGCGGCGTGGTGCGCACGGCGATGTCCCGGCTCGCAGCCGATGGCTGGCTGACGCGCGAAAAGGTCGGCCGCAACAGCTTCTATCGCCTGGCCGATAAGGGGCAGCAGACCTTCGCGGCCGCCACACGTCACATCTACGATCCGCCGCCATCTGACTGGACCGGACGCTTCGAGCTGCTACTGATCGGCAATGGCGAGGATCGCGACGCCTCGCGCGAGGCGCTGCGCAACGCCGGCTTCGGCAGCCCGCTGCCTGGTGTGTGGGTTGCGCCGTCGGGCGTGCCGGTGCCGGACGAGGCCGCGGGCGCGATCCGGCTGGAAGTCTCGGCCGAGGATGACAGCGGCCGCCGTCTGCTCAGCCAAAGCTGGCCGCTCGACCGTACCGCGGACGCCTATCTGAAATTCATGAAGACGTTCGAGCCGCTGCGCGGCGCGCTCGCGCGCGGCACGAATTTGTCCGGGGCCGACGCGTTCACCGCGCGCATTCTCCTGATCCACTATTATCGCCGTGTCGTGCTGCGCGATCCCCTGCTGCCCCAGAGCCTGCTGCCGCCGGACTGGCCGGGGCGGGCTG
Organism: Bradyrhizobium sp. Bra78; assembly: GCF_024519855.1. Classification (NCBI taxonomy): domain Bacteria; kingdom Pseudomonadati; phylum Pseudomonadota; class Alphaproteobacteria; order Hyphomicrobiales; family Nitrobacteraceae; genus Bradyrhizobium; species Bradyrhizobium sp. Bra78. Next base: position 673,223 of record NZ_JALJRE010000003.1, on the reverse strand, counting down.
CACGCGAACTCTGCGGCGAGATGTATCGCGCGCTGCTTGCCCCGTCCGAACAATGGCTTGATGGCCATGGAACCAACGAAAGAGGGCCATTGCCGCCGGCCCGGAAGCTTCTGGAACGCAGATTCGAGGCCTGATCGACATGTTACAGAAATATCTTGCATGAGATAATTCTTGTTATATATTGCCTCTCAATAAAACGGGAGGATGCGCATGTATACCCAGGCGCTGAACACGGCCGAGGCGGATGACCGCAGCCTCGAGGACGTAGCCAAGGCGGCCCAGTTCCAGGCCCGCATCGACGCCGAGGAGCGCATCGAGCCGAACGACTGGATGCCGGCGGCCTATCGCAAGACGCTCACCCGTCAGATCTCCCAGCACGCCCATTCCGAAATCGTCGGCATGCTGCCCGAAGGCAACTGGATCACGCGCGCGCCGACGCTGCGCCGCAAGGCGGCGCTGCTCGCCAAGGTGCAGGACGAGTGCGGCCACGGGCTTTATCTTTATGCCGCCGCGGAGACGCTTGGCGCCTCGCGCGAGGAACTGGTCGATGCGATGCTTGCCGGAAAGGCCAAGTACTCGTCCATCTTCAACTATCCGACGCTGACCTGGGCCGACATCGGCACCATCGGCTGGCTGGTGGACGGCGCCGCGATCATGAACCAGATCCCGCTGTGCCGCTGCTCCTACGGTCCCTATGCGCGCGCGATGATCCGCGTCTGCAAGGAGGAATCGTTCCACCAGCGCCAGGGCTACGAGATCATGCTGACGCTGTGCCGCGGGTCGGACGAGCAGAAGGCGATGGCGCAGGATGCGCTGGATCGGTGGTGGTGGCCGGTGCTGATGATGTTCGGCCCGCCCGATGCCACCAGCCAGCATAGCGACACCTCGACGAAGTGGAAGATCAAGCGCTTCTCCAATGACGAGCTGCGTCAGAAATTCGTCGATGCCACCGTGCCGCAGGCGCAATATCTCGGCCTCACCATTCCCGATCCCGGCATGACGCAGGACGCAGACGGGCACTGGCGCTACAGCGCGATCGACTGGACCGAATTCAAGCAGGTGCTTGCCGGCAACGGACCTTGCAACCGCGACCGCATGGCCGCGCGCCGCAAGTCGCACGACGAGGGCGCCTGGGTGCGCGAGGCTGCCGCTGCCTATGCCGCAAAGCGCGCGCAGCGTCAGACCGCACAAGCTGCGGAATAGGGAGATCACGATGACCACGCCGAACACGCCGCTGTGGGAAGTCTTCATTCGCAGCCGCAACGGGCTTGCGCACAAGCATGTTGGCTCCCTGCATGCCAGCGACGCCACCATGGCGCTCCAGGCCGCCCGCGACATCTACACCCGCCGCGGCGAGGGCCTGTCGATCTGGGTCGTGCCGTCGACCGCGATCACCGCCAGCGATCCCGCCGAGAAGGGGATGATGTTCGAGCCGGCGGAATCGAAGATCTACCGGCATCCGACGTTCTATGAGGTGCCGGAAGAAGTGGGGCACATGTGATGCCTGTCGCCAACATCCAGGTCTCCGAAACACCGCTGGTGCTCTATGCGCTGCGCCGCGCCGACGATGCGTTGATCCTCGGTCATCGGCTGTCCGAATGGTGCGGGCATGCGCCGATGATGGAAGAGGACATGGCGCTCTCCAACATCGCGCTCGATCTCATCGGCCAGGCGCGCGAGCTCTACACCTACGCCGCCAAGGCTGAAGGCAACGACAACGACGAGGACAAGCTCGCCTACCTGCGCGATGTCAGGCAGTACCGCAATCTGCTGCTGGTCGAGCAGCCGAACGGCGACTTCGCCCAGACGCTGGTGCGGCAGTTCTTCTATTCCGCTTTCGCCGACCTCTATTGGCGCGCGATGATGACATCGCGCGACACGACGCTCGCGGCGATTGCCGCGAAGTCGGAGAAGGAGAGTGCCTATCACCTGCGGCACGCCTCGGAGTGGATCATCCGTCTCGGCGACGGCACCGAGGAGAGCCATGCCCGTGCGCAGGCCGCGATCGATCATCTCTGGGCGTTCACCGGCGAGATGTTTGCCGTCGACGATGGCGAACGCGCCTTGATCCATGCGGGTATCGCCGTCGATCCGGGTGTTCTGCGCGGCCGCTGGCTGAAGATGCTCTCCGATGTCGTCAGCGAGGCCACGCTTGAGCTGCCGCAGAACGACTGGATGCAGCAGGGCGGCCGCGTGGGCCGGCACAGCGAACATCTCGGCCATCTCCTGTCCGAGCTGCAGTCGATGCAGCGCACTTTCCCGGGGCTGGCATGGTGACGGTGCTGGAACGCGATAGCGAGCTGCGCCAGCGTGCCTGGGACGCCGCGGCCAGCGTTGTCGATCCCGAAATTCCGGTGCTGAGCATCGCCGATCTCGGCGTGCTCAGAGACGTCGTTCTCGACGGCGATCATGTCGAGGTCGCGATCACGCCGACCTATTCGGGATGTCCGGCCATGAACATGATCGCGCTGGAGATCGAGGTCGCGTTGGAGCGCGCCGGATTCCGCGGCTCAAAGGTGCGCACGGTGCTGTCGCCTGCCTGGACCACCGACTGGATGAGCGATGAGGGTCGGCAGAAGCTGCGTGCCTACGGCATCGCCCCGCCGCAGGCCTCCAGCTCGCGCCGCGCGCTGTTCGGCGAACAGGCCGTCGCTTGCCCGCAATGTGGCTCGGACAATACCGAACTGTTGTCCGAATTCGGCTCGACTTCCTGCAAGGCGCTGTGGCGCTGCAATGCCTGTCGCGAGCCCTTCGATTACTTCAAGTGTCATTGAGTTGAACGAGATGCCAGCCACATTGTCATTGCGAACGCAGCGAAGCAATCCAGACTGTCTCCGCGGAAGCAGTCTGGATTGCTTCGTCGCAAGAGCTCCTCGCAATGACGGCGGTGAGGCCGATGTAGGGTGTCCATGATGTCCGCAGCCGCCCCCCGCTTCCATCGTCTGGCCGTCAGCGATCTCCGCCGCGAGGCGTCCGACGCCGTCTCGATGACCTTCGCGATCCCGCGCGAACTCTCCGATGACTATGCTTTCAACCCCGGCCAGTATCTCACGCTCCGGACCATGCTCGATGGCGAGGAAGTGCGCCGCTCCTATTCGATCTGCTCCGGTCCCGATGACGGTGAAATCCGCATCGCTGTGAAGAAGATCGACGGCGGCGCGTTTTCGAGCTGGGCCGCCGATGAACTCAAATGCGGCGACGAACTCGACGTGATGACGCCGACCGGCCGCTTCGGCGTGGTCGCGCCGGCCGATACGGGGCGGATCCATGTCGGCTTTGCCGCAGGTTCAGGCATCACGCCGATCCTGTCGATCGTCAAGGGCATCCTCGCACGCGAGCCGGACAGCCGCTTCTTCCTGTTCTACGGCAACCGCGCGACCGACAACATCATGTTCCTCGAAGCACTCGAGGAGCTCAAGGATCGCTTCATCGACCGCCTCTCGATCTTTCACGTCATCTCCGGTGAAGAGCAGGACATCCCGATCCTGCATGGCCGGCTCGACGGCGACAAGGTGAGGGTGCTGCTGCGCTCGCTGGTGCCGGCGGCAAGCGTCGATCACGTCTTCATCTGTGGTCCGTCCGGCATGAGCGAGGACATCGAGGCGACCTGCCGCGATCTCGGCATCGCGGACGAGCGCATCCACGTCGAGCGCTTCGTCTCCGAGTTCGGCGGCAAGCCGCGGCCGAAGAAGGCCGTCGCCCCGGATGCGCCGCCGAAGGCGATCGCATCGCTGATCATCGACGGCAAGCGCCGCGACGTGCCGGTCGCCGAGGACGAGGCCATCCTCGATGCCGCGCTTCGCGCCGGCGTCGATCTGCCCTTCGCCTGCAAGGGCGGCATGTGCTCGACCTGCCGGGCAAAACTGGTCGAGGGCGAGGCACCGATGGACATCAACTATTCGCTGGAACCCTGGGAGCTGAAGGCCGGTTTCGTCCTGACCTGCCAGGCAAAGCCTTCGTCGGCGCGGGTCGTCGTCGATTACGACCACGTTTGACAGTGCGAGCCAACCAGAACAACATCATGAGCAAGCCATTGGCCGGGAGAAGCGCGTGAACGTCAAAGCCGCCCTGTCGCCTGAGGATGTTGCCCGTGCCTGCGCCGACGCGATGTGGGCGGAGGACGATGCTTCCAAGGGCCTCGGGATGGAGATCGTCGAGATCGGCCCAGGCCTTGCAACGCTCGCAATGACGGTCCGGCCGGACATGGTCAATGGCCAGCGCATCGCTCATGGCGGCTTCATCTTCACGCTGGCCGATTCCGCTTTCGCCTTTGCCTGCAACTCGCACAACGACCGCGTCGTCGCGGCCCAGGGCCAGATCACCTTCATCAAGCCGGGCAAGCTCGGCGACCGCCTCGTTGCGAGAGCAAGAGAGATTACTCGGAGCGGCCGCTCCGGCATCTACGACGTGCGCGTCACCGCCGGCGATACCGTCATCGCGGAATTCCGCGGACATTCGCGCGTCATTCCCGGCAATTGGCTGCCGGCACACGACGAATAAAGAAAAGAACAGATCAATGTGGGGAAACCAGGATGGCTCTGACGAGGCTCAAGGCAGGTGGCGACGCCTATAGCGCCGAGACGGACGCGCACGAGCGCGCCTCGCGCGACGAGATCATGGCGCTCCAGAAGGAGCGGCTGGCCTGGTCGCTGAAGCACGCCTATGACAACGTCGCGCATTATCGCAAGGCTTTCGACAAGGCCGGCGTGCACCCGTCCGACTTTCGCGAACTGTCCGACCTCGCGAAATTCCCGTTCACGGTGAAGACGGATCTCCGCGACAACTATCCCTTCAACATGTTCGCAGTGCCGCGCGAGAAGCTGGTACGCGTACATGCCTCCTCCGGCACCACAGGCAAGCCGATCGTTGTCGGTTACACGCAGGCCGACATCGATACCTGGTCCGCGGTGATGGCGCGCTCGATCCGCGCCGCTGGCGGCCGCACCGGCATGATCATCCACAACGCCTATGGCTATGGGCTCTTCACCGGGGGGCTCGGCGTCCACTATGGCGCGGAGAAACTCGGCTGCACCGTGGTGCCGATCTCCGGGGGCATGACCGAGCGGCAGGTACAGCTCATCAACGATTTCCGGCCCGACATCATCACGGTGACCCCGAGCTACATGCTGGCGATCCTCGACGAGTTCAAGCGCCAGAAGCTCGATCCGCGCCAGTGCTCGCTCAAGGTCGGCATCTTCGGCGCCGAGCCCTGGACCAATGCGATGCGCGGCGAGATCGAGGACGCATTCGACATGGACGCGACCGACATCTACGGCCTGTCCGAGGTGATCGGCCCCGGCGTCGCGCAGGAATGCATCGAGACCAAGGACGGCCTGCACATCTGGGAGGATCATTTCTATCCCGAGGTGATCGACCCCGAGACCGGCGCGGTGCTTCCCGACGGCGAGAAAGGCGAGTTGGTTTTCACCTCGCTCACCAAGGAAGCCTTTCCGGTGATCCGCTATCGCACCCGCGACCTGACGCGGCTGCTGCCGGGCACGGCGCGGCCGGGCATGCGGCGCATGGAGAAGGTGACCGGGCGCTCGGACGACATGATCATCCTGCGTGGCGTCAATCTGTTCCCCACCCAGATCGAGGAGGTGCTGCTCGCGACCGACTGGTGCGGCGGGCATTTCATCATGGAGCTGACCCGCGAAGGCCGCATGGACGAGCTGACCATCATTGCCGAAGCGCGGCCGGAGAGCTGGGACGGCCGGGGTCTGGTCGACCACGCGGACCGGATCTCGACCCACATCAAGAACACCATCGGCATCAGCTCCCGGGTGCAGGTGGTCGCGCCGGCCACGCTGGAGCGTTCGCTCGGCAAAGCCAAGCGCCTCTACGACAAGCGGCCGAAGGATTGACTTGACCATCCGTAAGGGCGACAAGGCCCGCGAGAAATCGCGGGTCTTTTCCATGTCACCAGCCGATAGCAAAGCCATTGAGGCGCGCTGCGTGCGCCTCAATGCCAAGGCCGAAAACGCAGCCGCGCTTACGCCCGTGGTGGAGCGTCAGACTTTCACACGCGGTTCAGACGATCTCCTGATCGAGGTGAAGGCCGCCGCCGTCAATCCGTCCGACATCAAGGCCGCGACAGGGCTGATGCCCTATGCCGTATTCCCGCGCACGCCCGGCCGCGACTACGCGGGCGTGGTGATCGATGGGCCGGCCGATACGATCGGCCGCGAGGTGTTCGGCTCATCCGGCGATCTCGGCATCCGCCGCGACGGCACGCACGCAAGCCATCTCGTTGTGGAAGCCGACGCGGTGGTGGAGAAGCCGAAGGCGCTGTCCTGGGAGGAGGCGGCCGGCATCGGCGTGCCTTTCGTCACCGCCATGGAGGGCTTTCGCCGCGCCGGCGTGCCGAAGAATGGCGAGACCGTTCTGGTGTTCGGCGTCAACGGCAAGGTCGGTCAGGCTGCGGTACAGATCGCGACCTGGCAGGGCGCGCGCGTCATCGGCGTGGTGCGCAAGGCGGAAGCCTATGAAGGCCATGCCAATGGGCCCATCGAAGTGATCGACGCTTCCGTCACCGATGTCGCGACGCGCGTGCGCGAAGTGACCGGCGGCAAGGGCGCCGACATCGTCTTCAACACGGTCGGCGATCCCTATTTCCAGGCGGCGCACAAATCGCTCGCACTTCGCGGCCGCCAGATCCTGATCGCCGCGATTGACCGCATCGTGCAATTCAACATCCTCGAATTCTACCGGGGCCAGCACACCTATGTCGGCATCGACACACTCGGCCTGTCCTCGGTGGCAACGGGCGCCGTGCTGCGCGATCTCGGCCCCGGCTTTGCGAGCGGCCATCTGAAGCCGTTTCCGATCAGGGCGAATGCCGTCTATCCGCTGGAGCGCGCCAAGGAGGCGTATGTCGCGGTTGCCGGCTCGTCGCGGGATCGCGTGATCCTGAAGCCGTAACACGTCGTCATTCCGAGCGCAGCGAAGCAATCCAGAAATGTATCCGCGGAGACAGACTGGATTGCTTCGCTGCGCTCGCAATGACGGAGAATGACGAGAGATCTGAGAACAGCCGATGGAATCCACCCAACTCGTCATCCTCGCCGGCCTCGTCATCGGCCTGATCTATGGCGCCGTCGGCCTGCTCAGCGGCTTCTGCCTGATGAGCAGCATGCGTGGCTGGCTGGCCGGTGGAGACGGGCGGCTGGTGCGCACTTATGCGCTGGCGATCGCGGTTGCGATCGGCGCGAGCCAATTCCTCGCCGGCAGCGGTATGGTCGATCTCGGCAAGTCGATCTACCTGCAACAATCCTTTTCCGCTCCGGTGCTGTTCCTCGGCGGCCTGCTGTTCGGTTACGGCATGGTGCTGTCGAACGGCTGCGGTTCGCGTGCGCTGGTGCTGCTCGGCCGCGGCAATCTCCGCTCCTTCGTGGTGGTGATCGTGCTTGGGATTGCCGCTCAGATGAGCCTCAAGGGGCTGATCGCGCCAGCGCGCATTGCGCTGGTTCAGGCTACGCAAACCACTGTCGCCGCCAATTCGCTGCCGTCGTTGCTGGTGACGTTCGGTCCGGGCGACGCGGTCTCGCGCGTGCTGGCCGCGACCGTGATCGTCGTTGGGCTGATCCTGTTTGCTTTCGCGCATCCAAAGTTCCGGCGTTCGCCGGGCCAGATCGCGGCCGGCGCTATCGTCGGTGTCCTCGTCGCCGCCGGCTGGTTCGTCACCGGCTTTCTCGGCGCCGACGACTTCAATCCCGTGCCGGTGACCTCGCTCACCTTTATCGCGCCGATCGCGGATGCGCTGCAATACGCCATGCTCTCGACCGGCCTGACGCTCAATTTCGGTATCGCGACGGTCGGCGGCGTCTTCGCCGGCAGTCTCGTGACTGCGCTCGCGACGGGCAGCTTTCATCTCGAAGGCTATTCTTCGCCGCGCCACATGCTGCGCTCGGCCGGTGGGGCCGCGCTGATGGGCATCGGCGGGGTGATGGCGTTCGGCTGCTCGATCGGGCAGGGGCTCACAGGCGTATCGACGTTGGCGCTGGGCTCGTTCGTCGCGGTTGCCGGCATCCTGCTCGGCACGACGGCTGGCCTGCGCGGAAGCTTGCGCGTTCAGCCCCTCGCGGTCGCCTGACCGCGCAGCAGCCGGTCGCCCAGCGTCGCAAGGCCGATACCGGCGACGATCAGCCCGGCTGCGACAGCAAGACTGATGTCGATCGGCTCGCCCAGCAGGATCGCGGCACTGGCGATGCCGACGAGCGGTGTCCCGGTGGTGCCGAGCGACGTCGTCAGCGCCGAGATGCTCTTGTTGACCATCGACATCGCCCAATAGGCCAGCGCCGTCCCGATCAGTCCGGAGTACAGGAACAGCAGGACGAGCCGCCACGACCATTCCGCATGCGGCAGGCCGTCCGTGACGGTCGCGCTGACGGTCAGCACGATCGTTGCGACGAGTACCTGCCAAATCAGCAACTGGAGCGGGGATGCGATCCAGCGATGCGCGCGGATATAGATAATGTTCGCGGCCCAGGACATCGCGGCCAGGATGACCATGCCGGCGCCGAGCACGACGTTGCTATTGGTCCAGTCGATCGATGCCGGGTTCAGGATCACGGCAAGGCCGATCAGCCCGAGCAGGGCGCCGGCAAGTTTTGGCGCGGTCAGCGTATCCTTCCCGAGCAGGGGCGCAGCGATCGCGACCCAGAGCGGCGTGGTGTAGCCGAGCACGATGGCCTTGCTCGCGGGCAAGAAGCGCACGCCGGCCGCAACCAGGACCGAGAACACCGTCATGTGCAGCAGCGCGACGCTCAGGACCACAGGAATGTCGCGACGCTCCGGGATCACCAGATTGTTGCTCAGTCCGAGGATCACGAACAATCCGGCCAGCGCGATCCAGCTTCGGATCGCCGACGTCCACAGCGGCGGAAGGAACTGGACGAGCTGCTTCGTCACCGACCAGTTCACGCCCCAGGCCAGCACGACGATGAGGAACAGGCCGACAGCCGTGCGGGGTGAGAGGGAGTTCATCGCAAAATCCTTGAAGCAGTCCAGCCCGGCGGATAGCATTTCAATTGGCACCAGAAAAAGTGCCAGATCAGAAAGGAACAGGGTGCCAGTTTCGGAAAGCATGATTTCTGCCCTGATCGACCTGAGGCGGGCCGATGATGACGGGCTGGTGGCTCAGTTGACGAGCCAGCTCCGAGGCCTGATCGCAACCGGCCGTCTCGGCAAGGGTCGTGCGCTGCCGTCGAGCCGCCGGCTGGCGAGCGATCTCGGCGTTTCCCGCAACACGGTCACCTATGCGTTCGAACAGCTCGCCGCCGAGGGATATCTCGAGGCATCGCATGGCCGTCGCGCGGTGGTGACGGTCGACGGCGGCGCGCACGGTGAAGGGGTGGGGGCAGTCGTATCCGGCGTGCGCTCCGCAAAGCCGCGGCTCTCCCCGTGGGCTTCGAAGCTCAAGCAGACGGACTGGCCGATGTCCTATCAGGCACCGCTCAAGCCGTTGCGTCCGGGGCATGGCGATTTCAGGGAGTTTCCGAGCGAAGTCTGGGCCCGCTGCCTGCGCCGCAGCGCTGTGCGCGCGGCCAAGCGTGAGCTCGGGCCGGTCAACCGGACCCGCCTGCGCGAGGCGCTGGCGCATTATCTGGCGACCAGCAGGGGCGTTCACGCCACTGCGGACCAGATCATGATCCTGCCGAGCGCGCAGGCCGCGCTGACCTTGATCGCGGCGTCGCTCATCGCGCCCGGCGATGATGTCTGGGTCGAGAATCCCGGTTATCCCGGCGCCACGGCTGCCTTCCTTGCGTCCGGCGCACGCGTCACCGGCATGAGGCTGGACGAGCAGGGTATGCAGCGAATGCCCGGAATAGCCACGCCAAAGCTCATCTTCATGACACCATCTCACCAGCACCCGACCGGGCGGCTGATGTCGCTGGCCCGCCGCACCGAGTTTCTCAGGTTGAGCCGGCCCGGCAAGACCTGGATTGTGGAGGACGATTACGACGGCGAATTCCACTATGACAGCCGGCCGGTGCCGGCCTTGCAAGGCCTCGATGCCCATGGCCGCGTGTTCTATGTCGGCACGTTCTCGAAGGCGATGACATCGGACATCCGGCTTGGCTATCTCGTCGTGCCGCCGGCGCTGGTCGGCACCCTGGAAATCGCGCAACGGCACATCGGGCTGATTGCTTCCAGCCACATCCAGGAAGCGCTCGCCGAGTTCATCGCCGACGGGCATTTCCTCGCACATCTGCGCCGCGTGCGCCGGCTCTATCACGCACGCCGAGATCATCTCGTCGAGGGCCTGGAGCGCCATCTTGGTGGGGCGCTTTCGGTCGAGGTCCCCTCGGGCGGCATCCAGCTCGTCGCGCGCCTCAAGCGCGGCCGCGCTGATCAGGCGGCGGTCAAGCTGCTGGTCGAAGCGGGCGTCGAAACGCGTGCCTTGTCCAGCCTGTCGTTGGGTCGGCCGCGCGATCACGGCCTGCTGCTCGGCTTTGCGGCCTGGCGCGAGAACGAGATCAGCGCGGCACTGCGGACGATGGCGGCGTGCTTCTAGAGCATGATCCGGAAAAGTGTGAAGCGGTTTTCCGAAAAGATCATGCTCAAACAATAGGGCGCTAGTCCACGGCCTTGGTCACGATGCGGATCTCCGAGGTCAGCGTCCGGTGCACCGGGCACTTGTCGGCGATCTCCATCAATTTCTTGCGCTGCTCGGCATCGAGCGCGCCGTCCATGGTGATGTCGCGCTCGATCTGGTCGAGCATGCCGTCGCGTGTTTCGCACTCCTCGCAGTCCTTGGCGTAGATCTTGGAGTGCTTCAGCGTGACCGTGACGCGGTCGAGCGGCAGCGACTTGCGTTCGGCATAGAGGCGCATGGTCATGGATGTGCAGGCACCGAGACCGGTAAGCAGGAAGTCATAGGGGCCGGGGCCGGCATCCTCGCCGCCGGCGGCGACGGGCTCGTCCGCCACCAGATGATGCGGCCCGACCGTGATGATCTGGTTGAATTTGCTCTTGCGCGTCTCCTGCACCACGACCTGGCGCGGCGCCTCAGGGAGATCCATCGCCTTCGCGGGTTTGGCCATCTCGATGTACCGGCTCGCCCAGGCCGCGATCACATCGGCCGCATAGAGCGCGTCGGCCGGTTTGGTCAGGAGATGATCGGCGTGGTCGAGCGAGACGAAGCTCTTGGGGTGCCTGGCTGTAACGAAGATCTTGGTCGCATTGTCGATGCCGACGGTATCGTCGACCGGTGAATGCATCACCAGCAGCGCCTTGTGCAGGCCGGTGACGTCCTTCATCAGCTCATGCTCGGCGACGTCGTCGAGGAATTCGCGCCTGATCCGGAACGGGCGGCCCGCGAGCGAAACCTCGACTTCGCCTTGGGCGCGGATGCTGTCGAGATGCTCCCTAAACAGGCCGGTGACGTGCGCGGGATCGGAGGGCGCTGCGATGGTCGCAACTGCCTTGGCTTCGGGGATTTGTCCGGCTACCGCCAGGACCGCGGCGCCGCCGAGGCTGTGACCGATCAGGATCGACGGCGCCTTGCGGACGCTACGCAGATGATCGGCGGCGCGCACGAGATCGGCGACGTTGGAGGAGAACGTCGAATTGGCGAAATCCCCCTCGCTGGAGCCGAGCCCCGTGAAGTCGAAGCGCAGCACCGCGATGCCTCGGGCTGCGAGCGCGACCGAGATGCGCTTGGCCGCCAGCGTGTCCTTGCCGCAGGTGAAGCAGTGCGCGAACAGCGCAAAGGCCGCTGGCTCACCGTCCGGCAGTTCGAGTGCGGCCGAAAGCTGATGGCCGCCTTCACCCGTGAACTGAAAGCGTTCCGTCGACATGGGCTTTCCCCCCGTTTCCAAACTCTAATCGTCGGAGTAGCGCTGTTCGGCCCAGGGATCGCCGCGGTTATGATAGCCGCGGACTTCCCAGAAGCCAGGCGCATCCTCGGTCAGGAACTCGATGGCCTGGAGCCATTTGGCGCTCTTCCAGAAATACAGATGCGGCACGACCAGCCGCACCGGGCCGCCATGCTCTTCGGTCAGCGGCTTGCCGGACCAGCTATGGGCGAGCAGCGCGTCCTCGGCGGCAAAGTCTTCCAGCGCGAGGTTGGTGGTGTAGCCGTCATGGGAATGCAGCACGACGAAGCGTGCATCGTCGCGCGGCTGGCAGGCCGCCAGCAGTTCGCGCGTCGCAAGCCCTTCCCATTGGTTGTCGTAGCGCGACCAGGTGGTGACGCAGTGGATGTCGGAGGTGAACTGCACCTGCTTCTGGGCGGCAAACTCGGCAAAGGTCCAGAACACCGGGTTCTCGATCGCACCGTAGACGTCGAGCCGCCAGCGCTCGCGCGAAATCGGTGGCATGACCCCCAAATCGAGGACCGGCCAGTCCTTGGTGAGATGCTGGCCGGGCGGCAGCCGCTGGTCCTCGGGACGCGTGGTCCTACCGGTGAGGAAGCGGCCTTCGCGCGCCCATTTCTCCTTGGTGCGCGTCAGCTTGCTGTCGGGCGGCTCGTTGTCGTCGGCCATGACCTACTCGTGGCGGTGCATCGCGGAGGCGTGCTTGGTGTCGCGCATGGTGGAATAGATGATCAGCGACAGGCAGATGATGCCGGCAAGATAGTAGTAGAACCACGCCTCATGCCCGATGCTCTTGAAATACAGCGCGATCGCGGGAGCGGTGCCGCCAAAGATCGAAACCGTGATCGCATAAGGCAGGCCGACGCCGAGAGCGCGGACGTTGGTCGGAAACAGCTCGGCCTTCACGACGGCGTTGATCGAGGTGTAGCCGGCGACGAACAGCCATGCGGCGCAGATCAGGATGAAGGCCATGAAGGGCGACTTCGACTCCTTCAGCGTCATCAGCAGCGGCACGGTCGCGAGCGTGCCGGCGACACCGAAGAAGATCAAGAGCGGCTTGCGCCCGATCTTGTCGGAGATCGCGCCATAGATCGGCTGGAGGATGGTCGCGAAGATCAGCGTGCCGAAGATCACGAAAGTGGTCTGGTCCTCGGTGAGCCCGACCGAGAGCTTCACGAAGGTCTGCATGTAGGTGGTGAAGGTGTAGAACGCCGCGGTGCCGCCGGCGGTGAGGCCGACCACGAGCAAAAGCTCCCGCGGATATTTCAGCAAATTGGCGAGCGAGCCGGTCGGCTTCACGACCTTCCTGGCTTCCTCGAACGCCTCGGTCTCGTGCAGGCCGCGCCGCATCACCGCCGCGAAGATCGCGAGCGCCGCGCCGATCGCGAACGGGATGCGCCAGCCCCAGGCCTTCAGTTCTTCGGGCGTGAGGAAGACCTTTTGCAGGAGCAGCAGCACGATGATCGCGGTGAGCTGGCCGCCGATCAGGGTGACGTATTGGAAGCTCGAATAGAAGCCGCGGTGCTTGGGATCGGCGACCTCGCTGAGATAGGTCGCGCTGGCGCCATATTCGCCGCCGAGGCTCAGGCCTTCGATCACGCGGGCAAGCGCCAGGATCACCGGCGCGGCAAAGCCGATCGACGCATAGGTCGGCGTCAGCGCAATGATCAGCGAGCCGAAGCACATGAAGACGACCGACAGCGTCAGCGAGATGCGCCGGCCGAAATGGTCGGCGATATAGCCGAACAGCCAGCCGCCCAACGGGCGCATCAGGAAGGTCGCCGCGAACACCACGGCGACGTTCAATTGTTGCACGACGGGGTCGTTGCCCGGGAAGAAGGCCGGGGCGAAATAGAGTGCAAACGCCGTGTAGGCGTAGAAATCGTACCATTCGACGAGATTGCCGATCGATCCGATGAAGATCGCCTTGATACGGCGCTTGGCGTCGGCGATGTCAATGTGGTCGGAGGCCAGTTGGGTAGCTTGCTCAGTCACGTCCGGCCTCTCCGCATCGCTGTTTGGAGAGGCCTACATCGCCTTTCCGAGCAGAAATGGCAACTGGCGGGGGCCTCTCACCGTGCCCTGCGACCAGGTCACGGTGCCTGCCGGATCGAGGGCGAAGTCCGGAATCCGCTTCAGCCATTCCTCCAGCGCAACCTGCATCTCCATCCGCGCCAGGTTGGAACCGACGCAGCGATGGATGCCGAGGCCGAAGGCGGCGTGTCGGTTCTCGCGGCGGTCGATCACGACTTTGTCAGCGTCCGGAAACACGCTGGGATCGCGGTTGGCAGCCGGGAAGGACAGCAGCACCATGTTGCCCGCCTTGACCGGGCAGCCGGAGATCGTGGTCTCCTTGACCACCTCACGCGCCATCGTCACCGGCGAGTAGGCCCGCAGCAGCTCCTCCACGGCGGTCGGGATCAGGCCCGGCTCGGCGATCAGGCGCTCGCGGTCGGCCGGCGTCTTGGCGAGATGCCAGAGCGACGAGCCGATCGCGCTCCAGGTGGTATCGATGCCGGCGATCAGGAGCAGGCGCAGCGAGCCCAGCACGTGGGACTCTTCCAGCGGCTGGCCTTCCTTGTCCCTGGCATTCATCAGATAGGAGATGAGATCGTTGGTCGGCCTCGATCTGCGTTCCTCGATGTGTGTCCTGAAATAGGCGCTCATCTCCTGCACGGCCTGGAGCAGCTTGCTCTCGTCCTTGATGCCGAGCTCGAGGATCATGTGGATCCAGTTGACGAACAGGTCGCTGTCGCTCTCGGGAATGCCGAGCATGTGGGCGATCGCGCGCACCGGAATGTGCTTGGTGTAGCGCGCTGCCGCGTCTACCCGGCCTTCGGCGATGAAATCGTCGATCAGCTCGTTGCAGATGGCGCGTACGCGCGGCTCGAGCCTCTTCATTGCGTCCGGCGTGAACGGCGGCAGCAGCAATTGCTTGGCCGGCTTGTGCACGGGCGGATCGGAGGTGATCGGCGGTGCGGCGTTCCTGGCGACCTCGGGCCGGACGTCGCGGACGATGATGCGGCGTGAGGAGAAATGCTCGGTGTCGTTGGCGATCTCGCGCACCGCCTCGTAGGTCGTCGGCATGTAGCATCCGAGAAAACGCTCGGTGTGCACGATCGGGCTCGCGGCGCGCAAATCGTCCCAGATCGGGAAGGGATCCTCCGTCCATTGCGGATCGGTGTGGTCGAAATCATGGATCCAGTCGGTCACGGGCGGATGGGCGGCGGGCTGGCTGACGTCGGACATGGCAGGAAATCCCTTGGGGGTCGTTCGGGAAAGGCACGTGGGGCGCGGGCAGGGGCTGCGCTACTCTTCGGTCACGTCGATTGCGATTTCCGGACAGTTTGATTTGGCAAGCCAGGCCTTGTCTTCGAGGCCGGGCGGGACCGTGCCGTCGCCGGCTTCATGGGCGTTGCCGTATTCGTCGAGCTCGAACAGCTCCGGCGCGAGCGCCTTGCAGCGTGCGTGTCCCTGGCATTTGTCGGGATCGACGCGAACCCTCAGTCGCTCTGTCATGGCGGCTTCCTCGGTCGTATGCACGCTGGCCCGGAAGGCGGCGCGTTCCTCTTGTCAATCTTTTGTCCACGGCATTTGCCGCTGGTCTTAAGTTATATGCTATTACATTCGTCGCAGGCTTCCCCTGTCAAGTGCAAACTTATAGGCTCGGCGCAACATGCGTTCACAACTTGCCCGCAAGCCAGGGAATCCCTACCACCATGGCGATCTGCGCGACGCCCTGATCAAGGCCGCGCTGCGCGAAGCGGAACAGGGTGGGGCCGAGGCGATCAGCATCAAGGCGCTGGCAAAGCAGCTCGGCGTCTCGCAGCCGGCGCCATACCGGCATTTTGCCGATCGCGAGGCGCTCCTCACGGCGATAACGGCAGAGGCGTTCCGGCAGTTCAGCGCGATCCTGCGCGAGGCGATGGCGAAGCCGTCCAGGCAATCGAAACTGTCGCGATTGGCGCAGGCGACGCTCGATTTCGGGCTGCGTCGCAACGGTATCTACCGCTTGATGTTCGCGTCCCGCACCGTGTCATGCGCCGCCAAGGGCAGCGAGCTGCACGAGGCGACGCGCGAGACCTTTGCGCTGGTGATCGAAGCTTTGGAAGCGCCGGCCGTCGGTTTCTTGCGCGAACGGCAGGCGCTGAAGATCTGGGCGGCACTGCACGGTGTGGTGATGCTGGCCGAGCAGGGCCTGTTCACCGGCGAGGCCGCGCATGCCACGCGCGAGGAGCTGGTCGAGGATTTCGTCAGCGAAACGAAGGCAGCGCTCGCGGTCGCGATCCGGGGCGCGCGTCAGAAGCCAAAGGTCCGCGCCTAGGCCTTCGCCGCAAGCAGCTTCATCAGCTTCTGTACTGCGCTGTCCGGCGTGGTCACGACGGGGCGGCCGGTGGTCTCAGCAACCAGCGGAGCCGTTGCCGCGACGCTGAACTGCGCCAGCGCGACGACGTCGCAACCGCGCAAGTCCTTTGACGCTTCGGCAATCAGCCGGTCGTGCGTGGCGCGGTCGCCGCGGTCGAGGGCGGCCAGTGCGCCTTCGGCAAGTTTCGGCACGACCTCGACGGAGGCGGGAAACTCGGGCGGCATCGAGGCCAGGGTCGGTGGGAAGGTGGAGAGCAGGCCGATCCTTTTGCCCATCGTCACCGCCTGCTCGATCATGGCTTCGTTCGGCCTGAGCACCGGCATCGGCGCATGCGCCTGCGCGACCGCCTCGATGCAGGGGCCGAAGGCCGAGCAGGTGAACAGGATTCCGTCCGCGCCCGTTGCTGCCGCATAATCGCCGAGCGCGAGGAAGCGATCGGTCATGGCATCGCTGAGCGCGCCGTCACGCGCCAGATCCGCCGACAGGCTGTCGTCGAGCAGGTTCATCAGCCGCGCCTCTGGCCACGCCTGCGCGAATGCCGCCTCGATCGGCGCGATGGAATGCTTGAGTGCGTGGATCAGGGCGATGCGCATGGGGTTTCTCTTTGTCCTCTCCCCGCAAGCGGCCGCAAGCGGGGAGAGGTGAACTTCCTACTTGAACGGCACCGCGTACATCAAGCCGCCCTTGGTCCAGAGGCCGTTGAGGCCGCGGTCGAGCTTGAGCGGGCTGGCCTTGCCGACATTGCGCTCATAGATCTCGCCATAATTGCCGGTAGCCTTGATCGCCGTGACCAGCCATTTGTTGTCGAGCCCGAGCCGCGAGCCGAGATCGCCGGAGGCACCGAGCAGCCGCTGGATCGCGGGTGTCTGCGACTTCGCCATCTCGTCGACATTGGCCTGCGTCACGCCGAGCTCTTCGGCCTCGATCAGGCCGTAATGCAGCCAGGTGATGATGTTGCTCCAGACCTCGTCGCCGTTGCGGGTGAAGGGGCCGAGCGGCTCCTTGCTGATGGTCTGAGGCAGCACGACGTAGTCGGCCGGATTTGGCGCTGCGGTCGTCACCGCGCCCGCGAGGGCGGAGGCGTCCTGGGTCATGGCATCGCAGCGGCCGCCGAAGAAGGTCTGGTACATGGTGTCGACGCGGTCGAACACCAGCGGCTTCCAGTCGATGCCGTTGGCGCGGCCGTAATCGCCGAGCGTAACCTCGTGCGTGGTGCCCTGCGCGACGCAGACGGTGGCGCCCTTGAGGTCCTTGATCTCCTTTACGCCGAGGTCCTTCTTCACGACAAAACCCTGGCCGTCGTAGAAATTGATCGGCCCCTGCTGCAGGCCCAATGTCACGCCGCGCAGATAGGTCTGCGTCGAGTTGCGGTAGAGCACGTCGATCTCGCCCGATTGCAGCGCGGTGAAGCGGTTCTGCGCGGTCAGCGAGACGTAGCGCACCTTGCTGGCATCGCCCAGCACGCCGGCCGCGAGCGCGCGGCAATAGTCGACGTCGAGTCCCTTGTAGTTGCCCTGCGAATCCGGCGCGGAGAACCCGGCAAAGCCGGCGCTGACGCCGCATATCAGCGTGCCGCGGCTCTTCACCGTGTCGAGCGTCGCTGCCTCCGAGACCACCGCAGATGCCGCGAGCAGGCCCGCCGCAAGAACCACTTTCCTCATCATGATACTCTCCCCTCAGTGATTGACACTACGCAACACGTTGTCGACGGCCGTGCCGAGCTTGTCGACGATCTGGTCGATCTCATCAGTCGAAACGATATAGGGCGGCGCCAGCAGCACGTGGTCGCCGCGGACGCCATCCACCGTGCCGCCGCCGGGATAGCAGCCGAGCCCGTTGGCGAAGGCCTCTGCCTTGATCTTCTGGTTCAGCTTGAGCGCCGGATCGAATGAGGTGCGGCTGGCGCGATCGGCGACGAGCTCGATCGCCCAGAACAGCCCGCGTCCCCTGATATCGCCGACATGGCGGTGATTGCCGAAGCGGTCGATCAGGCGCTGTTCGAGCTGCTTGCCGCGCTCCTTGACGCGCTCGAGAAGACCGTCCTCGCGGATGACATCCTGCACCGCGAGCGCGGCTGCGCAGGCGAGGGGATGCGCCAGGTAAGTGTGGCCATGCTGGAACGCGCCGGAGCCGGCGCGGATGGTGTCGATGATCCTTCCGCTTGCGAGCATCGCACCGATCGGCTGGTAGCCTCCGCCGAGACCCTTGGCGATCGCCTGGATGTCGGGCGCGATGCCTTCCTGCTCCCATGCGTGCGTGGTGCTGGTGCGGCCCATGCCGCACATGACCTCGTCGAGGATGAGCAGCGCACCGTGCCGGTCGCAGATCTCTCGTACCGCCTTGAAGTAGCCGTCCGGCGCGGTTACCGCACCGGCGGTGGCGCCGACGACGGGCTCGGCGAGAAACGCTGCAACGGTGTCAGGGCCGAGCCGCTGGAATTCGGCCTCGAGCTCGGCGGCGAGCCGCGCCACGAATTGCGCATCGGACTCGCCATCGTGCTTCTCGTGATAGGCAAAGGCTGGCGTCACATGGCTGAAAGCGCCGGAGAGCAGCGGCGCATAGGGCGCGCGACGCCAGGCGTTGCCGCCTGCCGCAAGCGCGCCGAGCGTGTTGCCGTGATAGCTCTGGCGCCGCGCGATGAAATGCTGCCGCTGCGGCTCGCCGCGCTCGATGAAAAATTGCCGAGCGAGCTTGATGCTGGCTTCGATCGCCTCGGAGCCGCCGCTGACGAAATAAGCGTAGGCGAGACCGCCGGGCTCATGGCCGACAAGCGTCTCGGCCAGGGCTTCGGCCGGCTCGGAGGAAAAGAAGGCGGTGTGCGCATAGGCCAAGGTCGAGGCCTGCTTCGCCATCGCCGCGATCACGCGCGAATGCTGGTGGCCGAGGCAGGAGACCGCAGCCCCGCCGGAGGCGTCGATCACGCGCCGTCCGTCCTCGGCAAAAAGATAGACGCCTTCGCCGCCGATCGCCTTGGGCGGCGTCTCACGCAACGAGCGGTGCAGCACGCGGCTGGTGCGAGAGGCCATGGGTCAACCTTTCTCCGAGACGTAGGTGGAGGCCGCGGCGAGCCGCGCCTCGCTACTTTCCAGGCGCTTCTTCGCGGCCGTGCCGCCGAGCGAGAACGTCACCGCGGCGAGCGACTGCGCGATCGCGATGGCGCCGGTCAGACTCGGGAAGAAGCCGGGCGAGGCGGCGGCCTCGAACAGCAGCACGTGGTCGGCACCCTCTGCCATCGGTGCTGTCACGCTGTCGGCGATCGCGATCAGCTTCGCGCCGGCGCGATAAGCGGCCTGTGCGACGCGAACGCTCGCATGCGTATAGGGCATGAAGCCGATGACGATGACGATCTCGCCGGGACGGATCGCGCCGAGATCGAGATCGTCGGGGCCCGATGCACCGACGATCTGCACCTGTTCGGGACGGAACAGCCGCAGCTCGTAGTTCAGCAATTCCGCGACGCTACGGCAACTTCGGTAGCCCGCAATCCAGATCCGCTTTGCGTCGTGCAGCGTGCGGGCCGCTTCCGCGATCGGAGGCACCGGGATGCGCGGAAGGCCCGCGGCCTCGGCCTCGAGCTTGTCGGTGACGAGCGTGACGTCGGCATTGGGGCCGTGGCGGCGACCCTTGGCGCGGATGGAGAAGGGCGCTATCTGCGCCGGCCGCCGCGCCTCCGTCAGCGCCGCGCGCAATTCGTCCCAGCCGGAATAGCCGATCGCCTTCGCAAGCCGCGTGAAGGCCGCAGGGTCGGCGCCAGCAACCGCTGCGAGATCGCGCATCGAACGGGTGGTGGCGTCGTAATCATTGGCGGCGACGAAGCGTCCGACCTCCTGCAGCCGCATCGGGAGCGATGGCAATGCAATGCGCAGTTCGCTCAGCGGCGAGGATTTAGCGGGCTCGGCCATGAAACATTTGTTGCACGATTTGAAGAATGGTGCAACAGTTGACGTGCGCCGCCGGAAATCGTTGTCTTGAGAAGGATTTTTGTGCTGTGACTTCGGACGCTCCAAGACCGCCGCCGCGCCGCCGCTTCTTAGGCGCCTTCGGGCGCCGCGAACTGCAAGGCCTGTTCTGGCAGGTCCTGGTGGTCGGGATCGTAGTCGGGGTCATCGTCTTCCTCTGGTCCAACACCGTCACCAACCTGTCGGCCCGCCGCATCACCACCGGTTTTGCCTTTCTGGGCCGCGAGGCCGGCATGCCGATCGCGGACAGCCTGCTCACCTACAATCCGAGAAACACGTATCTGTGGGCCTTCGTCGTCGGCATCGCCAACACGCTGCGCGTCGCGGTGATCGGCATCGTGCTTGCAACCATTCTGGGGACGCTGATCGGCATTTCGCGGCTGTCGGCCAACTGGCTGTTGTCGCGGCTGGCAGCCGTCTATGTCGAGACGCTCCGCGACATCCCGCTGCTGCTCCAGCTGCTGTTCTGGTACGTGCTGATGCAGACGCTGCCCGCCGCGCGCGCGGCGTTCCGGCCCGTTGAGGGCGTGTTCCTGTCCAATCGCGGCCTGATCCTGCCGGCGATCCCGATCGGGGCGCCGCAGCTCTGGGTGCTCGGCACGGCAGTGCTCGGGCTTGTGGCGTACTTTCTGATCCAGCGATGGCTGGTCGCTCAGCAGATGCGCGATGGCAAGCCGCGGCCGGCCTGGCCCTTTGCGGTCGGCCTCGTCCTCGCGCTGCCGACGGCAGTATCCGTGGCGCTCGGCGTGCCCTGGGCGATCGAATGGCCGGAGTTGCGCGGCTTCAACTTCGTCGGCGGGTTGACGCTCGCGCCGGAATATTTCGCGCTGCTGATCGCGCTCGTCACCTACACCTCGGCCTTCATCGCCGAGATCGTGCGCAGCGGCATCCAGTCGGTGCCGCGCGGCCAGTGGGATGCCGCCAATGCGCTCGGACTGCGTCGCAGCTTCATGCTGCGGCAGATCATTCTGCCGCAGGCGTTGCGCGTCATCGTGCCGCCGATGACGAGCCAGTATCTCAACCTGACCAAGAACTCTTCGCTGGCAGTGGCGATCGGCTACCAGGACGTGGTCTCGATCGCCAACACCACGCTGAACCAGACCGGGCAGGCGATCGAGGCGATCGCCCTGATCATGGCGGTGTTCTTGACCATCAGCCTCGGCATCAGCTTCTTCATGAACTGGTACAATTCGCGCATCGCGCTGGTGGAGCGCTGACCATGACGGCGATCACCGACATGCCGGAGGTGCCGCGCGCGGCCCGCCGCCCGCAAATCGGAAACCCGGTGCTGCGCTGGCTGCGCGCCAATCTGTTCTCGTCGATCCCGAACGGCATCCTCTCGGTCGTGCTGCTGGCGGTGCTTGCCAAGGGTATCTTCAGCTTCGTGCAATGGGGCATCGCCAATGCGGTCTGGTTGACGCCGGCAAACGATTCCAGCGCTTGCCGGGCGGTGCGCGGCGTCGGCGCCTGCTGGGCGATCATCCCCGAAAAATATCGCTTCATCCTGTTCGGCACCTATCCGTTCGACGAGCAGTGGCGGCCGGCGCTGTCGGTGCTGGTTTTCATCGCGCTGTTCTATCTCTCCACGCGCCGCGCCCTGTGGCGGCGCGAGCTGGCCTATCTCTGGATCGGGGCGCTGGCGCTGATCAGCATGCTCATGTGGGGCGGTGTGTTCGGTCTGTCCTTCGTTTCTCAGGACCGCTGGGGCGGCTTGCCGGTGACGCTGATCCTGGCGACCTTTGGTCTGGCCTTCGGCTTCCCGCTCGGGATTCTCGTCGCGCTCGGCCGGCGCTCAAGGCTGCCGGCGATCCGCTCGCTCAGCGTGCTCTATGTCGAATTGATCCGCGGCGTACCGCTGGTGAGCCTGCTCTTCATGGCGAGCGTGATGTTTCCGCTGTTCATGCCGAACGGATTCAACATCGACAAGCTCTTGCGCGCGCAGATCGCGATCATCCTGTTCGCAGGCGCCTATCTGGCCGAGGTCATTCGCGGCGGCCTCCAGGCGGTGCCGCGCGGGCAGTATGAGGCGGGCGATGCGCTCGGGCTATCCTACTGGCGCAAGCATCGCCTGATCGTGCTGCCGCAGGCGATCCGCCACGTCATTCCGCCGCTGGTCAACACCTTCATCGCCTTCTTCAAGGACACCAGCCTCGTGCTGATCATCGGCATCTTCGATCTGCTGACGACGGCGAAGACGGCGATCATCGATCCGGCGTGGCAGCAGTTCTCGGTCGAGGTCTACATCTTCGTCGCCGCGATCTATTTTGTCTTTTGCTTTGCGATGTCGCGGTACAGCCGCAGCCTGGAGGCGACCAGCGGGAGGTGATCCTCCGCCTCTCCCCGCAAGAGCGGGGCGAGGGAGCGCACCGAGTGCGTGGCGTGCCGATTGTCTTACTTCTTCACCTTCGGGTCGATCGGCGTCGTTTCGCGCAGGCCCAGAATATCCTCCAGCACCTTCGCGCCCGCGATCACCTGCGCATCCGCGCGGGGCGCCCCGACCACCTGCACGCCGACGGGCAGGCCCGAAGCCGTGAAGCCGCAGGGCAGCGACAGCGATGGGCAGCAGGCCAGCGTGATCGCATAGACGATGCCGAGCCATTCGACGTAATTGTCGAACTTCTTGCCGGCGCATTCGGCGACATAGCGGTGCTCGATCGGGAAGGGCGGCACGATCGTGGTCGGCACCAGCAACAGATCGTAGGTCTTGAAGAACTCGATCGCGCGTGCGGTCATGCCGACGCGCTGCGCCTCGGCGCGCTCGAGTTGCTCGACGGTGAGCTTGAGACCCTCCTCGATGTTCCAGATCACTTCGGGCTTGAGCAGGTCGCGCTTGGTGCGCAGCAACTGCGCCTTGCTGATGGCGAAGTCGAAGGCGCGCAGCACGTGGAAGCACTCATGCGCCTCGCGCCAGTCCGGATGCGCCTCCTCGACGATCGCGCCGGCTTCCGCGAAGCGTTCAGCCGCCTTGCGCGTGATCGCCTTGACCTCGGGATCGACCGGCGTGATGCCGAGATCGGGCGAATAGGCGATGCGCTTCGGCTTGTTGCCCGAGCGCGCCGCCGACAGGAACGAGGTCGCCGGCGCCGGCAGCGACAGCGGATCGGCCGCGTAGTCGCCGCTCATGGCATCCAGCAGCAGCGCGAGATCCTCGACGTTGCGCGCCATCGGGCCGAGGACGCCGAGATTGCGGTCGATCGCCGCTTTCGGCGTATGTGCAACCCGGCCGATGCTTGGCCGCATGCCGGCGATGCCGCAGAAAGCTGCCGGGCTGCGCAGGCTGCCGCCCATGTCGGAGCCCTGCGCGAGCCAGGCCATGCCGGTTGCGAGCGCCACGGCGGCGCCGCCCGAGGAGCCCGCGGCGGACTTGGATGTATCCCAGGGATTGAGGGTCGCGCCGAACACCTCGTTGAAGGTGTTGGCGCCGGCTCCGAACTCCGGCGTGTTGGACTTGGCGTAGACCACCGCGCCGTTACCTTCGAGGTTCTCCACCATGAGGTCGGACTGTTTGGGCACATTGTCCTTGAAGATCGGCGAGCCCTGCGTGGTCAGAACGCCCGCAACGTCGGTCAGGTCCTTGATGGGCACCGGCAGGCCTGCGAGCAGCCCGCGTGCGCCGGCCGGCTTCTGCATCAGCGCCTTGGCGCTGTTCCGCGCGCGATCGAAGCACAGCGTCGGCAGCGCATTGACCTTGCCGTCGACGTCGCTGATGCGTTTCTCCAGCACATCCAGCAGCTCGAGCGGCGAGACGTCGCCGGACCGCAGCTTGTCGACGACGGCGCATGCGGTTTCACGGATCAACTCTTGAGACAATTATTCTACTCCTACTCTTGCAAAAGGTCGGAAATACTAACCCCATCCCGCGCTGATCCCGCCGTCCACCGTGTAGATCACGCCCGACGTGTAGCCCGCGCGGTCCGACGCCAGGAACGCCATGAGATCGCCGATCTCGCGCGCATGCGCAGGCCTGCCGAGCGGCAGGCTCTTCTGGAATTCCTTGTAGCGGCTCTCGTCGCCAAACTGGTGCTTCGCACGCGTCTTGAGCAGCGTGACGTGACGGTCGGTCCCGACCGGGCCGGGGTTGATGCCGACCACGCGGATGTTGTCGGCGAGGCTCTTGCCGCCGAGCGCGCGGGTGAAGGCCATCAGTGCGGCATTGCCGGCGCTGCCGCAAATGTAGTTCGCGTCGAATTTCTCGCCGGCCGCGCCGATGTCGTTGACGATCACGCCGCCCCCCTTCGCCTTCATCTGCGCGTAGATCTGCCGCGTCAGGTTGATGTAGCCGAACACTTTCAATTCCCAGGCGTGCCGCCATGTCGCCTCGTCGATCTTGTCGATCGAGCCGCCCGGGATGTCGCCGGCGTTGTTGACGAGAACGTCGATGTCGGCGGCTTCCCTGGCGAGCCGCGCCAAATCCTCGGCCTTGCGCAGGTCCACGATGCTGGTCGCGGCATCGATCTGATGCGCGGAGCGCAAGCGGTCCGCCAGCGCCTTGAGCTGCTCGCCGTTGCGGGCGGCGAGCAGCAGATGCGCGCCTTCCTCGGCAAATGCCTCGGCGGCGGCTGCGCCGATGCCCTTGGACGCGCCCGTGATCAGGACGCGCTTGCCACGCAGATGCAGATCCATGGGATGTACTCACTCGGTGGGAACGGAATCAAATCAGTAGGCGGTCGGCCGCGCCACGGTCAACATTGCAGTGCAGCGTTGCACTGTCGCCGCGTTTGGTCCATTGCAGTGCGGTCAAAAGGACGGCGGTTGCCGGACCAAAAAGGGACGTTCTCGATGAGCAAGAAACAATACCGGATCGCGGTCATACCCGGCGACGGCATCGGCAAGGAAGTGATGCCCGAGGGACTGCGTGTTTTGGAGGCTGCCGCCAAGAAACATGGCGTATCCCTGCATTTCGACCATTTCGACTTCTCGTCCTGGGACTATTACGAGAAGCACGGGCAGATGATGCCGGATGACTGGAAGGAGAAGATCGGCAAGCATGATGCGATCTACTTCGGTGCGGTCGGCTGGCCGGCCAAAATTCCGGATCACGTCTCGCTGTGGGGGTCGCTGATCAAGTTCCGCCGCGAGTTCGATCAGTATGTGAATTTGCGCCCGGTGCGTCTGATGCCCGGCGTGCCGTCGCCGCTGGCGGGCCGCAAACCCGGCGACATCGATTTCTGGGTCGTGCGCGAGAACACCGAAGGCGAGTATTCCTCGGTCGGCGGCCGCATGTTCCCGGACACCGACCGCGAGTTCGTGACGCAGCAGACGGTGATGACCCGCGTCGGCGTCGATCGCATCCTCAAGTTCGCGTTCGAGCTCGCCCAGTCGCGGCCGAAGAAGCACCTGACCTCGGCGACCAAGTCGAATGGCATCTCCATCACAATGCCCTATTGGGACGAACGCGTGGAGGCGATGGCGAAGAAGTTTCCGGGCGTGAAGTGGGACAAGTACCACATCGATATCCTCACCGCGAACTTCGTGCTGCATCCAGACTGGTTCGACGTCGTGGTCGGCTCGAACCTGTTCGGCGACATCCTCTCCGACCTCGGCCCCGCCTGCACCGGCACGATCGGCATCGCGCCTTCGGGCAACATCAATCCCGAAGGCGATTTCCCCTCGGTGTTCGAGCCGGTGCACGGCTCGGCGCCCGATATCGCGGGGCAGGGCATCGCCAACCCGATCGGCGCGATCTGGTCGGGCGCGATGATGCTCGAGCATCTCGGTGAGAAGGAAGCCGGCCGGTCGATCGTCGATGCGATCGAGCGCACGCTGGCCGAACGCACGCTGCGTACCAAGGATCTCGGCGGCAACGCCGACACCACCGCCTGCGGCAAGGCGGTCGCGGACATGGTGGATTAGTTCGCTGTTTTACCCTCTCCCCTTGTGGGAGAGGGTGGCTTCGATGCGAAGCATCGAAGACGGGTGAGGGGGGGCCTCTCCGTGGAGACAGCGCTCTCATTTGGGAAATTATTCGTCGCGGAGCGAACCCCTCATCCGTCGCTTCGGGCCACCTTCTCCCACAAGGAGAGAAGGGGAAGCAGCACGTCGCATCAGGCCAATCAACCTGCGATCTTCTCGATCGCAGCCTGATCGAGCCCGAACTTCTTCCCGGCTTCAAGAATCTCCTGCCACGTGGTCGGGTCGACCGGGATGCCTTCAGCCAGCCGCTTCTTCTTGGTCTCGCGCTCGGGCTCGCCGGCGATCCTCACCTTGTCGACGCCGGGGGCGGGCGGCGAGCCGGTGTGCCAGGCGACGAAGCTCTCGACTTCGCGCGCCAGGTTCTCGCCGGTGCCGAGCTTGCCCGGATCGATGATGATCGAGAGCATGCCGTTGAGGACGTTGTGCTTGCCGTCGGACGGGCCCTTGACCGCCTGCCCGCCGGAGAGCGCGCCGCCGAGGATTTCGCATACCAGTGCGAGCCCCGAACCCTTGTGCTCGCCGAACGGCAGGATGGCGCCGTGCGGCGGGATCACGGTGTAGCGCGGATTGACGGTGGGCTTGCCTTCGTTGTCGATGATGGTGCCGGGCTCGAGTTCGACGCCCTTGTTATGGGCGACGCGGGTCTTGCCCTGCGCGATCCTGCTGGTGGCAAAGTCGAGCACGATGGGGTCCTTGCCCCTGCGCGGGATGCCGACGCAGAGCGGGTTGGTGCCGTGGCGCGCATCGCTGCCGCCCCAGGGCGCCACGATCGGGCGCGAGATCACGTTGACGAAGTGGATCGAGACCAGCCCGTGGTCGATGCACTGCTCGGCCCAGTGGCCGATGCGGCCGATATGGTGCGAGTTCGAGAGGCCGACGAGACACACGCCGTTGCGCTTGGCGCGCTCGGCCGCCAGCTCCATCGCTTCATGACCGATCACCTGGCCGTAGCCGGTGAGGCCGTCGAGGGTGAGAAGCGGACCGGTGTCGAGCACGATCTTGACGTGCTGGTTCACGGCGAGGCCGCCCGTGGTGACGCTCTGGACATAGCGCGGGATCATGCCGACGCCGTGCGAGTCGTGCCCCTTGAGATTGGCCTCGACGAGGTTCGTCGATACGAGCTCGGCCTCGCGGTCCGAAGATCCGCCCGCCTTGACGATTGCGCGGATGGCGTTAGTGAGGGGCTCAGCCCTGATGGTGCGGTAATCGGCCATTGTTGTTGCTCTTATCCCTTCACGATCCGGCGGCAGTGGACCAACGCCGCTTCAATCAGGTTTTCGCTCGCCTCCGGTGTGCGGAAGGCCGAATGCGCGGACAGCGTCACGTTTGGAATCTTCGTCAGCGGGTGGTCCGCAGGCAGGGGCTCGATGTTGAAGACGTCGAGGCCGGCATGGCGGATGTGGCCGGACTTCAGCGCGTCGATCATCGCGGCCTCGTCCACGACTGCGGCGCGGGCGGTATTGACGAGGATGACGCCGGGCTTCATCGCAAAAATCTTCTCGCGGGTGATCATGCCGCGGGTCTCGTCGTTGAGCAGCAGATGCAGCGACACCACGTCGCTACTTGCCAGCACCGCGTCGAGATCGGTGAACTCGACGCCCGGAAAGCTCTTGGGCGAGCGGTTCCAGGCGATCACCTTCATGCCGCTGCCCGATGCGATGCGCGCGACCTCGGCGGCGATGCCGCCGAAGCCGATCAGGCCGAGCGTCTTGCCGGTGAGCTGCATGCCGTCCTCGCGCAGCCAGTTGCCGCCGCGCATCTCGCGATCCATCATCGCGATGACGCGGGCCGAGGCCCACATCAGTGCGATCGCGGACTCCGCCACCGCGGTGTCGCCATAGCCCTTGATCAGATGCACGGAGATGCCAAGCTCTGCCAACTCTTCCGGGTTCATGTAGCTGCGCGCGCCGGTGCCGAGAAACACGACGTGCTTGAGCCCAGTGCACTTCTTCGCGACCTCGGTGGGAAGCGCCGTGTGATCGACGATCGCGATCTCGGCGCCATCGAGGATGTCAGGATATTGCTCGGGCTTGATGTCGGGGTCCCTGTGGATCCGCACTTTGGGGTCCCCGGGCCGCTCCAGCCGCTCCATGATCACGGCGAGGGCTTCGTTGGCATCGACGAAAACTCCGCGCATGGTCTTTCTCCGGTCAGGATGCGACGCCGGCGATCGCCAGCACCGTGTGCATGAGAACGTTGGTGCCTGCGGCGCAGTCGGGCTGCGTGGCGTCTTCCAGCTCGTTGTGGCTGATGCCGTCCTTACAGGGCACGAACACCATCGCAGCGGGGATGATAGTGTTGAGATTGCAGGCATCGTGGCCCGCGCCGGAGGTGATGCGGCGAGAGGAATAGCCGAGCGTCTTTGCGGCATTCTCGACTGCCGCAATCAGCTTGGGGTCGAAATGCGTCGGCGGCTTGCGCCAGACGAGGTCGATCTTGACCTCGACCTTGCGGCGCGCGGCGATCTCGGCAATGGCGGCACGGAGGTCGCGGTCGAGCGCATCCATGATCGCGCCATCCGCACTGCGGCAATCCATGGTGAAGGCGATCTCGCCTGGAATGACGTTGCGGGAGGGATTGGCGATCACGGCCTCGCCGATGGTGCCGACCGCTTTCGGCCCGTGCTTCTTCGCAATAGCTTCCATTGCCAGCACGATCTCGGACAGTGTCGCCAGCGCATCGCGCCGCAGCGGCATCGGTGTCGAACCCGCATGGCTTTCGAAGCCGGAGATCTTGCCGTCGTACCAGAGCACGCCCTGGCCGGAATCGACCACGCCGATGGTCTTGCCCTCGGCTTCCAAAATCGGGCCCTGCTCGATGTGCAGCTCGACGAAGCAGCCGAGCTTCTGGAAGCCGACCGGCTTGTCGCCGCGATAGCCGATGCCGTCGAGCGCCTGACCGACGGTCGTGCCTTCGGCGTCCTTGCGCGAGAGGATGTCGTCGGTGGTGAAATCGCCGACATAAGCCGCGGAGGCCATCATCGCCGGTGCGAAGCGCGAGCCTTCCTCATTGGTCCAGTTGACGACGCAGATCGGCGCCTCGGTCTCGATGCCGGCGTCGTTCAGCGTGCGGATCACTTCCAGCGCGCCGAGCGTACCCAGAATGCCGTCATACTTGCCGCCGGTGGGCTGGGTATCGAGATGCGAGCCGATGCCGACGGGCAGCTTCGACATGTCGCGCCCCTTGCGCAGGCCGAACTGTGAGCCGAGCGCATCGGTGTGCACCTCGAGGCCGGCCTCCTCGCAGGCCTTGCGGAACCAGTCGCGCACCTGCTTGTCTTCCGCGCTCAGGGTCAGCCGCCGCACGCCGCCCTTGGCCGTTGCGCCGAATTGTGCGGTCTCGTGGATGGAGCCCCAGAGGCGGGCGGAATCGATTTGCAGATTGGTGGTGGCTCGGCTCATGCGGTCGGTCTCTCGATTGTCCGGCGCCTGTTTCAATGACGCGCCGGCGCGGCCTCGTCAACCGCGAGGCTGCTCTGCGCAATCTGCCGTGCAAGCTCGGCGACGCGCTCGATTGCCACGACGTCGGGTGAGGCGAGCCAGCTTGCCGTGAAGGTCAGCGGCGCGATGGTGAGATCGGTGTCGAGCAGCTGCAACCGCCCGTCGGCGAGCTCGTCCTCGACGATGGCGTCGGGGATCACGGCGATGCCGAGCCCTTCGACCGCCATGTGGATGACCGTTGCCAGCGAAGCAGAGGCGTGCAGACGGATCGGCGGCAGCTCCGGCCGGTCGAACACTTCGCGCACGACTTCGTAGGGCCGGGTCTTGCGCGGGAAGGTGATGATCGGAAACCGCGCCAGCTCGGCCCTGGTCACCGGGCCGCTGCCGAACCCGAGCGAGGGGCTTGCGAGAAAGCCGATCGGATAGTCGGCGAGCACGCGATTGTGCACGCCGGAAGTCGACAGCGGTCCCACCACGAAGGCCAGCTCGATCTCCTGCGCGAGCAGGCGTGCGGTGAGGTTCGGTGTGATGTCGACCTCGATCTCCAGCGACAGGTTCGGGTAGACCTCGTTCATGCTCTTGACGAGCCGCGGCAGCCAGGTGTGCACGATGGTCTCGGCGACACCGAGCCGCATCACGCCGCGCATCGCCGAGCGGTCGCCGATCTCGGCTATCATCGCGGCGCGCAGGCCGATCAGCTTCTCCGCATAGACCATCATCTGCCGGCCGCTCGGCGTCGGCGACGCCACGCGATGATCACGGTTGAGGAGTTTCACCCCCATCTCGCGTTCGAGCTGAGCGATGCGCTGGGAGATCGCGGGCTGGGTGGTATTGAGCCTTTGTGCGGCGCCGCGAAAGCTGCCGAGCTTCACAACCCAGAGGAACGTCTCGATTGACCGGAAGTCCAGCATTGGAAGGATTTTCCTGTTCGATAAACAAAATTTATCGATCTTGATTAGAAACGACGATTAGACTTTATAACACGCTTGGTGTTGGCTTGTCTTTGTCGAGTTTATAGGCAGGTCGATCTCATGACTGTTTTGGTGGCAGCGCAGCAAACTGAAACGCCCGACACGCTCCCGAGCCGTACGGCGCGGCTCGCCTACCGCGAGGGGCTGGTCGCCTCCACCGCCGGCGTTGCCCCCGGCTTCGTCCAGGGCAATCTGGCGATTCTGCCGGCGGAATATGCCAGCGCCTTTCACCGCTTCTGCCAGCTCAATCCCAAGCCGTGCCCGATCATCGGCATGTCCGATATCGGCAGTCCGCACATTCCGGCGCTGGGCGCCGATCTCGACATCCGCACCGACGTGCCGCGCTATCGCGTCTGGCGCGACGGCGAGGTCGTCGACGAGCCGACCGATGTGACCAAGCATTGGCGCGACGATCTCGTGACCTTCGTGCTCGGCTGCTCGTTCTCGTTCGAGGAGGCGCTGCTCGACGAGGGCATGCCGATCCGTCACATCGAGCAGAACGTGCGCGTGCCGATGTACCGCACCAACATCGCTTGCGGCGAGTCTGGTCCGTTCGCGGGTCCCATGGTGGTGTCGATGCGTCCGTTCAAGCCGGCGGATGCGATCCGCGCGGTGCAGATCACCTCGCGCTATCCCGCCGTGCACGGCGCGCCCGTGCACCTCGGTCATCCGCATCTGATCGGCATCAAGGACATCGCCAGGCCGGACTACGGCGACCCGGTGCCGGTTGCTGAGGACGAGATCCCGGTGTTCTGGGCCTGCGGCGTGACGCCGCAATCGGTCATCAATGCCGCCAAGCTGCCGTTCGCGATTACGCATTCGCCCGGTCTGATGCTGGTGACGGATCTCAAGAACAGGACCATGGCCGTGATTTAGTAGGCAGCGTTTGCTGCTTGTTCGGGCTTTACCGCATCCATCAATCGCTTCATTCGATCAGCCGAAATTCAGAAACAGGGGACTATGCCATGACGATTACTCGCCGCGACGTGTTGTTGGGAGCCACCGCCACTGCCGCGCTGGTGCCGCTGGCAGCGCGGGCACAGACTTCGGAAGTCGTTATCGGCGTGATCTACCCGTTCTCCGGCGGCAGCGCGCAGCAGGGCGTCGACGCACAGAAGGCCTATGAGACCGCGCTCGAGGTCATCAACAAGGACACCGATTTCGACCTGCCGCTGGCGAAGGGCGAGGGCTTGCCGGGTCTCGGCGGCGCCAAGATCCGCCTCGTGTTCGCCGATCACCAGGCCGACCCGCAGAAGGGCCGCGCCGAGGCCGAGCGCCTGATCACCCAAGAGAAGGTCTCCGCCATCATCGGTACCTATCAGAGCGCGGTGGCCGTCACCGTCAGCCAGATCTGCGAGCGCTACCAGATCCCGTTCGTCTCCGCCGACAACTCGTCGCCGAGCCTGCATCGCCGCGGCCTCAAATATTACTTCCGCGCGTCCCCGCACGACGAGATGTACTCGGCCGCGATGTTCGACTTCTTCGATGCCATGAAGAAGAAGGGCGCCAAGATCGAGACGCTGTCGCTGTTCCACGAGGACACCATCTTCGGCACCGATTCGGGCAACGCCCAGGCCAAGATCGCCGGTGAGCGCGCCTACAAGATCGTCACCGACATCAAGTACCGCGCCAACTCGCCGTCGCTCTCGGCCGAGGTGCAGCAGCTCAAGACCGCCAATGCCGACGTTCTGATGCCCTCGAGCTACACCACCGACGGCATCCTGCTGGTCAAGACCATGGCCGAGCTCGGCTACAAGCCGAATGCGATCGTGGCACAGGACGCCGGCTTTTCCGAGAAGGCGCTCTACGACGCCGTCGGCGACAAGCTCGAAGGCGTGATCTCGCGCGGCACCTTCTCGCTCGACCTCGCGCAGAAGCGCCCCATGGTCGGCAAGGTCAACGACATGTTCAAGGCGAAGTCGGGCAAGGATCTCAACGACCTCACCTCGCGCCAGTTCATGGGCCTGATCGTGCTGGCCGACGCCATCAACCGCGCCAAGTCGGCCGACGGCGAGAAGATCCGCGACGCGCTGGCCGCGACCGACATCCCGGGCGAGCAGACCATCATGCCCTGGAAGCGCATCAAGTTCGACGAGACCGGGCAGAACAACGATGCTGACCCGGTGCTGCTGCAATATGTCGGCGGCAAGTTCGTCACCATCTTCCCGCCGCAGGCAGCGATTGCCGAGGCGATCTGGCCGATGAAGTAAGCGTTTTCGGAGAGCGGGAGCACAGACGGCAGCTCCCGCCCTCATCCTGAGGAGCGGGCGCAGCCCTCGTCTCGAAGGACGAGGGCTGGGCCATCCTTCGAGACGCGCGCTTGTGCGCGCTCCTCAGGATGAGGATGAATTTCGGGGGACAGACTTTTGACAGCCCAAGCCATTATCCAGAGTCTCGCGAGCGGCCTGCTCATGGGCCTGCTCTACGGACTGATTGCCGTCGGCCTCGCGCTGATCTTCGGCCTGATGGACGTCACGAACTTCGCTCATGGCGAGTTCCTGATGATCGCGATGTACCTGTCCTTCTTCCTGTTCGCATTCTTCGCGATCGACCCCCTGCTGTCGGCGCCATTGGTCGCCGCGGCCATGTTCGTGTTCGGAGCGGTGGTCTATCTGCTCGTTGTACGGTTTGCCATGCGGGCCAAGGCCAATGCCGGCATGGTGCAGATCTTCACCACGTTCGGCCTTGCCATTCTCATGCGCGGCCTCGCGCAGTTCTTCTTCACGCCGGACTATCGCAGCATTCCGCAGTCCTGGGCCGGCGGCAAAACCGTCTCGGTCGCCGGCATCTTCCTGCCGGAGCCGCAGCTGATCGGCGCGGCGGTCTCGATCGCCGCCTTTGCCGCCCTCTATTTCTTCATCCACCGCACCGATTTCGGCCGCGCGCTGGAAGCCACCCGCGAGGATCCTGGCGCGGTCGCACTGGTCGGCATCGACAAGAACCGCGTGTTCGCGTTCGGTTGGGGCCTCGGCGCCGCGCTGGTCGGTCTCGCCGGCGCGATCATGGCGGTGTTCTTCTACATCTATCCGGACGTCGGCGCGTCCTTTGCGCTGATCGCCTATGTCACGGTGGCGCTCGGCGGTTTCGGCAGCGTGTTCGGCGCGTTTGCCGGCGGCATCATCGTCGGCCTCGTCGAAGCGACCACCGCTTTGGTGCTGCCTCCCTCCCTGAAATCGGTCGGCATCTACGCGGTTTATCTGCTGGTCGTCTTCATCCGGCCGCGCGGCCTGTTCGGGTCAATGTGATGGACAAGACTTTTGCCGCGCGGCGCCGCCGCGACCTCATCATCGCCGCGGCTCTGGCCGGGCTCGCAGCGCTCGCGCCGCTGTTCATCAAGGATGTCTACGTCCAGAACATCCTGATCCTGACCCTGATGTACGCGGCGCTGTCGCAGAGCTGGAACATCCTCTCCGGCTATTGCGGGCAGATATCGCTGGGACACGCGCTCTATTTCGGCATCGGCGCCTACACCACCGAGCTTCTGTTCACCAAGTTCGGCGTGCTGCCCTGGTTCGGCATGCTCGCCGGCGGCGTGATCGCGGCCGTGATTGCGATGGGGCTCGGCTATCCGTTCTTCCGCCTGCGCGGCCACTACTTCGTGATCGCCACCATCGTGATCGCGGAGATCGGGCTGCTCCTGTTCCAGAACTGGGAATGGGCAGGAGCCGCGATGGGAATCACCGTTCCGGTGCGTGGCGACAGCTGGCTGAAATTCCAGTTCATGCGCAGCAAGCTGCCATACTTCTATTTTGCGCTGGCGCTGTGCAGCCTCGCCTGGTTCGTCACCTGGTGGCTCGAAGACTCCAAATGGGGCTTTTGGTGGCGCGCGGTGAAGGACAATCCGGACGCCGCCGAGAGCCTCGGCGTCGTCGTGTTCAACTCCAAGATGGGCGCGGCTGCCGTCTCCGCTTTCCTGGTCGCCATCGGCGGCGCCTTCTATGCGCAGTTTCTCGCTTATATCGATCCTGAGAGCGTCATGGGCTTCCAGTTCTCGCTGCTGATGGCGCTGCCGGCCGTGCTCGGCGGCATCGGCACCTTGTGGGGGCCGGTGCTCGGCGCTGCCATCCTGATCCCGATGACGGAGCTGACGCGCTCTTACATCGGCGGCTCCGGTCGCGGCGTCGACCTCATCGTCTATGGCGCACTGATCGTGGCGATCTCGCTGGCCTTGCCGCAGGGACTGGTGAGCCTGTTTTCCCGTTCAAAGGCGAAGGGAGCCACGCGATGACCGCGCTGCTCGAGACCCGCGGCGTCTGGCAGCGCTTTGGCGGCCTCGTCGCCAACAGCGACGTCTCTATCTCGGTCGGCCGCGGCGAGATCGTCGGCCTGATCGGCCCCAACGGCGCCGGCAAGTCCACGCTGTTCAATCTCATCGCCGGCGTGCTGCCGCCGACGCAAGGCTCGATCTGGTTCGACGGCAAGGATGTCACCAGCCTGCCGGCGGCCGAGCGCTGTCAGCGCGGCGTCGGGCGCACCTTCCAGGTCGTCAAGAGCTTTGAGACCATGACGGTCATCGACAACGTCATCGTCGGCGCGCTGGTGCGCAACACGGTGATGCGCGAGGCCCGCCGCAAGGCGCATGAGGTGCTGGAGTTCACCGGCCTTGCCGCGCGCGCCGACGTGCTCGCGAGCGATCTCGTGCCGGCCGAGAAGCGCCGCCTCGAAGTCGCCCGCGCGCTGGCGACCGAACCGAAGCTGCTGCTGCTCGACGAGGTCCTCACCGGCCTCACGCCGACCGAGGCGCAGACTGGTGTCGCTCTGGTGCGCAAGGTGCGCGATGCCGGAATTACCGTGCTGATGGTCGAGCATGTCATGGAGATCGTGATGCCGCTGGTCGACCGCGCCATCGTGCTCGACCTCGGCAAGGTGCTGGTCGAGGGCAAACCCGCCGACGTCGTTCGCGATCCCAAGGTGATCAGCGCATATCTGGGGGATCGTCATGCTGTCAGTGCATGAAGTCACGACCGCCTATCAGGGCCTGGTCGCGATCTCCGCGGTCTCGATCGAGGTCCAGAAGGGCGAGATCGTCTGCGTCGCGGGCGCCAACGGCGCGGGCAAGTCGACCCTGCTGAAATCCATCGCCGGCGCCGAGCGCCCGCGTTCGGGTACGGTGACGTTCGACGGCAAGCGCCTCGACGGCATGGCGCAGCATCACATCACGGCCACCGGCATCGCCTATGTGCCGGAGAACCGCCGCCTGTTTCCGCGCCTGTCTGTGCGCGACAATCTTCGCCTCGGCAGCTATCTCTATCGCGGCGAGGCCGACCGCGAAGCGCCGCTCGATCTCGTCTTCACGCTGTTCCCGCGTCTGTCCGAGCGCCTCGAGCAGCGCGCCGAGACTCTCTCCGGCGGCGAGCAGCAGATGCTCGCGATCGGCCGCGCGTTGATGACGCGCCCGCGGCTTCTGATGCTGGACGAACCCTCGCAGGGCATCATGCCGAAGCTGGTCGACGAGATATTCCAGGCGGTGCTGCGCATCCGCGATGCCGGCATGACCGTGCTGATCGTCGAGCAGCGCATGGCGGAGTGCCTCGAGATTGCCGACCGCGCCTACATCCTGCAAACCGGCCGCGTGCTGATGCAGGGGCCGGCGGCTGAGATCAGGGGTAATCCGGACGTGCGCAAGGCGTATCTGGGGCTGTAAGGCACATTGGCCGCTCCGTCATTGCGAGCGAGCGAAGCAATCCAGAGTCTTTCCGCGGAGGGATTCTGGATTGCTTTGCTGCGCTCGCAATGACGAGGTTGG
Source organism: Bradyrhizobium sp. Bra78 (assembly GCF_024519855.1). Taxonomy (NCBI): domain Bacteria; kingdom Pseudomonadati; phylum Pseudomonadota; class Alphaproteobacteria; order Hyphomicrobiales; family Nitrobacteraceae; genus Bradyrhizobium; species Bradyrhizobium sp. Bra78. Next base: position 637,009 of record NZ_JALJRE010000003.1, on the reverse strand, counting down.
AGCCAGGATCAATGCTCGTGCCCATGCTCCGGCAACGCCACCCCGAACACCTTCATCAAATCCGTCACCTGTTCCGGCGACAGATAGCGCGGGTTCATCCCGCGTAGCAGCAGATACAGCTTCGCCGTCTCCTCCAGCTCCTCGGTCGCGAACACCGCCGCTTCCAGCGTGTCGCCCGCAACGACCGGCCCGTGATTGGCGAGCAGCACGGATGAATATTTCCCCGCCAGCCCCTTGATCGCATCCGCAACCGCCGCATCGCCGGGGCGGTAATAGGGCACGAGCGCAGTGGCGCCGCATTTCATCAAATAATAGGCCGTCATCGGCGGCAGCGCGGCCCGCGGGTCGATCTCGGGCAGCATCGAGAGCGCGACCGAATGGGTGGAGTGCAGGTGCACGATCGCCCGTGCGCTCTCGCGCGTGTCGTAGAGTGCGGTGTGCAGCGGAACTTCCTTGGTCGGCGCGTCGCCCGAAACCAGCCGGCCTTGATCGTCCAGCCGCGACAGCCGCGCCGGATCGAGGAAGCCGAGCGAGGCGTTGGTGGGCGTCACCAGCCATCCGCCATCGTGCATCTTGACGCTGATATTGCCGGAGGAGCCCGGCGTCAGCCCGCGCTCGAACAGGGACCGTCCGAAGCGGCAGATCTCCTCGCGCAGCCTTGTCTCGTTGCTCATGGCCGTCATGCCCGCTTGTCTCACGCTTTGGCAGCGCGGCCAAGCCGTGTTATTCGAGATGACGAGCTGCCGCAAAGGGCGGCCGCCCGGGAAACGTTCGCAAGGATCAGTTGCATGTCCGCCTCCACGTCACAAAATCAGCGTATCGCCGTCATCGGGCTCGGCTCGATGGGCTATGGCATGGCGACCTCGTTGAAGCGCGCCGGCCATGCTGTCACTGGCTGCGACGTTTCGGCTGATGCGGTGGCACGGTTCGTGACGGATGGCGGCGCCGGCGCCAACACGCCGGCCGAAGCGGCCAAGGGCGCCGATATCGTCGTCAGTGTCGTCGTCAACGCCGCGCAGACCGAAACGATCCTGTTCGGCAAGGACGGCGTCGCCGAGACCATGCCGAAGGACAGCGTCTTCGTATCTTCCGCCACGATGGACCCGGATGTGGCGCGTCGCCTTGCAAAACAGCTGGAGGCGAGCGGCAGGCTCTATCTGGATGCGCCGATCTCCGGCGGGGCGCAACGCGCTGCGCAAGGCGAGCTGACGATCCTCGCCTCAGGCAGTGCGGCCGCGTTCGCGAAAGCGCGGCCCGCGCTCGATGCCATGGCCGCAAAGCTCTACGAGCTTGGCGATGCCGCAGGCCAGGGCGCTGCGTTCAAGATGATCAACCAGCTGCTCGCCGGTGTGCACATCGCCGCCGCCTCCGAGGCGATCGCGTTCGCCGCAAAACAGGGCCTCGACATCCGCAAGGTCTACGAGGTGATCACGGCATCGGCCGGCAATTCCTGGATGTTCGAGAACCGCATGCCGCACGTGCTGGACGGCGACTATTCGCCGCGCAGCGCGGTCGAGATCTTCGTCAAGGACCTCGGCATCATCCAGGACATGGCGCGCAGCGCCAGATTCCCGGTGCCGGTCTCGGCCGCCGCGCTCCAGATGTTCCTGATGACATCGGCCGCCGGCATGGGCCGCGACGATGATGCGTCGGTGGCGCGGATGTATGCGCAGGTCACCGGCGTCAAGCTTCCCGGCGACAAGTAGAAGAGGATTCCAATGCCCCGTTTCGCCGCCAATCTCTCGATGATGTTCACCGAGGTGCCGTTCCTCGATCGGTTCGATGCCGCCGCGGCAGCCGGCTTCACCGCGGTCGAATTCCTCTTTCCCTATGAGCATCCGGCCGAGGCGGTCGGCGAGCGGCTCAAGCGCAACGGCCTGACCCAGGCGCTGTTCAACCTGCCGCCCGGCGATTGGAATGCGGGCGAGAAGGGTTTTGCTGCGCTCCCGGCGCGCTTCGCCGATCTCAAGGCCAGTCTCGAGACTGCGCTGCCTTACGCCAAGGCCACCGGCGTCAAGCGGCTGCACCTGATGGCGGGCCTCGCCAATCGCGGCGAGCGCGTCGCGATCGAGGCGTTCTACAAATCGGTGGCGTGGGCGGCTGAGTTCTTCGGGCCGCACGGCATCGACATCGTGATCGAGCCGATCAATGCCCGCAACGTGCCCGGCTATTTCCTCAACGATTTCGGCTTCGCGCGCGACCTGATCCAGGAGTTGCGGCTTCCGAACCTCAAGCTCCAGTTCGATATCTATCACTGCCAGATCATCCATGGCGACGTCACGATGCGGCTGCGCGAGATGATGCCGATCGTCGGCCACATCCAGGTCGCCAGCATCCCCTCGCGCAACGAGCCCGATGGCGAGGAGCTGAATTATCCGTTCCTGTTCGACGAACTCGACCGGCTCGGCTATGCCGGCTTCGTCGGCTGCGAATATAATCCGCGCGGCAAGACCACCGACGGCCTCGCCTGGTTCAAGCCTTATGCGGGAGTAAAGCCGTGACACTTGCGTTGGGCTGCATCGCCGACGACTACACCGGCGCCTCCGATCTCGCCAACACGCTGACGCGCGCCGGCCTGCGCACGGTGCAGACCATCGGCGTGCCCGCCGACGACCTCGCACTGCCCGAGGTCGACGCCGTCGTGGTGTCCTTGAAGAGCCGTTCAATCGAGGCCGGTCTTGCCGTGTCGCGCTCGCGCGCGGCGGAGACATGGCTGCGCGGCCGCGGCGCGAGCCACGTGCTGTTCAAGATCTGCTCGACCTTCGATTCCACCGATGCCGGCAACATCGGCCCGGTGATGGATGCGTTGCGCACCTATGGCGGCGAGGGTGTCGTTCTGGTGACGCCGGCCTTCCCGGAGACCGGCCGCACCGTCTACCAGGGCAATCTGTTCGTCGGCGCCGTGCCGCTGAACGAGAGCCCGCTGAAGGACCATCCGCTCAACCCGATGCACGATTCCAACCTGGTCCGTGTGCTGGCGCGCCAGAGCAAGACGCAAATCGGCCTCGTCGACCTCGCGACCGTCACGCGCGGTGCGGAGGCGGTACGGGCACGCCTTGCGGAATTGTCGGGCAAGGGCATCGGCGCCGCCATCATCGACGCCGTGTTCGACCGCGACCTCGAAACCATCGGCCTCGTCGCCGCCGGGCACCGGCTGTCTGTCGGCGCCTCCGGCATGGGTCTTGGGCTGGCGCGGGCGCTGGTGTCGACAGGCAAGGTCAAATCGACGGCGGCGAGCAGCGAGGCGGGGGCAGCGGTCGGCGGACCTGCGGCCTGTCTTGCAGGGAGCTGTTCGCAGGCGACGCTCCAGCAGATCGCCAATGCCGAAGGCGTCATGCCGGTGCTGCATCTCGATCCGGACCGTATTATTGCGGGCAAGGACGAGGTGCAGCGCGCGCTGGCCTGGGCGAAGCCGCGACTCGCCGACGGTCCGGTCCTGATCGCATCGAGTTCGACGCCGGATCAGGTCGCAGCGCTCCAGGCGCGCCACGGCCGCGACGCGGCCGGTCATGCCATCGAGCAGGCGATGGCGGATATCGCCGAGGGTCTGGTGCGGGCCGGCGTCAAGCGCCTGATCGTGGCCGGCGGCGAGACATCCGGCGCCGTGGTCGATCGGTTGAGAATTCCCGGATTTCTCGTGGGGGTCGAAATCGCGGCGGGCGTGCCGGTGTTGCGCGCGGTCGGCGCAGAGGCAGGCGAGATGTTGCTCGCCTTGAAGTCAGGCAACTTCGGTGGCGCGGCGTTTTTCACGGATGCGCTTGGACTCATGCGCTGAGCGCAGGGCATTCTTAGCGCCACGTTCATTTGTTTCGGGCTTCCGTACTCGTACGGAGTCGTAGTTAACATCTGCTCAGGTGCCCTGGTGTTGGATGTCGGTGCTGCTCCCTTTGGTTGATTCGTAAAACCTCGGCCGCGCCGGCGCGCCAGCACAAAGAGACCCGATTATGCTCACCACCATTTCCATCCGCGCCAAGATCATCAGTGTCGTGGCGTTCCTGCTGGTCGCGATGGCCGGCATGGGCCTGCTCGCCGTCATGAAGATGCGGGCCATCAATGCCAACACCGTCGACATCACCACGAACTGGATGCCCAGCGTGCGTGTGATCGGCGACCTGCGCGCCGGCGTCATCACCTACCGCAACGTCATCCGGGAGCACATGCTGGCGGAGACGCTGGAGGAGAAGCTGGCGGCCGAGAAGACGCTGGCGACGGTGGTCGAGGCGAACACCAGGTTTCGCAAAGCTTATGAGGCGATGATCACCTCGCCCGACGAGAAGGCTCTTTACAGTCAGTGGTCCAAGAGCTGGGAAGACTACAAAAAGGGCACCCAGGAAGTCATGGCGCTGTCGCGTCGGGATGCAGGCAAGGTCCCGCATGACGCGCATGAGCTGAACTCCAAGACGGTCAACAAGATCGGGCTCGAGGCTGACACCATCCTGGCCAAGGACATCGAACTCAACACCAAGGGCGGCGATCAGGCCTCCGCCGACGCCTCCGATACCTATTATTACGCCTTCATGCTGGTCGCGATCATTCTCGGTGCGGCCGTTGTCATCGGGATCGGGGTCGGCTTCTATCTCGTCCAGGACGTCTCCAGCGGCATCAACTCGATCGTCGAGCCGATGCAGGCGCTGGGCAAGGGCGACCTTTCCGCCGAAGTCCCGCACCGCGGCGAGAAGACGGAGATCGGCGCCATGGCCGACGTGCTCCAGATCTTCAAGGAAGCGCTCATCGCCAAGAAGGCCGCCGACGAGGCCGCCGCCGCTGATGCCGAAGCCAAGATCGAGCGCGGCCGCCGCGTCGACAACATCACCCGCGAATTCGAAACGATGATCGGCGAGATCGTCCAGACCGTGTCGTCGGCTTCGACCCAGTTGGAGGCCTCCGCCTCGACGCTGACCTCGACCGCCGACCGTTCCCAGCGGCTGGCGACCACGGTTGCCGGTGCGTCGGAGGAAGCCTCGACCAACGTGCAGTCGGTAGCCTCGGCGACCGAGGAGATGGCCTCGTCGGTCGGCGAGATCAGCCGCCAGGTCCAGGAATCGGCCCGCATGGCGGGCGACGCCGTCGGCCAGGCCCGCGCCACGACCGAGCGCGTCAGCGAGCTGTCCAAGGCCGCCTCGCGCATCGGCGACGTCGTCGAGCTCATCAATACCATCGCCGGCCAGACCAACCTCTTGGCGCTGAACGCGACCATCGAAGCCGCCCGTGCCGGCGAAGCCGGCCGCGGCTTTGCGGTGGTGGCCTCCGAAGTGAAGGCGCTCGCCGAGCAGACCGCGAAGGCGACCGGCGAGATCGGCCAGCAGATATCCGGCATCCAGGCGGCGACCAACGATTCGGTCGGCGCCATCAAGGAAATCTCCTCGACCATCGAGCGCCTGTCGGAAATCTCCTCGGCCATTGCGGCTGCGGTGGAAGAGCAGGGCGCGGCGACCCAGGAGATCGCCCGCAACGTGCAGCAGGCGGCGCAGGGCACCCAGCAGGTCTCCTCCAACATCACCGACGTGCAGCGCGGCGCAACCGAGACCGGCACAGCCTCGTCTCAGGTGCTGTCGGCGGCGCAGATGCTGTCGAACGACTCGGGACGGCTGAAGAGCGAAGTCGGCAAGTTCCTAACCAACGTCCGCGCGGCGTAAGCTTCCGCGCCAATCACCCATCGACGAAAGAGCGGCGCCGCAAGCGCCGCTCTTTTTTGTTGCGGCGGTAGCATGATGTCGCCTGCAGGTAGCATCGTGAGGTCTTGCCGTATTCTTACGGGAAGGCCGTTTCATCGATAGTTAAATTCGGCTTACAAGAATAGGCCAAGGACCGCCGGTAGCAGCCCTGATTGGAATCATCTCACACTCATCCGTCTTTGGGGGCCTCGATGCGCAAGAATTTTCCTGTCACCACGGTCGAATATCCCGTTAGTGACGAGACGCTGATCGTCTCCAGGACCGACCTCAAGGGCAAGCTCGCCTACTTCAACGACGACTTCCTTGCTGCTGCTGGCTTCACGTCTTCGGAGCTTATGGGGCAGCCGCACAATATCGTCCGTCACCCCGACATGCCGCCGGAGGCGTTCGACAACCTCTGGGACACGCTGAAAGCCGGCAAGCCGTGGCTCGGCGCGGTCAAGAACCGCCGCAAGAACGGCGATTTCTACTGGGTGCTGGCAACTGCATCGCCGATCCGCGAGAACGGCCAGGTCACCGGCTATACATCGATCCGCACCAGACTGCCGGCCGACCAGCGCAAGCTTGCCGAGGAAGTCTACGCCGCGATTCGCGACAAGAAGCCCCATGGCTATCGCATCGACGGCGGCATCATTCGCCGGCGCTCGCTGCTCGACCGCTTCAGCGTCTTCACCAGGACGGTGAAGGCGCGCCTCGTGACCACGATGGTCCTCCAGCTGCTCTTCGTGCTCGCGCTCGGCATCGGCGGGGGGCTCTCGACCAGCGGTTCGACCAGCCTGAGCCTGGCGCTGCTCGCCGTCGCCGGAGCTGCCGTCCTCGGCTTCGCCGGATTTGCGACCATGCGCGCCATTCAAGGGCCGATGCAGCAGCTCAACGACACCCTGGTCAATCTCGTCCAGGACAAGCTGGACAACCGCATCGTCGTCGAGCGGGACGACGAGATCGGCGAGGCGCTGCGCAACCTCCAGACGGTGCAGACCATCATCCGCTTCAGCCGCGACGAGGTGCAGGCGGTGCAGCGCCGCGCCGAGGGACAGCGCAAGGCCGACATGACCAAGCTTGCCGATGGCTTCGAGGCCGCGATCGGGGAGATCGTGGAAACCGTATCGTCGGCCGCGACCGAGCTCGAAGCATCGGCCTCGACGCTGTCGTCGACCGCCGGCCGTGCGCAGGAACTGGCGACCGTTGTTGCCGCCGGCTCCGAGGAAGCCTCGACCAACGTTCATTCGGTGGCAACGGCTGCCGAAGAGATGTCTTCCTCGGTCCACGAAATCAGCCGTCAAGTCCAGGACTCCGCGCGGATCGCCGGCGAGGCCGTCAGCCAGGCACACGCCACCACCGACCGAGTCAGCGAGCTGTCGCGGGCCGCATCCCGGATCGGCGACGTCGTCGAGCTCATCAATGCCATCGCAGGTCAGACCAACCTGCTGGCACTGAATGCCACGATCGAAGCGGCGCGCGCCGGCGAGGCCGGCCGCGGCTTCGCCGTGGTGGCATCCGAGGTAAAGGCGCTGGCCGAGCAGACCGCGAAGGCGACCGGCGAGATCGGCCAGCAGATTGGCGGCATCCAGGCGGCGACGCAGGATTCGGTCACCGCAATCAGTCAGATCAGCGACACCATCGCGCGCCTATCGGAAATCTCCTCGGCGATTGCGGCTGCCGTGGAAGAGCAGGGTGCCGCGACCCAGGAGATCGCCCGCAACGTGCAGCAGGCGGCCAACGGCACCCAGCAGGTCTCTTCCAATGTCGGCGACGTCCAGCGCGGCGCATCCGAAACCGGATCGGCGTCCTCGCAGGTGCTGTCGGCGGCGCAGATGCTGTCCCGCGATTCCAACCGCCTCAAGCTCGAGGTCGGCAAGTTCCTGAATTCCGTCCGCGCGGCGTGAGGCGCTCGGCCGCATTGCTGCGATGCCGATTTCGCAGTGCGGTAGCAGGGAAGTGAAAGCAGGAAAGCCGCCGGTCATTAGCGTTTCCGGCGGTGCTCGGGTAAAGGGAAAAGAGGATCCCCGCGGGGGCGGATTCCGTATCCCTGCCTGACCTGGAATTGCCTGGCGAATGATTGCTCTGGTCCGTATTGCCCTGAGCCGGCCCTACACGTTTGTCGTGCTCGCGCTCCTGCTCCTGATCATCGGACCGCTGGCGGCGCTGCGGACGCCGACCGACATCTTTCCGGACATCCGCATCCCCGTGATCGGCGTGGTCTGGCAGTACACCGGCCTGCCGCCCGACCAGATGTCGGGCCGCATCACCACGCCATTTCAGCGCGCGCTGACGACGACAGTCAACGACATCGAGCACATCACCGCCAACTCCTATAACGGCTTTGGCATCATCAAGATCTTCTTCCAGCCCAATGTCGACATCCGCACCGCCAACGCCCAGGTCACCGCGATCTCGCAGACGCTGATCAAGCAGATGCCGCCGGGCGCGACGCCGCCATTGATTCTGAACTACTCCGCCTCGACCGTGCCGATCATCCAGGTGGCTCTGTCGGGCGATGGCCTCACCGAGCAGAACCTCGCCGACATCGGCATCAACCAGCTCCGCACGCCGCTGGTCACCGTGCCCGGCGCGGCGATCCCATACCCCTTCGGTGGCAAGCTGCGTCAGGTCCAGATCGACCTCGACCCGACCGCGCTCCAGTCTCGCGGCCTGTCCGGACAGGACGTCGCCAACGCGCTCGCCGCGCAAAACCTGATCACGCCGGTCGGCACCCAGAAGATCGGCCAGTTCGAATACAACATCCAGCTCAACAACTCGCCGCTCAAGATCGAAGAGCTCGGCAATCTGCCGATCAGGACCGTCAACGGCGCGATGGTATATGTGCGCGATGTCGCGACCGTGCGCGACGGCAATCCGCCGCAGACCAACATCGTCCACGTCGACGGCAACCGCTCGGTGCTGATGATGGTCTTGAAGGCGGGCGCGACCTCGACGCTCGACATCATCGCCGGCATCAAGCAGAAGGTGATCGACGTCAAGGACCAGCTGCCCGACGCGCTGAAGATCGGCTTCATCGGCGACCAGTCGGTGTTCGTCCGCGGTGCGATCGAAGGCGTCGCGCTCGAAGGCGTGATCGCGGCGCTGCTCACCAGCGTCATGATCCTGCTGTTCCTCGGCAGCTGGCGCTCGACCGTCATCATCGCGGTCTCGATTCCGCTGTCCGTGCTCGGCGCCATCATCATGCTGTCGGCGATCGGAGAGACGCTCAACATCATGACGCTCGGCGGCCTGGCGCTCGCGGTCGGCATCCTCGTCGACGACGCCACCGTCACCATCGAGAACATCAACTACCATCTGGAGCAGGGCAAGCCGGTCGAGCAGTCGATCCTCGACGGCGCCAACCAGATCGTGACGCCGGCCTTCGTCTCGCTGCTCTGCATCTGCATCGTGTTCGTGCCGATGTTCTTCCTCTCCGGCGTCGCCCGCTTCCTGTTCGTGCCGATGGCCGAAGCGGTGATGTTCGCGATGATCTGGTCGTTCATCCTGTCGCGCACCCTGGTGCCGACCATGGCGAACTACCTGTTGCAGGCGCATGTCCATCACGAGGGCGGACCGCCGAAGTCACGCAATCCTTTCGTCTGGTTCCAGCGCGGCTTCGAGGCGCGGTTCGAGCGCATCCGCGGCGGTTATCATGACTTTCTCGGCCTCGCACTGGCCCATCGCGCGGTGTTCGTGATCGGCTTCCTCTGCGTGGTCGGCGCGTCCTTCGCGCTGGTGCCGTTCCTCGGGCGCAACTTCTTCCCCGCGGTCGATGCCGGCAACATCCTGATGCATGTCCGCACCCAGGTCGGCACCCGCGTCGAGGAGACTGCCAACCAGCTCGCCGACGTGCAGAAGGCGATCCGCAAGCTGATCCCGGGCGAGATCGAGACGCTGACCGACAACATCGGCATGCCGATCTCCGGCATCAACATGACCTACAACAACACGGGTGTAATCGGCCCGCAGGACGGCGACATCCAGATCAAGCTGAAGGAAGGCCACAAGCCGACCGAAGAGCATGTGCGCGTGCTGCGCGAGCAGCTGCCGCGGCTGTTCCCGGGCGTCAGCTTCGCCTTCCTGCCGGCCGACATCGTCAGCCAGATCCTGAACTTTGGCGCGCCGGCGCCGATCGACCTGCAGGTTCGCGGCGCCAATATCAGTGCCAATTTCGCTTATGCCAACAATCTGCTGGCCAAGGTCCGCAGGATTCCCGGCGTTGCCGATGCGCGCATCCAGCAATCGCCGAACAATCCGACCTTCAACATCGATGTCGACCGCACTCGCGCGCAATTTGTCGGTCTGACCGAGCGCGACGTCACCAACAGCCTCGTGGTCAATCTCGCCGGCTCCTCGCAGGTCGCGCCGACCTACTTCCTCAATCCGGACAACGGCGTGTCCTACTCGATCGTGATGCAGACGCCGCAATACCAGATCGACTCGCTCAGCGCGCTCCAGACGCTGCCGATCACCGCGGCCGGCAATGCGCAGTCGCCGATCCTCGGCGGCATCGCCGACATCAAGCGCTCGACGTCGAGCGCGGTGGTCTCGCAATACGACATCCAGTCGATGGTGCAGATCTTCGCCACGACCTCGGGGCGCGATCTCGGCGCGGTCGCGACCGACATCCGCAAGCTGATCGCCGATACCGCCAAGGAGGTGCCGAAGGGCTCCTCCGTCGTGCTGCTCGGCCAGGTGCAGACCATGAACAGCGCCTTCACCGGCCTGCTGTTCGGCCTGCTCGGGGCCGTCGTGCTGATCTATTTCCTGATCGTCGTGAACTTCCAGTCCTGGTCCGATCCCTTCGTGATCATCACGGCGCTGCCGGCCGCTCTCGCCGGCATCGTCTGGATGCTGTTCGCGACCGAGACGACGCTGTCGGTACCGGCGCTGACCGGCGCCATCATGTGCATGGGCGTCGCCACCGCCAACAGCGTGCTCGTGATCTCGTTTGCTCGCGAGCGCTACGAGGAACTCGGTGACCCCGTCGCCGCTGCCCTCGAAGCGGGATTCGTCCGGTTCCGCCCGGTGCTGATGACCGCGCTCGCCATGATCATCGGCATGGCGCCGATGGCGCTGGGGCTCGGCGAGGGCGGCGAGCAGAATGCACCGCTCGGCCGGGCCGTGATCGGCGGCCTGATCTTTGCAACCTTCGCCACGCTGATGTTTGTTCCCGTGGTGTTCAGTATGGTACACAAGAAGCAAGGCGCCAAGGCCGCCGCCCCCTCGGAGACCCCGCATGTCGCCCACTGAATCCCGCTCCCCGGTGTCGCGCCGGAAACTGGGCATTTTCGGCGTGGTGGTGCTGATTGCGGCTGGCTTCGTCGTGGGCACCGGCATCCGGGCCCGCGAGGAGCAGGGCTCCAAGCTGAAGGAATGGACCGACGATCAGGCGGTTCCCAGCGTCGCGGTGACGCTGCCCAACGCCAGGGCTCTTAACGCCAACCTCGACCTGCCGGGCCGGTTGGAGGCCTATTACCGTGCCCCGATCTTCGCCCGCGTATCCGGTTATTTGAAGAGCTGGAGCGCCGATATCGGCGCCCGCGTCAAGGCGGGTCAGGTGATCGCCGAGATCGAGGCGCCCGACCTCGATCAGCAGCTCTTGCAGGCCCGCGCCGATCTCGCCAGCCAGCAGGCCAGCGCCCGGCTGTCGGAGGCAACGCTCAACCGCCGCAAGACGCTGGTCGCCTCCAATTTCGTCTCCGCGCAGGAGATCGACGAGCGTACCGCCGATCTCGCCAACAAGAACGCCGCCGTGCATTCGGGGCAGGCCAATGTCGAGCGGCTGGAAGCGCTGGCCGGCTACAAGAAGATCACGGTGCCGTTCGACGGCGTGGTCACCGCGCGCGACACCGATGTCGGCGCGCTGATCAATGCCGGCGGCGGCTCGGGCCCGGCGATGTTCGTGGTCTCCGATATCACCAAGCTGCGCGTCTACGTCAACGTGCCCCAGAACTACGTGCCGGCGATCAAGATCGGCGCCAAGGCCACCCTCGTGATGCCGGAATATCCGAACCGGACCTTCCAGGCGACGGTGGAGGCCTCCTCGCAGGCCGTCGACGTTGCCTCCGGCACCACGCGCATGCAGCTTGGGCTCGACAATTCCAGCGGCGAGCTGATGCCCGGCGGCTATGCCAGCGTGAAGCTGAGCCTCCAGCGCGATTCCACCCCGCTCAGTATCCCGGCAAGCGCCCTGATCTTCAACGGCAACGGCTTGCGCGTCGCGACCGTCGGCGCAGACGACAAGGTCTTGTTCAAGCCGGTGACGATCGCGCGCGACCTTGGCCGCGAGATCGAGCTCGCCTCGGGCATTGCTCCCGACGACCGCATCATCACCGCCCCGCCGGACGGCCTGTCCGACGGCGACCCGGTCCGCGTGACCGGCGCCAAGGGCAAGCCGGCCACGGCGTCGGAGAAGCAGGCGCCGAAGGGGTAGGGCTGTCTTGTAGGGTTGGGCAAAGCGAGGCGTGCCCATCACTCTATGCGATCCCGAAAATCATGGTGGGCACGGCGCAAGTGCGCCTTTTGCCCACCTACGAGCGCTACGCCCCCCGCCACTCCGGAACGCCATCGGCGGCCATCGCGATCTCTCCGAGCGAGCCGACCGGCGTGCGGTCCATATTGAGCAGATGCGCCAGCGTCGCCGTGTCGCTCGCCGGAATCCGCGCCAGCGTGCGCCGGTCGTCTTCGGTGCGCAGCATCACCACGCCGTGCTCGACATCGCCACCACGGCCGTAGAGCACCGTAAAGCTCTCGACCTTACCCTTGCCGCCGGCGTCCGTGACGAACTCCGGCACCGCGCGCTTGTTGCGGTCGGCGTCCGCCTGCACGCTCGTCTCCTGCGCCAGCGCCTGACGCGGCGGCATCTTTGAAACCACCAGCGCGTGATGCTTGGTAACGAAGCCGCCCTGGCCGTAGAGCAGGCCAAGCCTTGCGCCGTCGCGCAGGCGCCGCACCATCGCGCAGGCCGCATGCGTCATGTAGGTGTTGAGCGGCGCACCGAAGAAGGTGAGGCCGCCGGTCACGGTCGGCTGCACGTCGGCGGATAGGCCCAGTGTCCGACGCGCCATCTTGGGCACGCACGGGAAGCAGCTGTACAACTCGATCGCGTCGAACGCCTTGCCGTCGCCGCCGGCAAGGTCCATCGCAGCCTTCAAGACGGCGTTCTGCGGATGGCTCTCGAAAAACTGGTCGCGCAGCAGATAGTCGCGCGGCTCTTCCGCCGAGGCGCCGCCGAGCGGGTAGACGAGCTTGTCCTCGGCAATGCCGGCCGCGCGGGCCTTGGCGAGGCTGGTCAGCAGCAGCGCACCGCCCATGTTGACGCTTGGGTTGGCCACCATCAGCTTGTTGTAGGGCCACGCGATCAGGCGGTTGTCCGCGGTCGGCGTCGTGATCTCGTCAGGCGCATAGCGCCGCTTCAGCCAGGCATTGGGATTTTGCGCGGCGGCTTCCGAATAGCGCGACCACAGCGTTCCCGATTCCGCCATCGCTTCGCGCGGCGTCTGGCCCCAGTGCGCGGAGGAGGCCGCCTCATAGAAGGGATAGACGGTGACGGGGCGGAACACGCCGAGCGTCACGGCCAGCGGTTTCTGGAACGCCGCGCCGCGCTTGGGCTCCTCGACGTCATGGGCAAACGGTGTCCATGGCAGCTTCGCGCCTGCGCGCTCCGCCTTGGTCGCGGTCGACTGCGCTTCCGCGCCGCAGATCGCGGCCACCGTGCATTCGCCGCGCGCGACGCGCTTTGCCGCCTCGTGGATGTAGCGGATCGGGCTCTCGCCGCCGACCGGGCCGTAATAGCAATGCGCAGGCGCAATGCCGAGCCGCTGCGCCAAAAGCTTCTCCGGATCGCGATAGCGCCAGCTCAGGAAGTTGACGACGTCGAGCGACTGCACCTCGTCGAGCAGCTTTGCGCCGGCATCCTGCTCGGCGCGCCGCAGCGCCTGTTCAAGCAGGTCGAGCGGCTCGAGGCCCGCGGTGATCTCCTTCGGGCGGTCGACGATCTCGCCGATGCCGACGATGACGGGGATGCGGTCTTCGGGGATATTGGTCTTGTCGGTCATGGCCTCAATTCACGATATCGGTTGTTTCGTCATTGCGAGCGAAGCGAAGCAATCCAGACTGCCTCTGCGGAAGGACTCTGGATTGCTTCGATGCGCTCGCAATGACAGAAGGGATCACTCCGCCACCAGCGCATTCATGTGCTCGACGGCCTCGGCAAAATCTTCCTTGAACTCCTGCACCACGGCACCGGCCGACTTCACGCTGTCGATCAACCCGACGCCCTGGCCGACGAAGTAACTCACGAGATCGCGCGCCCTTGCATTGCCGCTCGCCGCCGCGCGGTCGATCGAGTTGAAGGCGTCGCGGCTGATGATGCTCTGCAGCGGCATCGGCAGCGCGCCGGGACTTTCCGGCGCGCGGTCCCAGGCATCGGTCCAAACCGAGCGAAGCTGCCGCGCCGGCTTCCCGGTGCGGCCCTTCGAGCGCACCGCATCGCGCGAGGACGCCGCAATCATCTTCTCGCGAAAGATCTCCGTGGTCTCGGCTTCGACGGTCGCGAGCCACACCGAGCCGGTCCATGCACCGGCGGCGCCCATGGCCATGCAGGCCGCCATTTGTCGACCCGTCATGATGCCGCCGGCGGCCAGCACCGGCACGTCGCGGATCGGCTTGATCGCCTTGATCACCTCCGGCACCAGCACCAAGGTCGAGACCTCGCCGCAATGGCCGCCGGCCTCGGTGCCCTGCACGACGAGGATATCGACACCGGCTGCAACCTGGCGCAGCGCGTGCTCCTTGGCGCCGACGAGCGCGGCAACCGGCACGCCATGCGTCTTGCCCATCTCGATCATCGCCTTCGGCGGTACGCCCAGCGCATTGGCGATCAAACGGATCGGATGGTTGAAAGAGACCTCCAGGAGTTGCAGCGCCGTCTTCGCATCGAATGGCTGCGGCTGGTTGTCGGCCACGTTGGTTGCGGTCAGCTCGATGTCGTACTTCTTAAGGAGGCCTCGCGTGTAGTCGCGGTGCTCCTGCGGCACGCGCGCCTCCAGGCTCTTCCACGTGACGTCCTTCTCGCCTGCGGTCGAGATGTTTTCGGGGATCAGCACGTCGACGCCGTAGGGCTTTCCGTCGACGTGCTCGTCGATCCATTTCAACTCGCGCTCAAGCGTATCGGGCGTGTGCACGGTCGCGCCGAGCACACCAAAGCCGCCGGCGCGGCTGACGGCGGCGACGACATCGCGGCAATGGCTGAAGGCGAGCAGCGGGAACTCGATGCCCAGCATGTCGCAGATTGGCGATTTCATCGTTCTCTCCCGGCGGCCTCGCGTTCTTGTTGCTTGCGCTGGCGAAGCAAAGGCGACGCTAGCCTATCGCCGCTCGCGATGCCATTCCGGATTCGGCCGAGCATCTTGCGTGTAGACGCCGCGCGGTACGCTGGCCGTTCCGCCGCGCAAAATAAGCAGGGCAGCAGGCGCCGATAAGCCTCTTGCGCTTTCGCCGACCTGAGAGAATGCTGGTGCCAACAACAGAAAACAACAAGGGAGCGCCAGCCGATGTCGTCAGCGCAAGCGAGTCCGGTCCAGGCCACGGAAGCCTATGACGTGGTCGTCGTCGGCGCGGGTTTCGCCGGCATGTACATGTTGCACCGCTTGCGCGGTCTTGGCTTCTCGGTGCGTGTCTACGAGCGGGGCGGCGGCGTCGGCGGCACCTGGTACTGGAACCGCTATCCCGGCGCGCGCTGCGATGTCGAGAGTATGCAGTATTCCTACTCGTTCTCGGACGAGCTGCAGCAGGAATGGGACTGGAGCGAACGCTACGCGCCGCAGCCCGAGATCCTGAAATACGCCAATCACGTCGCCGACCGTTTTGATCTGCGCCGCGACATCCAGTTCGACACCGGCGTCGAACGCGCGGTGTTCGACGAGCATGCGAGGCGATGGGCGGTGACGACAGCCGACGGCAAAACGGTTCAGGCGCAATTCGTCGTGCTCGCGACCGGGTGCCTCTCGAATGCGCGCAAGCCGGACATCGAGGGTCTCGAGACCTTCAAGGGCGCTGTCTATCACACCGGCAGCTGGCCGCACGGAGGCGTTGACTTCACCGGCTTGCGCGTCGGCCTGATCGGCACGGGATCATCGGGGATTCAGTCCGCACCAATCATCGCCGAGCAGGCCAGGCACCTCACGGTGTTTCAGCGCACGGCCAATTTCTCGATTCCTGCCCGCAATGCCGCGCTGACCGACGAGGAGCGCACCACGTTCCGCGACAACTATCCGCAGATCCGCCGCTTCGCCCGTGAAGTCGCGCGCAACGGCATTTTCGCCGAGCAGCCGGACTGCGGCGCGCTCGACGACAGCGACGATGCCAGGCTCCGGAAGTACGAGGCCCGCTGGGAGCGCGGCGGGCTCACCTTCATGTATGCCTACAACAATCTCGGCCTCGACCGCACCGCGAACGATACCGCGGCGAATTTCGTCCGTGGCAAGATCGCCGAGATCGTGAAGGACCCCGAAGCCGCAAAGCTGCTGCAGCCGGACAGCCATCCGATCGGCACAAAGCGCATCTGCATCGATACCGGCTATTTCGCGACCTTCAACCGGCCGAATGTCTCGCTGGTCGACATCAAGGCCAATCCGATCCAGGAGATCACGGCGAACGCGGTCCGTGTCGCGGAGGAGGACCACGAGGTCGACGCACTCGTGCTCGCTACCGGCTTCGACGCCATGACCGGATCCGTCGCGAAGATTGACATTCGCGGCCGTGGCGGGCAGGCGCTGAACCAGAAATGGGCGGAAGGCCCGAAGACCTATCTTGGGCTGATGAGCGCCGGCTTTCCAAATCTCTTTATCATCACCGGGCCCGGCAGCCCCTCGGTGCTCTCCAACATGATCGTGTCGATCGAGCAGCATGTCGACTGGATCGCCGATGGCCTCGTCCACATGCGCAAGCAGGGCCTTGCCACGATGGAGGCGGGCAGGGATGCCGAGGAGAAATGGGTGACCCATGTCAACGAGGTCGCCCATGGCACGCTCTATCCGCAGGCCAATTCCTGGTACATGGGCGCCAACATCCCGGGCAAGCCGCGCATCTTCATGCCCTATATCGGCGGAGTCGGGGTCTACCGGCGGATCTGCGACGAGGTCGCGGCGAAGGGCTATGAGGGATTCGTGATGGAGCGGGCGGAGCAGCCGCGCAGGGTGGTGACGGGTTAGGCCAGATGCATGACGCCGGCCTGAGGCCCGCGCCGGACGCAGAGCCGGCAGGACTTGTCATCAGCCAATCGCGGGCTAATTAATGCAGGCGCATCTTTCCGCCGGAGCCTATCGCATGACCGACACCCCTTACGTGCCGCCCAAGGTCTGGACCTGGAACAAGGAGAACGGCGGGCAGTTCGCCAGCATCAACCGCCCGATCGCCGGCCCCACCCATGACAAGGAGCTGCCGGTCGGCAAGCACCCCTTCCAGCTCTATTCGCTGGCGACGCCGAACGGGGTCAAGGTCACCGTGATGCTGGAGGAGCTGCTGGCGCTCGGGCACAAGGGCGCCGAATACGACGCTTGGCTGATCAGGATAGGCAATGGCGACCAGTTCGGCAGCGGCTTCGTCGACATCAATCCCAACTCCAAGATTCCGGCGCTGATGGACCGCTCCGGCCCTGAGCCGATCAGGATATTCGAGTCCGGCTCGATCCTGCTCTACCTCGCCGAGAAGTTCGGCGCCTTCCTGCCCAAGGACATCAAGACCCGCACCGAGGCGATGTCCTGGCTGTTCTGGCAGATGGGCAGCGCGCCCTATCTCGGCGGCGGCTTCGGCCATTTCTACGCCTATGCGCCGACCAAGATCGAATACGCCATCGACCGTTTCGCGATGGAGACCAAACGCCAGCTCGACGTGCTCGACCGGCGCCTCGCCGACAACGAATATCTCGCCGGCAGCGAGTATAGCATCGCCGACATCGCAGTGTGGCCCTGGTACGGCGCGCTCGCCAAGGGGCTGGTCTATGGCGCCGGCGAATTCTTGTCCGTGCAGGACTACAAGCACGTGCAGCGCTGGACCGACCAGATCGCCAAGCGCCCGGCCGTCAAGCGCGGCCGCATGGTCAACCGCGTCTCCGGCGATCCCGCCAGCCAGCTCCACGAGCGGCACGATGCGTCCGATTTCGAGACCAAGACGCAGGACAAGATCGCGCCCGCGATGTAGGGCGGTGCCGCTTCATCTCGCCCCGCTTGCGGGGCGAGGGAGCGCGCCTTCGCCGCGACGCGCCTACTTCCCCTTCGCGCCTTCGGCCGCCGGAAACACCACGCGATCATCCGTGCGGCAGTAGCGGTCGGCGAACATGCGGCCGATCGGGTGATAGCGGTCCATGTGCACCCGCATCGCCTTGTCGTCCCACAGCTCGTCGCGGATGTGGAAGTGGATGCCTTCGCCCATGATCAGGCGGCGATCGTCGTTGACGTCGATCATCTTCCAGGAGCTTGCACTCCATCGCCCAGGGCGTGTCGGCGAGCCGCGGCACCGCGATCTTGCTCGAGGGCGCGAGCTTGAGCCCGAGATAGTCGGGCTCGCCGATGTCGGGCGGAAAATCGCCGCTGCTCTCGTGCATGGCCTTCGCCAGCGGTTCGTCGGCGATATTGACCACGAACTCACCGGTGCGCTGGATGTTGAGGAAGGTGTCCTTGTCCTGTCCGTTCGGCTTGCGGTTCGCCGCGAACATGCACAGCGGCGGATCCTCGCAAAACGCGTTGAAGAAGCTGAAGGGGGCGGCGTGGACCACGCCGGTCGGCCCGACCGTGGTTACCCACGCGATCGGCCGCGGCAGGATGAAGGACGTCAGCACCTTGTAGCGCTCGCGTGGCGTCAGATCGCTGGCGGCGTAATCCATGGTGGCTCCGTGGAGGTGAAACTTCGTAGGGTGGGCAAAGCGAAGCGTGCCCACCACTTCTTGCGATCTCGCGATGGTGGGCACGGCGCGCGAAGAGCGCGCCTTGCCCACCCTACGCCTCTTCCCGAGCGGGAAGAGGCGAGACCTCACGCCATGCTGAGCTCGTGGCGTCCCACCACCATCCAGTGCACCTCGTCCGGACCATCCGCGAAGCGCAGATGGCGTACGTCCTGGTACATCTCCGCGAGCGGGGTCCAGTGCGAGATGCCGGTGGCGCCGTGCATCTGGATCGACTGGTCGATGATCTTGCAGGCGCGCTCCGGCACCATGGCCTTGACCATGGACACCCAGACGCGGGCCTCCTTGTTGCCGAGCACGTCCATCGCCTTGGCGGCCTTCAGCACCATCAGCCGCATCGCCTCGATCTCGCAGCGCGCTTGCGCGATGATCTGCATGTTGCCGCCGAGATGGGCGATCTTCTTGCCGAAAGCTTCGCGGGTCAGGCCACGCTGCACCATCAGATCGAGCGCTTTCTCCGCTTTGCCGATGGTGCGCATGCAGTGATGGATGCGGCCCGGGCCGAGGCGGAGCTGCGAGATCTCGAAACCGCGGCCTTCGCCCAGCAGAATGTTCTCCTTGGGCACGCGCACATTGTTGAAACGCATGTGCATGTGGCCGCGCGGGGCGTGGTCCTGGCCGAACACGTACATGGGCCCGAGCACCTCGACGCCGGGCGTGTCGCGCGGCACCAGGATCTGTGACTGCTGCTTGCTCGGCGCCGCGTCCGGATTGGTCTTCACCATCACGATGAGGATCTTGCAACGGGGATCGCCGACGCCGGAGATGTAATACTTCTCGCCGTTGATGACCCATTCGTCGCCGACGAGCTTTGCCGTGGTCGAGATGTTCTTGGCGTCGGAAGAGGCGACGTTCGGCTCGGTCATGACATAGGCCGAGCGGATCTCGCCGTTCATCAACGGCTTCAGCCACTTCTCCTTCTGCTCCTTGGTGCCGACGCGCTCCAGCACCTCCATGTTGCCGGTGTCCGGCGCCGAGCAGTTCATGGTCTCGGAGGCCAGCGGGCTCTTGCCGAGCTCGGAGGCGATATAGGCGTAGTCGAGGTTCTTCAGGCCCTGGCCGGTCTCGTCATCGGGCAGGAAGAAGTTCCAGAGGCCTTCCTGCTTGGCTTTGTTCTTGGCCTTTTCCAGCACCTCGAGCTGCTTGGGCGTGAAGCTCCAGCGGTCTTCCTTGGCCTCGCCGGCCTTGGCGAACTCGATCGACATCGGCTCGACGGTTTCGCGGATGAACTTCCTGACGTGATCGTAGAGCGGCCGGACCTGGTCCGACATGCGGAGGTCGTTGAGCTCGTCGCCGGGGTTGAGGGTGTAATTGGTAGTGCGGGGAATATAGGTGTGTTTTGTCATTGTTCCTCCCGGGTCGCTGAGATCGTGCTGGACGACAGAATAGTCGCAGCGCGGCAAAAGTGCGAGCGTGCATTTCCCCGCGCGGGCCATGCCACGCGATGGAATTTCGCGAGGGCGTTTGAAATGTTGTTTGAACGCCGTCGCGTCGTGCGTCAGCTCGCCATCCGGTGCATCGCGCAGATCTTGTTGCCGTCAAGGTCGCGCAAGTAGGCGATATAGAGCTTGTTCCCCGCGCCCTCGCGGATGCCGGGCGGATTCTCAATCGGCGTTCCGCCAGCAGCGACGCCGGCGGCGTGCCACTTGTCGACCTGCTCCGGCGAGTTGCAGGCAAAGCCGATGGTGCCGCCATTCGCGCACGTCGCCGCTTCGCCGTTGATCGGCTTCGTCACCGAGAACACGCCGGTCTTGGTGATGTAGAAGATGCGATGGCCGTCGACCCTGGCCGGCCGCACCTCGAGCGTGCCGAGCAGCGTGTCATAGAACGTCTTGGCCTTGTCGAGGTCGTTGGTGCCGATCATGATATGGGAAAACATTTGCCCGTCCCCTTTTGCGCTTACGAAATCAGACATCGTAGGGTGGGCAAAGCGCAGCGTGCCCACCACCACAATTGCTTATGGTGGGCACGCCGCAAGCGCGGCTTTGCCCACCCTACGAATTTAAAACGCCGTATAGCCGCCGTCGATAACGAACGTATCCGCGGTGTGATACGATGACGCCTTGCTCATCAGATATACGGCAATGCCGCCGAAATCGCTGGGCTCGCCGAAGCGCCGCACCGGAATGCGCGGCATCACGTTGGCGACAAACTTTTCGTTGGCCATGATGCCTGATGTCATGTCGCTCTTGATCCAGCCGGGCAGGATCGCATTCGCGGTGACGCCGTGGCGTGCCAGTTCGACGCCGAGCGCGCGCACCAGCGCGTTGATCGCGGCCTTGGTCGCCGCATAGTGCTCGTTGCGCGCGGTGCCGAAGATCGAGGCCAGGCTCGATGTCGCAACCAGCCGGCCGAAGGGATCGCCCGCATTGGCGCGCTCGGTCATGTGCTTTGCGGCCGCCTGGAAGGCGTGGAACACGCCGTCGAGATTGGTCGCGAACATGGTGCGCCATTCTTCCTCGGTGCGCTCGATGAAGGAACGCCGGCCGCCGCCGCCGATGCCGGCATTGGCAAAGCAGCCGTCGACCCGGCCGAAAGTGTCGAGCGTGGCCTTCATTGCGGCATTGACCGAGGCCGGATCGGTGACGTCGCAGACGCGGGTATCGACCTTGCCGGAGAGGCCTGCCATGCTCGCGGCAGCAGCCTTGTTCTTGTCAGCATTGCGGCCCCAGATCGAGACGTTGCAACCCTGGCCGGCTAGCGCCTGCGCGATGCCGAGCCCGATGCCGCCATTGCCACCGGTGATCACGGCGACACGGCCAGTGAGGTCGAAAAGGTCCATGGCGCGTGTCCTGCTTTTGGTATGCGTCGCATCAGCCGCTGCGCGCAAGATTGCTTGCTATGCTCCGATCACCATGGACAAGACCGCGCCAAAAATCAAATATGCGCCCCGGCAAAAGCAATTCCGGTCTGCGAAACGTCGCTGGCCGCAACTGACGAGGAAACCATGCAGTTCAAACACGTCACGCTCGATCTCGATGGCTCGGTCGCGATCCTCAAGCTCGACCATCAGGAGGTGATGAACGCGGTCTCCGTGGACATGCTCGGCGGTCTCGCGCAAGCGCTCGACGCGATCGAGGAGAGGAAGGACGAGGTGCGCTGCGTCGTGCTGACCGGCGCGGGGCGTGCGTTCTGTACCGGCGCGAACCTCCAGGGCCGCAACGACCAGTCGAAGAAGACCAAGGCCGGCTTGACGCTCGAGACCGGTTTCCACCCCTTCCTGCGCCGCATCCGCAATCTGCACTGCCCGATCGTGACCGCCGTCAACGGACCGGCCGCGGGCGCTGGCATGAGCTTCGCGCTGCTCGGCGACATGATCCTGTGCGCGCGATCCTCCTACTTTCTGCAGGCGTTCCGCCGCATCGGCCTTGTGCCGGATTGCGGCTCGACCTGGCTGCTGCCGCGGCTCGTCGGCCGGGCGCGCTCGATCGAATTGTCGCTGATGGGCGAAAGGCTGCCGGCCGAGAAGGCGCTGGAATGGGGTCTCGTCAACCGCGTCTATGACGACGGCGTGCTGATGGAGGAGGCGATGAAGCTTGCACGCGAGCTCGCCAGCGGGCCGACGGTCGCGCTGTCGCTGATCCGCAAGCTCTACTGGGACAGCCCGGAAAATTCCTTCGAGGACCAGCTCAATCTCGAATTCCAGTGCCAGCTTCGTGCCGGCGACACGCAGGACTTTCGCGAAGGCGTCGGCGCGTTCCTGGAGAAGCGCCCGGCGCAGTTCAAGGGCAAATGATCGAGACGCAACTCTCCCGCAGCGTCGCGCGCTGGTGCCCGGGCGCGACGGGCGTTACCGGAGCTGCAAGACTGTCCGGTGGCGCGAGCCAGGAAACCTGGCGCTTCGATATCGTGCACCCCGATGGGCCGATCGGCGCGATCCTGCGCCGCTCGCCGAAAGGCTATGGCGCGGCGCCGACGCGCGCGGCAGGGCTTGGGGCCGAAGCGCAGCTGATGCAGCTCGCTTATGAAGCGGGCCTGCCGTCGCCGCGGGTGATGCATGTTCTGGTGCCCGAGGACGATCTCGGCACCGGCTTCATCATGCAGCGGGTCGATGGCGAGACCATCGCGCGCAAGATCCTGCGCGACGACGAGTTCGCTGCGGCGCGGCCGCTTCTCGCGCGGCAGATCGGCGGCGTGCTAGCGGGGCTGCACGGGCTGCCGCAGGACAAGCTGCCCGAGCTGCGGCACATGTCGGCGGCGAAGGAGATCGACGAGTTCGAACGTGACTACCGCAGCCTGAACTGGCCAAAGCCGGTGTTCGAGCTGGCGCTGCGCTGGCTGCGCGGCCACGATCCGGGTCCCGCCGCCGAGACGACGCTGGTGCACGGCGATTTCCGCAACGGCAATCTCATCATCGGCGCCGACGGCGTCCGTGCGGTGCTCGATTGGGAGCTCGCCCATCTCGGCGACCCCATGGAGGATCTCGGCTGGGTCTGCGTCAACTCCTGGCGTTTTGGTGAGATCGACAAGCCCGTCGGCGGCTTTGGTTCGCGCGAGGAATTGTTCGCGGGCTACGAAGCCGCGGGCCGCAAATGCGAGCCTGCGCGTGTAAAGTTCTGGGAAGTGATGGGCACGCTGCGCTGGGGCATCATGTGCGGCGGCATGATGCAGCGGTTTCGCGAGGGTCCGGACCATTCCATGGAGCGCGCCATGATCGGCCGCCGCGCCAGCGAGACCGAGATCGATCTGTTGCGGCTGCTCGCGCCGCGAGGGAGTTGACCATGCAGGACGAACCGACCCCGATCGAGCTGACCAGGACGGTCGCTGATTTCTTGCGCAATGACATCGCGCCGCTGGTCTCTGGCCACCAGGCCTTCAAGCTGCGCGTGGCCATCAACATCCTTGATCTCGTGACACGGCACCTGACGCTGGAGCAGGGGAGCGATGCGAAAGAGGTGGAGCGACTGCGTGCTCTGCTGGGTGGTGATGGTTCGGTCACCGATCTCAACCGCGCGCTGGCCGAACGCATCGCCAAGGGCGAGGTAGATCTCGCAACGACCGGTCTCGCCGAGCATCTCTGGCAGACCACGATGGACAAGCTTGCCGTGGATCAGCCGAACTACGCATCGTACAAGCGCGAACTGTCGCGAGACGGCTAAGCGTTCCCACTGTCTCCGTCATTGCGAGCGCAGCGAAGCAATCCAGAGTCGCTCCGCGGAGACAGTCTGGATTGTTTCGCTGCGCTCGCAATGACGAGGGGAGGGACCTCCTACTTCCCCACCCATTTCGGCGGCCGCTTCTCGGAAAATGCCTTCGGGCCCTCGATGTAGTCCTGCGACGCCACCATCGCCTTCACGGCCGGATAGTCCCGCTGCTCTTCAATTGCCTGCTCGAGCGACACACCGAGCCCCTTCTGAATGGTCTGCTTCGAAGCCCGGATCGACATCGGCGAGTTCTTGGTGATCATCTCCGCCCAGCGCAGTGCGCCCGCCAGCGCCTCGCCCTGCGGCACCACCTCGTTGACGAAGCCGAGCTCGTGGCCCTCTTTGGCGCTGACATGGCGCGCGGTGAGGATCATGCCCATGGCGCGCTTGAGCCCGATCTGGCGCGGCAGCCGGTGCAGGCCGCCGGCGAGCGCGGCCAGCCCGACGCGCGGTTCGGGCAGCGCGAAGGTCGCATTCTCTGAGGCAATGATCAGGTCGCAGGCCAGTGCGATCTCGAAGCCGCCGCCCATCGCCACACCGTTGACCGCGGCGATGATCGGCTTGTCGCAGTCGAATCGCGCAGTGAGGCCGGCAAAGCCGCCCTTGTCCCAGCCGCGCTTTCCGCCCGCCGCCTGCCATTTCAGATCGTTGCCGGCGCAGAACGCCTTGTCGCCGGCACCGGTGACGATCGCGACCCACTGCTCGGGATCGGCGGAGAAATCGTCGAAGACCCTTTGGAGCTCGAAATGCGCGTCGGTGTGCAGCGCGTTGTAGACCTCGGGCCGCGACAGCGTGACGATCGTGATTGGCCCCTTGCGTTCCACTTTGGAAAATTTCAGCTCCATCGCTCGCTCCCGCATTTTCTCGTGAAGGAATATTGGCGGCATACTACCGCGCCTCAGTGCTTGGGCACCATCGAATTGCGCAACGCGCCTTGCGCGGCCGGCACGCCTCGCATTGCTTGACTTGAAGGCGCTCTTCTCACCTTAATCGTGCGAAGCAAAACGCGCCTAGCGCCTTAACGCAAAACGATAAAATCATTCGGGAGAGAACCTGTGGATTTTTCACTGCCTGCCGATCTCGCCGCCTATCTCCGAGAGCTCGACGGCTTCATCGAACGCGAGATCAAGCCGCTGGAGCAGGCCGACGACAACATCCGCTTCTTCGATCATCGCCGCGAATGGGCGCGCACCGATTTCGAGAACGGCGGCCTGCCGCGCCATGAATGGGAAGCGCTGCTGCGCAAGGCGAAGGACCTTGCCGACGCCGCCGGCCATCTGCGCTTTGCGGTCTCGAGACAGTATGGCGGCAAGGACGGCTCCAACCTCTGGATGGCCGTGATCCGCGAGCATTTCGCCGCCAAGGGCCTCGGCCTGCACAACGACCTCCAGAACGAGCATTCCATCGTCGGCAATTTCCCCGTCGCGACGATGCTCGACCGCTACGGCCGCGACGACCAGAAGGCGATGATCGACGGCTCGATCAAGGGCAAGTATCGCATCACCTTTGGCCTCACGGAGCCCAATCACGGCTCGGATGCGACCCACATGGAAACGCGGGCGGTGCCGGCGACCCGCGACAACGTCAAGGGCTGGATCATCAACGGCGAGAAGATGTGGACGACCGGCATGCACGTCGCCACGCACTGCGCGCTGTTCGCGCGCACCAGCGGTAATGACGGCGATGCGCGCGGCATCACCTGCTTCCTGGTGCCGGCCAAGAGCCATGGCGTCAAGATTGAAGAGTACATGTGGACCTTCAACATGCCGACCGACCATCCGCGCGTCAGTTTTACGGATGTGTTCGTCCCGGAGGATGCGCTGTTCGGCGAGGTTGGCCGCGGCCTGGCGCTGGCGCAATGTTTTGTCCATCAGAACCGCATCAGGCAGGCCGCGAGCTCGCTCGGCGCCGCCGTCTACTGCATCAACGAGAGTGTGAAGTACGCGCGCGAACGAAAGCCGTTCGGCAAGGCGCTCGCCGAGAACCAGGCGATCCAGTTCCCGCTGGTGGAGCTGGCCACGCAAGCCGAGATGCTGCGCCTGTTGATCCGCAAGACCGCCTGGGAGATGGACAAGCTCAACGAAGAGCAGATCGAGCGCACGCTCTCCGACCGCGTCTCGATGTGCAACTACTGGGCAAACCGCCTCTGCTGCGAATCCGCCGACCGCGCCATGCAGGTCCATGGCGGCATGGGCTACTCACGCCACAAGCCGTTCGAGCATATCTACCGCCACCACCGCCGCTACCGGATCACCGAAGGCAGCGAGGAGATCCAGATGCGCAAGGTGGCGGGGTTCCTGTTCGGCTATATGGGGCCGGGGAAGCATTAGGGGCATTGCGCGCTATCTCTCTCCGAGTCGTCCCCGCGAAGGGCGGGGACCCATAACCCAAGGGAGAAGTTTTGTATGAGCTGGCAATTCTGAGTCGTCGCCAAACTTGATCTAGTGGTATGGGTCCCGGGCTCGCGCTACGCGCGCCCGGGACGACGATGTGGAGGCAGTCGCGGCTAATTCACCCGTCGGTCCTTCCCCGCCCAATACGGCTCCCTCAACTGCCGCCGCAGGATCTTGCCTGAGGGATTGCGCGGCAGCGCCGGCAGGAACTCCACGCTCTTCGGCGTCTTGAACCCGGCGATGCGCTCGCGGGTGAAGTTGATGATGTCGGTGGCGGTCGCCTCCTTGCCCGGCTTCATCACCACGACCGCCTTCACCGCCTCGCCCCATTTGTCATCGGGCACGCCGATCACGGCGGCTTCGGCGACGTCAGGGTGATCGCACAGCGCGCTCTCGACCTCGGCGGGGTAGATGTTCTCGCCGCCGGAGATGATCATGTCCTTGATGCGATCGTGGATATAGAGATAGCCTTCCTCGTCCATGTAGCCGGCGTCACCGGTGCGCAGCCAGCCGTCGGAGCGCAGTGTCGATGCGGTCGCCTCCGGCAAATTCCAGTAGCCTGCCATGTTCGAGCCCGAGCGCGTCGCGATCTCGCCGACCTGGCGCGGCGGCAGCGGCTTGCCGTCCGCGTCCAATATCGCGATCTCGACGCCCGGCAGCGCCTTGCCGGCCGAACGCATCCGTTCCAGCCCCTCGACGTGATCCTCCGGCGGCAGCGCGACGATGGTCCCGGTCGTCTCCGTCATGCCGTACATCTGCACAAAACCGCATTTGAAGATCTCGATGCACTCCTTCAGCAGCGCGGCCGGAATGGGAGATGCGCCATAGAGCATGTATTTCAGCCGCGAGAAGTCGACGGTTTTCGCACGCGGCTGCCGCACCACGAACTGCATCGCCGCCGGCACCATGAACAGCTTTGTGATGCCCGACTGCTCGAAGAAATCCAGCACCTTGGTCGGATCGAACTCGCGTGCGATCACGCCGCGGGCGCCGTGATAGAGCCCCATCACGCCCCAGCCGGAGCCTCCGATATGGAAGATCGGCATCGCCACCAGCGATACGTCGTTGGTTGACCACCGGTTCCACTCCGGCTTGTCCGCGGCGTTTCCGGTCTGCACGAGATTGAGGAAGTTCGCATGCGACAGCATCGCGCCCTTCGGCTTGCCGGTGGTGCCCGATGTATAGAGCTGGATCGCGATGTCTTTCGTGTCGATCGGCACTTTCGGATCATCGCCGCTCTGCGCCTCGCGCCAGGCCGTGAAATCCTGCCATTCCGGCGCGCCGCCCTCGGTCGTGATGACAGTGCGCACGCCCGGCAACTGGTCCTTGGTCTGGCGAACTTGCGCAATGAACTCCGGCCCCACGAACAGAACCGGTGCCTTGCAATCCGCGACGATGAAGGCGACCTCGGGCCCGGCGAGCCGCCAGTTCACCGGCGCCATCACCACGCCGGCCTTCATCGCACCCATCAGCAGCTCGAAATAGAGGTCGCTGTTCTTGCCGAGATAGGCGATGCGCTCGCCCTTCTTCACGCCCGCCGCCAGAAGCGCGTTCGCGACCTTGTTGGTCTTGATGTCGAACTCGGCAAAGCTGGTGATGCGCCCTTCGAACTCGTAGGCGATGGCGTCGCCGCGGCTCTTGCCGCGCTCGCGCACCATGTCGGCGAGGTTCGCCAATGGCTGTGTGGTGGACATGTTTCTCCCGTAGGCGTTTTGTTTTTATGCCGCGGAGTGTGGCGTCATCCGCGGGCAAAGACAATACGGGAGAGAGCGAGCTAGCCCCGCTTCGCCCGGTCCTTTTCGTTCTGCGCCATGATGCTTTCACGCGCGGTTTTCCAGTCGTCGTCACTCCAGTCGCGGAGCTGGTAGAAATTGCCGCCCATCGCGAGCGCCTGGGCGCCGTCCATGGCGATGGTCTCGCCTGAGATCCAGTCGCAGCCGCCGGAGATCAGGAACACGGCGACGTTCTGCAACTCCTCCATGGTGCCGACCCGGCCCATCGGGTTCATCGCCTTGGTGCGCGCGCCGGCTTCATCGCCGGGCTTGATGCGCTTGCTCATGCCCTCGGTCGGGATCTCGCCCGGCGCGATGGTATTGAGGCGGATGCCGTATCGGCCCCATTCGGTCGCCAGCGACATCGTCATGGCGTGGATCGCCGACTTGCTCATCGCCGACGGCACCACATAGGGCGAGCCGTTGCGCACCCAGGTCGTGGTGATCGAGACGACGTTGCCCGGCTGCTTCAAGGCGATCCAGCGCTTGCCGACCGCGTGCGTCACGTAGAACGTGCCGTGCATCACGATGTTGGCGACCGCGTCGAAGCCGCGCGGCGACAGCTCTTCGGTGCGCGAGATGAAATTGCCGGCGGCGTTGTTGATGAGGTCGGTGAGGGGACCGTCGCGGAAGATGGTCTCGATCATTTCCTCGACCGCGAGCGCATTGCGGATGTCGACCCCGTGGCTGCTGACGCGACCGCCATACTGGTCCATCAGCTCGGTCGCGGTCTCGTCGCAGACGATCTTGCGCCGGCCGCAGATATGCACCTCGGCGCCGAGCTGGAGAAACCGCGCCGCCATCGACTTGCCGAGCCCGGTGCCGCCGCCGGTCACGAGGATGCGCCGGCCGGCCAGAAGATTTTCCTTGAACATGGGTGTTTCCCCCGTAGGGATTGTCAGTTAATTGGTCGATTGACTAAATCCGGCCGCCGTACTCCTGTAAAGCGGCACCGAACAAGAACAGGCAGGAACCAGGGGAGAATTCATCCATGGAAGAGCGCGTCTCGATCTCGATCTCGGAAGGCGTCGCCGACGTGCGCCTGGTGCGCGCGGACAAGATGAATGCGCTGGATCAGGCGATGTTCGAGGCCCTTGTTGCCGCAACGGATCGGCTTTCGAAGGACAAAAGCGTGCGCGTCGTCGTGCTGTCGGGCGAAGGCCGCGCCTTCTGCGCCGGTCTCGACATGGGGCGTTTTGCCGCCATGAAGGAGAAGGGCGGCAACGGAATTCCGGGTGGCGAAAATCGCGACCTCACCGCGCGCACCCACGGCCAGGCGAATTTTGCGCAGCAGGCGGTGTGGGGCTGGCGCCGGCTTCCGGTGCCGGTGATCGCAGCCGTCCACGGCGTTGCCTTCGGTGGCGGCTTCCAGCTCTCGCTCGGGGCCGACATGCGCTTTCTCAGCTCAGATGCGCGGATGTCGGTGATGGAGATCAAATGGGGCCTGGTGCCCGATATGGCTGGCACACCGATCCTGGCCTCGCTCGTGCGCGACGACATCTTGCGCGATCTCACCTATACGGGGCGCATCTTCTCCGCGCAGGAGGCGATGACTTATGGCCTCGCCACGCGCATCTGCGACGACCCGCGCGCAACTGCCCTCGACGTCGCACGCGAGATCGCCGGCAAGAGCCCCGATGCGATCCGCGCCGCCAAGCGCCTGCTCAACAACCTTTCGGTCGATCCAGGGCCCGCACTGCTCGCCGAATCCGTCGAGCAGCAGAAGCTGATCGGCAGCGCAAACCAGACCGAAGCGGTGCGGGCGAATCTCGAAAAGCGCGCCCCGAAGTTCGCGGATTAGCAATCTTCCGTCATTCCGGGGCGATGCGTAGCATCGAGCCCGGAATCCATAACCACGATCGTGAGTATGGATTCCGGGCCTGCGCCTTCGGCGCATCCCGGAATGACGACCACGGTTATGACTGAGATCTCAAACCCGACGAAAGATCGGACAGCAAGAATGAGTGAAATGTCAGAAGTCCTCGGCATCGTCTCGGGCGATCGCCGTCGCACCCACGCCGAGGTCGCGAGCCGCGCCGATCGCATCGCTTCCGGTCTCAGCAAGATCGGCGTCAAGCAGGGCGATTGCGTCTGCATGCTGATGCGGAACGACATCGCCTTCCTTGAGGCCGCCTACGCCGCGATGCGGCTCGGGGCCTACGGCGTGCCGATCAACTGGCATTTCAAGCCCGAGGAGATCAACTACATCCTCGCCGATACCGGAACGTCCGTGCTGATCGGCCATGCCGACATGCTGCATGCCTTGCGCGATGCGATTCCGAAAGGCGTGACCGTGCTCAGCGTGCCGACGCCGCCGGAGATTCTCTCCAACTACAAGATCGATCCGGATCATCTGAAGACGCCGGACTTCGCGATCGATTTCGAATCCTGGCTCGCGGCATTGCAGCCCTATGACGGCCCGGTCGTGCCGCAGCCCATGAACATGATCTACACCTCTGGCACGACGGGGCACCCCAAGGGCGTGCGGCGCCATGCGCCGACGCCGGAGCAGGCGGCGGCCGGCGAGCGCATGCGCGCGATGATCTACGGGCTGAAGCCCGGGGCGCGCGCGATCCTGCCGGGTCCGCTCTATCACTCCGCGCCGAACTCGTTCGGCATCCGCGCCGGCAAGCTCGGCGGCGCGCTGGTGCTGATGCCGCGCTTCGAGGCCGAGGAGTTTCTGGGGCTGATCGAGCGCTTCAAAATCGACACCATCTTCATGGTGCCGACCATGTTCATTCGCCTGATGAAGCTGCCGGAGGCGGTTCGCAAAAAGTACGACGTCTCTTCGCTGCGCCACATCATCCACGCCGCCGCGCCGTGTCCGGCCGACGTCAAGCGCGCCATGATCGAGTGGTGGGGCCCGGTGATCTACGAGTTCTACGGCTCGACCGAATCCAGCGCCGTCACCTTCGCAACTTCGCAGGACGCGCTGAACAAGCCCGGCACGGTCGGCAGGATTTCGCCCGGTGCCGAGCTGCGTTTCATCGGCGAGGACGGAAGCGTGCTGGGCGTCGGCGAGATCGGCGAGATCTATTCCCGCATGGCCGGGATGGCCGATTTCACCTATCACAACAAGCCGGAGAAGCGCGCCGAGATCGACCGTGACGGCTTCATCACATCAGGCGATGTCGGCTATATCGACGCGGACGGTTACGTCTTCATCTGCGACCGCAAGCGCGACATGGTGATCTCGGGCGGCGTCAACATCTATCCGGCCGAGATCGAGTCGGTGCTGCATGCCGTTCCCGGCGTGCATGATTGCGCGGTGTTCGGCATCCCCGATGCCGAGTTCGGCGAAGCGCTGATGGCGGTGGTCGAGCCGCAAGCCGGCATCACGCTCGATGCCGCCGGCATCCGGGGCCGGCTAAAGGCTTCGCTCGCCGACTACAAGGTGCCAAAACACATCGAAATCCGCAGCGGGCTGCCGCGCGAAGATTCCGGCAAGATCTTTAAGCGCCTCCTGCGCGATCCCTATTGGGAGCAGGCGGGACGGAAGATTTGAGAAGGAATCCGTAGGGTGGGCGAAGCGAAGCGTGCCCACCATGACGACCGATTGTGCCGATGGTGGGCACGGCGCAAACGCGCCTTGCCCACCCTGCAAGGGAACTGACAGGGAAACATTCGTCATGAGCGATGCTACCAGCGAAGTCCTCTACGAGGTCGCCGACCACATCGCGACCATCACGCTGAATGCGCCGGAGCGCATGAACACGATATCCGGCCCAATGCTGAACGATCTCGCGCGGCTGCTCACCGAGGCCAATGAGGACAAGAACGTTCGTGTCGTCATCCTCACCGGGAAGGGCAGAGCGTTCTGCGCCGGCCTCGACCTGCGCAAGGAGCGCGACGGCAACGGTCTCAGCGCGGCATCCTCGCCGACCACGATCAATTTGCGCAACACGCCGCCGACGGTGTTGCAGGCGATGGACAAGCCGACCATCTGCGCCGTCAATGGCGGCGCCGCCGGTTACGGCATGGACACCGCGCTCGGCTGCGACATCCGCATCATGGCGGAGTCCTCGAAGCTCGCCGCCGCCTTCGTCAAGCGCGGCGTGGTGCCGGAATCCGGCGGTACCTGGCTGTTGCCGCGCATGCTCGGCTGGGCCAAGGCCTCCGAGCTGATTTTCACCGGCCGCACGCTGAGCGCACGCGAGTGCCTGGAATGGGGGCTCGCCAACGAGGTCGTGCCGGACGCCGAGCTGATGACCCGCGCCACTGCCATCGCCCGCGAAATCGCCGCCAATGCGCCGCTCGCGGTGCAGGCCTCCAAGCGCATGATGCGGATGGGCCTGAACCAAAACTTCTCGGACCATGTCCACCACGTCTATCTCCAGCTCCTGCCGCTGTTCAAGACGCAGGACATGGCCGAGGGCATGAAAGCCTTCATGGAGAAGCGCGAGCCGAAATTCGAGGGCCGCTGAGCGCGGCCGAGCGGAACTGCGGCGTCATGCCGGGGGTCACACGCCGACGAGCGCGGACGTGATCGACCATGACGTCGCAGCTCGTGCTATAGGAACGGGGTCACTAACCGCGGATTATGCCATGACCCCCGTTTCCATCCTGCTCAACATCCTCTGGATCCTCATCGGCGGCGCCTGGATGGCGTTCGGCTGGCTGGTCGCCGCGGTCATCATGGCCGTGACCATCATCGGCCTGCCCTGGGCGCGGGCGGCGTTCAACATCGCGGTCTACACGCTGATGCCGTTCGGCTCGCGGGCAGTCAATCGCTACGAGGTCACCGGCGTCGAGGATATCGGCACCGGCCTGCTCGGGGTGATCGGCAACATCATCTGGTTCGTGCTCGCCGGCTGGTGGCTGGCGCTCGGCCATCTCCTGACGGCGCTGGTCCTTGCGATCACCATCATCGGCATCCCCTTCGCATGGGCGCATCTGAAGCTCGCAGGCATCGCGCTCTGGCCGATCGGCAAGGTGATCGTGCCGGCTTAAGGCGCGAACTCGTAGGAAGCGTAAAGCGGCAGCGAAACCATTCAATCGGTCCGCGCGAGACGAAGCATGATGGGTTTCACAAGGGTTCAACCCATCCTACGCGCATTTCTTGCCCTCCGCTTTGGAAGGCGCCAGGCGGGATGAGCAAGCAATCGTAGCTCGTCGGTTGCTACTTCTGCTGAACACGACTCAGGTAATCGACAACGGCGAGGATGCGTTTTCGCACGACGACTTCCGGGCTTTGCTCCGGCCCGGCCATCTTCCAATAAGACGGATCAACATAGTGAGGCAATTTCACAATAGGGTTGAATCGTTCCCCCCAAATTGGCATTTCACGAGTGCCGTGAGCGGGAATTGTTTTCAATCCCTCTATGGCTTCATAAACTGCGTTCGCGGGAAAGTCCCCGTGGTTGTTCCTGGCCAACATCGTCAAATCGGGAGGCGGTGTCTTGAGCTGGTCGCTGACCGGTCCTTTGCCCTTTGCATCCGCGCCATGACAACTCGCGCAGGAAGACTGAAATTCTGACTTGCCGATGTCGAGGTCTTCAGCTCGGGCCGAAGCAGCGAAGCCAGCGGTTAGACCGGCGATCGTCAACCATACACCGAATTTTATCATGTCGCGCTCCGACGCCGGCTAGAAGACCTTTACCACTAGCCGGTTTGCCCTCCGAACGATTGACTCACATCAAGACGGGCTTTCGGCTCAGGGACGAGGCTTCAAGAAAATTGCGACGAACGTATCGACACCCGATTGTTTCAGCCGCCCATGCCGAAAATCATCCGAAAGTTCGCGCCCGGGAGTGCGCACTTGCTGGCGATCTTGCCCGTCCCGGCGAGATGATCGGATAACGGCTATTTTTTGCTGCGGTGCATGAATCCGGTTGTGGCCCAAGCTCGCAGGATGGGTAGAGCGAAAGCGAAACCCATCAATCCATCCGCCGGAGACGAGGCATCATGGGTTTCGCAAGCGCTCAACCATTCTACGCGTGCTGCGCCCGTTGCGATGTCAGCTGCTTGGCCGTTGCCGACCTAACGCGGCGGAATGCGTGTCGGCAGCTTCTGGACTCGAAGCCGACAGAAAGTTGGGTCCGCCGCCGTTGATCTAGATCAACTAGGGCACTCGCCAATAAGGGCGATTAGTTATTGGGGTCACGAGATGCAGATCTTGTGATCATATTAAATCACGAGTGACCTGTCGGTCACCCGTTACTGGGGAGGTCATCACAATGAGATGCAGGTTGATTATCCTCACGTTCGTCTCAATTGTCCCGGGGTTCGCCAGTGAGGCGCTTGCCACGACGGCCGATATTCGCAGCATCACCTGTAGCGAATATCTCGCCATGCCGGCTGCACCGTCGAGCAAGTTTTCGGCTTGGATGACCGGCTGGTTTAGTTATGAAAGTCGGAGGACGTTTGTAGATTTTGACCTGCATCGGACAAATGTCGCAAGCGTAAGAGGGTGGTGCCAATCCAACCCGAGTGCGAGTGTGATGGTGGGGCTGGAAAAGTCGATCGGCGTAACTGCGGTGCCTAACGCTACGCTGGATTTTAACAAGATCACTTGCGGAACTTGGTTGGCGTACGGTCCAGAGGATCAAGACTTTGTAAGATATTTTATGAGCGGCTACTACAACGCGGCGGCAAGCAACAGCGTATTGGATTACGATCGCCTGCAGAGGAATTCCAGAGCGGTCGTCGCGTATTGCAAGAAGAACAAATCCCGCACTCTACCAACGGCCATTCAGAACAGAGCTAGCTAGGCTGGACCAGTTTCCAGCCGCTTACGAGCGACGGAGAGCGCCTTCCGAATGCATGCGAACTCGGCCATTAGCATGGCTTCTGCGAATGGCCCGTCAGAGAAGTAGCGGCGCAGTTTCATTGAGGTTCGCTCAGTGAAGCATGTCGGATTAGGTTTGCTAAGGTTGAGTTCTTCGCAGTTCGACCCCACTCGGACACTGAAAAGTAGCAAAGGCCAGAAAATTCATATCCACAAAAAAGCCCCGGCGAGCCGGGGCTTTGGTTTGCGGAGATGTGTGCGATCAGTATCTGGCTGCGACCGGTGCGCCGTATCCACCGAAGCGGTAGTTCAACCGAAGCGTGACCATATCCACGTCTTGGCTGACCCCGCTGCCGGTGAGGGTGAACCCTCCGGGAGTAACCACGCCTGCGAAGCCGGCATTGTCACGCCCCATCCAGAGATGGTCGTATTCGATACCGAACGACCAGTTCGGCGTGAAGCCGTATTCCCAGCCAACACCCAGAGCGCCGCCCCAGCGCGTGTGGCCTGCCGACGCCAGGCCGACCCCGGTTACGTTGTTGAATATATCGAAGCGATTGCGTGTCACGGCGGCGCCGCCCTTCACGTAGAACAGCGAGGCGTTCCACGCCCAACCGAGTTGCGCCGTGAAGAGTCCGATGGCGTCAATCTTGCCGGTGGTCGAAATCAACGGATCGATCAGACTGACGCGCGTGTTCTTGATTTCGGCCCAATCTCCCTGCGCTTCCAGGCCGAGCACAAACTGATTGGTTTGCCAGCGGTACCCGATCTGTCCGCCCGCGAGGCCCCCGGAGCGATCGGCGCAACCACCTGCGACTATCCCTGCCGGCGTCACGAAATCCACACAACCGTGGCTTTGCCCCCAACCTCCGTTGGCGCCGATGTAGAAACCGGTCCAATCATAGATCGGCGCGACCACCGGGGGCGGGGCCTTGACGTAAGGTCTAGCAGCCAGATCAGCCGCTGACGCGGGTGCCGCCATGCTCACTGCCAGCAAGGCCATGCCACTTAACAAAATCTTCTTCATTATTTTCGCTCCATCCACGTTTCACCCGAACGATGCCGGTTCTTTTCTGGATGTCCGGCATTCCAACTCGAACCTAGCTGATCCGACCAGCATGAGGTGTGCCTACGCCGCAACAGTCGGGAAAATTAGGTAATATGCGCGCTCGAGTTGCGTAAGTGCCATTGACCAATCAACTAAGGAAGTTGCATCTTGGAATTTTGCGCCAGCGATGTCTGTTGTTGGCCCCCGTTTCGGACATGCCTCGTCGCGCTGACGATGTCCGTTGACAGGACAACAGCAGACCTTGCGATTCCAAGCGCTGGGCGTGAGGAAACGATGATAGCGGCTTGCCTGAGTCCATCGTTGGCGGGCGCATGCCTCCAGGTTGATCTGGATCAACACGCACTCTCCGGAACTTGGGCGACCTGCGAGAGGGCGGGAAGACCGGAGTTTGAACGGCGTCAGAATCGACGAACAGGGCGAACAGAACGGCGTCAGGAGCGACGGACAGGGCGCACGGAGCGGCGCGAACAGCGGAATGAGGGTGCTGCCGAAGAGAAAAAGTAGCCGCGCGCCCCAGCACGTCGCAAGAAACCAATTAGGAGCAAGAGCATGAAAAGATCAACGATGCTCGGAGCGGCCCTCGGTGCAGCAATATTGTGTTTGGCTCCGGTGTCGCTTCACTGGTCACCAGCCGGGACTGTCTCCATCTCCGTCGACAAAGCCGACGCTCGTGTCGGTCGCCCGCTCACACCTGGCAGCGTTGCGGGGGTTAATAGGCGAGTGCATCGGCGCGCGTATCGGCGCGGGTACTATGGAGCTGCTGTAGGCGCAGCTGCCGTCGGAGCAGCGGCCACGGGAGCGTACTATTACGGCCGACGCTGCGGTTACTATCCGTATCCGCCGTGCTATTGAGCGCGGCGTCGTTTGCGGGGCTCGACCGTTGGCATCAGCACTGCCGAGAAGCTTGACGCGCGTTGGACGTCGCCGATGCAATTGGCCTCATAGCCGATGCATTGCCGCGCACCATCGGTAGGCGTGTTGCGCGCCTGCATCGGCATGATCGAGCGAAGTCCGTTTCGCATTTTTGAAAGATGCAGCCGCCTCAATTGCGGCAAGGGACTCAGCTATTGATTCGCTCGGTAATCCAGCGTTCGTCGGCCTGGTCCACGATCCCTTAGAACTCACACCTGGATCGGCCAACGATGGGGGTGCAAGGGCGCTTGGTCCCCATCCGGGCGCCCTTGTGCTGAGGCACGCCTAGGCTCCGCGCCAGACGCGCAACACGCCCTCGCGAAAGCCGCCGACGAAATGGTCGGACGTATCCGATGGCAGAATTTGGCTGAGATCGTCGAACGAGCCGCTCACCATGGTCGCAAGCTCATGTGCTGAAGAATGCTCCGCCCATCGGCGCCCCAGCTCTAAACCCCGTTTGCGATCTTCCTCTGCGTCCATCGTCTCGGCTATCTTGCGCGTTAGCCGGCCCCGACGAAGTTGCTGACCGCGCCGGGGCCTTCTACGTTCTCGCCAAACTTAGGAAGCTTGGGGGCTGGAAAGATCGGCGAGGCGTATCGCAGAGAAGCACAATCCCGGTGCGTGGCTAGTGCACTTTGTGCCAATGCGAAGCGGGTGACCGGCATCCGTCGTTTCTATTGGCTGCCTCCAAGGGTACGCCCCAGTCGTTCCAGTTCCAGCGTGACGCAGAATAGCGCGAATAGCGACGCCACCAGTTGCAGCCCGCGACGGAACATGAGCCAGAGATCGGCGCCTTGATTGATCTCGGGCAAATGTCTGAAGAACACGACGCCGAACAGTGAGCCACCGAAAATGAAAGCAAGGCGCCCCAGAAAGAGAAACAGGTGGCTCAGGATCGGATTCGAGCGCTGAGGGGGAAGCGGAACGCATCGAAGGCGATACCAATAGGCGACTTGCATCGCAACGATCATGATTGGCGCTGCAAGATTGTCAGACCGTTCGTAAGGCAGCTGCTCACCGGGATAGGTCATCAGGTGCCTGAATTCGGGCAGCCCGTCCAAGATTATAAAGAGCGCTCCTGTCAGTTGACCCAGGAGAAGAAGCAAATAGAGGGCTCTCGATTTCAAGTTCGTCATGCCAAATACCCGTGAAAGCTTACTGTCAGCGCGGCTGTGCACGTAGGCGTCCTGTATTGGGTTTGGTGACGGCCCGCCGCGCTAAATTGGCACAAACTGCATAGCGCAAAGTCACATAGCTGCATCGCGGCTTCCCCTGATTGTGTCGACTTCCAAACAAGTGTGATGATCGTCTCATCGCCATCGGTCACGACCGGGACACTGATGAGCGCATGGGGACAACGTGCCTACAGCTGAACAATGCCGCGCTTATGCCGTCGATTACAAACTACTTGCCGCTGATCCGAGGAATTCCGCCCGTCGAGCGACTGTGCTGACGAACATCTCACGGAGCTGGGCAGGGCTTGCGAGTCAGCTTGAGAACCTTGCAGAGATCGCGAGGTCGGAAGGCATGTGAGATCGCCTTGCGTCAAAGGGGGCTGGTCGGCGAGTCTCCATCCGCACTTGGCGGTTGTCTCTTCGTGAGCGGGTTCTTGAGTGCTTTGCGCATCGCCGTCCCGTCCGCGATGAATTGGTAGCGACGACCAAGGCTCGCGCGGTTTTCGCAGGAGCTTGAACCATCTGCTTCGTGTTGGCGACCAAGAGCCAATCATGTTCGACGATCTGATGAATCTCTTGATTGTTGTGTCTTTTGGCTTTCCCGCCATGCCATGGTTGTTTGGTGCGCGATGGGGGGCGAGAGGAGTTTGGCTCAGTACAGGATTGGCCGTAGTCATCCTGCTGTGTTTTTTTCCAATATTGTTTTGGGTTGCATGCGGTGCCTGTGGGCAGGGTGCGATAGCCATTTTTGTGCTGGGGCCGATCTGGATTGCATCGGCATTGCTTACAGTCACTTCGGCGGCGGTCGCTTACTACAAATTCGCGCGCTAATTTCCGCAAGACCGCGAGGGCGCTGGGGTGACGATACCGCCCACGCTGGGCATCGCAGATGAAGTGATTGAGTAAGGCATCGCACACAATTCCTCGCACTGCCCGACGGGCAAAACACGCCACATGCAGGTCAAGGGACAGGCCCGCAAATATTCTGATTGATCGAATTCTTAGCTTCGGGTAAACCGTAAAACATCCCGGCCCGCCAAAGGGGCGTTTCGCGATCGTCACGATACGTGAGCCGGAATGCGATGGACGCGGCAGCGCCGGCGCGTGACGAGGTGGCAGGGCGGGCTACGCCTGTGAGCCATCGCGATCCGCGTGAACGACCCGGCGCGGTCACAGCGTTTCTTTTCGGCTTCGGGAGCGAGCACGCGCAAGCTTCCGGATGTCCGGGGAGGGACGTCCGCGGACGGCAAAAGCGTGTGGTCCTGACGCCCGGGGTCTGTGCGTCAAGGCTTGCGGTGGTGTGAGCTGCCCGACCGGGTGGCGCATCGGTCAGCCGCAAGGCGACGGGGGCAATAGTGCATCGCTCCCCGGGGAGAGCGCGCCATAAGCCGTAAAACCATTGCGCAGGGAAGGCTGGGATGTCCCGGCATCACCTGTGGTCACCCCGCGTGCGTTTCCCGCGTGCGGACCCTGGGTGCCAGCCGGCGCCCGGCCTTCCCTGCGCCCTTTTTTCTCGATGAGGGCGAAACGGATCGCAAAGCTCGGGCGCCTGCGCCGCGAGACCGCGGAGGGGCGTGCGCCCGTCAGCAAGGTGCATTCCAGCCCACGACCGGTGGCGTTGCCGCGCCGCCCCCAACTTCATCTTGCGCTGCGGCAAAAAACTTGCACACTCGGTTGAGCCGGGCAGCCAAGCGAGCTCGAACCAGGGGAGCGAGCCATGTCCCTCCAGACATTACCATCCGACACCGCAGATCAACGTCCCAACCGCCCCGAGGACGCCCAGGCGCTGGAAGCGGATGTGCGGCTGCGGGACGACATCCGCCTGCTCGGGCGCATCCTCGGCGATACCGTGCGCGACCAGGAGGGTGCCGATGTGTTCGACCTGGTCGAGCGCATCCGGCAGACCTCGATCCGGTTCCACCGCGATGAGGACCGGACCGCCCGCCGCGAGCTCGAGCAGATCCTCGACAGCATGTCGACCTCGGAGACGGTGCGGATCGTCCGCGCCTTCAGCTATTTCTCCCACCTCGCCAACATCGCCGAGGACCAGAACAACATTCGCCAGATGCGCGCCAACAAGGGGGGCGGCTCCGGCGTGCTGGCCGAGACGCTCGCCCATGCCAGGGCCGCGGGCATCGACCCCGACGCCTTGCGCAACTTCTTCAAGAGCGCGCTCGTCAGCCCGGTCCTGACCGCGCACCCGACCGAGGTTCGCCGCAAGAGCACGATGGACCGCGAGATGGAGGTCGCCAGCCTGCTCGACCGCCGCGAGCGCGTCGCGCTGACGGCGGACGAGACCGCCGCCAGCGACGAGCAGCTTCGCCGCGAGGTGCTGACGCTGTGGCAGACCAATCTGCTCCGCCGGACCAAGCTCACCGTGCTCGACGAGGTCGCCAACGGCCTGTCGTTCTACGATTACACGTTCCTGCGCGAGGTGCCGCGGCTGGTCAACACGCTGGAGGACCGGCTGGAGGAGGGCGGCGAGCAGGCCGCCGGCGAGCTCGCCTCGTTCCTGCGCATGGGCAGCTGGATCGGCGGCGACCGCGACGGCAATCCCTTCGTCACCGCCGACGTGATGCGCGGCACCCTGCGGCTGCAGTCGAGCCGGGTGATGCAGTTCTATCTGAACGAGCTGCACGTGCTCGGCTCGGAGCTGTCGATCGCGGCGCATCTTGCCGATATCTCCGAGGAGCTGCGCACGCTGGCGGAGCGCTCGCCCGATACCTCGCCGCACCGGAGCGGCGAGCCCTATCGGCTCGCGGTCTCCGGCATCTATGCGCGCCTGACTGCGACGGCCGAAATGCTTCAGGTCGAGATCACGCGCCGGCCTGTCGGCAAGGGCAAGCCTTACGAGAGCGTGAAGGAGCTGCAGGCCGATCTCGACGTGCTGCACCGCTCGCTGATCTCCAACAACGCCCGCGTCATCGCCCGCGGCCGGCTGCGGCTGCTGCGGCGCGCGGTGGACTGCTTCGGCTTCCATCTGGCGCGGCTCGACATCCGCCAGAACTCGGCGGTGCACGAGCGCACCATCGCCGAGCTGATGGACGCCGCCAATCCCGGCATGTCCTATCTCGCACTGGGCGAGGAGGCGCGCATCTCGCTGCTCACCAACGAGTTGCGCTCAACGCGCTCGCTGGTGTCGCCGTTCGTCAAGTACAGCGACGAGACCATGGGCGAGCTCAACGTGTTCCATGCCGCCGCGGAGGCGCATGCGAAGTTCGGCTCCGACGCCATTCCCCAATGCATCATCTCGATGTGCAAGAGCATGTCCGACATGCTCGAGGTCGCGGTGCTCCTGAAGGAGGTCGGCCTCGTCCATCCCTCCGGGCGCAGCGCCATCAACATCGTGCCGCTGTTCGAGACCATCGAGGATTTGCAGGCCTCCTCCGGCATCATGGACCGGATGCTGTCGCTGCACGATTACCGGCGCCTGGTCGACAGCCGCGGCAGCGTGCAGGAGGTCATGCTCGGCTATTCGGACTCGAACAAGGACGGCGGTTTCGTCACCTCGGGCTGGGAGCTCTACAAGGCGGAGATCAATCTCGTCGACGTGTTCGAGCGGCATCACGTACGCCTGCGCCTGTTCCACGGCCGCGGCGGCTCGGTCGGTCGCGGCGGCGGCCCGAGCTATGATGCCATCATCGCGCAGCCCGGCGGCGCGGTGAACGGGCAGATCCGCATCACCGAGCAGGGCGAGATCATCTCGTCGAAATATTCCAATGCCGAGGTCGGCCGCAACAACCTGGAGATCCTGGCCGCCGCGACGCTGGAGGCGAGCCTCTTGCATCCGCGCCAGAGCGCGCCGCGACGCGAATACCTGACCGCGATGGACGAGCTTTCGAATCTCGCCTTCAAGGCCTATCGCGGCCTCGTCTACGAGACCGATGGTTTCGTCGATTACTTCTGGGCGTCCACCGTGATCAACGAGATCGCGACGCTGAACATCGGCAGCCGTCCGGCCTCGCGCAAGAAGACCCGCGCAATCGAGGATTTGCGCGCCATCCCCTGGGTGTTTTCCTGGGCGCAATGCCGCCTGATGC
The DNA here is from genome assembly GCF_024519855.1 of Bradyrhizobium sp. Bra78. Classification (NCBI taxonomy): domain Bacteria; kingdom Pseudomonadati; phylum Pseudomonadota; class Alphaproteobacteria; order Hyphomicrobiales; family Nitrobacteraceae; genus Bradyrhizobium; species Bradyrhizobium sp. Bra78. The sequence continues at coordinate 595,156 of NZ_JALJRE010000003.1, read as the reverse complement.
TGCCGGGCTGGTACGGCTTCGGCAGCGCGGTCGAGCAGTGGATCGCCGAGCATCCCGACAAGGGCATGCCGTTCCTGAAAGAGCTCTACAGGGAATGGCCGTTCTTCCGCATGCTGCTGTCGAACATGGACATGGTGCTCGCCAAGAGCTCGATCGCGATCGCCTCGCGCTATGCCGAGCTGGTGCCGGACGAAGCCCTGCGCGAAAAGATTTTCGGCCGCATCCGCCGCGAATGGCATTCCTGCATCGAGACGCTGCTGGACATCATGGGCCAGGATCGCCTGCTGCAGGGCAACCCGCTGCTGGAGCGCTCGGTGCGCCACCGTTTCCCCTATCTCGATCCGCTCAACCACGTGCAGGTCGAGCTGCTGAAAGAGCATCGCGCGCAGAACCCGGATGAGCAGGTGCTGCGCGGGATCCAGCTCACCATCAACGGCATCTCGGCGGGCTTGAGGAATACGGGGTAAGTGTTCACCTCTCCCCGCAAGCTGGTGAGAGGTGAAGCCAGGTCAGACCGGATCCCAGGGGAAGATGTCGGCGGAGCGGTCGAGCTTGTAGAACGAGCCCTTCAGCGCCGGCATGCCGTGTTCCGCGATCGATTGCGGCGTCCAGCCTTCGCTCCGATGCACCGAGCGCAGCGGCCTGTTCTGGCTGAACAGGAACAGCTCGTTCATGCGTGCGCCAAAAATCTGCCCGCTGACGTCCTTGGCGGCATCGGAGAGCAGATAGGCGCAGATCGGCGCGATCTTCTCCGGTCCCATCTGCTTGATCTTCTCGACGCGCGCCTTCTCGGCTTCGGTCTCGGTCGGGATGGTGCCGATCATGCGCGTCCAGGCGAACGGCGATACGCAGTTGGAGCGGACGTTGAAGCGGCCCATGTCGAGCGCAATGGATTTGGAGAGTCCGACGATGCCGAGCTTGGCGGCGGCGTAGTTGGCCTGGCCGAAATTGCCGATCAGGCCCGAAGTCGAGGTGAAGTGCACGAAGGAGCCGCTCTCCTGCTCGCGGAAAATGCGCGCCGCGGCGTGGCTGACATAGAACGAGCCCATCAAATGGACCTTGATGACGGCCTCGAAGGCTTCCACGCTCATCTTGTGGAAGATCATGTCGCGCAGGATGCCGGCATTGTTGACGACGCCGTCGAGCCGGCCGAAATGATCGGTCGCGGTCTTCACGATCTTGCTCGCGGGGATCGCTTCCGCCACCGACTCGAAATTGGCAACCGCGGTGCCGCCGCGCTTCTTGATCTCCTCGACCACCTCCTCGGCGGGCGTGGCGCTGGTGCCGGCGCCGTCGGCGGCGACGCCGGGATCGTTGACGACGACCTTGGCGCCCTCGCCCGCGCAGAGCAGCGCGATCTCGCGCCCGATGCCGCGGCCTGCGCCGGTGACGATGATGACCTTGTCTTGCAGTGATTTCGTCATGTGGATTCTCCGCTATGCGTTCCAAATTCCGCCGTCATTCCGGGATGCGCCGAAAGGCGCAGGCCCGGAATCCATAACCACGATCGGGAGTATGGATTTCGGGCTCGTAGCTTCGCGTCGCCCCGGAATGACAGGCATTACCTCTCGTTCGTAAACACGATCGTGCCGCTTGCGGCGAACATGCCGCCGACGCCGTGGCACACCGAAATCTTCGCGTTGGCGATTTGCGCCGGCGCGATGCCGCGCATCTGGCGCACGCTCTCCTGAAGCGCGTACATGCCGTACATGCCCGAATGCATGTAAGAGAGCCCGCCGCCATTGGTGTTGAGCGGCAGCTTGCCGCCGGGGCGCGTGTTGCCGTCGGCGATGAACTTGCCGGTCTCCTCATGCGGCATGAAGCCGAGGTCGCCGAGACCGAACAGCGGCAGATGCGCGAACGCATCGTAGATCATGAGATGGTCGACGTCCTTGTGCGCGATGCCGGCCTCCTTGAAGGCGAGGGGGCCCGCGGTCTTGAACGCGCGCGAGGAATTGAAGGTCTCCATCTGGCTGACCATCGGCGTCTCCACGCTCTCGCCGGTGCCCATGATGTAGACGGGCTTGCGCGGAAAATCCCTGGCGCGGTCGGCCGAGGTCAGGATCAGCGCGCCGCCGCCGTCGGTGACGAGGCAGCACTGCAGCAGGCGGAACGGGTAGGCGATCATGCGCGAGTTGAGCACGTCGGCGACCGTGATCGGGTCCTTCATCATCGCGCGCGGATTCTTCGCGGCCCATTCGCGCTGCACTACGGCCACCGAGGCAAGTTGTTCGTGGGTGATGCCGTAGGTCTTCATGAAGCGCAGCACGGGGATCGGGAACATGCTGGGCGGGCCGTAGACGCCGAACGGCGCCTCGAACTGGCCTTGCAGGCTGTCGGCGGGGATCGAGCGCGGCGCCTTGCCGATCATCGACTTGCCGCTCTCGGCATGGGTGATCAGCACGGTCTTGCAGAGGCCGGCCTCGATCGCCGCTGCGGCATGGCGGACGTGCAGCATGAAGGAGCAGCCGCCGACCGAGGTGCCGTCCACCCAGGTCGGCTTGATGCCGAGATAGTGGCAGACCTGCTGCGGCGTCTCGACCGCGGTGGCAAAACCGTCGATGTCGGACAGCTTCAGCCCGGCGTCCGCAATGGCATTGAGCGCCGCATCCGCGTGAAGCTGCAGCTGCGACACATTGGGGATGACGCCGAGTTCGGTGGTCTCGGCCGCGCCGACGACGGCAACCTGGTTGCTGCGCATGGCCTATCCCTTCGCCGGACGGAAAACGGGGAGGGTGATCTTGTCGTCAAGTGCCTCGAAGGCGACTTCGAGCTTCATGTCGAGTTCGAGTGCCTCCGGGGTCTGCGGGCAGTCGATGATGTTGCTCATCATCCGCGGCCCCTCGGCGAGCTCGACCACCGCGATGGCGTAAGGCGGCGTGAAACCGGGCGCGGCGGGGCGGTGGTTGATCACGTAGCTGTAGAGAAAGCCCTTGCCGCTCGCCTTGAAGATGCTGACCTTGCGCGAGGCGCAGGACGGGCAGAACGGCCGCGGCGGGAAGTAGACATGCGCGCAGGCGTCGCAGCGCTGCAGGCGCAATTCGCCCGCCTTGGTGCCGTCCCAGAAATGCTGGGTCTCCGGCGTCGGTTTCGGTCGTGCGCGTTGCGGTTCGGCCATGTCGGCAGATCCTCCCAAAGGCTCAGGTTTCAGACCTGCCTGTTTCAATCTTGATGCGACAATCGACCATGGCGCGTCAACGGTCCAGCAATGCGCATGCATGCCATCATGCGCACAATGCTTGTGTCGAACTGAGGCCGCGCTATAGATTGCGCGCAAATATTCCGTGAGACAGACATGCCCGATTTTCCGACACTGGCGAAGCTCGCCGAAGACCTCGAAAGCGGCCACACGACCTCCCGCAAGCTGGTCGAGGCGTGCCTCGCCAAAATCGCCGATCCCGCCGGCGAGGGCCGGCGCACCTTCGTTCATGTCGACAAGGAGGCCGCGCTCGCGGCGGCGGATGCCATGGACGGCTTGCGCAAGGCGAAGGCCACGCCGTCGCGCTATGCCGGTATCCCGGTCTCGATCAAGGATCTGTTCGACATCAGGGGCCAGGTGACGCGCGCCGGCTCCCGCGCGCTCGACGATTCTGCGCCGGCCGAGCAGGATGCCGCCACGGTGGCGCGGCTGCGCAAGGCCGGCTTCGTGGTGATCGGCCGGACCAACATGACCGAGTTCGCCTATTCCGGCATCGGCATCAATCCGCACTATGGCACACCGAAGGGCGGCTGGAACCGGGCTGCGGGCCACGTCCCCGGCGGCTCGTCGTCGGGCGCCGCAGTGTCCGTGCTCGACGGCATGGCGCATGGCGCGCTCGGCACCGACACCGGCGGCTCCTGCCGGATTCCGGCCGCCTATAACGGCATCGTCGGCTACAAGCCGACGCAGCGCCGCGTGCCGCTCGACGGCTCCGTGCCGCTGTCGTTCTCACTCGACAGCATCGGGCCGCTGGCGCGATCGGTCAGTTGCTGTGCCATTCTCGATGCCGTGCTCGCGAACGAGCCGATCGCCCCGCTGAAGCCGCGGCCGGTCCGGGGTATGCGGTTGGCCGTGCCGACCGCGATCGCGCTCGATGACCTCGATGCAGCGGTTGCCGAAACCTTCGAGCGCGCGCTCAAGACGCTTTCCGATCATGGTGCGATCGTCGAGCGCATCGAGATGGCCGAGTTCCACGACATCGGCCCGATGAATGCCAAGGGCGGCTTCGCGGCCTCCGAGAGCTACGCCTGGCATCGCTATCTGATCACGGCCAAGGGCGACGTCTACGACCCCCGCGTGTCCGTGCGCATCATGCGCGGCGAGGCGCAGAGCGCGGCCGACTATATCGATCTCCTCAACGAGCGCCGCTCGCTGATCGCGCGCGTCAACGCGCGCATCGCGCCCTATGACGCGCTGGTGCTGCCGACCGCCGCCAATACGCCGCCGAAGATCGCGGATCTTGCCGACGACAAGGCATTCACCAGGGAAAACCTGCGGGCGCTCCGCAATTGCACCCTGATCAACATGATCGACGGCTGCGCCATCTCGCTGCCTGCACATCGCGAAGGCGACGTTCCGGTCGGCCTGATGCTGGCGGGTGCGGGCGGGGCGGATCGTCGTATTTTTGAACTAGCTGCCGGCATGGAGGCCGTAATTCGTGTTTGACCTGACTTTCATCGTCGACGCCCAGGACACCACCACGCCGCTGACGCTGGCGATCGACCAGATGGTCATCGCCGGCTGGACCGGCCGCGACACGATCGCGCGCGACAAGCACATCGCCGAGCTGGAGGCCATGGGCATCGCCCGGCCGGCCACGACGCCGATCTATTATCGCGCCTCGGCGCGGCGGCTGACCATGCAAGACCGCATCGAATGCTGCGGCGGCGACTCCTCCGGCGAGGTCGAATTCGTGCTGATCGGCTGGCAGGGCCGCACCTTCGTCGGCTGCGGCTCCGACCACACCGACCGCAAGGTCGAGGCTTACAACGTCACTGTCTCAAAACAGATGTGCGACAAGCCGATCGCCTCGACGCTGTGGGAGCTCGAGGACGTCATCGGCCATTGGGACAGGATGATCCTGCGCTCCTGGGCCACGATCAATGGCGAGCGCGTGCTGTATCAGGAGGGCACGCTGGACGCGATGCTGCCGATCGCGGACCTCGTCGCGCGCGGCTTCGAAGGTGGGAGGCTGCCAGACGGCTGCGCCATGTTCGGCGGCACCTTTGCGGCCAAGGGCGGAATCCGTCCGGCTGACCGGTTCGACTTCGAGCTTGAGGACCCCGTGCTGAAGCGGACGATCAAGCACGGCTACGACGTGACGACGCTGCCGGTGAGGGGCTGATCTGCCTCCGCACCGTCATTACGAGCGAAGCGTAGCAATCCAGGCTGATTCCGCGGAGGGATTCTGGATTGCTTCGTCGCAACGGCTCCTCGCAATCACGGGGAGGCAGTCGGAAATCGGGTGGCGCAAGGTCGATCGATCCTGCGAAGGTCGTGGCCATGACAGCAACAGCACGCAAATCGCCTCACAACCCGTCCGCCGACCTCACCGCCCATGTCGATGCCCTCGACTGGGCCGAGATCACCACCGAGCTCGACTCCCAGGGCTGCGCCGTCCTGAAAGGCCTGCTCACACCGGGCGAATGCCGCGCCGTCGCCGAGCTCTATCCCGACGATGCCAACTTCCGCAGCCGCATCGTCATGGGCCGCCACGGCTTTGGCCGCGGCGAATACAAATATTTCACCTATCCGCTTCCCGATCTGATCGCGCAGTTGCGCCCGGCGCTCTACGCGCACCTGCGAGGCGTCGCCAATCGGTGGAACGAGGCGATGGGGATCGACATCCGCTACCCCGCCGGGCATGCGGCGTTCCTGAAGCGCTGCCACGAGGCGGGGCAGGCGCGGCCGACGCCGCTGCTGCTGCAATATGAGGCCGGCGACTTCAACTGCCTGCACCAGGACCTCTATGGCGAGCACGTGTTCCCGCTCCAGGTCGCGATCCTCTTGTCCGAGCCGGGGCGCGATTTCACCGGCGGCGAGTTCGTGCTGACCGAGCAGCGCCCGCGCATGCAGTCCCGCGCCGAGGTGGTGCCGCTGGCGCAGGGCGACGCCGTCGCCTTCGCTGTGCATCATCGCCCGGTGCAGGGGACGCGCGGCACCTACCGGGTTAATCTGCGCCATGGCGTCAGCCGTATCAGGTCCGGCCAGCGCCACACATTGGGTGTGATTTTTCATGATGCCAAATGAGCGCAGGCGTTGACGGCTGATCTGTTCGACAGCGTTGCCGAGGCGCAGCCGTCGCGTGAGGAGATCGCCGACGGTGCCGTGTTGTTGCGCGGGTTCGTCAAGCCGATTGAGGACGAATTGATCGCCGCGGTGCGTGCGATCGTGGCACTGTCGCCGTTCCGCCGGATGACGACGCCGGGCGGCTACCAGATGTCGGTGGCCATGACCAATTGTGGCGAGCGCGGCTGGATCACCGATCACACCGGCTATCGCTACGATCCCATCGACCCGAAGACCGCCGCGCCCTGGCCGGCGATGCCGCCCGTGTTCCGCGATCTCGCGCGCCGCGCGGCGGAGCAGGGCGGCTTCGAAGGCTTTGCGCCCGATGCCTGCCTCGTCAATCGCTACGAGCCCGGCACGCGGCTGTCGTTGCATCAGGACAAGGACGAGCTGGACTATTCGGCGCCGATCGTCTCGGTCTCGCTCGGGCTGCCCGCGACCTTCCTGTTCGGTGGCCTGGCGCGCAGCGACAAGCCGCGCCGCTTCCGGCTCGTGCATGGCGACGTCGTGGTCTGGGGCGGGGCTAGCCGGCTCGCCTATCACGGTGTGGCGCCGCTTGCCGACGGCGAGCATGTGCTGCTCGGGCGGAAACGGATCAATTTGACCTTCCGAAAGGTCCGTTGACGCGTTTTCTCACAGCCCTCACTCGTCTAAGCTTGGGGGCGGGGGAGGCCGCGACATGGCGACTAGACAGATATCGGCCGACACCGGGACGGCCAACCGCACGGGCCTGTATCTGGCTGTGCTGCAGCTGGTGTTCACGCTGGGGTGGACCACTTACGTCATCTATCTGCCAAAACTCGCGGCTGAGGTCGGCATTGCACCCTCCGCTGTCATCCTCATCCTGATGCTGGACCAGGCGATCTTCACAATTGCCGACACCGCGATGGGGGTCGCGGCCGACAAGATCGCGCCCTATGTCGGCAGGCTTGGCCTGTTCGTCGCGCTCGTGGCCGCGATCTCGTGCGGCGCGTTCGTGGCGCTGCCCTTCGTCGCCGGAGCAGGCGTGGCCGCGCAGGGTTGGTTCATTGCGCTGATCGTGGTGTGGTCGATCGCGTCCTCCGCGCTACGCGCGCCGCCGCTGACCTTGCTCGGCAAATACCGCGCCAGGCCTCAGGTGCCGTTCCTTGCGGCGCTGGCCCTGCTGGGCTATGGCGTCGCCGGCGCCGTCTCGCCCTATCTGGGGGTGGTGCTGCGCGAGCACGATGCGCGGCTGCCGTTCGTGATCTCCAGCGTCGCGCTGCTGCTCACGGCGCTCGCGATGTCGCGGATCGAATACGATGTCGCGCGCGACACGCCGCCGCCGACACCGGCCGAGGCGGCAAAGCCGCTCGGCATCACGTCCATCATCTTCATCGTTGCGACGGTCGCGCTGGCGCTCGGTTATCAGCTGCACTTTGCCATGAACAGCGCGCCGTTTTATCTGCGCTTTGTAAGGCCTGACGAGCTGCAATGGCTGATGCCGGTGTTCTGGATCGGCTTCAACATCGCGATGTTTCCGGCGAGCCTCGTCGTCAAGCACCGTGGCGGCCTGATCGTGATGGGCGCCGCCGGCCTGTGCGGCGCGGTTGCGATCGTGGCGGCGGAGCTTGCCGGCAGCCTCGACACGCTGGTCGTCGCTCAGTTTCTCGCCGGAGCCGCGTGGGGCTGCATGCTGATGAGCGCGATCTCGGCCGCGCTTGCGATCGGCTCGACCGGCGCGGAAGGCAAGGTGACGGGCCTCGTGTTCTCGGCGCTGGCCCTCGGCACCTTCGCACGGATGGCCGCGGTCGCCGGCGGCTTGCAGAAGATGCCGGACTACGCACCGCTGCTGCACTGGGCCCCGGTCGCCTGCTGGTCGGTCGCAGGCGCCGGCTTGCTGGTGATTGCGGCCGCGCGACTTCAGGGAACGCCCGGCCTCAAGGCTTCGGCGGGTGGATGAACGTCCACGGGCTGACCTCGGAGTCCCGCGGCACCTCGACCGAGATCAGATACGGCCCGCCATGCGCGAGTGCCTTCTCCATCGCCGCCTTGAACTGGTCCGGCGCCGTCACGCGCGCTGCTGCCACGCCAAATGACTCCGCGAGCTTGACGAAATCCGGGTTGACCAGATCGGACGCCACCACGCGGCCGTCAAAGCGTTCGCGCTGGTCGCGGCGAACGTTGCCATAGGCGTTGTTGTTGAACACCAGCGTCACCACGCCGATGTTGAACTGCACGGCCGTGGCAAGCTCCTGCACGCCGAACATGAAGCCGCCGTCGCCGGTGATCGCCACCACCGGCCTGTCGGGATTGGCGACCTTGGCCCCGAGCGCGGTCGGGAAGCCCGAGCCGAGCGTGCCCTGATAGCCCGAGGTGATGAAGGTGCGTGGCTCGTAGATTGGAAAGCCGTACCAGGAGGCGAAGCCGAACTGCGACAATTCATCGGTGACGATCGCGTTCGCCGGCAGCACCTCGCGCAGGATGTTGAGATACGCCATCTGCGGCTGGACGCGCTGGATCTCGGCTTGCGCCGTCGCGGTCGCCTCGCGGATTTCTCCCCGCCGGCCACTGGTCCTGGCATAGCCGGCCTTCGTCACGGCTGTGACGAGATCGGCCGTGCCGGCCTTGGCGTCGGCGACGATGGCGGCATCGGAGGCGAGGCGGCGCATCTCGGCCGGGTCGATATCGACGCGAATGGATTTCAGCCCCTGCGGCTGATACGGCCAGCGGAAGCCCGATGCCGGCAGCTCCGCGCGGGTGCCGATTGCGATCATCAGATCGGTCTTCGGCCACAGTCGGTAGGCCGCCGCCATGGTCAGGCCGAGCTCATGCGCATTGGAGACGATGCCGCGGCCGCTGCGGAAGGCGACGACTGGCGCATCGATCATCTCGGCGAGCTCGAGGATCTCCTCGCGCGCCTCGATCGCGCCGCTGCCGACGAAGATCATCGGCGCCTTGCTGTTCCTGATCAGCGTAGCTGCCTGCTTGACCAAATCAGGATCGGGCCGCGGCGCGGGCAGGGGCTCCAGCACTTGTGCCGCCGCCGTATCGGCTCGCTGGGTAAAGATATCCCACGGCATCTCGACCGAGGCGGGGCCACGCCGTCCGGATGTCATCTCCTGGAACGCGCGCGCCACCACCGTCGGCGCGTTGCCGGGATATTCGATCCGGTCGGCCCATTTCACATAGGTGCGCAAGGTCGCAAGCTGATCCGGCATCTCGTGCAGATGGCCGCGGCCCTTGCCCAGGAACTGCGTCGGCACCTGGCCGGTGACGCACAGCACCGGCTCGTTGCAGCCGAAGGCGGTCAGCAGCGCGGCGCTGGCATTGAGCACGCCGGGGCCGGGCACCACGCTGAACACGCCGGGCCGGCCGCTCGAGCGCGCATAGCCGAACGCCATGTAGCCGCAGGCCTGCTCGTGCCGCGCGCCGATCACCTTGAGCTGGGCCTGGTGGAAGGCGTCGAACAGGCCGTAGACCTGCGCGCCGGGCAGGCCGAACACGGTGTCGACGCCATGGGCGACAAGGCCGCTTACGATCGCTTCGCCGCCGGTGAGGGTAGTCATTGCACTATTCCACTTCGATGGTTCTTCAGGCTTCGTCGGCGACACCGTTGCGCAATTTTCCGATGCCCTCGGCCGCGACCTCGACGACGTCGCCGGGCTTCAGATAGCGCGGCGGATCGAACCGCGCACCTGCGCCGGTCGGCGTGCCCGTCACGATGACGTCACCGGGAACGAGCGTTGCGAAGGTCGAGATATAGCTGATGAGATAGCGGAACGGAAACATCAGCCGGCTGGTACGGTCATCCTGCCGCAGCTCGCCATTGACGTGGGTGGTGAGGCGGATGTCGGCAAGTTGAGATTCCCTCGTGTACGGCACCAGCCACGGGCCGAGGCTGCCGCTGGAATCGAAGTTCTTGCCCTGCGTCACGTTGAACTTGGCGTGGCGCAGCCAGTCGCGTACCGAGCCCTCGTTGCACAGCGTCAGCGCGGCGATGTGATCGAGCGCAGCACTTTCCGGGATGTGCCGGCCGGCTTTGCCGATCACCAGCACGATCTCGCCCTCGTAGTCGAGCTGCGCCGAGGCGCGCGGGCGCACCAGCGGCGTGTCGTGGCCGACGAAGGAGCGGGGCGAGCGCATGAACATGCTCGGATATTTCGGCGCGTCCTGGCCGTCCTTGTACTCGGCATTACGGTCGGGATAGTTGACGCCGATGCAGATGATTTTTTCTGGCGCGGGTATCGGCGGCAGCCAAATGATATCGCCAGGCGCATGGTCCGGCGCGCGGCCGGCGGCTTCTTCGGCAAGGCTTGCGAGCTTTCCAGCCGCGATCACCTCGCGCAGCGTCGGATAGTGTATGGCGTGGTGCGGGGAGAGATCGACGATGCCGTTCTCCAGGACGGCGCCGTAGCGGGTTTCACCCTTGACGGAGTAGGTGGCGAGGCGAGGTAGCTTCATCGCCTAATCCGCCACCAGCACGTCGGCCACGAATTTCGGCTCGCGCACGGCCTGGCCTGCGAACGGCGAGCCCTGCTCGAACCAGGAACGCGGGGCAGGCGCGCCCCACAGCGTCTGACGGCGCGGATCGCGCAGCGACCAGCGCAGCGGCTCGTGGTCGTGGTCGCCCGTGAAGTAGTCGCTGGTGTAGAGCTCGAGGCGGTGGCCGTCGGGATCGCGCACATAAAGGAAGAACGCGTTCGAGATGCCGTGGCGCCCCGGGCCGCGCTCGATGTTCTTGACGAAGCCTTGCGAGGCCATCACGTCGCAGAGATGGATGATGTTCATCGCCGTCGGCGTCCAATAGGCGAAGTGGTGCAGCCGCGGGCCCTTGCCGTTGGTGATCGCGAAATCGTGGACATTGCCCTTGCGATGCATCCAGGCCGCGGCGATGCGCCCGTTCGGTCCGTCCTCCTCGGCATATTCGGTGAGACGGAAGCCGAGCCGCGCATAGAATTCGACGGTGTCCTGCACCTCGGCGGCGAACACGTTGAAATGGTCGAGCCGCTGCGGATGACATCCCCTGTAGAGGTCGTAGCGACGAAGCAGATGCGGGCGCCGCTCCATCGCGGCATACAGCTCGATCTGGAAGCCGAAGGGATCGGTAAATTGAAGGGTGCGGCCCTGGAACGGCTGGTCGACGAAGGCGTAGCCAAGGCCGTTCTCGGACAGGAAGCGGGCCGCCTTGTCGAGATCTCCGTCGTTGCCGACCTTGAAGCCGAGCCGGTTGCAGGCGGGCGCGGCGGCTTTCCGCAGCACCAGCGAGTGATGCTGGTGCTCCTCCGCGGCGCGCAAGTACACGACATTGTCGTCGGCGTCCTCGACATGCAGGCCGACGGTGGTCTCGTAGAACTCGCGGCTCAGCTTCAGATCGGTCACGTCGAGCACGACGTGACTGGAGCGGATGATGTTGAACGGCGGTTCGAAGATGTGTTGCGGTACGGGCATTGCGTTTCCCCTCTCTAGACCCTGCCACTCTGGAGTGACGTTGTGCTAGATTCCCAGTTTCTGGATCTTGTGCGTGCCCCGCGCCAGCGAGACGTGCTTGGTTTCCATGTAGAAGTCGAACGAATAATCGCCGCCGTCGCGGCCGATGCCCGAGGCCTTCATGCCGCCGAACGGCGTCGGCAGATGGCGGACGTTTTCGGAGTTCAGCCAGATCATGCCGGCCTCCAGCGCGTCGGCAACGCGCAGTGCGCGGCCGACGTCGTTGGTCCAGACATAGCCGGTCAGGCCATAGCGGATGTCGTTGGCGATCTCGATGGCGTCGGCCTCGTCGCGGAAGGGCAGCACGGTGAGGAACGGGCCGAACACCTCCTCCTGCGCCACGCGCATCTTGCCGTGCGCACCGGTGACCAGCGTCGGCTCGACATAGTGGCCGCCGCCGGGGCCGTCATGGGCCTTGCCACCGACCGCGATCGTCGCGCCGTCCTGGCGCGCGACGTCGAAATAGGAGCAGACCTTTGCCAGGTGCCGCTCATGGATCAGCGGCCCGATCTCGGTTGCGGGATCGAGGGGATGGCCGACCTTCAGCGCCTTCACGCGCGCGGTCAGCTTCTCCACGAATTTTTCCGCGATGCTGGCCTGGATCAGCAGGCGGCTGGACGACGTGCAGCGCTCGCCGTTGAGCGAGTAGATCATGAACACGACGGCATCGAGCGCGCGGTCGAGATCGGCATCGTCGAACACGATCACCGGGTTCTTGCCGCCGAGCTCGAAATGCACGCGCTTCAGCGTGGGCGCGCCCTGGACCATGATCGCCGATCCGGTCGCGCTCTCGCCGACGAAACCGATCGCCTTGATCGCGGGATGCTCGGTCAGCGCCTTGCCGGCCTCTTCGCCGAAGCCGTGCACCGTGTTGAGCACGCCGTCCGGCACGCCGGCTTCCTTGACGAGCCTTGCCAGAACGGCGGCCGTGACCGGCGACCATTCGGCCGGCTTGTGCACGACGGTGCAGCCGGCGGCCAGCGCAGGCGCGATCTTCCAGGTCGAGAGCATGAACGGCGTATTCCACGGCGTGATCACGCCGACGGGACCGATCGGCACGCGCGTCGAGACGTTCCAATGCTCGTCGCTCGGCGTGTTCTGGCCGTCGCGGGCTTCCGCGCATTTGTCGGCGAAGAAGCGAAAATTTTCGGCGGCGCGGATCGCGGCCTTGGCCATGAAGCGATAGGCCTGTCCAGTGTCGATGCATTCCAGCACCGCGATGTCTTCGGCATTGTCCTCGATGGCGTCGGCGACCCGATGCAGCAGCTTCTTGCGCATCGCCGGCCCCATCTCGCGCCAGGACTTGAAGGCAAGCGCAGCGGCCGTTGCCGCGCGATCGATGTCCTCGGCATTGCCGCGGGCGACGCTCGCAAGCGTCGCGCCGTCGACCGGCGATTTGGTCTCGAAGGTGTCGCCCGAGATCGACGGGACGATCTTGCCGTCGATCATGTGGCCGATGCCGTCGGCCCGCAGCGTCTTCAGCAGCGGCGTGACGCGATCGTGGTTGGCCTGGAACACATCGGCTTTCGGCGTGGGCTTATCCATTTGCGGCCTCCACTTTCAAGGCGTCGTGGATGTTATTGCGCTTCCAGCTGGTGTCCTTGTCGTTGATCTGCATGTCGAACGACAAAGCGAATTTGCTGGCGGCGAAGACGGGATCGAGGTGTTTGGACAACGCCTGGAAGATTTGCTCGCCGGCCTTCTTGCGGGTCGGCAGGTCGCGGCCCTCGCCGATGCGCAGCACCATGTCGAGAAAGCCGTAGTCCTGCCGCGCATCGGCGATGGCATAGTGCTCGCACTTGATCGCGCGGACCCGGATGCCGCCGAGCGGGAAGATGCCGGTCTCGACCGCCGCCTTGCGCACGACCTCGCATACCAGAGTCATGTCGAGGCGGCCATCGAGATTGGCCGAATATTCAATCGTGAAATGCGGCATCGCGGTTTCACTCCTGTGTCGTCTTGCAGCGTGTTCTTGTTCGCCTAAGCGAAGTAGCAGCTTACCGAGCCGTAGGCGCCATAATCGGCCTGGATTGTGTCGCCCTTGCGGGTCTCGATCGGACGGATGAAGGAGCCCGCGAGCACGACCTGGCCGGGCTCCAGCGCAAGGCCGAGCGGCGCGATCTTGTTGGCGAGCCAGGCAACGGCGGTTGCGGGATGGTTGAGCACGCCGGCGGCAAGGCCGGTCTCCTCCAATTGGCCGTTCTTGAAACACAACGCACCGATCCAGCGTAAGTCGGCGTCGAGCGGGCGGATCGGCCGGCCGCCGAGCACGATGCCGGCATTCGCCGCATTGTCGGCGATGGTGTCGAAGATCTTTCGCGTCGCCTTGGTCTGGGGATCGATGCGCTCGATCCGCGTGTCCAGGATCTCCAGCGCCGGCACCACGAAGTCAGTGGCATTGAGCACGTCGAACATGGTGCAGTCGGGGCCAGCGAGACGCTTGCTCATGACGAAGGCGAGCTCGGCCTCGACGCGTGTGGCGATGAAGCGCTCGGTCAGGACGAGGCCGCCATCGGCAAAGAACATGTCGTCGAGCAGCACGCCGGAATCCGGCTCGTCGATGTTGAGCGCGCTCTGCATGGCCTTCGAGGTCAGGCCGATCTTGTGGCCTTTGACGATACGCCCCTCGGCGATCTTGACGTCGACCCAGGCCTTTTGAATCGCGTAGGCATCGGCAATGGTGATGCCGGGAAAATCCTGCGAGAGCTGCCGGATCTGCGTGCGGGTCTTCTCCGCCTGGTGCAGACGCCTCGCGCAAGCTCGGATATCGTCGTCGGAAAGCGCCATGTGTGATCTTGCAAATCGTGGTGCCCGGGAGATACTTAACATGTTAAGTGAATGCGTCAAACAGAATTTGGGCTTGCTGCACTGCAAACGTTTTGCGGCTTGAAAGGGCGTCATGGCGAAGAGACCGGCCGATCCCGCGAACGGAAGCGAGCCCGCCGCACGGCAGGTGCCGATGCGCGACTTCTCGCGTTCGTTGCCGATGTCGCTGCTGCGGGCGCGCGAAGCGGTGATGCGGCAGTTCCGTCCCTCGCTGCGCGAGCACGGATTGACCGAGCAGCAATGGCGCATCCTGCGCGCGCTCGCGGCGATCGAGGCTGCCGAGGTCACGGAACTCGCGCGCACGGCGTTCCTGCTCGGACCGAGCCTGTCGCGCATCCTGCGTGATCTCGAGGCGCGCAATCTGATCGAGCGCAAGACCGCCAAGGCCGATCTGCGCCGCAGCATGGTCTCGATCTCGAAAGAGGGCGTGAAGCTGATGGCTTCCGTGGCGCCGTCCTCCGAAGCGATCTATGCGGAGATCACGCAACGCTTTGGCGCACGCAAGCTCGCAGAACTGCAGGAGATGCTCGGCGAGCTCGAACAGAGTCTGGCGGAGCTGGGCGCGGGCGAGGAGGCAAGTGCCGAGGAGTGAAAGCAGATATGCGCGAGCGCGCGGCGACAATCATGGACATGGCCGCGTTTTTTGGCTCAAACTGCCTCCCAAGCCGATCGCTGCAAAATCGGCGCCGGGTAGAGGCAAACAGACCCTCATGGTCACCGTTCAGGTTCAGAGGCTGATCGACTTCGTCGCCGAAGTCTTCGCCCATGCGCAGTCCTCGCCGGAAGAGGCGAAGCGGATCGCGACCTATCTCACGACGGCCAATCTGACCGGTCACGACAGCCACGGCGTGATCCGCGTCCCCGTCTATATTCGCTGGCAGAAGACCGGCGCGGTCGTGCCCAACCAGAACGCCGAATTGGTGCTCGACACGCCCTCGCTCGCGGTGGTCGACGGCAAGTTCGGCTACGGCCAGACCGTGACGCCGCAAGCAGTCCAGATCGGCATCGACAAGTGCAGGAAGGCCGGGCTTGCCGCGGTGGCGCTGCGCAACGCCGGCCATATCGGCCGCGTCGGGGACTGGGCCGAGATGGCCGCGGCCGAAGGTCTCATTTCGATCCACTTCGTCAATGCCGCAGGCTCGCTGCTGGTGGCGCCGTTCGGCGGCGTCGAGAAGCGGCTCTCCACTGCGCCATATTGTGTCGGCATTCCCCGCGAGGGCCAGGACCCGATCGTGCTGGACTTTGCGACCTCGGTCGTGGCCGAGGGCAAGGTGCTGGTCGCCAGCCGCGGCGGCAAGAAGCTGCCGAAGGGCGCGCTGGTCGATTCCGACGGCAGCCTGAGCGAGGACCCGGTCGTGCTCTACGGCCCCTTCACGCCCGACGGGCCGCGCGATCACACCCGGGGAACGGGCGCGATTCGCGCCTTCGGCGAGCACAAGGGATCGGGCCTTGCCTTCATCTGCGAGCTGCTCGGCGGCGCGCTGACCGGAACCGGGGCCACCTCGGGCGGGCGGCGCTTTGCCAACGGGATGCTGGCGTTCTATGTCGATCCGAAGGTGGTCGACACCTCCAGCCTTTTCGATGAGGAGGTATCGCGCTATGTCGATTTCATCCGCGCCACCAAGCCGATGGCCGGGGTCGACCAGGTGCTGATTCCCGGCGATGCCGAGCGGAAAACCCGCATTGAGCGGACCCGAAACGGCATCCCCTTGCCGGATGACACCTGGGCGGCAATAGTGAATACCGCACGCGAGGTTGGCGTCAGCGAGGTCAGCATCCAGCGCGCGACCGCATAGGCGCTGCGTCATTGCAAGCGTAGCGCGGCGCTCCGGTTCGCGGTAACAGCGGGGCGTGCTGTCGCGGCGCTCGTCATGGTGACGATGGTCCAGATAACGTGGTCCAAACAACGCGGTCCAAACAACAAAGAAGGAAGGCAACGTGGCGAACAAGGTCAAGGAAATCTGGAAGTCGGGCAAGGCCGTGGTCAACGCGTGGCTCGCGATTCCCTCCGGCTTCTCGGCCGAGATGATCGCGCAATGCGGCTTCGACAGCGTCACCGTCGACATGCAGCATGGCGTGCAGGACTATCTGTCGATGGTGCAGTGCTTCCAGGCCATGGACAAGCATCCGGTGACCCCGATGGTCCGCGTGCCCTGGAACGAGCCCGGCATCATCGGCAAGGTGCTCGACGGCGGCGCCTATGGCGTGATCTGCCCGATGGTCAACACGGCGCAGGAAGCCAAAAATCTCGTTTCCTATTCGAAATATCCGCCGCAGGGCGTCCGTTCCAATGGTCCGATCCGCGCCGGCATGTACGGCACCGCGGGCTCCTATCAGAAGACCGCGAATGCCGACACCATCCTGCTGCCGATGATGGAGACCAAGACCGCGGTCGAGAACATGGAAGCCATCCTCGACGTCGAGGGCATCGACGGCGTCTATATCGGCCCGTCCGATCTCGGCTTCTCCTACGGCCTCGAGCCCAAGCTCGATCGCAGCGAGCCCGAGATCCTCGCGATCTACGACAAGATCATCAAGGAGTGCGGCAAGCGCGGGCTGAACCCGGGCATCCATTGCAGCGGCGCCGAAGGCGCTGCACGCGCCATCAACATGGGCTTCAAGCTGGTTACGCTCTCGAACGAGGTCGGCCTGATGACGACCTACGCCAAGATGCAGGTCAACGCGACCCGCAAGGACGCAGGCGGCAAGGCCTGAACTCGCCTCTCTTTCCCTCTCCCCGTTCTTACGGGGAGAGGTGAAGCAAGACCCAAGGAGACCTCGCATGACCATCAGCCCCGTCATCCGCCTGCATCCCGATGATGGCGTGCTGATTGCGCGCGCCAGCCTGCCGCCGGGCACACTGGTGGCTGACGGCGTGACGACGGTCGAGCGCATTCCCTCCGGCCACAAGGTCGCGATCAAGCCGATCGCGGTCGGCGAGCCGGTCAAGCGCTACGGCCAGATCATCGGCTTTGCAACGGTGCCGATCGCGCCCGGCCAGCACGTGCACGTGCAGAACTGCGGCATGGGCGATTTCGCCAAGGACTACGCCTATTGCGCCGACGTCAAGCCGACGCCGAATTTCGACCTGCCGGCGACCTTCGAAGGCATCCGCCGTCCGGACGGCCGTGTTGCCACGCGCAACTATATCGGCATCCTCACCTCGGTGAATTGCAGCGCGCATGTCGCAGGTCTCGTCGCCGACGTCTTCAAGAAGAATCCCTTCACCGGCGACAATCCGCTGGCCGATTTCCCCAATGTCGACGGTGTGGTCGCGCTGACCCACAAGACCGGCTGCGGCATGACGCAGAACGAGCCGCTGGCGCTGCTCCGCCGCACGCTCGGCGGCTATGCGCGGCACGTCAATTTCTCGCACGTCATCGTGCTCGGCCTCGGCTGCGAGGTGAACCAGATCGGCGGCCTGATGGAAGAGCAGAAGCTCGCTGGCCGCCTGCGCGCGATGGACATCCAGGAGGTCGGCGGCACCCGCAAGACGGTGGAGGCGGGCATCGCCTTCGTGCGCGAGGCACTCGCCGATTCCAACAAGGTCAAGCGCGAGTCCGTCCCGGTGAGCGAACTGACCGTGGCGCTGCAATGCGGCGGCTCCGACGGCTATTCCGGCGTGTCCGCCAATCCGGCGCTGGGTGCGGCGAGCGATCTCATCGTGCGTCACGGCGGCACCGTGATCCTGTCGGAGACGCCGGAGACCTATGGCGCCGAGCATCTGCTGACGCGCCGCGCGGTCAGCCGCGAGGTCGGCGAGAAGCTGGTCGATCTCATGCGCTGGTGGGACGAATACACCGAGCGCGAAGGCGCCGAGATGAACGCCAATCCGAGCCCCGGCAACAAGGCCGGCGGCCTCACCACAATTCTCGAGAAGTCGCTCGGCGCGATGGCGAAGGCCGGCACCACCAACCTCGTCGATGTGCTGCGCTACGCCGAACCGGTAACGAAGCGTGGCTTCGTGTTCATGGACACCCCCGGCTACGACCCCGTCGCCGCAACCGGCCAGGTCGCCGGCGGCGCCAACCTCGTCTGCTTCACCACGGGCCGCGGCAGCGTGTTCGGCTGCAAGCCCGCGCCCTCGATCAAGCTCGCCACCAACACGCCCATGTACAAGCGCATGGAAGAGGACATGGACGTCAATTGCGGCACCATCCTCGAAGGCGAGGAGAGCGTCGAGCAATGCGGCCAGCGCATCTTCGATCTCATCCTGAAGACCGCGTCCGGCCGGCCGACCAAGAGCGAAAGCTTCGATTTCGGCGGCGCCGAGTTCGCGCCCTGGGTGCTGGGCGCGACGATGTAATGCGCGTGCAGCCCGTGCCGTAGGCACGGTCTGCCCGTTGTTAGTGCTTGATCGCGCTGACATCAGGTGTTCTGCTCAAAAAAGCTGCTGGAGCACCGTACCCCGTGTCGATCTACGTCGCATTACACCACGTTACGCACTACAAATACGACCGCCCGATCGATCTCGGCCCGCAGACCATTCGTCTGCGGCCGGCGCCGCACACGCGCACGCCGGTCCTGAGCTATTCGCTCAAGGTCACGCCATCCAATCATTTCGTGAACTGGCAGCAGGATCCGCAGGGAAACTGGCTCGCGCGCTACGTCTTTCCCGAGAAGACCACCGAGCTGAAGATCGAGGTCGATTTCACGGCGCAGATGACCACGGTCAATCCGTTCGACTTCTTCGTCGAGCCCTATGCCGACAGCTTTCCGTTCGACTATCCGCAGGACCTCAAGACGGAGCTCGCGCCTTATCTCGAGACCGTCAAGCCGGATCGCCTGTTCGCGAAATATCTCGACACGATCCCGCACGAAGCCCCGAACACCGTCAACTTCCTGGTCGATCTCAACCGGGAGCTGCAACAGAGGATCGGCTACGTCATCCGCATGGAGCCGGGCGTACAGACGCCGGAGGAGACGCTCACCTCCGCGGCCGGCTCGTGCCGCGATTCCGCATGGCTCCTGATCCAGACCTTCCGTCATCTCGGGCTCGCCGCCCGTTTCGTCTCCGGCTATCTGATCCAGATCCGTCCCGACATCGATCCGATCGAGGGACCGCCTGAGGTCGAGAACGACTTCACCGATCTGCACGCCTGGGCCGAGGTCTATCTGCCGGGCGCAGGCTGGATCGGTTTCGACGCGACCTCGGGCATGCTCGCGGGCGAGGGGCACATCCCGGTTGCCGCCACGCCACACTACCGCTCGGCGGCGCCGATCTCGGGCGGCGCCGGTTTTGCGGAAGTCGAATTCGACTTCGACATGAGCGTCAAGCGCATCCGCGAGGCGCCGCGCATCACAAAACCGTTCTCGGACGAATCCTGGACACGGCTCAACGACCTCGGCGAGCAGGTTGACGGCGATCTTGCGGCGCAGGACGTGCGTCTGACCATGGGCGGCGAGCCGACCTTCGTCTCCGTCGATGATCTCGAAGGGGCCGAGTGGAATACGGACGCCGTCGGTCCGACCAAGCGCGGGCTCGCCGATGATCTGATCCGCCGCCTGCGCTCGCGTTTCGGGCCGGGTGGCCTGCTGCACTTCGGTCAGGGCAAATGGTATCCCGGCGAGAGCCTGCCGCGCTGGGCGTTCGGCCTGTACTGGCGCAAGGACGGCGTGCCGATCTGGAAGAATGCCGACCTCATCGCCAGCATCGAAAATCCGCGGCCGGCGCAGGCCAAGGACGCCAAGGCGTTCGTGGAAGGCGCGGCGTTGCGGCTCGGGCTCGATCCCGGCTACATCATGCCGGCCTATGAGGACACCGCGTACTGGCTTCAGAAGGAAGCCGAGCTTCCCGTCAACGTCGATCCGTCCGACTCCAAATTGTCCGATCCGGAGGCCCGCGCGCGCATGGCACGGGTGTTCGAGCACGGGCTCAACAATCCTCGCGGCTTCGTGCTGCCGGTGCAGCGCTGGAATGCGCCGCCACGCTGGCGCAGCGAGCGCTGGAAACTCAGGCGCAATCATCTGTTCCTGATGCCGGGCGATTCGCCGCTCGGCCTGCGCCTGCCGCTCGACTCGCTCGGCTACGTCCCGCCCGATCAATATCCCTACATCGTCGAGCGGGATCCGACGGAGGCCCGCGGCAAGCTGCCGGTGTTCAGCCTCCCGGCGCGTCCGGACGCGCCGGAGCGAGTCGAGCCCGAGCATCTCAACACCTCCGTCCCGGTTCGCACCGCGATGTCCATCGAGGTCCGCGACGGCGTGCTCTGCGCCTTCATGCCGCCGGTCGAGCAGATCGAGGATTATCTCGAGATGATCGCAGCGCTCGAAGCGACGGCCGAGGAGATGCAGCTCCAGGTCCATGTCGAAGGTTATCCGCCGCCGTTCGATCCGCGCGTCGACGTCATCAAGGTGACGCCTGATCCCGGCGTGATCGAGGTCAACGTCCAGCCGGCAAAGAACTGGCGCGAGGCGGTCGACATCACCGCCGGCCTCTATGAGGATGCCGCCAAGACACGCCTCGGCGCCAACCGCTTCCTGGTCGACGGCCGCCACACCGGCACCGGCGGCGGCAATCACGTCGTGGTCGGCGGCTCCAGCCCGCAGGACTCGCCGTTCCTGCGGCGGCCTGATCTGCTCAAGAGCCTGGTGCTGTACTGGCAGCGGCATCCGTCGCTGTCCTATTTCTTCTCCGGCCTGTTCATCGGGCCGACCAGCCAGGCGCCGCGCATCGACGAGGCCCGTCACGACAGCATCTACGAGCTCGAGGTCGCGCTCACGCACGTGCCGCCGCCGGGTTACCAGGCGCCGCTATGGCTGGTGGACCGGCTGTTTCGGCATCTGCTCGTCGATATCACCGGCAACACCCACCGTGCCGAGATATGCATCGACAAGCTCTATTCGCCCGACGGGACCACGGGCCGGCTCGGCCTCGTCGAATTCCGCGCGCTCGAAATGCCGCCCGATCCGCGCATGTCGCTGGCGCAGCAGCTCCTGATCCGCGCGCTGATCGCAAAATTCTGGCGCGAGCCGCAAGCCGGAAAATTCGTGCGCTGGGGCACGGCGCTGCATGACCGCTATATGCTGCCGCATTTCATCTGGGAAGATTTCCTGGACGTGCTCTCCGAGCTCAAGCAGTCCGGCTATCCGTTCGAAGCGGAATGGTATCTGGCCCAGCTCGAATTCCGTTTCCCCGCCTTCGGCCGCGTCCATCATGGCGGCGTGACGCTGGAGTTGCGCCAGGCGCTGGAGCCCTGGCATGTGCTGGGCGAGGAGGGCTCGGCCGGCGGCACCGTGCGCTATGTCGACAGCTCGGTCGAACGGCTCCAGGTCAAGGCGGAGGGGTTCGTCGAAGGTCGCCACGTCGTCGCCTGCAACGGCCGCCGCCTGCCGATGACCTCGACCGGACGCTCGGGCGAGGCCGTGGCCGGCGTCCGCTTCAAGGCCTGGCAGCCAGCCTCCGGCCTGCACCCGACCATTCCGGTCCACGCGCCGTTGACGTTCGACCTGATCGACACCTGGAACGGCCGCTCGCTCGGCGGCTTCGTCTACCACGTCGCCCATCCGGGCGGACGCAGCTACGACACCAAGCCCGTCAACACCTATGAGGCCGAGGCGAGGCGGCTGGCGCGCTTCCAGGACCACGGCCATACGCCGGGGCCGATGCAGCCGCCGCCGGAGGAACGCACAAATGAGTTTCCGCTGACCCTCGACTTGCGGACCCCGCTCCTGCAATGAGTATGATGCCGGGGCAGGGAGAGGCGCATGGGCGAGGGCGCAGCCGAAGAGGACGACAAGGCGGGTAAGGCGCAAAGTCAGCGCGAAGGCCAGCGCCGCCTTGCGCAATGGGTCCGCGACTATCGCCGCCTGCCGGGCATCCCCGACGAGTTCCTGGGGCCGGACGGAGCCCCCCGCGCGGTCTGGAGCCGCTTTTTCGACGCCTTCGGCGCGCTCGCGCCCGACGAGGTCGAGCGCCGGTTCGGCATGGCCGACCGTCATTTGCGCGAGGCCGGCGTCACCTATCGCGCGCCCGGCGACAGCGCCGACCGTCCCTGGTCGATCAGCCATCTGCCGCTGCTGATCGACGAGGCCGACTGGAAGCAGCTGTCCGCCGGCATCACCCAGCGCGCCGAGCTGCTCGAGCGCGTGCTGGCCGACATCTATGGCGAGGGCCGGCTGGTTGCGGAAGGCGCGCTGCCGGCGGCCGCGATCGCCGGCAGTCCCGAATATCTCCGGCCCGTCTGCGGCGTGCCGCCGCCGGGCGGGCGCTATCTCTCGCTCTATGCCGCCGATGTCGGCCGCGGGCCCGACGGCCGCTGGTGGGTGCTCGGCGACCGCACGCAAGCTCCCTCGGGCGCGGGCTATGCGCTGGAGAACCGCCTGGTGCTGTCGCGCGCCTTCTCCGATCTCTACAAGTCGATGAACGTGCCGCGCGTCGCGCCGTTCTTCGAGGCGTTTCGCGACAGCTTGCGTGCGCGCGCCGACCGCGACGAGCCGCGCATCGGCGTGCTGACGCCGGGCGCCTTCAGCGAGACTTTTTTCGAGCACGCGACGCTCGCGCGCTATCTCGGCTTCCTGCTGGTCGAGGGCGACGATCTCGCCGTCAGCGACAACCATATCCACATCCGCACCGTCGCGGGCCTCAAGCGCCTCGACGTGCTCTTGCGCCGGGTCGATTCCAATTCGCTCGATCCGCTCGAGCTCGAAGCCTCGTCGCGGTTGGGGGTGCCCGGCCTGATCGACGTGCTGCGCAAGGACGGCGTCGTCGTCGCCAACATGCCGGGCTCCGGCGTCCTCGAAGCGCGCGCGCTGCTCGGCTTCCTGCCGGCGCTCAGCCGCCGCCTGCTCGGCGAAGAGCTGAAGATGCCGCACATCGCGACCTGGTGGTGCGGCCAGCGCTCGGCGCGCGACGAGGTGCTGTCGCGGCTCGACGAGGTCGCGATCGAGGGTGCCTATCGGCGTGGCGTGCCCGGCTTCGACAGCAACGGTCCGGTGCTCGCGAGCGAGCTCGACGCCGGCGGACGCAAGCGCCTGATCGACGCCATCGCCGCGCGCGGCATGGACTATGTCGGCCAGGAGGTGGTGCGGCTCTCGACGATGCCGGTGTGGGAGCAGGGCCAGATCACGCCGCGTCCCTTCGTGCTGCGGGTGTTCGCGGCTGCGACGCCCGACGGCTGGGCCATCATGCCCGGCGGCTTCTGCCGGATCGCCGAGCAGCCGGATGCGCGCGCGGTGTCGATGGGCGACGGCGCGCGCTCCGCAGACGTCTGGGTGGTCTCGGGCAAACAGGTGCCGACCGCGACGCTGCTGCCTGCGACCGACAAGGTGCGCATCCGCCGCATCGCAGGGGTGCTGCCGAGCCGTGCCGCCGACAATCTGTTCTGGCTCGGCCGCTATCTCGAACGCGCCGAGGCGACGCTGCGGCTGGTGCGGGCGCTCGGCTCGCCGAGCGGGCCCAACAAGGGCACCGCGGCCTCGCTGCAATCGGCCGAACGCATCCAGCGCCTGCTGGTGGCCTGGGGCGCGATCTCGCAAACCTCGCGCGCGGCGCCCGGCCGCATCGTCGCCGAAGCGCTGCAGAGCCCGGAGCGTTTCGGCTCGGCGCTGTCGCTGGTCCGCGCGGCGCAGCGCACGGCGACCTCCTTGCGCGAGCGGCTGTCGCCCGATGCCTGGCAGGTCATCACCGAGATGGCCGAGCGGCTGGCCTGGGAGGTCGAGGACGACGACAGCGTGCTGAGCGCGGCCGAGCTGACCTTGCAGGAGCTGGCGAGCTTTGCAGGCCTGGCGCACGAGAACATGAACCGCGCCGCCGGCTGGCGCTTCCTCGACATCGGCCGCCGCACCGAGCGCGCCATCAACACCACGCGCTTTGCCCGCCAGTTTGCCTATGACGAGGCCGGCGACGAGGATCTCGACATCCTGCTCACGCTGGTGGATTGCCAGATCACCTATCGCTCGCGCTATCTGCTGGCGCCGATCCTGGCGCCGGTGCGCGACCTCGCCGTGCTCGACCCCTACAATCCGCGTTCGGTGGCGTTCCAGGTGGCGACGCTGAACGAGCACATCGCGGCGCTGCCGAGCCTGAAGGAGCACGGTCTGATCGAGAAGCCGCAACGGGTCGCGGTCGCGATGCAGGCGATGCTCGCCACCGCGGAAGCCGAGAAGCTCGAGGTCAAGACGCTGTTTTCGCTGGAGCAGGATCTGCTCAGCCTCGCCGAGGCGGTCGGGCAGCACTACTTCCCGCACGGCCCCAATGCCAGCCGGCCGGAAAAGCTGACGGGGCTGGCGTGATCTACGACATCCGGCACGTCACCACCTACGAATACGAGAGCGCGGTCAGCTTCGCACGCTGCACGCTGCGGCTGGAGCCGCGGAGCGGAGGCGGCCAGGAGCTGATCTCGCACAGCGTCGAGATCCGTCCGCGGCCCGCCGAGCGCCATGTTCGCCGCGATTTCTTCGGCACGCTGACCGAGAGCATCGTGATCGAGGCCGCGCATCGCAATTTGCGGATCGACTCGCGCTCGCGCGTCTCGGTCTCGCGCCGGCCGCCGGCGCGTGATGCCGTCAGCCCGCCATGGGAAAGCATTCGCGACATCGCGTTTGAAGCAACCAGCCTGGGGCCGTCCTCGCCGGTCGGCTATGTCTTCGCGAGTCCGCTGGTGCCCGTGCTGGGTCCGGTCAGCGCCTATGCGGCGGCGAGCTTTGCGCCTGACACCGGCATCCTCGCCGGTGCGGTCGATCTCATGCATCGCATCCGCGACCAGTTTCGCTACGACCCCAAGGCCACCGTGATCTCGACGCCGCTCGACGAGGTCTTCGCCAAGCGCCACGGCGTCTGTCAGGATTTTGCCCATGTGATGATCGCAGGGCTTCGCGGCCTCGGCCTGCCTGCGGCCTATGTCAGCGGATATTTGCGCACCATTCCGCCGGCGGGCCAGCCGCGCCTGCAGGGCGCCGACGCCACCCATGCCTGGGTGTCGCTGTGGTGCGGAGCGGAGCTTGGCTGGGTCGATTTCGATCCGACCAACGACCTTATGGTCGCTGGCGACCATATCGTGCTGGCGGTCGGCCGCGACTTTTCCGACGTCTCGCCGGTCGACGGCATCATCGTCGGCTCGCCGAAGCAGAAGCTCGACGTCGCCGTGGACGTGCTGCTGGTGGAGTGACCGTAGTTTCACGGTCCAGGGCGCACGAGACGATGCAGGCGCATGCGTCCGGCTGCGGTCCGTTCCGGTGATCTCTCATCGAAGTCCGACGAAGCGGATTTGATTTGTGTCCGGCGGCCGCAACCCTGCCCGGTCCGCCCGGGCGGTGTATCGCGCGGTCACCTCAACCGCGATGCCGCAGCACGCAACTGCAACATAATTCCGTATTTTTGTTCCGGGGTTTGGTCACCCGGCCCAAGATGGGCTATGCTGATGCCTGCGTCGAGGACAACAATGAGACGTCGGGAGTTGGCATGGGACACCACCGACAGACGGGGCTGCATCCATGATGACGTTACCGAGACTGGCGGCGGAAACCCTGGAGAAGATGCTGGGCTCGTTCATGCGTCGCCGGTACGACGAGTCCTCTGCCAGGGTGCTGGAGGGCTCGACGCGCACCGCGATGGAATGCATCGGCAACAGCGACGCGTTGTACCACAACATCGAGCATACGATGTTGGTGACTCTGGCCGCTCAGGCCATCCTCACGGGACGTAATCTCCATGCCCATCTTGCGGCGGAGGACTACCTCCATATCCTGATCGCCTGCCTTGCGCACGACATCGGCTATGTCCGCGGCCTGTTTCCGGAGGATGACGAAGACGGTTTCATCATCGACGAGGCGGGGACCAAGGTGTCGCTGCCGCGGGGCGCGTCGGATGCCAGCCTGATGATGTATCACGTTGATCGCTCGAAACTTTTTGTGCGGCGGCGGCTGCCGCCGATCCGTGGTATCGACAGCGAGCGCGTCGCCCGCGCCATCGAGGGCACGCGCTTCCCTGCGCGCGAGGGGCAGGACTACGACGACGAAGCCTCGATCCTGCGCGCCGCCGATTTCATCGGCCAGCTCGGCGATCCCAACTATCTGCGCAAGGCCAATGCGCTCTACTACGAGTTCGAGGAGGTCGGCATCAACCGGCAGCTCGGCTACGACTCGCCCGCCGACATCGTGAACCGCTATCCCCAATTCTACTGGAATAGCGTCGCACCGCACATCCAGACCGAGATCGGCTATCTCAACAAGACCGAGATCGGCCGGCAGTGGATCGCCAATCTCTACAGCAACGTTTTCCGTGCCGAGCGCGACATCACGCTGTCCGGGCCGCAGAAATAAGTCAGCGCCGCGGGCTTCGCAATCGAACGAACGGTCTGTCATACCTCCCGGCCGTGCAGTTTCCAGAGTTCGTAAACACTTTCCCAGTCGGGAATCTCGTCGCAGGCATAGCCGAAAACCCGCCCGGTTCCGAGTTTCCGGGAGTTCTTCATGGCCTGGAGATGCGCGCCGTTCGAAACGAAGCGGCGCATGCTGGCCGGATCCGCCCATGCCGTCAGGGTGAGATAGATACCCCCTGACACTCTGCCTGCGGTGAGCAGATTGCCGGGCGCGCGCCGGGCCTGCACGAAGGACCACGTCGTTCTCCACCAGAACATCGGCAGCTGCACGACGCCTTTCGGGCGAAAGCCGGTCATGGAGACGTAGACCATATCGATCCCCGCGATTCATTCGATTGCAGGCAAAACGAAAATCGCGAGGGGATGGATCACCGCCATCGTTGCCTTTATGCTGGCGCGGTCAACCAGGTGCGCGGCATGCGAGAAAAATCAGTTAGCACCGACGTCCTCGACATCGCCTATCGCGAATACGGCGCACCGGAGGGCTGGCCCTGCATCATGGGTCACGGCTTTCCCTACGATGCGAACGCCTATTCCGAGACCGCGCCGATGATTGCGCAAGCCGGCGCGCGGGTGCTGGTGCCCTGGCTGCGCGGCTACGGGCCGACACGGTTTCGTTCCGCGCAGACGTTGCGCTCCGGCGAGCAGGCGGCGCTCGGTGCCGATCTCCTCGCTTTCATGGATGCGCTTCACATCGCGCGCGCGGTCGTCGGCGGTTATGACTGGGGCGGGCGCGCGGCCTGCGTGGTCTCGGCGCTGTATCCGGAGCGGGTGATCGCCCTCGTCTCCGGCAATTCCTACAACATCCAGAACATCGCCCGATCGATGGAGCCGGCCTCGCCGCCGGAAGAGGCGGCGCTCTGGTATCAATATCTCTTCCACAATGAGCGCGGCCGCCGCGCGCTGGAGCGCAACCGGCGCGGCTTCGCGCGCCAGCTCTGGGCGATGTGGTCGCCGACATGGGCATTCGACGACGCGACGTTCGAGACAAGTGCAATGTCGTTCGACAATCCTGATTTCGTCGATGTCGTGATCCACTCCTACCGCCACCGCTACGCGCTGGTCGCGGGCGATCCGGCCTGTGCGGCGATCGAGGCGAAGCTCGCCGCGCAGCCGCCGATCCGCGTTCCGACCATCGCGATCGACGGCGACAGCGACGGCGTCAATCCCGGCACCGCCCACCATGCGCGCAAGTTCGAAGGCTTTTTCGAGCGGCGCGTGTTCACGGGCGCGGGCCACAATCTGCCGCAGGAGCGGCCGGCCGAATGGGCGCAGGCCGTGCTTGATGGACGGAAGGCTGCGGCCGAACCATCCTGATTTTCGCCGATCGTGGGAACTTTTCGCTGACAACGCCGTCCGAATCCTGAGCTGAGCGTGAGCTGCGAGGGAGATGACCATGAGCCAGGACAGCAAGCCGAGCAGGCCCGACCTGACCAAAGGTGTGCCGCTGACCGGATTCAAGGACGGCAAGCTGCTTGGCCATGTCGGCGACGAGGATGTGCTGCTGGTGCAGGCGGGCAGCGAGATCTTTGCGATCGAGCCCGCCTGCAGCCATTACCACGGCCCGCTCGCCGAAGGCCTGGTGGTGGGCGAAACCATCCGCTGCCCCTGGCATCACGCCTGCTTCTCCCTGCGCACCGGCGAGGCCACCCGCCCGCCGGCGCTGAGCGCGCTGGCGGTCTGGGAGGTGACGCGGGATCGGGACAGGATTTTGGTCCAGCGCAAGCGCGAGATGCCGAAACCCTCGGCGCCTCACCGCACGGCGCCGACGCCGGAAAGATTCGTCATCGTCGGCGGCGGTGCGGCGGGCTTCGCGGCGGCCGTGACGCTCCGGCGCGAGGGCTTTGCCGGCGCCATCACCATGCTGAGCAATGAAGGTGCGATGCCGGTCGACCGGCCGAACCTCTCCAAGGACTATCTCGCCGGCAACGCGCCGGAAGACTGGCTGCCGTTGCGAAGCGAGGATGACTATCGGGATGCCGGCATCGACCTCGTGCTCAACACCAACGTTTCAGCCGTCGATCCGAACGCACGCAGCGTGACGGTGGGCAACGGCGACAGATTGCCGTTCGACCGGCTGTTGCTGGCGACCGGCGCCGAGCCGGTCAAATTGCAAATTCCGGGTGCCGACCAGCCGCACGTCCACACCTTGCGGTCCGTCGCCGACAGCCGTGCCATCATCAGCGCGGCGGGCAGCGCGAAGCGCGCGCTGGTGATCGGCGCCAGCTTCATCGGCCTCGAAGTCGCGGCCTCCTTGCGGGCCCGCAAGCTCGAGGTGCACGTGGTCGCTCCCGACGAGCGGCCGATGCAGCGCATTCTCGGCTCCGACATGGGCGACTTCATTCGCGCCCTCCACGAGGAGAACGGCGTCAATTTCCATCTCAGGGACACGGTGGAGAAGCTCGACGGCACGCGCGCGACGCTGAAGAGCGGCGCCGTGATCGAGGCCGAACTCGTCGTGGTCGGCATCGGCGTCAAGCCGCGCCTTGCACTGGCCGAGCAGGCCGGGATTGCGACCGATCGCGGCGTGTGCGTGAATGAATATCTCGAAACCAGCGTGTCGGGCATCTTCGCCGCCGGCGACATCGCGCGCTGGCCCGATCCGCATTCCGGGCAGAACATCCGTGTCGAGCACTGGGTGGTGGCGGAGCGGCAAGGCCAGTCCGCGGCACGCAACATGCTCGGCAAGCGCGAGCGCTTCGACGCCGTGCCGTTCTTCTGGTCGCAGCATTACGACGTGCCGATCAACTATGTCGGCCACGCCGAGAGCTTTGACGACATCGCGGTCGACGGCAGCATTGCCGGCAAGGACTGCCTGCTGAAGTACCGCAAGGGTGGACGCGTGCTGGCGGTCGCGTCGATCTATCGCGATCTCGACAATCTCAAGGCCGAGCTCGACATGGAGCGGTCGCGCGCCTGAGGCGCCGCATTCGACCTTGATTTGCGTCAATGTTGCTGCAGGCGGGGGCTGCTCTGCTGGCTGTTGTCCCGGCGCGGCCCGTGCTATCGTGGGCGGGCGGGCTTCGCATGCAGGAGTGGCCGCCATGACGAGTGCTTCGGATACGTCCCATCATTCCAGCCTGGGCTCTGGCATCGCGGCGCTGCATGCCAAATGGGGCT
Source organism: Bradyrhizobium sp. Bra78 (assembly GCF_024519855.1). Lineage (NCBI taxonomy): Bacteria > Pseudomonadati > Pseudomonadota > Alphaproteobacteria > Hyphomicrobiales > Nitrobacteraceae > Bradyrhizobium > Bradyrhizobium sp. Bra78. The sequence goes on along the minus strand of NZ_JALJRE010000003.1, from coordinate 565,174 downwards.
GGATCGTCGCTCTCGGCGTCGTCTATCTCATCGCGGGTTTCGTCGCGCTCGGCAGCGTGGTGATGGCAACGGTGGCGAGTGTGATCGTGGTCGGCGCGATGATGATCGTCGCCGGCATCGCCGAGATCATCGGCGCGTTCCAGATGAAGAGCTGGGGCAAATTCGTGATCTGGGCGTTGCTCGGCGTGCTCTATGTCATCGCAGGCTTTCTGACCTTCGAGAATCCGCTGTTCGCGGCAGTGTTGCTGACGCTGTTCCTGGGTGCCTCGCTGCTCGCCTCGGGCGCCGTGAGATTGTTTCTCGCTTTCAGCATGAAGCGCGAAAGCCCGTGGGTGTGGGTGGCGCTGTCGGGTGCGATCACCCTGCTGCTCGGCCTGTTGATCATGGCGCGCTGGCCGGTCAACAGCGTCTACATTCTCGGCCTGTTTCTCGGCATCGACCTGATCATGGCGGGTGCGGGCTGGGTCAGCCTGGGCTTCAGCCTGAAGCGGCGCCACTGACCAGCAACTCGACGCAAGACCATTTTGCGGAACTCCGCTGATCTGACGCGCTGACAAAAGCAGCACGCCGCGTGTCTGCCGCGAGGACGATCATCACCGGGGAGACGCCATTGGTGGTCCTGCTCAAGCAGTGCAAGGACAATCTGACGCGCGGGAACATCATGGCGCAGGCCGCCAATCTGAAGAGTGTGCCGCTGTCGCTGCTGATGCCCGGCATCACGCTCAACACCACCCCGCAGGATTTCCGCCCGATCAAGGACGGCTATATGCTGCAGTTCGACGGCAACGACTGGATCGTGGCAAGCGAGCTGTTGGGCGGGACGTGATGGTGCGGTCGGCTGTCGCGGTTGATGACGGCGCATCCTTCGAGACGCCCGCTTTCGCGGGCTCCTCAGGATGAGGGCGGAATGCGCAGCGGCAGGCTCAACAGGCGCGCATGCCGCTTAGCCTCACCCTGAGGAGACCGCGGAGCGGTCGTCTTGAAGCGCGAGGCGTGCGCTCCACCTACCACGGAAAGCAAAGCGCGATCACCCTCGGCGCACAGGAGAGCAAAAATGGACTTTCAACACTCCGCCCGTTCGCTCGAGCTGCAGGAACGCGTCCACCAGTTCATGCGCACGCATGTCGAGCCGGTCGAGGAGCTCTATTACGAGCAGGTGAAGCCTGAAGCGTCTCGTTACAAGACGCCGCCATTGCTGCAGGACCTGAAACGCCTGGCGCGCGAGCAGGGGCTCTGGAACCTGTTTCTCTCCGGCGAGCACGGTCCCGGGCTGACCAACCTCGAATATGCGCCGGTGAAGGAGATCATGGGCCGCATCCTCTGGGCGCCCGAGGTGTTCAACTGCTCGGCGCCCGACGTCGGCAACATGGAGGTGCTCGCAAATTACGGCACCAAGGCGCAGCAGGAGCGCTGGCTGAAGCCATTGCTGGAGGGCCGCATCCGCTCCGGCTTCTCGATGACGGAGCCGCAGGTCGCTTCCAGCGATGCCACCAACATCCAGTGCGAGATCAGGCGCGACGGCGCCGACTACGTCATCAATGGGCGCAAATGGTTCACGTCAGGCGCGATGAACGAGGATTGCGAGATCCTGATCGTGATGGGCAAGACCGCGCCCGACGATCCCGACCGCCATCGCCAGCAATCCATGATCCTGGTGCCGAAGGCGACGCCCGGCGTGCGCATCGTCCGCGACATGCTCACCTACGGCTATGACGACGCGCCGGCCGGACACCCCGAGATCGTCTACGACAACGTCCGCGCGCCCGCGGAGAACATCCTGCTCGGCGAGGGCCGCGGCTTCGAGATCGCGCAAGGCCGGCTCGGCCCCGGCCGCATCCACCATTGCATGCGGCTGATCGGCTGCGCCCAGCGCGCGCTGGAATTGATGTGCCGGCGGTCGGTCTCCCGTGTCGCCTTCGGCAAGCCGCTCGCCGAGCAGGGCTCGGTGCGCGAGGACATCGCAAACTCCTTCTGCGAGATCGCGCAGGCGCGGCTCTTGACGCTGCAGGCCGCCGACAGAATGGACCGCGAAGGCAACAAGGCCGCGCGCGACCTGATCGCCGCCGCCAAGATCGTGGTGCCCGGCATGGCCGCCCGCGTCATCGACCGCGCCATCCAGATCCACGGCGCCGCCGGCGTCTCGCAGGATACGTTCCTTGCCCGCGCCTACGTCTATGCCCGCTTCATCCGCATCGGCGATGGCCCGGATCAGGTGCATCTCGCCGCCGTCGGCAAGGAGCTGATCAAGCGCGGCGGGGTGATGGCGGGGTAGTGCTGCCAAGGGAAGAGGCCAGGTTGGGGTCTTCAGTCAGATTTGCTGCCAAACTTCGCAACTCTGCGGGCGTGTTCCCACAGCTCGACCTGACTGAAGTCCGTCAGCTGCTCAGCGCGTCTCTTGGCCGCGTCATCGTCGACGCAATCAAGGTCGACAGCTTTAATATGGTGACCGTCCGGAGAGATAAGGTAGGCTTTATAGTTTGACATAACCAATGCTCCTTGATGAGGCGGGAGCATGCAGCACTCTCTGTCACCGATAATAGCCAATAACGGACGGTGATGAGGTCAATGTGCTCCGGCTTTATGTTCAGAACGCGACCGAGCCCGATCGCGGCGCGGCCTGTGGGAGGTTCCCAAGGACGAGCGGAAGATTACCTTCGAAATACTGTCCAGGAATATTCACCCCGCCGATCTCGAGAGGGGTCAGGACGGCCATTGACAAGGCCGTGCAAAAATTGGTGCTCGCATCTGGTCAAAAGGTAGCGTGGTATGCTTTGGTGGACAGGGTTATTTGGTGCGTCTCTGCCGACGTTGTTGCGCTCGGCACATCAGCGAGCAGGTCAACAATGTACAGTTTCGCCCCGAGCAGCCGGACTTCCGGCGCGCGGTCCATCGCGGCAATTTTCGCCTCCATCCTGGCGATCCTGATCATCTGTAGCGGCCGATCCGCGCTCGCGGCAGTCGAGCCCTTTCCCGCGGATTTCAGAATCGAGCGCATTTCTGTCAACGGCGTCACCCTGCATGTCCGCGTTGGCGGACGTGGACCGGCGGTCGTACTCCTGCACGGCTTCGCAGACACAGGCGATATGTGGGCCCCGCTTGCCAAGGCCCTTTACAAGGACCACACCGTGATCGTTCCAGACCTGCGCGGTATGGGGCTGTCGTCCCAGGCCGCAGGCGGTTACGACAAGAAAAACCAGGGCGTCGACATCGCCATGGTCATGGACAAGCTCAATGTCCAGAAGGCCGATCTGGTGACTCACGACATCGGCAACATGGTGGGCTATGCGCTCGCGGCGCAGTTTTCCGATCGCATCACCAAATGGGTCGTCATCGACGCACCGCTGCCCGGCATCGGGCCCTGGGACGAAATCCTGAAAAGCCCCATGCTATGGCATTTCAATTTCCGCGGCCCTGACGTCGATCGCCTGGTCAAGGGCCGCGAGCGCATCTATCTCGACCGGTTCTACAACGAGCTGTCGGCCGATCCCAAGGCCATCGACGAAGCGACTCGCAACCATTATGCGAAACTGTACGCCCGGCCCGGCAACATGCATTACGCCTTCGAGCAGTTCGCCGCATTCGGGAAGGACGCCACCGACAACAAGGTTTTTGCCGGTACCAAGCTGAATATGCCGATCCTTGCCCTTGGCGCCGAAAAGTCCTTTGGCAGTCAGCAAGCGGCGATCATGCGCGAGGTCGGCACCAAGGTCGGCGGCGGCATCATCACCGGCTCCGGACATTGGATCATGGAAGAGCAGCCGGCGCAGACCGTGAGCAAGGTGCGCGCTTTCCTCGACGGGAAATGACCGGCAAGCGCTTCATCCGCATCGGTGACGCTGATCCGAAGCGGTCAAGGCTGCCGAGACTTGGCAGCGTCCCGCAGATCGAGAATCAGCTTTGCAAGGTCACGATCTTCCGGCTCGAGGATCGCAAGCCGCTCTGCGTAGCCGATCGCCGCCGTTCTGTCTCCGGCCATCCGACTGAATGAGACGAGGGCCTGAAGGATCTCGCGATTGTTCGGATGGTCGCGCAACGCTTCCCTCAAGACCGTCATGGCGTCGTCTGGCCGGCCGCCGGAATGCAGGGCGATGGCATAGACATAGGCATAGCGCGGCAGGTCCGGCTCGAGTTCCGTCGCTCGACGCAATTCAACGAGCGCGTCCTGCGCACGCCTCAACCTCGTGAGGGCCAGCCCGAGTGCATGATGAAGAGCTGCATCGCGTGGCGAAGCCGCAATCGCGGTACGAAGGGTGGCTTCGCCTTTGTCGTCCCGGCTGGTTTGCCGATAGAGGTCGGCCAGGTTTGTTGCTGCCGCCGCATTTGTCGGGCTGAGCCTGATGGCGGCCTGGTATTCGGTTTCGGCCGCCTGCATCAGTCTACGCTGTGCCAGGAAATTCCCGAGCGAGATGTGCGCCTCGGGCCGCTCGGCATTGGCATGCTGGGCAGCGATGAACTCGGCCGCCGCTTGATCAAAAGACGCGCGGTCCTGTGGAGGCTGGCTTGCGGTTGGCAGGGCGGCCAGCAGCGAAGCAGCCCTGATGCGAACGCCGCGGACGGGGTCGGATAACAGCCGGGATGCGAACGGCCAGGCCTGATCGGCGGGCACGCTCTCCAGCATGTCGAGCGCGCCGATCCGCACCATCGGATCGGGATCGGCGAGGGCGATGCGGGCTGTTGCGATATTGGCGGGAGTCACGCGCGAGGCAAGTTCGCCGAGCGCGCTGGCGCGCGCCACCGCCGGCGCTTGGCGATCCGACGCAAGACCGGAAAGAAGCGCGGCGGCATCGGCTCGATCGGTGCGGGCGGCATCAAACGCCGGCCCAAAGGTCTGAAAACCCTTTCGGGCAGGCCCGAACCATTCCTCGATCGCCTTGGCCGCCCATTGGGACGGTTTGTCGCGGTGACAGTCGTTGCAAGCGTTCGGCGTTGCCAGTGCGGCGGAAAGGTCAGGCCTCGGAACTCGAAAGGTGTGGTCATGCCTGGTGTCGACCACCATGTAGGTTCGCTGCTGCATATGGCACGACATGCAAGTCGGCGCCGGATCGACACCTGCATGGTGGCGATGCTGCACATCGGCATACTTGTCCCCTGCGTGGCATTGCAGGCAAACGCCCTCGCCCGGGCTGCGCAGTCTTGCGCTATGCGGCTCGTGGCAGTCGCTACAGGTAACGCCGGCCGCAAACATCTTGCCCTGCTTGAACGGCGTATAGTTATATGGCTCCTCGACATCGCGGATCTGACCGTCGGCGTAATAGGTGTGACGCGCCAGCGCTTCGACCGCATGGGTCTGCGACAACGACTGTCCGGGTATCCAGTCTTCATGGAATGCCTCCCGCCGCGCGTGGCAGAGGCCGCAGGTCTCGACTTCCTTGCGCAACGTTGCCGGTGCCGCGGAGCGTTGGGCATTTCCCCTCCTTGGATCGATCGGCCAAGTGACGCCCCGGCGTTCGTCAAAACGCACCAGCAAGCCCTTGCTGTCGTCTTCGCGGCGGCCAAAGGGCCACCAGCTCTGCTGCTCGCGCGCCCAGGCGGTGTGGCGCGAGCCTTGCCCATGACAGCCCTCGCATCCGACACTGATTTCCGCCCAACGCGTCGCGAAGCGATCGGCCTCGGCATCGTAGTTCTTGCGCAGGCCGGTCGAGTGGCATTCCGCGCACATGAAATTCCAGTTCTGGTTCAGTTTCGTCCAATGAAGGATATCGTCGTGCCTGATCTCTTCATTGGGTGAGAGATGAAACCAGCGCTGGCCGCCCCTCTCTGCCGGCCGGCTGTCCCACGCGAGCGACAACGCCTGAACGCGGCCGTCGGGAAATTCCACAAGGTATTGTTGCAGCGGATCGACGCCGAATGTGTACTTCACCTCGAACACGGCAAGCTTGCCGTCGGCGCCATCGGTCTCGACCAAGAACCTGCCGTCCTTGCGGAAGAAGCGGGACCTTACGCCATAATAGTCGAAGCCCGCGTCGTCGAAATTCCCGAGCACGGTCTTGTCGGTGGCGTGCTGCATCGCCGCCTTGTGCTGCGAGGAATTCCACAGCTTTGCTTCGGCTTGGTGGCAGCCAGCGCAAGTCTCGCTGCCGACGAAGCTTACCGCGGACGAGGGCCGCGCCGTCGGCGCCGACGGGCTGCGATTGAGGAGCTGAAAGGCGAGACCAAAGGCAAAGACGGCGATCCCCATGATCGAGGCCATCGCCCAGAGCCGACGCTTCGACAGCGATGCGGCTTCCACATTGCGGTTGGCGGGCTCCCGTGCGGACATAACTTGGGGAATGCCGTCCGCGGAATCCCTCCGTGGCATGGCCTTGCTGCCGGATTTCCGTCGCTTGCGTGCCAACGGATCGCCCCTCAGCGCTGAAATCGCCCAACCACAATCGAGCGAGCCTCGATCGGGCGATTTGCGCATCATCGGCTCGACTTCCATCAAGTCAAGTGCAGCCGGCCAGTAGGAGCGGTGATGGGGACCTATTTGTTGCGGTTCTTGCTCGCGCCTCTCAGCTTGGGCGCGGTCGAAGACGATTTTGCCCAATCGGCCATCTGTATGCAGGTGAGCAGGTCGACGTAACCGTCGCTCCCACCCGCAGTCGCCTCGCCTTCGCATCTGTTCTTGAGTTCGGCCGAATTCGAGAACCAGATGGTGCCGAGTTGCTGCTGAGCGGCGCTCTCGTCGCGCAGGCAATCATCGAAGCTCTGGGAAAGTTTCAGCCCCATCGCCTTGCCGGTTGCCACCGTCGCCTTGCATGTCGCTTCGACATCGAGCTGGGGCACGCGATCGCCGATGGGGATCACCAGTTGACTTCCAAGCATTGCCATCGATGGCAGCGCGATCTTCATTGGGAAGCTCCCCGTGAACGGCTTCTCGTGGAATTCAACTGCTGATCTTCAGCGCAGTCTGACGTTGGGAGATCGAGGCCTCCCGCCGGAGTACGTTGACATGGATCAACGCGAGACCTGCTCGATGCCGAGAGGCTGGCGGTTTCCAGTGCGTACCATCCCACCGGGAGTTCGCCATGAAAGCAATTTGCAGCGCACTCGCGGGTGCATGTCTGATCGCCCTGAATTTTGGCACGGCATCGGCTCAGCAGGTTACCGGCACCCCCGGTTCGGCCGGCGCCACCACCACGATCGACGGCAAGCAGCTCCCGCCGCCAGATCCGAAATTCGGTGGCGTGATCAAGGAGAAAGCCTCGGAGTCGAAGCCCTGGTGGGCCCCACGCGTGGTGCCGCCGAAGGGCGCACCGAACGTGCTGTTGATCATGACGGACGACCAGGGTTTCGGTGCGCCGGGCACGTTCGGCGGCGTTATCCCGACGCCTGCCATGGATCGCATCGCAAAAGCCGGTTTGCGCTTCACGAATTTTCACTCGACTGCACTCTGCTCACCGACGCGGGCGGCACTCATCACGGGACGCAACCATCATTCGGTAGGCTTCGGAGTGGTCGGCGAAATCGCGACGGGATTCCCGGGGTACGACTCGATCATCCCAATCGAGAAAGGCACGGTCGGTACGGTCCTGAAGGCGAACGGGTACGCGACCTCATGGTTCGGCAAGAACCACAACACACCTTCTTACCAGTCGAGCCAGGCCGGACCATTCACTCAATGGCCCAACGGCATGGGGTTCGATTATTTCTACGGCTTTGTCGGCGGTGACGCCAGCCAGTGGCAGCCGAACCTGTTCCGCAACACGACGGCCATCTATCCGTTCGAGGGTAACCCCAAGTGGAATCTCGAGACGGCGATGGCGGACGACGCGATCCAGTACATGAAGCAGCTCAAGGAGATCGCACCGGACAAGCCGTTCTTCGTTTACTACGTCCCGGGGGCAACCCACGCGCCCCATCATCCAACGCCCGAGTGGATCAAGAAGATCAGCGACATGCACCTGTTCGACGACGGATGGAACAAAGTGCGTGAGACCATCTTCGCCAACCAGAAGCGATTGGGCATCATGCCCGAGAACGCCGATCTGACGCCATGGCCGAAAGAGCTGCCGCAGTGGGATACCCTCAGCCTCGAAGAGAAGAAGCTCTTCATCAAGCAAGCTGATGTTTACGGCGCTTACCTCGCCTACGCCGACCATGAGATCGGACGGGTTATCCAGGCCGTCGAAGACCTCGGCGAGCTCGACAACACCTTGATTATCTATATCGGCGGCGACAACGGCGCGAGCGCCGAAGGTATGCTCAACGGCACACCGAACGAGTTCACGACATTCAATGGCATTCCCGTGCCGGTCAAGGATCAGTTCCTCTGGTATCCGTTCTGGGGATCGGAACGGACATTCCCGCACTTTGCGGCACCGTGGGCCTGGGCGCTGGACACGCCATTCAAGTGGGTCAAGCAGGTGCCATCGCACTTCGGCGGCACATCGCAGGGCATGGTCATGTCCTGGCCCGGCCACATCAACGATTTGGGCGGTATCCGCCGCCAGTTCCATCACGTGATTGACATCGTGCCGACCATCCTCGATGCAACCGGCATTCCGCAACCCGACACGATCAACGGCATCAAGCAGATCCCGATCGAGGGGGGCAGCATGACGTACACGTGGGACAAGGCAAACGCCAACGCCCCGACCAGGCACACGACGCAATATTTCGAAATGCTCGGCAATCGGGCGATCTACCAGGACGGGTGGGTGGCGGCGACGACGCCGGCGACGCTCCCCTGGGAGCTCAGCTCGGCCACGCCGCCGGATGTGATCAGCGGCTACAGCTGGGAGCTCTACAACGTCGACCAGGACCCGACCCAGTCCAGCGACCTGGCGGCCAAAATGCCGGACAAGCTCAAGCAGATGCAGGCTCTCTTCTATTCGGAGGCCGCCAAATATAACGTGCTGCCGCTCGACAACTCGTCGCTCGCCCGTTGGAATACGCCGCGACCGAGCCTCACGGCGGGACGGACGCTGTTCACCTATTCGGGCGAACTGAGTGGCGTGCCCGCAAGTGCGGCTCCGAGCATCCTGGGCAAGTCCTACACCATCACCGCCGAGGTGACGATTCCCGACGGCGGTGCCGAGGGCATGATCGTCACGGAAGGCGGGCGCTTTGGCGGTTACGGCCTGTTTCTGAGCAAGGGCGACTTTGGTATCGACCGCGGCAAGGTGGTGTTCCTCTACAACCTGCTCGACCTCAAGCGCACGATCTGGGAAGGCCCGGAGCTGGCAGCCGGCAAGCACACCATCGTCTTCGATTTCAAATCCGACGGTCCGGGTTTGGGAAAAGGCGGGACGGGTGCCCTCTCTGTGGACGGAAAGGAAGTGGCCAGGAATTCGATGGAGCACACCATCCCTGTCACCTTCCCGGAGGACGAAACCTTTGACGTCGGCCTGGACACGCGCACCGGCGTCGCAATGGTCGAGTATCGCTACGAGCCTCCGTTCAAGTTCACCGGAAAGATCGACAAGCTGACCTTCAAGCTCGAACCCTTCACACCGGAGCAGGAGGCGAAGGCAGCAGCGGCCGACCAACCAGTAGGGTCCGCCCCATCGGTGGGGAAGGCGAAATGACGTGGAGGGCCGTCGGCGGCTCTCCGCCGGCACCGTCCACGACCTGGAATGACCAATTGGCCGTCTTGATCGATAGGAGACTTCGATGACCACGAAGGACGACCCCGGCGCATTGCTGTGTCGGCCTTGCGTTGGTGCGCTCGCATTCGGCGCAAGCGCCTTTCTGCCGAGCCCGCTCGGCCAATTCAATCTCACGATTGATGTAACCGTTGGGAAGGGAGTGCGCTGACGAGTGCGTTGCAGGTTGCCCTGAGGTAAAATGTGATGAAGTGGGTTACCACAGCCGTCGCAGTTGAAATCGCCGCTACGGGGTTGATCCTGCTGATCGGACCGGGGCTGTTCGGGCGGCTGATTTTCGGAACCGAATTGTCCGAGCCAGGCCAGGCGCTCGGCAGACTCACGGGCATTGCACTGCTGGGCTTTGCGTTGACGTCCTGGCCGCCCCCCTCCGCGCGACCCGTCGCGAAAGCCATGCTCACCTACAATCTGCTCGCGACCGTCTATCTTGGCTGTATCGGCCTGGCGGGACAGTTGGTCGGTGCGCTGCTCTGGCCCGCTGTTGCTCTGCACTTCCTCTTCACGGGTCTGCTGGCTGCAGAGCGGATCACGGGCGGAGGAGCCTGACGATTGGCGAGCGGAGCCGGTACACGACGCTCCGACCGCGACGCATGATCCATATCAATGTGAGGGGCGCGATTGAGCATAGCGTCGGAACCAAACAAGGGAGGGAAATGAGATGAAAATGTCGATCGCAATGTCGGCGCTTCTCGTCGCTGGCTTCGTTGCCATGAGCACTGAAAAAGCGGCCGCGATAGTTTACTGCCAGTATGTCGAATATCCCGTCGGATGCGTCGCCCGGGCCGGCGTCGTCCTGCGGCCCCGGCCAGTGGCACGCGCCGTCGCAACGCCCGGCGTCGGCGTCGCCGGAACGCCGATGAATCGAGGCGGCCCGGTCAATCGCGTTGGCAGGCGCTAACTGAATTCTTTTCATCGATATTCGCCACACAGAGCAGAAGAAGCCAATGACGATTATCCTGGCGCTCTAGTTCTCGTGGTGTCGCTTCGCTGACATTGTTTTCAACTTTGGAAGGGGGGCCAAATGGCGAAGTTCGAGTCGGAAATTGAAGACGTGACCAGTGATGTTGGTCAATCGCGTGCCGCCCGCGACGGCGGCGGATGCAGCTTTTTTTGGCGCGGAATGAGTCGCACGTTTTCTCAAGGTTGCCGATCGCAGCAACGCCAGGGAGTGTCTCCATGAAAGCGCATTTGTCCGCCTTGATCGTCTCAGGCGCCGCGTTGCTGGTTTCGGTTTCTGCGCCCGCTCAGCAGGTCAATGGCGTCCTCGGTTCTCCCAGCGCCAGCTCCACCATCATTGGAAAGCAACTCCCGCCGCCCGACCCGAAATTCGGCGGCGTCATCAAGGATGATTCACTGCAGTCGAAGCCGTGGTGGGCCCCGCGGGTCGTGCCGCCGAAGGGTGCGCCCAACGTATTGCTCATCATTACCGATGACGCTGGCTTCGGCGTCCCCAGCACTTTCGGCGGCGTGATCCCGACCCCGACGATGGATCGTCTTGCGAGCGAGGGCTTGCGCTATAACCGGACCTTCTCCACCGCGCTGTGCTCGCCGACGCGGGCAGCCTTGATCACCGGGCGCAATCATCATTCCGCGGGCTTCGGCGTCATTTCGGAGCAATCGACAGGCTACCCCGGCTACAACAGCATTCTCGAGAAGGACAAGGCCACGATCGGCCGTATCCTGCTCGACAACGGCTACGCGACGTCGTGGTTCGGCAAGGACCACAATGTGCCGGCCTTCGCGGCCAGCCAGGCCGGGCCCTTCGACAAGTGGCCAAACGGCATGGGATTCGAATACTTCTATGGCTTCATCGGTGGCGACGCCAATCAATGGCAGCCGAACCTGTTCCGCAACACGACCCAGATTTATCCGTTCGAGGGCAAGGAGGCGGGAAGCTGGAATCTGGTGACGGCGATGGCCGACGATGCCATCGACTACATGACGCGAATGCACCAGATCCAGCCGGACAAGCCCATCTTCATCAAGTATGCGCCCGGTGCCACGCACGCGCCGCATCACCCGACGAAGGAGTGGGTCGACAAGATCAGCAAGTTGAAGCTGTTCGACGAAGGCTGGAACAAGGTGCGCGAGCGCATCTTCGACAACCAGAAGCGGCTCGGCGTGATTCCAATGGACACCAAGCTGGCGCCATGGCCGAAGGATGTCCTGAAGGAATGGGACCAGCTGAGCGCAGATGAAAAGAAGCTGTTCATTCGACAGGCTGAAATCTTCGCCGCCTACGCTGCCTATAGCGACCATGAGATCGGGCGCGTCATCAAGGGCTTCGACGATCTCGGCAGGCTCGATAACACGCTGATCATCTATATCAACGGCGACAACGGCACCAGTGCCGAGGGTGGCCCGATGGGCACACCGAACGAGGTCGCCTTCTTCAACGGTCTCAGCGAGTTGCCGATCGACGTGCAGATGAAGTTCTACGATGTCTGGGGCACCGACCTGACCTACAACCACATGTCCGCCGGCTGGTCCTGGGCGTTCGATGCACCGTTCCGCTGGTTCAAGCAGAACGCCTCGGCGCTCGGCGGCATCAACCAGAACATGGTGGTGTCGTGGCCGGCGCGGATCAAGGACAAGGGCGGCCTGCGCGAGCAGTTCGTTCACGTCATCGATGTCGTGCCCACCATATTGGAAGCCGCGGGCATCAGTGCCCCTGACGTCGTCGACGGCATCAAGCAGAAGCCGATCGAGGGTATCAGCTTCGCCTACACTTTCGACGCCAAGAACGCCAAGGTGCCGACGCGGCACAAGACGCAGTATTTCGAAATGATGGGTCAGTGGGCGCTGTACGACGACGGCTGGTTCTTGAGCACCAAGGTCAACCGCGCGCCCTGGGAAGCATTCGGTCCCGCCAACACCGATCCCCTGAACAATCAGAAGCTTGAACTCTTCAACCTGAACCAGGATTTCAGCCAGACCGACGATCTTGCGGCGAAGAACCCGGAGAAGGTCAAGGAGATGAAGCAGAAGTTCATCGCCGAGGCCAGGAAGTACCAGGTGTTCCCGATGGATGCCTCTGTGGCGGCTCGAGTCATTGCGCCGCGGCCCAATATCACCGCCGGACGCAGCGAGTTCGTCTACAAGCGACCGATGGTGGGTCTGCCACAGGGCGATTCGCCGCTGCTTCTGAACACGTCCTACACGATCACTGCCGATATCGAGGTGCCCGATGGCGGCGCCGAGGGCATGATCCTCACGTCAGGTGGACGGTTCGCTGGCTACGGCTTCTACCTGCTGAAGGGCAAGCCTGTATTCCTTTGGAATATGGTCGATCTGGAACGCATTAAGTGGGAAGGCGCGGACGCGCTATCGCCGGGTCGGCACACCGTCGAATTCGACTTCAAGTATGAGGGAATCGGGGTTGGTACGCTTCAGTACAACAACTTCAGCGGCCTCGGCCAACCCGGCACCGGTACCCTGAAGGTGGACGGCAAGGAGGTCGCGACCAAGCGAATGCCGAAGACGCTGCCCATGATCCTGCAATGGGACGAAAGCTTCGACATCGGCTCCGACACCCTGACCGGCGTCAACGACGCCGACTACACGCCGCCGTTTACGCTCACCGCCAAGCTCAACAAGCTGACGGTCAAGGTGGATCGGCCGCAACTGTCGCCCGCCGACGTCAAGAAGCTGGAGGCGGCGATGAACGCGAAGATAAAGGCCGATTGATTGCGGCCTCGGTGCAAGACTTCAGGGCTGAAGAAACAGTCCGAGTGCAACGCCTTGCGTGACGGGATGTTTGGGAGGAGCGGATGGCTCGAGAAAGGTCTAACTGGATCTGCCTTTTGGCAGCAACCGCGGGTATGGCATTCTTGCCTCAGGTATCCCGCGCGGACGAAAGCGGCATCTCGTTCTGGCTGCCCGGTTTATACGGCAGCCTCGCCGCAACGCCCGCCACGCCAGGCTGGTCGATCGCTGCGATCTACTATCATACGAGCGTGAACGCGTCCGGCGCAGCCGCAGCGTCGCGGGAATTCCAGGTCGGGCGCTTCTCTCCGACGGTCAACATCGATCTCAACCTGGCGCTCGGCGGCCAGGCCGATCTGATGTTCATCGCGCCGACCTACACGTTTGCGACGCCGGTCCTCGGCGGCCAGTTGTCGGCGACGCTTGCCAGCGTTTACGGCAGAAATTCCGCGAGCCTTGCCGGCACCTTGACGGCCGCGGCGGGGCCGATCGTAACCACGCGTAACGGGTTTCTCGAAGACGCGCTGGTCTCCTATGGCGACCTCTACCCGACGTTGAAGCTGAAGTGGAACAACGGCGTCCACAACACCATGGTCTATGCCGCGGGCGACATTCCGGTGGGCGACTACAACCCGAACCGGCTCGCGAATATCGGCATCGGTCATGGCGCCATCGATCTCGGCGGCGGCTACACTTATCTGAACCCAGCGACCGGTACGGAATTCTCCGGCGTTGCCGGCTTCACCTACAATTTCAAGAACCCCGATACGCAGTACCAGAGCGGCGTCGATTTCCATCTCGACTGGGGCGTGTCGCAGTTCCTGTCAAAGCAGGTGTTTGCCGGATTCGTCGGCTACGCCTATCAGCAGGTCACCGACGATTTCGGCCAGCCAGCTGTACTCGGTGGCTTCCGTTCGCGCGTCCTCGGTGTCGGTCCGCAGATCGGTTATATCTTTCCGATCGGGAGCAATCAGGCCTTTCTTGGCCTGAAGGGATACGGCGAGTTCGACGCTGCCAACCGACCTTCGGGTTGGAATACCTGGCTGACGTTTTCGATCTCGGAGGCGGTGCCCGCCAGCACGGTGACGCCAACCAAGCACCTGATGCGGAAGTAGAGGTCTGTCCGGCGACGTCTACTCCGCCATGATGACATCATGCCGGTGTTTTGCCCGACGTGTCAAATTTAATTCGTAAAATCCGCAGATTCCGCGCCGGCAGCCAAGCCATTGAGATCGCTGCACCCGGCTACTGTGCATGGGGTTGTTTTCGCGTTTCTTGCCTGCAGCGTGCCTGCCGCCAGCTTCGCAGCAGTGAACGCGCTGCTATCCCGCCTTGGCGGCGCGGGAATCCGACCGCAGGTTCTGGAAGAACTTCTCCACCTCGCGCGACAGCGTGTCCGCCGTCGCGGTCAGGCTGCTTGCCGCCGTCAGCACCGAGGATGCCGCCGTGTCGGTCTCGCCGATGGCGTCGCGCAGCGAGGTGATGTTCGCCACGAGCGTCTCGTTGCCCTGCGCGGCCGATTGCGCGTTGGAGGAGATCTCGCGGGTGGCGGCGTCCTGCTGGCCGACGGCGCCGGCGATCGCCGAGGTGACGTCGTTGATCTCGCGGACCGCGCCGCCGATCTCGCGCACGGCGTCGACCGCATTGCGGGTGGAGGCCTGGATCTGGCCGACGTTCTCGCCGATCTCGGCCGTCGCCTTGGCGGTCTGGCCGGCGAGCGCCTTCACTTCATGAGCGACGACGGCGAAGCCGCGGCCGGCATCGCCGGCGCGCGCAGCCTCGATCGTGGCGTTGAGCGCGAGCAGATTGGTTTGCTCGGCGATGGCCTGGATCAGGCCGAGCACGCCGTCGATGCGCTGCGTGGCCGCGGCAAGGCTCTCGATCTCGGCGATCGATTTCTCGGTGCGCTGGCCGGTCTGCTCGACCGCGCTTGCGCTCTGCCGCACCTGCCGGCCGATCTCAACCACCGACGCCGACAGCTCCTCGGCCGCGCCCGCCACCGCCGTGACGTTGTGGGAGGCCTGCTCGGTGGCGTTCGCCGCCGTGCCGGCGCGGCTGCTTGCGTCCGCGGTGACGCGCGTGATGGTCTGCGCGGTCTCGCGCATGGTCGAGGCGTTGTCGGCGAGGCCGCGCATGACCGCGCCGATCGCATCGCGAAACTGCTCGACGGATTGTTCGATGTGGCGGGCGCGCTCCTCGCGCGCGGCGGAGTCCTGCGAGACCTGCGAGGCGAGGTTGCGGTTGCGCCCCATCGCGTCCTGGAAGATCTGGATGGCGCGGGCCAGCGCGCCGATCTCGTCGGCGCGGTGGCTGTGCGGCACCACGACGTTCTCGGCGCCGTCGGCGACCTGCTTGATGGTCGCGGTGATGGCCGAGAGGGGGCGGGCGATCGAGCGGGCGATGATGACGATGCCGATCACGACGAGGACGAGCGCCACGCCGGCGAGGCATGTCAGGACGAAGGACAGAATGCGATTGGTCTCGGTCTCATGCGCGATTTGCCTCGCGCGCTCGGTATAGACCTTGGACAGCGCCTCGAGATCCTTGTTCAGTGCCGAGCGGACGGCGCGATTGGCGTCGTTGTCGCCCCATTCGCGGCCCGCGGCCGCGTTGATCTCGACGCCGCGGCGTACCAGCTCCTTGCGGAACTCGACGAACTGCTCGATGCGCTTCTTGAAGGTGGCGAACTGCTCGGCATCGTCGGCCTTGACGATGGTCTCCCAGCGCTTCACGACGCCGAGGATCTGTGCGTTGAACTTGAGCAGGCCGTCGCCGAATTTCTTCACGACGGCGGGCTCGGTCGACATGTAGACGCCGCGCGATTCCATCACGACCGCGTAGACCAGCGAGTTGACCCGCTCGACGTTCAGCGCGGCGGCGTTCGCCGTCTCGATCGCGCTGGTCAGTTCGGCGCCGCGACGGCTGTTGTAATTGGACAGCATCGCGATCGCCGCCGTCAGCAGCGCGAACAGCGCGAAGATCGCGTAGAGCTTGGTCGCAAGCGTGAAGCGGCCCGACAGGCCGGCGGCATTCCCAGATTGGTCGGTTGTCATGGTTTTCAGGAGTCCGAATGGCCGGGAGCGGCCGGAAAGCGCGGTCTTGTAAAAATCTATGCAAAACTATGCAGAAGGAAGATGGACACAGCGTTAACGGGCCGGTCCGCGGCGCCTGCTGCGGGCCGAAGGAAAGCCGTGCTATCTCAGCTATTTGGAGCAGTGCTATCGGTTTCCAGCGGCTCGCCAGCGAGGGACGGGCGGGATGCCCCAAACATCGGCGTGCACCGGGGCCGCCAAGCGCGTATTCCCTGATGCCGGGATCGCCTTCAAGATGGCCTTCAAGATCGCCCTGGACTCGGCCTCTGGCCGACGAGACCCGGAGAGACCCTTGCTCTACCGCCACACCATCGACGCCACGACCTACGCATTCCCGGATCTGCGCGACCTGCTCGCTAAGGCGACGCCGCCGCGCTCCGGCGACCGGCTGGCCGGGATCGCCGCCGCCAGCGCCGAGCAGATGATCGCGGCGCGGATGGCGCTCGCCGACGTCCCGCTGGGGCAGTTCTTGCAGGAGGCCGTCATCCCCTACGAGGCCGACGAGGTCACCCGTCTCGTCATCGACAGCCACGACACAAGAGCCTTCGCACCGGTGGCCTCGCTGACCGTCGGCGCCTTCCGCGACTGGTTGCTGTCGGATGCCGCGACGCCCGACGTCCTGCGCAAGCTGGCAGGCGGCATCACGCCGGAGATGGCGGCCGCGGTCTCGAAGCTGATGCGCAACCAGGACCTGATCCTGGCCGCGCGAAAATGCGAGGTCGCCACCGCTTTTCGCAACAGCATCGGCCTGAAGGGCCGGATGAGCACGCGGCTCCAGCCCAACCACCCCTTCGACGACGCGAGGGGCATCACCGCCTCCATCCTCGACGGCATCCTGCTCGGCGCCGGCGACGCCTGCATCGGCATCAACCCGGCCAGCGACGATCCGGCTGTGATCGGGCAATTGCTGCGCCTGCTCGACGAGATCATCGCGCGGCTGAAGATCCCGACACAGGCGTGCGTGCTGACCCATGTCACCACGACGCTGTCGCTGATCGGGCAGGGCGTGCCGGTCGACCTCGTCTTCCAGTCGGTCGCGGGCACCGAAGCCGCCAACCGCAGCTTCGGCATCGACCTCGCGCTGCTGAGGGAGGCGCAGGAGGCCGGCCTGTCGCAGAAGCGCGGCACGGTCGGCGAGAACGTGATGTATTTCGAGACCGGGCAGGGCTCGGCGCTGTCCGCCAACGCCCATCACGGCGTCGACCAGCAGACCTGCGAGGCCCGCGCCTATGCGGTCGCCCGCGCCTTTGCGCCATTGCTGGTCAACAGCGTGGTCGGCTTCATCGGCCCGGAATATCTCTACGACGGCAAGGAAATCATCCGTGCCGGGCTGGAGGACCACTTTTGCGGCAAGCTGCTCGGCCTGCCGCTCGGGATCGACATCTGCTATACCAACCATGCCGAGGCGGACCAGGACGACATGGACAACCTCCTGACGCTGCTCGCCGCCGCCGGCGTCACCTTCATCATGGGCGTCCCCGGCGCCGATGACGTCATGCTGAACTACCAGTCGACGTCTTTTCACGACGCGCTCTATGTCCGTGACGTCTTCGGTCTGCGCCGCGCGCCGGAATTCGACGACTGGCTGGCGCAGTCGGGCATTGTGGGCGCTGACTTCCGTCTTGCCGCCGATGCAGGCCTGCTGCCCGATTTTGCCTCCCGGCTGATTGCCTGACGGGCTGCAGGCGCTCAGCCTCGGTAGAAGTCAAGGAAACCATTGGCCCCCTTCGTGAATTAGAATGATGCCACAATGTTGAGAAATTTCGGCGGCAGCGTTACGCTATATGTCCGGCTATTCCGCACCATATACCGAACGTGGCTGGGGGAGCTTTGATGCGAGCTGAATGCAACGGTACGTCCCGGCGGATCCTCTGCGTGTTTCCGCGTTACACGTCTTCGTTCGGTACATTCGAACATTCCTATCCGCTGACCGATGGCGTCCGGGCCTTCATGCCTCCGCAGGGGCTTTTGCTGCTCGCGGCCTATCTGCCCAGGGAATGGCAGGTCAAATTCGTCGACGAGAACCTTCGCCGCACGACGAGGGAAGAGTTCGAATGGGCCGAGGCGGTCTTCGTCAGCGGCATGCATATCCAGCGCCAGCAGATGAACGACATCTGCCGCCGTGCCCATGAACTCGACCTTCCGGTCGCGCTCGGCGGTCCCTCGGTCAGCGCCTGCCCGGACTATTATCCGTCGTTCGACTATCTCCATGTCGGCGAACTCGGCGACGCCACCCATCAGCTGTTCGAGATCCTGTCGCGCGACACATCGCGTCCGGAACAGCAGGTCATCCTCACGACCAAAGACCGCGTGCCGATGACGGAGTTTCCGATCCCGGCCTACGAACTCGCCGACGTGAAGAAATACTTCCTCGGCAGCATCCAGTATTCCAGCGGCTGCCCTTACCAGTGTGAGTTCTGCGACATCCCCGGCCTCTACGGCCGTAATCCGCGCATCAAGTCGCCGGAGCAGATCATCGCCGAGCTCGACCGCCTGCGCGAATGCGGCATGACCGACACGGTCTATTTCGTCGACGACAATTTCATCGGCAACCGCAAGGCGGCGATGGACCTGTTGCCGCACCTGATCGAATGGCAGAAAAAGACCGGCTACGTGGTCCGGCTCGCCTGCGAGGCGACGCTCAACATCGCCAAGCGGCCCGAAATCCTCGAGAAGATGCGCGAGGCCTATTTCATCACCATCTTCTGCGGCATCGAGACGCCCGATCCCGACGCGCTGAAGGCGATGCACAAGGACCACAACATGATGGTCCCGATCCTCGAAGGTGTGCGTACCATCAACTCCTACGGCATGGAGGTCGTGTCCGGCATCATCATGGGGCTCGACACCGACAAGCCGAAGACATCCGATGCGCTGCTCGCCTTCGTCGACGAATCCCAGATACCGCTGCTCACTATCAATCTGCTCCAGGCGCTGCCGAAGACGCCGCTATGGGACCGGCTGGAGCGCGAGGGCCGCCTGATCGAGGACGACGGCCGCGATTCCAACGTCGACTTCCTGTTGCCCTATGACGATGTCGTTGCGTCCTGGAAGCATTGCATGGGCGCCGCCTACGAGCCCGAGAAGGTATTTGCCCGCTTCCAGTACCAATGCGACCACACCTATCCCCACCGCCTCAAGATGCCGGTGCCGGACGAGATGAAGACCTGGGCCAATATCAGGCGCGGCCTCGTCATGCTGCGCAACATCTTCTGGAAGGTCGGCGTGCTCGGCGACTATAAGCGCGTGTTCTGGAAGTTCGCGCTGGGCCGCATCAAGCGCGGCGATCTCGAAGGGCTGATCGGCTGTACCCTGATCGCGCACCATCTCATCACCTTTGCGCGCGCGGCTTCGACCGGCCAGCAGAACGCCTCGAACTATTCGATCCGGCTGCGCGAGGCTTCCGTTCCCGCCGAATGATGCGACATGTCTGATCCGGCCGTCCCGCGCCGCCCGACCCTCGATCTGCGGTCGCTCACGCCCGCGCGCGTCGCGCTCGGGCGTAGCGGCGCGAGCGTGCCGACGCGCGCGCTGCTCGATTTCACGCTGGACCAGGCCCGCGCCCGCGATGCCGTGCATGCCGTCTTCGACGCGCCGCGACTGGCCGCCGATCTCCGCGAGCTTGGCCTCGTCGTCACCGAGGTCAGGAGCCAGGCAGTCGACCGCAGGGACTATCTGCGCCGGCCGGATCTCGGACGACAGCTCGATGGTGGTTCGGCCGAACTGCTGGCACGCAGTGCCGTGGCGCCGTGCCAGCTTGCGGTCGTGATCGGCGACGGCCTGTCGGCGGCCGCGGTCCACGCCCATACGGCGGCGCTGGTGACGCGCCTGCTGACGTTGCTCGCAGCCGACGACGGTGTCGCGATCGGCCACGTCGTCGTCGCCTCAGGCGCGCGCGTCGCGCTCGGCGACGAGATCGGCGCCATTCTCGGTGCGCGCATGGTCGTGATGCTGGTCGGCGAGCGGCCGGGCCTATCGGCACCCGACAGTCTCGGTGCCTATCTGACCTTCGCGCCGAAGCCGGGCCGCACCGATGCCGAGCGCAATTGCGTGTCGAACATCCACAAGGCCGGCTTGAGCCATGACGAGGCCGCCTTCAAGATCGCCTGGCTGGTCCGTGAGGGTCTGGCGCGAGAGGCAACCGGCGTGGCGCTGAAGGACGAGAGCGCGGACCGTGCACCGCGTCGAATTGGCACGGCTCTGCCCGAATGACGGGCATTCCGGCAAAATCGCCGCATCTTGATCGGTTTGGCCACCTTCCGCCTGCTTGCGAAAAGGGTGATTGACCTGCTAAACCCCTCGCGGCGATTTTCCACACATTTTCAAAGGACAAGCCTCCCATTGGTATGGCGTTTTCAAGCCGTTCGCGGGGCGCAATAAGCTCACAGACCGAGCCGATTTAGGAACTGGACAAGGCATGCTCGAAAAGCACAGCGAGAGTGAGGTTCATGTCGACAAGGTCGAGCAGGGACCTGCGTCTTCCATCGCCTTCGGGCTGGAGCGCATCGGGCTGATCGCCGTCCGGGCGCCGATTGTGTCCTGCATCGTCCTGCTCGTGCTGATCGTCGGCGCCGTGTTCGGCATCCACCGGATCAAGATCGACGATTCGCTGTCGCAGCTGTTCCGCTCGAACACGCCGGAATTTCGCCAGTATGAAGCGGTGACCAAGAAGTTCCCGGCCGAGGAATTCGACGTTCTCGTCGTGGTCGAGGGCAAGAATCTGCTGGCGAGGAACAACCTCGAGAAGCTGCGCGACTTCGTCACCGACATGCAGCTCGTCGAAGGCACGCGCGGCCTGGTCTCGCTGTTCTCGGCGCGTCAGGCGCCGGCGCCGGGCAAGCTGCCGGCGGCACTGTTCCCGCCCGATCTGCCCGAAGGCGCCGCCTACGACAAGTTCATCGAGACCGTCAAAAACAACGAGATCATCCGCGGCAAGCTGCTGTCGGAGGACGGCACGCTCGCGCTGATCGTGCTCTCGCTCGATCCGGAGGTCGTCGCGTCCAGCAAGCTGACCAAGACCGTCGGCGACATCCGCGCCCTGATGAAGGAAGACCTCGGCGATACCGGACTCAACGTGCAGCTCTCCGGCGTGCCGGTGATGCAGCTCGAGATCCGCAACGCGGTGGAGCGCGACGGGCTCACCTACAACATCCTCGGCATTCTCGCCGGCTGTGTCATCGCCATCATCTTCTTCAGAAAGATCTCGTTCATGGTGGCGGCGGCGTTCCCGCCGATGATCGCGATCCTGCTGGCGCTCGGCGCGCTCGGCTGGGCCAATTTCAATCTCAACATGTTCCTGAACGTGATGACGCCGCTCATCATGGTCATCAGCTTCTCGGACTCGATGCAGCTCACCTTCGCCGCGCGTGACCGGCTGATCGCAGGCCAGGACAAGTTCACCGCATTCAAGAACGCGGTGCTGGTGGTGGGACCGGCCTGCGTGCTGACGCACGGCACCGCCGGCATTTCCTTCATCGCGCTCCAGTTCTCCGACTCCGACCTGATCCGAAAGTTCGGCGAGGCTGGTCTCGCCGCCACCATCATCGCGCTGGTCGCGGTGCTGTCGCTGGTGCCGGTGTTCGGCGTGCTGCTGGTGCGCAACGAGAAGGTCTTTGCGACCAAGTTCCAGAGCGCGGATGCCGGCGTCCAGGCGCTGCGCAATTTCTGCTATTGGATCGCGGTGCGCATGGTGGGCCGTCCCGGCCTGTTCAGCCTGATCGCGGTGGTGTTCGTCGCCGGCCTCGGCGTCATCTACGCCAATCTGGAGCCGCGCTACCGGCTCGCAGACCAGGTGCCGGACAAGCGCCAGGCGGTCGCCGCCAGCGACCGGCTCGATGCCAAGCTCACCGGCGCCAATCCGGTCAACGTGCTGGTCGAGTTCCCCAAGGGTGAGACGCTCTATTCGCCGGAGACGCTGCAGACGATTGCGGACGTGCACGCGACCGTGGAGAAGGCGGCCGGTGTCGGCAACGTCTGGTCGCTTGAGACTCTGCGCCGCTGGCTCGCGGAAAAGGCCGGCGGCGCCGACGTCGCGACGCTTAAAGAGTATGTCAGCGTCATTCCCGAGCATCTGGTGCGGCGCTTCATCGATGCCGAGCAGGATGCGGTCGTGGTCGCAGGCCGCGTGCCGGACAAGGATTCCAGTCAGCTGCTGCCGATCGTCGACAAGCTCGATTCCGAGCTTGACGCCGTCCGCAAGAAGCATCCCGGCTACGAGATCGCCGTGACGGGCCTTGCCGCAATCGCCGCGCGCAATTCGGCCGGCATGATCGAGAAGCTCAATCGCGGGCTGACCGTCGAGTTCGCGCTGGTCGCGATCTTCATCGGCCTGGCCTTCCGCTCCTGGGTCGTGATGTTCGCCTGCATCCTGCCGGGCATTTTCCCCGTGGTGATGTCGGGAACGGTGCTGTGGGCGATGGGCGAGGGACTGCAATTCGCCAGCGTTGTCGCGCTGACCGTCTCGTTCGGCCTGGGCTTGAGCGCCACCATCCACTTCCTCAATCGCCTCAGGCTGGAGAGCAAGCCGGGCGTCGGCTCGGCGCTTGCGGTGGAGCGCGCGACCGTTCTGGTCGGCCCGGCGTTGATCCTGACCACGCTGGTGCTGGCCTGCGGCCTCGTCGTCACCGTGTTCTCCGACCTGCCGTCACTGCGGCTGTTCGGCTGGCTCAGCGCCTTCTCGATGGTGATGGCTCTCGTCGCCGACCTCTTCATCCTGCGGCCGACGGCGATGTGGCTGATCAATCTGCACGCCAGGCTGCAGGGTACCGACAAGCCGGCGATCTGAGCAGCGCGGCTTGATCCGCGTGGAGCATGGACCCGACGCAGGCGTTTGCCGGTAGATCCAATCAGCAAAAAGCCCCCGGCTCGCGAGAACCGGGGGCTGTGTTGCTTTCGATCGAGGAGGGAATCAGCTCTTCGTCATCGTGATGTTGACGCCGCGGATCTCGCCCTTCGAGGAGATCTGCACGGTCTGCTTGGTGCCATTGGTGCGCAGCGACAAATTGGCGGCAAAGCCGTTGGCCTCGACGAACACTTCGATCTGGCCGCCGCCGGCGGTGCCTTGCAAATTGCCGAAGATGTTGCGGCTGGCCTCGCTCCAGTTGCCGGAAATGCGCTCGCCCTGGCTCGTCACGTCGCTGGTGAGGTCGAACTTGTAGCTGTCGGACGCGCAGTGCAGGGCCTGCTTGAGGCTGAGACCGCTGCCGGCGACCTTGTAGTCCGCCTTGCAGCGGATGCGCTCGGTGGAGCCGTCGGACAGCGACACGGTGCCGGTGCCGGTCCACGCGCCGTCGAAACCTGCAAACGGTCCGGACGACTGAGCCTGACTTGCCGAAACTGAGAACAGCAGCATAGCCCCGATGCCGGCCGCCTTGATTGCCAGTTCAGATCGCCCAAAGAATTTCATCTCAAATATCCCGTTTTGGAACGACGTCCGCTGATCATCAAGAACGTCTCGCCACATCGAAGGTTTAGTGCTTCGAGCCCCTGTCAGGTTCAAAGCGTGAGTGCCAGAGATGGCGGTTCACAGCCCCTCGCGCCATGTTCCGGGCTCGCGATTTGCCGTGTTTCGATATGTTTCTGGCGGGAAAAGCGGGCTTCAGCGATGCAGCGCTGCAACAGGTGGGCAGCAAAACGCGGCCTGTCTAAATTATGGCGTAGTATCAAGCTCTTACATCTGCCAATGAAGGCCCAGGGAAGACCTGATTTGGTGGGTGCGGCGCCAATTTGGCCGCATTTTCCAGTGCTTGTGCCTTCTCCGAGGCCGCACGTTCCGCGGCGACTTGCCATCAGACCAATCCGTTCCCGTCTGCCCTGTGTTGTCCGGGATCGGTGCGATTCTGCCGTCAGAATGAAGGAATACAATGCGTAAGCTTCTCGTCGCTCTCACCCTGCTGTCGGCATCCCTCTCCACGGCTGCGTTCGCCCAGCAAGGCCGCGGCACGGATTCCGAGCAGAAGGCCTGCACGCGCGACGTGCAGAAGTTCTGCCGTCCGGTCATCGATCAGGGCGATTTCACGATCCTGGCCTGCCTCAAGGAGAACCGGGCCAAGATCTCCCAGGCCTGCGACCAGGTCCTGAAGAACCACAGCCAGTAAGCTCGGCCACTGGCCCACAAGGGCGGCCCCCCGGGCCGCCTTTTCGGGTCCGATCCGCGAAGGGCAGCCATCGAGAGACAGGATTGGTTTTGCGGCCGTATTCCCCTATATGGGGGCCGCGGCGGCATGAGCCCGCGCGAGCGAAAAGCCCTTCCTGTCCAAACGATTGTAGACCAGCCCTCGATGACCTCTGCGAGCGAATTGCGATCCGGCAAGGGTGACCGCGACGAGAATTTTCCCGTTGCGTCCTGGATCATCCATCCGCGTCATCGCGCCCTGATCCTGGCGTACTACAATTTCGTCCGCACCGCCGACGACATTGCCGATCACGCCACGCTGCCGGGCGACGAGAAGCTCGCTTATCTCGATCTGCTGGAGGCGGAACTGCTCGGCACCGGCGACACCCAGGCCGAAGCCGTCAGCTTGCGGCGCGCGCTGGCCGAGCGCGGCATGGCGCCGCGACACGCGCTCGACGTCCTGGTCGCCTTCCGCATGGACGTGACCAAGCTGCGCTACGAGAATTGGGACGAGGTCATCCACTATTGCCGTTACTCGGCGATGCCGGTCGGCCGCTTCATGCTCGACGTCCATGGCGAGAGCACCTCGACCTGGGCCGCATCGGACGCGCTCTGCGCGGGCCTGCAGATCAACAATCACCTCCAGGATTGCGGCAAGGATTTTCGCGAGCTCAATCGCGTCTACCTGCCGCGCGACGCGCTGGCCGCGAGCGGCGCATCGGTCGAGCAGCTCGGGCTCGCGCAGTCGCCGCCGGCGATGCTGGCCTGCCTGCAGGGGCTCGCAATCCGCAACGAGGCGCTGCTGGGCGAGGGCAGGTCGCTGGCTGCGGAGATCAGGGATTTCCGGCTCGGCCTCGACGTCTCGGTGATCCAGGCCTACGCCGACCGTATCGTGCGCCTGTTGAAGGTGCGCGATCCCCTGCGCGAGCGCGTGCACCTGAACAAGTTCGAGCTTCTCACCTTCAGCGTCGCCGGCATGATCGGCGAAGTCGGCCGCCGCGCGATCGGACGCAAGGCCATTTCCAGACCGGGGACTGCACATGACGCTTGAGGCGGCCGCGCCCGGCGCCAGTTATGGCTCGACCGCATCCGGCAGCTCGTTCTACGCCGCGATGCGCATCCTGCCGCGCGACCAGCGCGAAGCGATGTTCCAGATCTACAGCTTCTGCCGTCAGGTCGACGACATCGCCGATTCCGATGGCCCGCGCGACGAGCGGCTCGCCGCACTTCAGCAATGGCGCAACGACATCGACGCGCTCTACCAGGGCCATCCGCCGCCGCGGCTGAAGGACTACGTCGCCTCCGTCAAGACCTTCGGGCTGAAGCGCGAGGATTTCCTCGCCATCGTCGACGGCATGGAGATGGACGTGCCGCAGGACATCCGCGCGCCCGACATGGCGACGCTGGATCTGTATTGCGATCGCGTCGCCAGCGCCGTGGGGCGGTTGTCGGTGCGGGTGTTCGGGCTGCCGGAAGAGGATGGCATCCAGCTCGCCCATCATCTCGGCCGCGCGCTCCAGCTCACCAACATCCTGCGCGACATCGACGAGGACGCCGGCCTCGGCCGGCTCTATCTGCCGCGCGAGGCGCTGCTGCATGCCGGCATCACCTCCGACGATCCGAACCGCGTGATCGCCGAGCGCGCGCTGCCGAAGGTCTGCCTGCCGCTGGCGCAGCGCGCGAAGGCGCATTTCGAGACGTCGGACGAGATCATGAACCGCAACAGGCGCCGCGCCGTGCGCGCGCCGCGGATCATGTCGAAATACTATCATTCGATTCTGGACCTCCTGATCGCGCGCGGGTTCAACGCGCCGCGCGAGCCGGTGCGTGTGTCGAAGATCACACGCATCCTGATCCTGCTCCGCTACGCTTTCATCTGATGCAAAACACAGCTCACATCATCGGCGCTGGAATTTCCGGCCTCTCTGCCGCCGTGCGGCTCGCCAATGCCGGGTTCAAGGTCGCCGTGCACGAGGCGACGCACCAGGCCGGCGGCCGCTGCCGCTCCTATTTCGACGGCGCCACCAATCTCACCATCGACAACGGCAATCATCTGCTGCTGTCCGGCAACAGCCATGCGCGCGCCTATGCGCGCTCGATCGGCACCGAGGCCGGCCTCGTCGGCCCCGATCGCGCGCAGTTTCCCTTCGTCGACATCACGACCGGGCAGCGCTGGCAGATCGATCTCGGCGATGGCCGGCTGCCGACCTGGGTGCTCGACGAGAGCCGTCGCGTTCCCGACACCGGGCTCACCGATTATCTCAAGCTGGCGCCGCTGATCTGGGCCTCGGAGCAGACGCTGGTTGGCAAGTCCATTCCCTGCGAAGGCGTCCTCTACCAGCGTCTGGTGCAGCCGCTGCTGCTGGCTGCGCTCAACGTCGATCCGCCCGAGGGCTCGGCCGGGCTCGCTGGCGCGATCGTGCGCGAGACGCTGCTTGCAGGCGGACAGGCGTGCCGTCCACTGATCGCGCGCGACGGCCTCAGCGCCGTGCTGATCGAGCCGGCCGTCAAATTCCTGACCGAGCGCGGCCACACCGTTCAGCTCGGCCATGAGCTGCGCTCGTTTACGGCCGCGGACGGCAAGGCCGGCGCGCTGAATTTCGGCGGCGAGGACGTGATCCAGCTCGCCGACGGCGACGTCGTCGTGATGGCGGTGCCGCCGCGCGCCGCCTCCAGCCTGCTGCCGGGTCTGAAGACGCCGACTGAATTCCGCGCCATCGTGAATGCGCATTTCCGCACTGAACCGCCGCCGGGCTCGGCGCCGATCCTGGGCGTGATCGGCGGCGTCGTGGAATGGCTGTTCGCGTTTCCGAACCGGCTCTCCGTCACCATCAGCAACGGCGACCGTCTGGTCGACATGCCGCGCGAGGAACTCGCGCAGGCGATCTGGAACGACGTCTGCAAGGCCGGCGGCGTGTCCGGCGATCTGCCACCGTGGCAGATCGTGCGCGAGCGCCGGGCCACTTTCGCCGCCACGCCGGCGCAGAATGCGCTGCGTCCGGGGCCGGTCACCGCGCTGAAAAACCTGTTTCTCGCCGGCGACTGGACTGCTACGGGATTGCCGGCAACCATCGAGGGATCGGTCCGGTCCGGTGATCGCGCCGCCGATCTGGTTCTGGCCGCCAAAGGATCCTGAAGAGCGGCCCTGACGGGCAAATGTCCCGGTCAATTTCAATCGACTATCGGAGCAATCGAGCGAGATGGATTCCGTGAACGCAACCAGCCGCGAAGCCCAAGAACCCGGGATCCTGGAATCAAGGACCTTGGAATCGAGCATTGCGTCGGCCACGGAAGGCGTCATCGGCTTCCAGCAACCGGACGGCCATTGGGTGTTCGAGCTCGAGGCCGACTGCACGATTCCGGCCGAATACATCCTGCTGCGCCATTACCTCGCCGAGCCCGTCGATACCGCGCTCGAAGCCAAGATCGGCAACTATCTGCGCCGCATCCAGGGCGCCCATGGCGGCTGGCCGCTGGTGCATGACGGCGAGTTCGACATGAGCGCCAGCGTGAAGGCCTATTTCGCGCTGAAGATGATCGGCGATTCCGTCGACGCGCCGCACATGGTGCGCGCGCGCGAGGCGATGCACGCACGCGGCGGCGCCATCAACAGCAATGTCTTCACGCGCTTCATGCTGGCGATGTTCGGCGTGGTGACCTGGCGCGCGGTACCGGTGCTGCCGATCGAGATCGTTCTGCTGCCGTTCTGGTCGCCGTTCCACCTCAATAAGATCTCCTACTGGGCGCGCACCACCATGGTGCCGCTGATGGTTCTCGCTGCGCTCAAGCCGCGCGCGAAGAATCCGAAGAGCGTCGGCATCGACGAATTGTTCCTGCAGGATCCGCGTTCGATCGGCATGACCGCCAAGGCGCCGCACCAGAGCATGGCCTGGTTCGTGCTGTTTCGCGCGCTCGACGGCATCCTGCGCGTGGTCGAGCCGATGTTTCCGAAGAGCCTGCGCAAGCGCGCGATCGACGCGGCACTCGCCTTCACCGAGGAGCGCCTCAACGGCGAGGACGGCATGGGCGCGATCTATCCGCCCATGGCCAACATCGTCATGATGTACGACGCGCTCGGCAAGGACGAGAATTTTCCGCCCCGCGCGGTCACGCGCCGGGGCATCGACAAGCTGCTCGTGATCAAGGACGACGAAGCCTATTGCCAGCCCTGCGTCTCGCCGGTGTGGGACACGACGCTGACCGCCCACGCGCTGCTCGAGGCCGGCGGCGACAAGGCGGTGCCGGCGGCCAGGCAGGGCCTCGACTGGCTGATCCCGAAGCAGGAGCTCGAGGTGAAGGGCGACTGGGCGGTGAAGCGGCCCGACGTGCGCCCGGGCGGCTGGGCCTTCCAGTACAACAATGCCCATTACCCCGACCTCGACGACACCGCCGTGGTGGTGATGTCGATGGACCGGATGCGCCGGGAGCACGGCGTGACCGGCTATGACGCCGCGATCGACCGCGGCCGGGAGTGGATCGAGGGGATGCAGAGCGACGACGGCGGCTGGGCCGCCTTCGACGTGAACAACCTCGAATATTACCTGAACAACATCCCGTTTTCCGACCATGGCGCGCTGCTCGACCCGCCGACCGAGGACGTCACCGCCCGCTGCATCTCGATGCTGGCCCAGCTCGGCGAGACCGCCAGGACCAGCAAGCACGTCGCCGAGGGCGTTGCCTACCTCCGCAAGACCCAGCACCCGGAAGGGTCCTGGTACGGCCGCTGGGGCATGAACTTCATCTATGGAACCTGGTCGGTGCTCTGCGCCCTGAACATGGCCGGCGTCAGCCACGACGACCCGATGATGCGCAAGGCCGCCGCCTGGCTGGCCTCGATCCAGAACAAGGACGGGGGCTGGGGCGAGGACGCCGTCAGCTATCGCCTGGACTACCGGGGATGGGAAGCCGCCCCCTCGACCGCCTCGCAAACGGCATGGGCCTTGCTTGCCCTGATGGCTGCAGGCGAGGTTGATCACCCGGCCGTCGCCCGCGGGGTGGAGTACCTGATTGCAACACAGAACGAAAAAGGACTGTGGGACGAGCAGCGGTACACCGCCACGGGCTTTCCCCGTGTATTCTATCTACGTTATCATGGTTACCCAAAGTTCTTCCCGCTGTGGGCGTTGGCGCGGTATCGGAACTTGCGGAACACCAACAGCAGGGTGGTAGGGGTCGGAATGTGACTTTGGGGATGGGGGACTATCTTACCGCGGGCAATGCCATTGATCCGCGACCGATACTCATTGTGACCGGTCTGGTTCAGGAGGCCCGCATCGCGGCCGGGCCCGGAATGGCGGTCATCTGCTCGTCCAGCAGCCCGACCCAGTTGCGGGCGCTGCTGACCGTGGTGGACCCCGAGACGATTCGCGGCGTGATCTCGTTCGGCGTGGCCGGCGGGCTCGACCCGACCTTGCGCTCCGGCGACGTCGTGCTGGCGACCGAGGTGCTTTCAGGCGACACCCGCTGGGCCGCCGGCCTGTCGCTCGGCGACGATTTGATCGACCGCCTGACGTCGGGACGTCGCCGCGTGGTGCGCGGCAGCCTTGCCGGCGCCGAGGAAGTGGTCACCGGGCGCTCCTGCAAGGCGGCGCTGCATTCGGAGACGGGAGCGGCCGCCGTCGACATGGAAAGCCACATCGCGGCCGCGTACGCCGCCGAGGCCGGGCTGCCCTTTGCCGCGGTCCGCGTCATCAGCGATCCCGCCCACCGCGCGCTGCCCGCGCTCGCCCGCGCCGCCATCAAGCCGAACGGCCAGATCGACCTTGCCGCCGTGCTGCGCGGCATCGTCCGCAATCCGGCCGCGCTGCATGGACTGGTCTCGACCGGCATCGACTTCAACCGCGCGCTGCGCTCGCTGCGCGGCTGCCGCGACTTCCTGATCGGGACGGAGCTCGTGGGCAGCGAGGCGCTGGTGTCCGAGACGGCCTGAGCGGTTTCCTCGAGCTGACAAAAGAAAAGGCCCGGTCGCGATGGTGACCGGGCCTTTTCTTTTCGACCGGTAGAGCTTGGATGGAGCGGACCGCAATCCGGGTTCATCACCCAGCACGGTCACTGCAATTACCGTTGGCTCACTTAAGGGGGCGGTCCAGCACTGTCACCGTAATTCTGTCACCGTAATTCACCAGCGGTATTTGTCCCTTAGGATGAGGACGATCCGTGCCGAAGAAGACTCGTTCAAGACAGTGTCATGCGGAGGTCCGATCACGAAAGACAGCTACAGGATATGTGGAGATGCGAGAGGAAATTGGCTGAAAACGAGGCCGATATCCACGCAAGTGAAATGGTGCGAGGGAAAGGACACTCGTTTGACGAAGGAGAGCGTTACTCGTTTTTCAAAGCCATTATGGAACGCGATGCGGCAACATTTGGCTTTCATTTTGACAAGGCCAGATCGCGAAGCGATCGTCCGGTATTTTCGAAGGCAGTCGCAGGCGACTGGAGTCTTTAGTGAGTCAGGCGCGACGCGATACGACACGGCGCGGTCACAGCGGTTTCGGCCGTCGTCGGAGGTGAGCACACGCGAGCTCCCGGCGATCAGGTCAAACCGTCCGCGGACGGAGAAGTCGTGTGGTCCCGACGCCCGGGGTTCTGGCGTCAAACTTCGCGGTGATGCGGCGGCCGACCGGCACGCGCATCGATCAGCGAATTAGTGGACTTGCACAATTGCGAGCGCAGCGAAGCAATCCAGAATCTTTCCGCGGAAGGATTTTGGATTGCTTCGTCGCAAGAGCTCCTCGCAATGACGACGTGGAGAGAGCGAGCAACACACTCGCGCCTCGTACCCCGGACGCAGCGCAGCGCTTCTTCAGCGGTGCGCTGCAGAGCCGGGGCCCATTTATCGACACGGCGCGTGGCTGCTGGGTCCCGGCTCTGCGCAGCAACGCAAAGAGCGCTGCAGAGCGTCCGGGACACGGGCCGCTCCTCTGGCGGCACAACGGCGCAAAGAAAAGGCCCGGTCGCGATCGCGGCCGGGCCTTCGTCGTGAGAGTTGATTGCGTCCGATTACGCGGCGGTCGAAGCCTTCCGCGCGGCCTTCTCCTGCGCGGCGTCGGCCTCGTCCTTGCGGATCTCCGACAGGCGCTTCTGCACTTCGGCCGAGAAGATGTACTGCGCCGGACGCTGCTTGCTCATGTCGATCTCCGGCGCCATCGGGCCGGTGGTCCTGATGCCGCGCAGCGACACCCACATCGCCTTGATCGGGTTGTTGAGGGCTGCGGTCGCCGCGGTCGGCTCGTAGCCGCAATGGGCCATGCAGTCGGCGCACTTCTCGTACTTGCCGGTGCCGTAGGTTTCCCAGTCGGTGGTGTCCATCAGCTCCTTGAAGGTTTTTGCGTAGCCTTCACCGAGCAGGTAGCAGGGCTTCTGCCAACCAAAAATGTTGCGCGCGGGCATGCCCCACGGCGTGCACTCGTATTCCTGGTTGCCGGCGAGGAAGTCGAGGAACAGGCCGGAATGCATGAAGTTCCACTTCTTGCCCTTGCCCATCGCAAAGACGTCGCGGAACAGCTTCTTGGTCTTGGTGCGGTTGAGAAAGTGCTCCTGGTCCGGCGCGCGCTCATAGGCGTAGCCGGGCGACATCGAGACGCCGACGCCGAGCTCGACGGTGAGGTCCAAGAACTTCGCGATCTCCTCGGCCGGATGGCCGTCGAAGATGGTGGCGTTGACGTTGACGGTGAAGCCGCGCGCCTTGGCCGCCTTGATCGCGGAGACCGCGCGGTCGAACACGCCCTTCTGCGACACGGCCTTGTCGTGATGCTCCTTCAGGCCGTCCAGATGCACCGAGAAGAACAGGTAGGGCGAGGGCTCGAACAGGTCGAGCTTCTTCTCGAGCAGCAGCGCGTTGGTGCAGAGCGAGACGAACTTCTTGCGCGCGACGAGGCCGCGCACGATCTCGCCGATCTCCTTGTGGATCAGTGGCTCGCCGCCGGGAATCGCCACCATCGGCGCGCCGCATTCGTCGGCGGCGTCCCAGCACTCCTGCGCCGTCATGCGGCGGTTCAGGATCGCATCGGGATAGTCGATCTTGCCGCAGCCGACGCAGGCGAGGTTGCAGCGGAACAGCGGCTCCAGCATCAGCACGAGCGGATAGCGTTTGCGGCCAAGCAGTTTCTGCTTGAGCAAATAGCCGCCGATACGCATTTCCTTGAAGAAGGGGATAGCCATTACGAGTTTCTTTCTGGGCTTGGAATTGGGGTGGGTCAGCTCGCAGCCAATTGGGCCGGAAGCCGGAATTCGATGTTTTCCTCGCGGCCCGGCAGCACCTGGACCTTGACCGGTCCGATCCGCCGCATCGCTTCGATCACGTCATCCACGAGTACCTCGGGCGCCGAGGCGCCGGCCGTGACGCCGACGGTCCTGGCATCTTTCAACCACTCCGGATTGAGCTTGCTGCCGTCGGCAATCAAATAACTCGCGACACCGGCTTCAGTGCCGATTTCGCGGAGCCGGTTCGAGTTCGAGCTGTTGGCAGCGCCCACCACCAAGATCACGTCGACCAGCTTGCTCAAGTCCCTTACCGCAGATTGGCGGTTCTGTGTCGCATAGCAGATATCCCGGATATCCGGGCCTTGAATATCTGTAAAGCGGGCCTGGAGGGCCGCAATGATGTCCCTTGTGTCGTCGACCGACAGGGTGGTCTGGGTAATGTAGGCCACTGGCGTATCCGCCTGCAGCGTCAAGGCGTTAACCTCTTCGACGCTCTGGACCAGCAGCACGGAGGCGGGAACCTGGCCCATCGTGCCCTCGACCTCGGGGTGGCCGGCATGGCCGATCAGGATCAGGGTACGGCCCTTGGTGATGTAGCGCTTCCCCTGATTGTGAACTTTCGTGACCAGGGGACAGGTGGCATTGAGCACCGGAAGGTCGCGCGCGGCGGCCTCTTCCTCGACGCTGCGGGCGACACCATGGGCGCTGAACACGGTCACCGCCTTCGGCGGAACCTCGGACAGCTCCTCGACGAAGATCGCGCCCTTGTTCTTCAGGCTCTCGACGACGTACTTGTTGTGCACGATCTCATGGCGCACGTAGACGGGCGGGCCGTACTTCTCCAGCGCCCGTTCCACGATCTCGATCGCACGCACCACGCCCGCGCAGAAACCGCGCGGTTGCGCCAGATAAACTTCCATTGGACGCCCATCACGCAAGTTGCACCAATCCGCTTCTCAAGTCCCCGGCGGCACCCCGATACTGACCAATGAGTTGCAATATCCGCACCATCGGCTTCTCGCACGCGGTAACTGCCCACCCCTGTCGGGGCTCCGGTGCATGGAGGCGCAATACTTTGTGTCAAAAAATCGGCAGCAAGGAAAGACCGAATGAACTTTGGTTCCCTGCTGGATCAATTTATCGGTATCATAGTAGAGGGCATCTCCGTGAGCAAATGGGCGTCATTTGTGCCCACTCCTTCGTCACGTTCCCGCCTCAACTGACCGGCTATACCGACCGACCCGCATGATTTTGCCGCAGTCTGTCGCTGTTTACCTCGAACCTCCTTGCGGCGAGAACCACTCAAAACAGCAATAGGTTTCGCCCGGGAACTCCGATAAACAGCGGGCGTTTCCGGCAAGCCGTTAACCGCAGAAAGAAAAGAAGTGCTGCAAAGCGTAGTCGTTGCCGTCGTCAGGGCCTGCACCCGGTTTGCCTCCCTCGTCGTCATTCTCGGGCTCCTGCTGGCGGTGGGGGCGGGCTACTACACGTCCCAGCACTTCGCCATCAATACCGACATCAATTCGCTGATTGCCCAGAATCTGGACTGGCGCCAGCGCGACCAGCAGTTCGATCGCGCCTTCGACCGCGATGCGACGATTACGGCGGTCGTCGAGGCCAAGACGCCGGAGATGGCGACCGCGGCTTCGGACGCGCTCTTTGCCAAGCTGAAGGACGACAAGACCAACTTCCAGTCGATGCAGCAACTCGGCACCGGCGAGTTTTTCGAGAAGAACGGCCTGTTGTTCCTGCCGACCGAGGAAGTCAGCAAGATCACCGGCCAGTTCCAATCCGCAGCGCCCCTCATCGAGATCATGGCGGGCGATCCCTCGATCCGCGGCCTGACCGGTGCCCTTGAAACGGGACTCGCCGGCGTCAAGCGCGGCCAGGTCAAGCTCGACAATACCGAGCGACCCTTCAACCTGATCGCGCAGACGGTCGAGACCGTGCTCAACAAGGGCAATGCGAGCTTCTCCTGGCGCGAGCTCGTCAGCGACGAGCCGCTGACGGATTCGGACAAGCGTGCCTTCATCGAATTCAAACCGGTCCTCGACTACAACGCGCTGGAGCCCGGCAAGGGCGCCACCGACGCGATCCGCAAGGCCGCGATCGATCTCGATTTTCCGACCAAATACCAGGCGCGGGTGCGGCTGACCGGTCCGGTCCCGATCGCCAACGAGGAATACGCCACCGTGCAGGAAGGCGCCGTCGTCAACGGCATCGGCACGGTTCTCGTCGTGCTCCTGATCCTGTGGCTGGCGCTGCATTCGGCGAAGATCATCTTCGCGGTGTTTATCAATCTCTTCGTGGGCCTTGCCTTGACGACCGCAGCCGGCCTGATGATGGTCGGCTCGCTCAATCTCTTGTCGATCGCATTCGCGGTGCTGTTCGTCGGCCTCGGCGTCGACTTCGGCATCCAGTACAGCGTCCGCTACCGTTCGGAGCGCTACAAGCACAACGATCTCTCGGGCGCGCTGGTGCTGGCGGCCAAGCGCTCGGCGATCCCGTTGTCGCTGGCGGCGATGGCGACCGCGGCCGGCTTCCTCTGCTTCATCCCGACCGACTACAAGGGTATTGCCGAACTCGGCCAGATCGCGGGCGTCGGCATGCTGGTCGCCTTCGTCTCCTCGATCACCATCCTCCCGGCGCTGCTGAAGCTGTTGAATCCGCCCGGCGAGAAGGAGCCGGTCGGTTACGCCTTCCTGGCGCCGCTCGACTATTTTCTGGAAAAGCACCGCGTGCTGGTGGTGGGCGGCACGCTGCTGCTGGCGGTCGCCGGCCTGCCGCTGCTCTACTTCATGAAGTTCGACTTCAACCCGATGAACCTGCGCAACCCGAAGGCCGAATCGATCGCGACTTTCCTCGACCTGCGCAAGGATCCCAACACCGGCGCCAACGCTATCAACGTGATGACAACGTCCGAGGAGCAGGCGAGGCAGGTCGAGACGAAGCTGGAGAAGGTCCCCGAGGTGCTGCGGGTGATGTCGCTCAACAGCTTCGTGCCGGAGGACCAGCCGCCGAAGCTGAAGCTGCTTGCGCAGGGCGCCAAGGTGCTGAACCCCGCGCTCAATCCCGACCAGATCGACGCTGCGCCTTCGGACCAGGAAAACGTCGATGCGCTGAAATCCTCGGTCGACAATCTGCGCCGCACCGCGGGTGATGCGAAGGGCGCGGGTGCGGTCGCCTCGCGCCGGCTGGCGGACGCGCTCGAAAAGCTCGCCAATGGCGACGAGGCCACGCGCAACAAGGCGCAGGACGTGTTCATCACGCCGCTGAAGATCGCGTTCGACCAGCTCAGGAATGCGATGCAGGCCGACACGGTGACCCTGAAGTCATTGCCGCCCGACCTCGTCAACGCCTGGAAGAGCAAGGACGGCATCATCCGCGTCGAGGCGCTGCCCAAAGGCGATCCCAACGACAACGACACGCTGCGCAAATTTGCGGCGGCAGTGCTCGTTGCCGAGCCGACCGCGATCGGCGGGCCGGTCTCGATCCTGAAATCCGGCGACACCGTGGTGAGGGCGTTCATCCATGCCG
The DNA here is from genome assembly GCF_024519855.1 of Bradyrhizobium sp. Bra78. NCBI lineage: Bacteria > Pseudomonadati > Pseudomonadota > Alphaproteobacteria > Hyphomicrobiales > Nitrobacteraceae > Bradyrhizobium > Bradyrhizobium sp. Bra78. Next base: position 528,935 of record NZ_JALJRE010000003.1, on the reverse strand, counting down.
GCATCTATGCCCTGCTGGTGATCGGCCTGTTGCTGTGGATCACGCTGCGCAGGTTCGTTGACGTGCTGATGACGCTGGTGCCGCTCCTGGTCGCCGGCGCGGTGACGCTCGAGATCTGCGTGCTGATCGGCCTGCCGCTCAACTTCGCCAATATCGTCGCGTTTCCGCTGCTGCTCGGCGTCGGCGTCGCCTTCAAGATCTATTATGTCGTGGCCTGGCGCTCGGGCAGGACAAACCTGCTCCAGACCAGCCTGACACGCGCGATCTTTTTCAGCGCGCTGACGACGGCGACCGCGTTCGGCAGTCTGTGGCTGTCGAGCCATCCTGGAACGTCCAGCATGGGCAAGCTGCTCGCTCTCTCGCTGGTGACGACGCTTGCCGCAGTGCTGCTGTTCCAGCCGGCCCTAATGGGCAAACCCCGCAATCTCAGGGAGTAGGCAGATGTCGCCGACCGGGTCGGGGGCACTCTTCTGACCGGGCTTGGCTGCGCCGGCGGCCTTCGGGGCTGCTGACGCAGGCGCCGCGGCCATGGCACCCGTCGTTGCCTGGGCTTTCGGCGCCGCGCCGGTGGACTTCGGCATACCCTTGGCCATGGCGTTGGCGGGGCTCAGGGGAATCGGCGGCCCGACCCGGGTCCAGGTCTCGCCGCCGCAGAGGAAGCCCATCACGCAGCCCTTGATCTCGAGCTGATCGGTCCCGGCCGGCGTGATGGTTGCGCTGTAGAGCTGGCCGTCCTTGGCGTTGTAGACCTGTCCTTCCCACTGATCGACGCCGGGCTTCTTCTTCATGTCGATCAAGGTCGGCATGCCCAGCGTCGGCCTGTTCTTTTTCGAGGCATCCGGGTTGTTCTCGTCGCGGCCGCCTGGCTGTTTCTCCCAGGAAACCGCGCCCCACATGCTGCCATTGCATTGGGCGACACGAATGTTGGCGACGCCGTCGGCGACCCGCCAGTCGCCGGTAGGATCGGCGGCGAGCGCCGGGGTCAGGCCGGTGAAACCGCCAACCAGTATTAGTCCGGTGTAAAGGGCTAAACGCATGATAGTTCCTTGGCAGTGCAACATGTCCTAAAGCTGTGCTTGCGAAGATGGTCCGAAAAAGGGCAAAAGGCCGCACAGACCGTTTTCAGCAACGGTCCCTTTTCAGTTGACGAGACTGCCCTCAACCGAAGTATGTAGCGGATGCCCAGCCCAAATCCAGACATGTCTCAGCTATTCGCGGACCGTCAGGCCCAGCGCAGCGCCCTGCATAATCGGCATCTGAACGAGCAGTTCGTTCGGGTCCTCAAGACCATCGGTTACGACGTCGGCTTCCAGAAGGGGCAGGGGCAGTACCTCTACGACCGCGACGGGGCACGCTATCTCGACCTGTTGTCCGGCTTTGGCGTGTTTGCGATCGGGCGTAATCATCCCGTCATGCGCGAGGCGCTCAAGAGCGTGCTCGATGCCGACCTGCCCAACCTCGTCCAGTTCGACGTCTCGGTGCTCGCCGGCGTGCTCGCCGAGCGGCTTCTGAAGTACGTCCCCTATCTCGACAAGGCGTTCTTCGCCAATTCCGGCGCCGAATGCGTCGAAGCCGCGATCAAGTTCGCCCGCGGCGCCACCGGCCGGCCCGGCATCGTCTATTGCGCCCACGGCTATCATGGCCTGACCTATGGCGCGCTGTCGCTGACTGGGGATTCGAACTTCCGCACCGGCTTCGAGCCGCTGCTGCCGGGCTGCACCTCGATCCCGTTCAACGATCTGGCCGCGCTGGAAAAGGCGCTGGCCTCGCGCGAAGTCGCAGCCTTCGTCGTCGAGCCGATCCAGGGCAAGGGCGTCAACATGCCCACCGACGATTTCCTGCCGGGGGCGGCGGCGCTCTGCAAGAAATACGGCACGCTGTTCGTCGCCGACGAGATCCAGACCGGCATGGGCCGTACCGGCCGCTTCCTCGCGGTCGAGCACTGGAACGTCGAGCCCGACATGGTGCTGCTGTCGAAGTCGCTGTCCGGCGGCCACGTGCCGGTCGGCGCGGTACTGACGCGCAAGAGCATCTTCGACAAGATTTTTAATCAGATGGACCGCGCGGTTGTGCACGGCTCCACCTTCTCCAAGAACGACCTCGCGATGGCCGCCGGCATCGCCACGCTCGACGTCATGGAATCCGAGAAGCTGATCGAGTCCGCCGCCAAGCGCGGCGCCGAGCTGCGCCTGGCGCTGACGCGCATGGTGCCCGGCTACGAGCTGATGAAGGAAGTGCGCGGCAAGGGCCTGATGATCGGCGTCGAGTTCGGCCCGCCGAAATCGCTGAGGCTGCGGGCTTCCTGGAACGTGCTGGAGGCCGCCAACAAGGGCCTGTTCTGCCAGCTCATCACCGTGCCGCTGTTCAAGGATCACAAGATCCTGACCCAGGTGGCCGGTCACGGCAGCCATACCATCAAGCTGTTGCCGCCGCTGACCATCACCGAGGAAGATTGCGGCTGGATCGAGCGCGCCTTCGACGACGTCATCGCCGGCAGCCACAAGGTCCCCGGCGCGATCTGGTCGCTCGGCAAGACGCTGGTGGACAACGCGGTGAGACGTTCGGCCTGATTTTTTGCCGAGACGTTTCCGCAATCGTCATTGCGAGCGAAGCGACTTGTCCGCCGAAGCCTTTGGCGAAGGCGGAAGCAATCCAGACTCTGTTCGCGGAGGCAGCCTGGATTGCTTCGTCGCTTCGCTCCTCGCAATGATGTTGTGGGGTAGAGCTATCCCTCCACATTCGCCTTCATCGCCGCGTCGAACTTGTCGACGAACTCGGCGAGTTCGTCGTTGCCGATGTCGCTGACGGCCCAGAAGTTCAGGCCGCGCTCGCCCCAGCGGCGGCAGTTGAAGCCCTGCATGGTCTGGGTCTTCGGCGGCCGGTGTTCGGTGCTCGAGGTCTGCGATACGAACAGGTTGATCACGTGCTGCCGGCGCTTGTAGACGACGGCGCCGATGGCGCGGGCGTCGATATAGTCGAGCCGGCCGCCGACAAGCGTAAAGCCCTGCGCGGTGAGATCGATCACGGGCGGGGCGACATCGAGCTTGCCGTTGAACCACGGCTTGACTGTGTGCTGGTCCGTGGAAACCACGTCGATGAGATGACCGGCCTGGAGCGAGCGCAGATGCGCGGAGACGACTTCCGACAGGATGCGCTGCTGGTCGTCCTGGCGCAACACCACGGCGAAGACGCCGGAGGCGGCGAGCGCGGAGACCGCCGAACCCATCGCAAAGCCGCGCAGCACGGAGCGGCGGGTCGGCTGACGGCGCTCAGGCTGCGGCATCGAGGCCTCGATGCGGGCGCGCAGGCTCGCGGGTGCGGCGTAGCGTAAATTCGTATCGGCGAGCACGCGCTGCATGTCGCGCTGTGCTGCGAGCTCGGCGGCGCAGGCCGGGCAGCTGGCGACATGTGCTTCGACCTCGCGCGCGTGGCCGGCATCGAGCTCGTTGTCGAGCAGCGCGTGAAGCAGGATCCTTGCTTCGTCGCAATTCATCTTGCTTGCTCCTCTTCCGCCGTCCAGGCCGCGCGCAGCATGGCGCGGGCGCGGGCGAGGCGGGACATCACGGTGCCGACGGGCGCGCCGACTGCCTCGGCGATTTCACGATAGGACAGGTTGTTGATCTCGCGCAGCACGAATGTCTCCTTGAACGGCTCGGCCAGCGCGTCGATCAATTTGCGGATCGTGCCGGCATCGCGGCTGCGCAGCACTTCGGTTTCCGGGCTTGCCTCGGTCTCCTGCCATATCGGCGTCTGCTCGGCGGCACCGGGCATATCCTCGATCGCGCTGGGCCTGTGCGCGCGCCGCGCATATTCCGCGTTGCAGACGTTGCGCAGGATCGCGAACAGCCAGGGCTTCATCGCCGGCCCACGATAGCTGTCAAAGTGCTTCAGCGCGCGCAGATAGCACTCCTGCACCGCATCTTCGGCGTCGGAGGTATCGCGCAGCAGATAGCGCGCGAGCGTGTAGACGTCGTCGAGATAGGGCAGCGCCGCCTCGCGGAAGCGCTGCGCCTTCTGCAAATCTTCGTTGGCGGGCATCGCTCCTCGCTTTGCCTCTTGTTCTGCTCGTCGCGTTGTTTCGTCCCTGAGCGTGACCGAAGGCACACGCGCCCGGCCGGCGTGGGACCACCGGCCGGGCAGGACGTTGATGCCTTGGTTTGAGATGTTACTCAACCTTGATCATCCCCGTCATGTGCGGGTGCAGCGAACAAAAATACTTGTAGTCGCCCGCATTGGTGAAGGTGAACGAGAACTTGTCGTCGGTGTCCAGGGTCTTGGACCTGAACTTGCCGGCCGACACCACGGTGTGGGGAATGTCGTCCCGGTTGGTCCAGGTCACGGTGGTGCCGACCTTGATCTTGAGTTCGGCCGGCTGGAAAACGAAATTGTCGATATGCACGTCCATGTCGTCGGCACGGGCAGCTGTTGCGGGCAACAGGATGGCCGCGGCCACAGCGACACCGAAGTCGCGGCGATTGAGTGTCTTCATTGTCAGCTTCCGTTCAGCCCTGGACTCAGCCCTGCAGCGGCGTGTCGATGATCGCGAGCCGCTGCTCGTTCTGCTTGAAGTTGACGCTGGCAACGCCGAGCATCGAGCGGAGCCTGGCGTCCTCGACCTTCATCGGCCCGGGCGAGGGAGCCGCCCCGGGCGCCGGCTGCGGGAAGGCCGTTGAGCGCGCGGTGTGGAAGGTCACGTTGCCCTCGACCTTCTGCATCACTTGATGGATGTGGCCGTTCAGCACGGTGACCGAACCGAAGCCTTTCACCTGTTCCAATGCGCGGCCGCCGTCCTCGGTGCCCCAGCCCCATTCGGGATAGACCGTCCAGAGCGGGATGTGGGCGAACAGCACGATCGGGGTGGATTTCGACTTGCCCCGCAGATCGTCTTCGAGCCAGGCGAGCTGCTCGGCGCCGAGATTGCCGAGGCCGCCGGCCTTGAGATCGACGACGTTGACGAGGCCGATGAAGTGCACGCCGCCGGCGTCGAAGGAGTACCAGCCCGCACCCTTGGTGCCGCGGCCGTAGCGCTCGCGATAGAACTTCACCTCCTCGTCGAGGAAGTCATGCTCGCCGGGCACGTAATGCACGTCGAGCTTGCTCTGCGAGATGATGCGTTCGGCATTGTCGAACTCGGCGGCCTTCGACAGGTGCGTGATGTCACCGGTGTGGATCATGAATGACGGCTTGACCGGCATCGCGTTGATCTTGCCCACGGCTTCCTCCAGCGTGCCGAGCGCATTGGGATTGGCTGGCTTGTCGAAGCCGACATGGCTGTCGCTGATCTGGAGGAAGGTCATGCCGGGCGCGGCCGCGGTCGCGGCTTGCGCGGAATCGATGATGCCGAGCGAGCGCGGCACCCCGCCGGTGATGGTCCAGAGCACGCCAGTGCCGGCCCAGGTCATGCATTCCAGCACCTTGCGGCGACTCAAGCCGTCGTCGCCGTGATCGTGTCCGCTCATCGCGTATCTCCACTTCGCCCGGAATTGGGCTTCGGAGAGGTGATTGAGGGAGGGGTGGGTTTATTCGCGGGAGGCGATGACGTTTTCGTGAAGTGGTGGGAGCGGAGCCCGGATTTCGCTGCGAGACTGGGCTACGCGTTCAACGCGCATCCTCCAAAATCATCGCGGCGCCTTTCTCCGCAATCATCGCCGTCGGCGTGTTGGTGTTGCCCGAGGTGATGGTTGGCATAATCGAGGCATCGACGATACGCAGGCCGTCGAGCCCGTAGAAGCGCAGGCGCTCGTCGACCACCGCCATTGGATCGTTTGCCGCGCCCATCTTCGCGGTGCCGACGGGATGGAAGATGGTGGTGCCGATATCGCCGGCGGCTTTGGCAAGCGAGGCGTCGTCATCGCCGACGGAGGGGCCGGGCAGATACTCGCTCGGGCGGTACTTTGCGAGCGCCTTCTGCTGCATCAGGCGGCGGGTGGTACGGATGGCATCGGCGCCGACCTGGCGGTCGTCGTTGGTCGACAGATAGTTCGGCGCGATGATCGGCTTTTCGTCTGGGCTAGCTGCGCGCAGGCGCACGGTGCCGCGCGAGGTCGGCTGGAGATTGCAGGCGCTGACCGTGATCGCCGGGAAGCGGTGCAGGGGATCGCCGAACTTGTCGAGCGACAGCGGCTGCACGTGGAACTGGATATTGGCGCGCGCGCGAGTCGCATCGGAGCGTGTGAAGATGCCGAGCTGCGACGGCGCCATGGTCAGCGGGCCGCGGCGGCGGAAGGCGTAGTCGAGCCCCATCAGGCCGCGGCGGAACAGATTGTAATAGGTTTCGTTCAACGTGCGCACGCCGTCGACCTTGTAGATCGCGCGCTGCTGGAGGTGATCCTGAAGATTGCGACCGACACCGGGCTTGTCCATGACGATGTCGATCCCGAGCGGCGACAGCCAGTCGGCGGGCCCGATGCCGGAGCGATGCAGCACCTGCACCGAGCCGATCGCACCCGCGGAGAGGATTACCTCACGTTTTGCACGCACTTCCATGACCTCGCCATTCTGGATGAAGCGTACGCCGACGGCGCGACCCTGCTCGATGATGAGGCGCTCGACCAGCACGTGCTTCTCGAGCCGCAGGTTGGGGCGGTTCAGCGCGGGCTTGAGGAAGCCGCGGGCCGACGACCAGCGCCGGCCGCGCTTCTGGTTGACGTGGAAATAGCTGGTGCCTTCGTTGTCGCCCGTGTTGAAATCCGGGATGCGCTTGATGCCCATCTCCTCGGCGGCGTCGCCGACGGCATCGAGAACGTCCCACGACAGCCGCGGCGCCTCGATGCGCCAGCCGCCGCCCGTGCCGTGATGTTCGCTGGCGCCGAGGAAGTGATCCTCTAGCCGCCTGAACAGCGGCAGCACGTCGTCATAGCCCCAACCGGTCATGCCGAGCTGGCGCCAGTGATCGTAGTCGGCGGCCTGTCCTCGCATCGAGATCATGGCGTTGATCGCGGAGCAGCCGCCGATCACCTTGCCGCGGGGATAGGCAAGCGAGCGGCCGTTCAGGCCCGGCTCGGCCTCGGTCTTGAACATCCAGTCAGAGCGCGGATTGCCGATGGCGAAGAGATAGCCGACCGGAATGTGGAACCAGATCCAGTTGTCGTCGCCGCCGGCTTCGAGAATGAGGACGCGGTTTTTCGGATCGGCCGAGAGCCGGTTGGCGAGGATGCACCCCGCCGTGCCTGCCCCGACGACAATGTAGTCAAACTCACCTTCGAGCCGGCTTGGCATTCTGTTTCCACCCAATAAGCGCATCATGTCCGGGCTTGTCCCGGGCATCCACGCACTTTCCGTCCTAATAGTCAGACGCGGACGGCCGGGACAAGCCCGGCCATGACGAGAGGACAGGGTTACCCTCGGCCCGCGGCAGTTGGGTGGACTGGCGCTTGCATGGTAGACAGTCCTGCATTTTCAACAAAGCTTGAGACCCTCCATGCCCATCGTGAACCGCGTCGCCGACCTTCAACCCGATATTCAGGCCTGGCGCCGGGACATCCATGAGCATCCTGAGCTGCTGTATGACGTCCACCGCACCGCAGCATTCGTCGCGGACCGGCTGCGCGAATTCGGCTGCGACGAGGTCGTGACCGGCCTTGGCCAGACCGGCGTGGTCGGCGTGATCAAGGGCAACAAGCCGGCCGGCGAAGGGCTCAAGACCATCGGCCTGCGCGCCGACATGGATGCGCTGCCGGTCGAGGAACAGACCAACCTGCCTTACGCCTCGAAGATTCCGGGCAAGATGCACGCCTGCGGCCATGACGGCCACACCGCGATGCTGCTTGGGGCGGCCCGCTACCTCGCCGAGACCCGCAATTTTGCCGGCGATGCTGTCGTGATCTTCCAGCCGGCCGAGGAGGGCGGCGCCGGCGGCGCGGCCATGGTCAAGGACGGGCTGATGGAGCGCTTCGGCATCGAGCAGGTCTACGGCATGCACAACGGCCCGGGCATCCCGATCGGCTCGTTCGCGATCCGCCCGGGTCCGATCATGGCAGCGACCGACGAGGTCGACATCATGATCGAGGGCCTCGGCGGTCATGCCGCGCGTCCGCACAAATGCATCGATTCCGTGCTGGTCGGCGCACAGGTGATCACTGCATTGCAGTCGATCGTGGCGCGTAGCGTCGATCCGCTGGAATCGGCCGTGATCTCGATCTGCGAGTTCCACGCGGGAAATGCCCGCAACGTCATTCCGCAAACTGCGACGCTGAGGGGCACCATCCGCACATTGTCGCCGGAGGTGCGCAAGCTCGTCGAGAAGCGCGTGCACGAGGTTGTCGCTGGCGTGGCGCAGATCACCGGTGCCAAGATCGACCTGCACTACAAGCGCAACTATCCGGTCGTGAACAACCACGCCGCGGAGACCGAGGTGGCGCGGCGTATCGCCAGGCAAGTTGCGGGAGATGCCAATGTGCACGAGATGCCGCCGCTGATGGGCGGCGAGGATTTCGCCTACATGCTGGAAGCGCGCCCCGGCGCCTTCATCTTCTGCGGCAATGGCGACAGCGCCGGTCTGCATCACCCCGCCTACAATTTCAACGACGAGGCGATCGTGTTCGGCACGTCCTACTGGGTCAAGCTGGTCGAGGAATCGCTGGCTGCGTCGTAGGGCTGAATCCGAGCACAAATGAAATGATAAGGGCCCGTGCATCGCACGGGCCCTTTGTCCTCGAGTGATACGATTGTTCAGAACACCCGCGAGAACATGTAGTACAACGCTCCCGAGATGATCATCGCAGCCGGCAGGGTGAGCACCCAGGCCATCGCAATGTTGCGGATCGTCGCCCATTGCAGCCCCGAGCCGTTGGCGGCCATGGTGCCGGCGATGCCTGACGACAGCACGTGCGTTGTCGAGACCGGCAGACCGTAGCCGTCGGCCGCGGCGATGGTGGCGGCTGCGGTGATCTCGGCGCAGGCCCCTTGCGCGTAAGTCAGGTGCGTCTTGCCGATCTTCTCGCCGACCGTGACGACGATGCGCTTCCAGCCGACCATGGTGCCGAGGCCGAGCGCAATGGCGACCGCGATCTTCACCCAGCCCGGGATGAATTTCGTGGCGCTATCGAGCGAACCCTTGTAGGCGTTGAGCACGCTTACTTCGTCGGCGCTGAGTTCGGCTTCCTTGTCCTTCATCAGAAAGCGGAGCGCTTCCGAGGCGAGGTACATGTCGTTGCGGGTGTTGCCGACTGCTTCTGCCGGTACCTTCGCGAGCGAGCCATAGGTGGTGACCTGCTTGGCGATATCACGCACGAGAACGGCAAGTGACGGGAAGGTTCCACCGTTGACCTCGTGCTGAGCCACATAATTGGTGACGGCCGGCCGCGGGTTGCCGATCACGTTGTAGCCGGCGGCTTTGGCTTCGATCACCTTGCTGGCAGCGGCCGAGTTATTGACGAACGCCTCGATCTGTGTTTCCGGCAGCGCGCGGTTGAGCGCATAAGCCGTCGGCACGGTACCGATCAGGATCAGCATGATCAGGCCCATGCCCTTCTGGCCGTCATTGGAGCCGTGGAAGAAGCTGACCAGCGTGCAGGTGAGTATCAGGATGCCGCGGATCCACAACGGCGGCGGTTGGTCACCTTTGGGTTCACCGAACAGGGCAGGCGTGGCGCCCAGGAGCACGCTGCGTAGGATCAACAGCAGGACGGCAGCAAGCGCGAAGCCGAATAGCGGCGAAAGCAGGAGTGCCTTGCCGATATTGGTTGCCTGCGACCAGTCGACACCCGATGTGCCGCTACGGCCGTGCAGCAGCGCGTTCATGATGCCCACGCCCATGATCGAGCCGATCAGCGTGTGCGAGCTTGAGGCCGGCAGTCCAAAGTACCAGGTACCGACGTTCCAGATGATGGCCGCGATCAACAGCGCGAACACCATGGCGAAACCGGCGCTGGAGCCGACCTGGAGGATCAACTCGACCGGCAGCAGCGAGACGATGCCGAACGCGACCGCACCGCTCGAGAGCAGCACGCCGAACAGGTTGAACATGCCGGACCACACCACGGCGACATGGGCGGGCAGCGAGCGCGTGTAAATCACGGTCGCGACCGCATTGGCCGTGTCATGGAAGCCGTTGACGAACTCGAAGCCGAGCGCGATCAACAGCGCGACGAACAGAAGGATGAAGGGCGCGTAGGTCTTAACCTGTGTACCGGTGGCATCGACGTCGACCCAGATGCTGTAAGCAACGAACAGCAGCGCCGCAGCGATGACGCCCAGGTACACGATACCGGTGAGCGGATGAAAGCCGCGATCGAGGTCCGGGCCCCTGCCCAAGGCCGGTTCGATGGAGCCGGGCAAAGCAACGTCACTCATTGAAAATTTCTCCTGTCCCTGTGCTTCGATTTTGCGCGAGGCATGTGACAGGCGGTTGAAATGGGCGACTTGAAATGAGGGGACTTCTCGGTCGCATGGCGCCCTGCAGCAGGGCGCAGGTCAGGCCGCGCGTACGGCTTTCTTCTGCAACGACCCGGCGATCTTCAGATCTTCGACAAAGAGCTGATATTCCAGCGCTTTGTCTTCCGGATCGGGCAGCCGCAGCAAGTAAGATGGGTGCACCGTCACCAGCGCTTTGCGTCCGTCGGGAAGGTCGATGAGCCGGCCGCGGGTCTTGCCGATGGGGGTGATCCTGCCGAACACGCTTTGCGCGGCGGTAGCGCCCATCGCCACGATCAGATCGGGCTGGATTGCCGAGACTTCCCGTTCGAACCATTGCCGGCACGCTTTGATTTCAGGCGTATTCGGCTTCTGGTGCAGGCGGATCTTTCCGCGCGGCACGAATTTGAAGTGCTTCACCGCGTTGGTGACATAGACCTTCTTGCGATCGACACCGGCCTCCTCCAGCGCACGGTCGAGCATCTGGCCGGCCGGGCCGACGAAGGGATGACCGGCGAGGTCTTCCTTGTCGCCGGGCTGTTCGCCGACCAGCATGATGTTGGCGTGCTTCGGGCCCTCGCCGAACACGGTCTGGGTCGCGTCCTTGTAGAGATGGCAGGCGCGGCAATGCGCGGCTTCCTCACGGAGAGCTTCGAGATCGTTTGCGGAAGTCTTGCGAGTCATCGGAGCCTCCGGCCGCTTTTGGGGCTTGTGCGGATCGGTTGCGGCATTGGCGATCATGGCGCCGGTCATGCGCTCGGCGTCCTCGATCAGAGGCTTAATGATCGAAGCCTCGGGCAGGTTCCTCCAGTATTTCTTCGGCATCTCGGCCTGCATCGCCTTCACCTTGAGCCGGGCGGGATTGAAGATGCTGGCGTAGTAGCGCCGCCAGGTTTCCTCGAGCCGGTCTTCGCCCGGTGCCTCGCTCTTGCTGACTCCCGGCGTGAACGAGAGCGCATGGCCGTCCCAATGCGCACAGAGGTCCGGCGTCAGGATCGACCAGGGCATGTCGGCAAAGCGCTTGGCGAAGAATGGCGCGGCGAGTTCGACGATGTGATGCTCCGGCTCGAACCAGGCGACATAATGCGCTTCGCGTTCGCGGCCGATCTCGCGAAAGCGCACGAAGGCATGCATCTTGTGCTCGTCGCGATGGACGGCTCGGGCCATCGCAGTGACCAGCGCGACGTCAGGATCGATCGCGACCTCGATCAGATCGTGATGGTCTTTCAGGCGCCAGAGCAGGCGATAGAGGATCGCAAAGCGTTCGGGATCGCGATGCAGGATCGCGGCCTTGGCGAGATCGACGAATTTGCCTGATACGTTGAAGGTGCCGTCGTTCACCGCGAGGATCGGAGACGGCGCTTGCGGCGCGAATAATTCCGCTTCGCGGCCTTGCACGGTCCAGGCGACATCGGTGGGCTGCACATGATGAAGCACGAGGCTGCGCGCGGCTTTGCGCCAGCCTTCGAAATCGGTTTCGTGATCGAGGATGATGTAGTGCATCAGAAGCCAAACCCCAGTTGTGTTGCCTTCGGCCTGAACCGTTCGATCAACCCGGCGGCATCGAGGCGATGCGGCGAGGGGCGGTGGTCGCTGAGAACGATGAACGGCAGCGCCTTGTTGCGGGGCACGTGCAGCCGGGCGAGATCGGCGAGGCGGATCGTGGTGGTGCGCCGCGTCGCGATGATGCGTTCGACCGCCTTGGTGCCGAAGCCCGGCACGCGCAGCAACTCCTCGCGGCTGGCGCGGTTGATGTCGAGCGGGAAGCGCTCGCGATGGCGCAGCGCCCAGGCGAGCTTCGGATCGATGTCGAGCGGCAGCATCGCGCTGTCGTCGACGATCTCGCCAACATCGAAGCCGTAGAATCGCATCAGCCAGTCGGCCTGGTAGAGCCGGTGCTCGCGCAGCAGCGGCGGCTGCACCAGAGGCAAGGCGCGGCTGGCGTCGGGGATCGGGCTGAAGGCGGAATAATAGACGCGCCTTAACTTGTATGAGCCGTAGAGATTGGAACTGGTGTGGAGAATGGTGTGGTCGGAGGCGCTATCGGCGCCGACGATCATCTGCGTGCTTTGGCCGGCGGGCGCGAAGCGTTGCGGCCTGGCCTTCGTCTTTGCTTTGCGGCAGTCCTCGGCCTCGTCCAGCTTGAGCCGCAGCCGGCCCATGGTGCGGCGGATCGCGCGCACGTCTTTCTCCGGCGCGAATTGCTGCAGGCTCGTCTCATCCGGCATCTCGATGTTGATCGAGAGACGATCGGCATATTTGCCGGCCTCCGCGATCAGCGCGTCGTCGGCCTCCGGAATGGTCTTGAGATGGATGTAGCCGCGGAAGTGATGTTCCTCGCGCAGTTTGCGCGCGACGCTCACCACCTGCTCCATGGTGTAGTCGGGGCTCCGGATGATGCCGGAGGAGAGAAACAGCCCTTCGATGTAATTGCGCCGGTAGAAGTCGAGCGTGAGCTTGACCACCTCCTCGACGGTGAAGCGGGCGCGCGGCACGTTGGAGGAGGCGCGGTTGACGCAATAGAGGCAATCGTAATTGCAGGCGTTGGTCAGCAGCACCTTCAGCAGCGAGATGCAGCGTCCGTCAGGCGCGTAGGAATGGCAGATGCCCATGCCGGGCGCGGTCGAGCCCATGCCCTTGCCGTCGCTGGAGTCCCGCTTCTCGGTGCCGCTGGAGGCGCAGGACGCGTCGTACTTGGCAGCGTCCGCCAGGATTTCCAGCTTGCGTTGCACGTCCATGTTTGAATCCCTTTGATTCCGCTCATGAATCCGACAGAGCGCCAATTCGATTGACTCCAGGGGCGCCGTTAGTTTTATATTAGAACATATCATGAACAATTGAGCCAGCCGCGGGTTCTTATTTTTGAGAGCCACCGGCAATCACCCCTGAAGGAGCGGCGACCATGAGCGGCGCACGCATCAGCGCGCTTGCGACCTTGCGCGGCCAGATCGAGCGCATCGAGACCGCGGAGGTCGTCCATCAGCGCGATCGCGTCGCGCTCGGCCATGGCGAGGTCGACAGCGCGCTGAAAGGCGGGCTCGCGCGCGCGGTGATCCACGAGGTGTTTTGCGAGGGGCGCCAGGGGACGGCCGCGACGGGTTTTGTCAGCGGGCTTGCGGGGCGCGTGACCGCGCGCAAACCGCTGCTGTGGGTGCGGCAGGATTTTTCGGAAATTGAAACCGGCGCGCTGTCGATGAGCGGGCTCGCCGAGCTCGGCCTCGATCCGCGCCGCGTGGTGATGGTGCGCGCCGCCGATGTCGAGAGCGCGCTACGCACGTCGGCCGATGCGCTCGCCTGCGATGCGCTGGGCGCCGTCGTGCTCGAGCTCTGGGGCGAGACGAGACAGTTCGATCTCGTGGCGAGCCGCAAGCTGACGCTGGCTGCGCAAGGCTCCGGTGTCACCGGCCTGCTGCTGCGGATGGCCGCGCAACCGCTGCCGTCGACCGCCGAGACCCGATGGATGCTGCGGGCGGCGCATTCGCCGCCGGGGGTCGCGTGGAGCGCCTGGGGCGCGCCGCGTTTCGATGTTGAACTCTTGCGCAATCGTCACGGCCCATGCGGCCGGTGGATCATGGAATGGAAATGTGATGAGTGCCAGTTCTCTGAACCGTCGACGTATCCTCAGCCTGTGGCTGCCGCGCCTGCCCATCGACCGGATCCAGCGGTTCTTCAACGACGTCGGACTGGGTAATGACAAAGCGTTTTCAAGCGAAGTGGGTACCGGTTTGCGTGAAGAAAACGCGTCAAAACAAAAAGACGATCCCAGCATCGTCGTCATCAAGGACAACAATGCGCTGGTGATCCATGCGCTGGACGAGGCCGCCGAGCGCCTCGGCCTGCATATCGGCCAGCCCCTGGCCAATGCCCGGGCGATGTGCCCGGACCTGCGGGTGTTCGACGCCGATGTCGTGGCCGATGCGAAGACGCTCAGCGACATCGCCGACTGGTGCGACCGCTTCACGCCGCTGGTGGCGCTCGATCCGCCGCATGGGCTGTTTCTGGACATTACCGGCTGCGCGCATCTGTTCGGCGGAGAAGCGGCACTGCTGCAGACGCTGGTCCGCGCGCTCGGCCGACAAGGCTTTGCCGTCAGTGCGGCAATTGCAGGCACCTCGGTCTGCGCGCGTACGCTGACGCGCCAGACCACGGGCACCATCGTTGCCGATGGCGGGGAGGCGGCGGCGATCAGCCGGTTTCCGGTGTCGGCGCTCGGCGCGGGCGAGGCCATCACCACGGGCTTGCGCCGCGCCGGCCTGAAGACCATCGGCGATGTCGCTTCCCGCGAACCACATGAAATCACGGCGCGGTTCGGCGCACGGTTCTCCACGCTGCTCGCGCATGCGCTGGGGCAGGGCGATGCGCCGATCAACCCGCGAAAACCGCTGCCCGACTACATCGTGGAAAAACGCTTCGCCGAGCCGATCGCAACCGACACCATGATCGCGATGACGCTGTCGCGGCTCGCCGACACGCTGATCGCGTCGATGGAGAAGCAGGGCAAGGGCGCGCGCCGGCTGGAAGCCGCCTTCTTCCGCACCGACGGCGCGGTGCGTGCGATCATGGTCGAGACCGGGAGGCCGGTGACGCAAGGCAAAGTCATCGATCGTCTGTTCCGCGAGCGCCTCGATGCGCTCGCCGATCCCCTGGATCCCGGCTTCGGCTTCGACATGGTGCGGCTGTCGGCGAGCCGGACCGAGATCGTGGTGCAGGAGCAGCGCGATCTCGACGCCCACGTCCACGACAATGACGAGCTCTCCGCATTGATCGACCGCATTGCCGCGCGCATCGGCGGAAAGCGCGTCGTCGTGCATCTGCCGCAGGACACCCATATTCCCGAATGTGCGGTGCTGGCCGCGCCGGCGCAGCATCATCTCGCTGCCGCCATGCAGGCCGAATGGCCCGCGCGCACCGAGAGTGAGCCGCCATTGCGTCCCTTGCGGTTGTTCGACAGGCCCGAACCGGTCGCGGTGCCGTTCGCGACCGTGCCCGACGGGCCGCCGCATCAATTCACCTGGCGGCGCGTGCAGCATGCCGTGGTACGGGTGGAAGGGCCCGAGCGCATCGCGATGGAATGGTGGCGGCAGGACGGCAGGCAGCTGACGCGGGATTATTTCCGCATCGAGGATACCGAGGGCCTGCGCTTCTGGATCTTTCGCGATGGTCTCTACGAGGGGGAGTGTTTTGACGACGACGGCAAGCCTGTTCCTCCCGGCTGGTATGTGCACGGTCTCTTCGCATGAATGCGCCCGCTTATGCCGAGATCGGCATCACCACCAATTTCTCCTTCCTGCGCGGCGGCTCGGATCCGCGCGCCTATGTGCATCAGGCAAGCAAGCTCGGCATTCCCGTGATCGGCATCGCCGATCACAACACGCTGGCCGGCGTGGTGCGGGCCTACAAGGAGCTCGACAATGACAAGGTGCGACACAAGCCCAAGCTGCTGATCGGCACGCGCATCGTCTTCATCGACGGCACGCCCGACATTTTTGTCTATCCGCGCGACCGCGCCGCCTATGGCCGGCTGTGCCAGCTTCTCACCAGAGGCAAGCGCGGCGATGACATCACGCGGATCGAAAAGGGCGAATGCCATCTCAGGTTTGCTGACCTTCTCGAGTTCTCGGAAGGCCAGCTCCTGATCCTGACGCTGCCGCACCGTTTCGATGCGGCGCAGGCGCAGGACATTCTCGCCAAGCTGAAGACAAGTCGCGCCGGGGGCGTGTGGCTGGCGGTGAGCCTGATCTACCGCGGCGACGACCGGCGCCGCCTGGTGCGGCTCGATGATCTCGCCGCAAAAGCAAAAGTGCCGCTGCTCGCGACCAACGAGGTGCTTTATCACGATCCCGGCCGCCGTCCGCTTCAGGACGTGCTGACCTGCATCCGGGAAAAGACCACGATCGGGGCGGTCGGACGCCAGCTTGAGGCCAATGCCGAGCGCTTTCTGAAGACGCCCAGGGAGATGTCCCGGCTGTTCCGCGACTTCCCCGAAGCGGTCGCGGAGACCATGCGCTTTGCGGACAGGATCGAGTTCACACTCGACCAGCTCAAGTACCAGTATCCGGACGAGCCGGTGCCGCCGGGCAAGACCGCGCAAGGGCATCTGGAGGATTTGACCTGGGCGGGCGTGCAGACATATTTCGGCGGAAAGATCGATGAGAAGCTTCGCGCGACGCTGAAGAAAGAGCTCGCGCTGATCGCCGAGCTGAAATACGCGCATTATTTCCTCACCGTGCACGACATCGTGCACTATGCGCGCAGCCAGAATATTTTGTGCCAGGGGCGGGGATCGGCGGCGAACTCGGCCGTGTGCTACGTGCTCGGCATCACCTCGGTCGATCCGACCAAGGTCGATCTGCTGTTCGAGCGCTTCATCTCCAAGGAGCGGCTGGAGCCGCCGGACATCGACGTCGATTTCGAGCATTCACGGCGCGAGGAGGTGATGCAATATGTCTATCGCCGCTACGGCCGCCACCGCGCCGCGATCATCGCGACCGTCATTCATTATCGCCCGCGCAGCGCCATCCGCGACGTCGGCAAGGCGCTGGGCTTGACCGAGGACGTCACCGCCGCACTCGCCGACACCGTGTGGGGAAGCTGGGGCAAGGGCCTCAACGACATGCAGGTCAGGCAGGCCGGGCTCGATCCGAAAAATCCGATGATCAACCTCGCAGTCGAGCTTGCGACCGAACTGATCGAATTCCCGCGTCATCTGTCCCAGCATGTCGGCGGCTATGTGCTCACGCAAGACCGGCTCGACACCTATGTGCCGATCGGCAACGCCGCGATGGACGAGCGTACCTTCATCGAATGGGACAAGGACGACGTCGACGCGCTCAGCATGATGAAGGTCGACGTGCTGGCGCTCGGAATGCTGACCTGCATCAGGAAATGCTTTGATCTGATCGACCGGCACAAGGGTGAGCGCTGGGTGCTGGCGAGCGTCCCGCAGGACGATCCAAAAGTCTACGACATGCTGTGCCTCGGGGAATCGCTCGGCGTGTTCCAGGTCGAAAGCCGCGCACAGATGAACATGCTGCCGCGGCTGAAGCCGCGGACCTTCTACGATCTCGTCATCGAAGTCGCGATCGTGCGTCCCGGTCCGATCCAGGGCGACATGGTGCATCCGTACTTGCGGCGGCGGAACGGTCAGGAGGAGGTTCGTTATCCCTCGCCATCGCCCGAGCATGGTCCAGCGGACGAGCTCTACAAGGTGCTACACAAGACCAAGGGCGTGCCTCTGTTCCAGGAGCAGGCGATGCGTATCGCGATCGAGGCGGCAAAATTCACCTCCGAGGAAGCCAACGGCCTGCGTCGCTCGATGGCGACATTCCGCAATGTCGGCACCATCGGCCAATACGAAGAGAAGCTGATCGGCAACATGGTCGCGCGCGGTTACGATCCCAACTTCGCCAGAAGCTGTTTCGACCAGATCAAGGGTTTCGGCTCCTACGGTTTTCCCGAGAGCCATGCCGCGAGCTTCGCACAGCTCGTTTACATCTCCTCATGGCTGAAGCATCATCATCCCGACGCCTTCTGCTGCGGCCTGCTGAACTCGCAGCCGATGGGCTTCTACGCCCCGGCGCAGATCGTCGGCGATGCGCGCAAGAACGGCGTCGAGGTGCGCGACATCGACGTGTCCTACAGTTTCGCGCAGAACACGCTGGAGGAGGGACGCGGCAAATATTGCGCCGTGCGCCTCGGTTTCCGCCAGATCGACGGGTTTCACTGGCTCGATGAGGATGAGGAGAGGCTGAAACGCTCTCAACTGTCATTCCGGAGTGCGCAACTTGTCCGCCGAAGCTCGGAGAGCGAAGGCGGAAGCGCGAGCCATGACGGGATTGTGCTCCCTCTCCCGGGGGAGGTGAAGGAAGACTGGGCCGCCCGCATCGTCGCCGCCCGCAATCGCCGGCCGTTCACCTCGCTGGAAGACTTCGCCCGCGACACCGGCCTGCCCAAGCGTGCGCTGATTCTGCTCGCCGATGCCGATGCCTTCCGCTCGCTCGGGCTCGATCGCCGCGAGGCGCTGTGGCAGGTGCGGCGGTTGCCCGACGACGTACCGCTGCCGCTGTTCGAGGCCGCCACCGCGCGCGAGCAGCCGGACGAGCACGCCAAACCCTTGCCGGTGATGCCGCGGGCCGAGCAGGTGGTCGCGGACTACCAGACCATCCGGCTATCGCTGAAGGGGCATCCGATGGAATTTTTGCGCGGGATGCTTTCGCGCGAGCGGGTGGTGGCCTGCAAGGAGATCAGGCACGAGAACGAGCGGCGACGCGTCCGCTGCGCCGGCGTCGTGCTGGTGCGGCAGCGGCCGGGCAGCGCCAGCGGCGTCGTGTTCATGACGCTGGAGGACGAAACCGGCATCGCCAATGTCGTGGTGTGGCCCAAGATCATGGAGCAGTACCGCAAGGAAGTGATGGGCGCGCGCCTCATCCTGGTCGAGGGCTATATCCAGAGCAGCCCCGAAAAGGTGACGCACCTGATCGCGCAGCGCATGGTCGACCGCTCGCACGATCTGGTCAGCCTCGCCAACGATGCACTCAGCCGCAGGCATCCAGTGCCGGCAGGCGCCGATCTCATCGAACCGCTCAACGACGACCGCCGCGACCACGCGGATACCCCCGCGCAAAAAATCCGCCACCCCCGCAACGTCCGCATCCTGCCGCCGTCGCGCGATTTTCATTGAGGTGCTTCCCTCTAACGAAGCTGCCGTAGGGTGGGCAAAGGCGCGTAAGCGCCGTGCCCACGTTCTAGGTTCTTTCGCGAAAGCGGTGGGCACGCTTCGCCACCCTACAAGTTCTTCGGTGATGATGCTCCGCTTCCCTAAAAATTCACCCGGTTCGAGATCGCCCCATCCACGACGAGATTCGATCCCGTCGTGAACCCCGACACCGGGCTTGCCAGAAACACCGCTGCGCTCGCGATCTCCTGAGGCGTCGCCATGCGGCCTGTCGGATTGCGCTTCATCGCATCATTGTAACGCTCGGGCATGTTCTGCTCGATCATGTTCCAGACGCCGCCCTTGAAATAGACCGTGCCGGGCGACACCACGTTGACGCGGATCTTCTTCTTGGCATATTGCCGCGCCAGCCCCTTGGCCATGTGGATCAGTGCCGCCTTGATCGGGCCGTAGGAGCTGGCGAGATCGGCCTGCGCCGCCGAAATCGATGAAATGATGACGAAGGCGGCATCGCCGCTCGTCTCGCCGCCGGCCTCGAGGAACGGCCGCGCGGCGTCGAACGCGTGCACGGCACCGAGCACGTCGAGCCGAAAATTCTGCTCCCACGATGCGGCATCATGGCCTTGTGCCATCGCGCCCGCGTTGGAGAACAGCATGTCGATGCCGCCGAGTTCGCGTGCAGCGCCCTCGATCCAGGATTTCAGCGCCGCGCCGTCGGTGACATCGACCGGGCCGCCGGTCGCGCGGATGCCGCTGGACTTCAGTTCAGCGACGGTAGCCGCGACCTGGTCGGCGTTGCGCGCACACACCGCGACATTGGCGCCTTCACCGGCCAGCGTTGCCGCAATCGCCCGCCCGATGCCGCGCGTGCCGCCGAGTACGACGGCATTCTTGCCTTTGAGACCGAGATCCATTGTTTGGTTTTCCTTGTTGATCGTGCGGAACTTAGTTGTTTGAGCGAGGATGTCGAATTCATTCTCGGTGTCATACCCCGCGAAAGCGGCCCACCTCACTCCGGCGCCGCGCCCACCGGCGGGCCGCCGGGCGGGCGGTGCAGGAAGGTCAGCGAGGCGTAGGCGCCGGCCCAGGAGCCGATCGCCGCGAAAGCGACATAGAACGCGTTTTCGGTGTAGCTGATCACCGCGTAGGAAGAGAGCAGGTACCAGACCGCGCTCCAGTTCGCCGCCGGCACCCGCTTGCGCGCGATCACGGCCGAGGTGAACATGACATAGACCGCGTCGGTGGCCGCCGTTGCGATGAACACGGCGCCTGCGGTGAGGGGATCGATGGCGGCCATTGCATTCCTTTGTGTGCTGATGGAAGGTCTCGAAAAAACTACAGCATGATCCCGAAAGCGCGCAGCGGTTTTCCGGAAGATCATGCTCAAACAATAACCTGAAAGAGAGAGAAGCGGTCATGCAAAGCCCCGCCGGCATTCTCAGCGACATCTGGACCTCCGCTGGCGGCGATGCGGCCGCGCTCGAACGCGTGAAGCTGACGGGCGAAGAGCCGCAAATCCCGTCCTCGTTTCGCGTCGCCGTCGCCGGACAAACCACGATCGCCGCCTCGGGCCTCGCTGCCGCCGAGATCTGGAGGCTGCGCAGCGGCGAGGCGCAGGATGTCTCGGTCGACATGCGCCACGCCGTCGTCGAATGCCGCTCCGAGCGCTATTTGCGTGTCGACGACAAGCCGCCGCCGCCGGCCTGGGACGCCATCGCCGGCGTCTACAGGACCGGCGACAACCGCTTCGTCCGCTGTCATACCAATTTCCCGCATCACCGCGACGCCGTCTGCAACGTGCTCGGTTGCGAGCCCGAGCGCGAGAAAGTGCAGGCTGCGCTGATGCAATGGAAGGGTGAGGATTTCGAGACTGCGGCCTATGCCGCGGGCGGAGTCGTCGCCCTGATGCGGTCCTACGACGAATGGTCCGAGCTGCCGCAGGCCCGCGTGCTCGCCGAATTGCCGCTCATCTCGATCGAGAAGATCGGCGAGGCTGCGCCAAAGCGGTGGTCCAAAGGCGATCGTCCGCTCTCAGGCCTGCGCGTGCTCGATCTCTCCCGCGTCATCGCAGGGCCGGTCGCCGGCCGCACGCTCGCCGCGCACGGCGCCGATGTGCTGCTGATTTCAGGGCCGGAGCTGCCCGCTATACCCTGGCTCACCATTGACACCGGCCGCGGCAAGCTCACCACCTTCATCGCGTTGAAGAGTGAGGCCGGCCGGGCGCAGATGCGCGAGTTGTTGAAGGACGCCGACATCTTATCGCAAGGCTATCGCCCGCGCGCGCTGGCCGCTCTCGGCTTCGCGCCGGAGGACGCAGCGAAGATCAATCCCGGCATCGTCTATGTGACGCTGTCGGCCTATGGCCATGCCGGCCCCTGGGCGGAGCGGCGCGGCTTCGACTCGCTGGTGCAGACCACGACCGGCTTCAACCGTGCCGAAGGGCAGGCCGCCGGGATCGACGGGCCGAAGGAATTGCCGGCGCAGATGCTCGACCATGCCACCGGTTATCTGATGGCGTTCGGCGCGATGATGGCCAAGGCGCGCCAGGCCCGCGAAGGCGGCAGCTGGCACGTTCGCGTGTCGCTGGCGCAGACCGGACGCTGGCTGTGGAATCTCGGACGACTCGAAGGTGGCCTGAACACCCCGGATATTACGGGTGAGGCTGTACATGCTGCATTCATCGAGAGCATGCCATCTGGCTTCGGCACGTTGAAGGCAGTGCGCCATTCAGCGCTGCTGTCGAAGACGCCGGCGCAATGGAGTCGTCCGGCAATGCCGCTCGGCAGTCATCCGGCGCAGTGGCCGGCGAGAAGCTGACGTGAAGCTAACGCGAAGCTGACATGAAGCTGACGTGTCGCAAAATTTTAACGCAAACCGAAAGGCGCCCGGCGTTTTTTAGGTTGTTTGAAATCGCAATTCGGCACTATTAGCGCGACCGATGAGGCAGGCAGCCGCCGGTATCATCGCAGATTAGACCGGGCCCCATGGTAGTTGAAAATACCAAACGATTGCAGGTGCTTACAAAACAGCGGGTGATCACGTCCGTAGTTTTACTAGCGCTTGCGGGTGCCGGGGCCTACGGCTTCCTCTATGCGGGAGCCAAGGACAAGAGCCACTCCGAGATATCCAGCCAGTCGCGCAGGAGTGCGCAGAACTTCACGCCGACGCCGTCGGAATGGGCGACGCTGACGATCGAGCCGGTCAAGGCCAAGACCTTCCGGGCCGAATATGTCACCGAAGGCAAGGTCGCGGTCGATGAGGACCGCTCGACGCCGGTGTTCTCGCCCTATGCAGGCCGGGTGACCAGGCTGCTCGCCAAGCCGGGCGAGACGCTGAAGCAAGGTCAACCGCTGTTCACGATCGAGGCCGCCGACACCGTGCAGGCCCAGAACGATTTCATCGCGGCGATGACCTCGCAGAACAAGGCGAAGTCCGCGATCGATCTTGCCGACATCCAGTTCAAACGCGCCAAGGACCTCTATGAGGGCCACGCCATTCCGCTGAAGGACTACCAGCAGGCGGAAGCGACCCAGGTTCAGGCGCAGAACGACATGCGCTCCTCGGCGACGTCGCTGGAAGCCGCGCGCAACAAGCTGCGCATCCTCGGTTTCACCGACGAGACCATCAAGGCCTTCCAGGACAAGGGCGCCATCAATCCGGAAGTCACGATCTATTCGCCGATCGCGGGTACGGTCGTGCAGCGCAAGATCGGCCCGGGCCAGTACGTCAACTCCGGCGCCAGCGATCCGGTCTTCGTGATCGGCGATCTCTCCACCGTCTGGCTCACCGCCTTCGTGCGCGAGAGCGATGCGGCCGCGGTCTGTCTCGGACAGGACATCACCGTCAACGTGATGGCGCTTCCGGGCCGCCCGCTGACGGCTAAAATCAACTACGTGGCCACGGCGATCGATCCCGCCACTCGCCGCCTCCTGGTGCGCGCCACCATCGACAACAAGGACGGCCTGCTCAAGCCCGAGATGTTTGCCAACGTCACGATCTATTCGGCTGGCGACCGCGCCGCGCCGGCCGTGCCGAAGCAGGCGTTGATCTATGAAGCCGACAAGGTCCGACTCTGGGTTGCGCGCGAGGACAAGTCGGTCGAACTGCGCGAGATCAAGATCGGCCTCATCAACGGCAACCTCGTCGAGGTCACCAGCAATCTGAAGCCCGGCGAGCAGATCGTCACCAAAGGCAGCCTGTTCATCGACCGCGCGGCGTCCGGCAGCTGATCGACGACCCAAGAAACAAGACAAGCTGAAGCCCCGCATGGATCGTCTCGTCGCCCTTGCCGTCAACCGGCGCTTCCTGATGGTTGGCATGTTCGTCGTCGTGCTGATCGGCGGCCTGATCGCTTTCAACCAGCTCAACATCGAGGCCTACCCGGATCCGACCCCGCCGATGGTCGACATCGTGACGCAGAGTCCGGGCCTGTCGGCGGAAGAGATCGAGCGCTACATCACGATTCCGATCGAGACCCAGGTTGCAGGTCTGAAGAACCTGACGACAATTCGCACCATCTCCCTCTACGGCCTCTCCGACGTCAAACTGCAATTCTCCTTCGCCTATACCTATGACGAGGCATTGCAGCAGGTCTTGAACCGTCTGGCGCAGCTCGCGCCGCTGCCCGGCAACGTGCAGCCGCAGATTTCGCCGCTCAGCCCGATCGGCGAAATCTTCCGCTATCGCCTCGTCGGCCCGCCGAACTACAGCGTGCTCGACCTCAAGACCATCCAGGACTGGATCCTCCAGCGTCGCTTCCGCGCGGTGCCGGGCGTGATCGACGTCACCGGATGGGGCGGCAAGAGCAAGACCTACGAACTCCAGGTCGACAACAACAAGCTGGTCGCCAACGGCCTGACGTTGCCGCAATTGCTCCAGGCGGTCGGCAATGCGAACGTCAATGTCGGCGGCAACACCGTCAATATAGGCCAGCAATCGGCCGTGGTGCGCGGCGTCGGCCTGATACGTTCGATCGACGACCTCGCCAACACCATGGTCTCGCAGACCAACGGCAATCCGGTGCTGGTCAAGGACGTCGCCACCGTCACCGTCGGCCAGAAGCCGCGACTCGGCATCGCCGGCCTCGACGAGTCCGACGACATGGTGCAGGGCATCGTCCTGATGCGCCGTGGCGAGAAGAGCTCGCCGACCATCAAGCGCGTCCACCAACTCGTTCAGACCATCAACAATTCCAGCATCCTGCCGCCCGGCGTGCGCATCGAGCGCATCTACGACCGCGGAGACCTGATTGAGCTCACCACCCACACCGTGTTGCACAACATGGTGGTGGGCATTCTCTTGATCGTGCTGTTGCAGTGGATTTTCCTCGGTGACCTCCGCAGCGCGCTGATCGTCGGCGCGACGATTCCGTTCGCGCTGTTCTTCGCGGTGATCATCCTGGTGCTGCGCGGGGAATCGGCGAACCTGCTGTCGGTCGGCGCCATCGATTTCGGCCTGATCGTGGACGCCACCGTCATCATGGTGGAGGCGATCTTCCGGCGCCTGACGCAGACCACGCCGATGTCGGAATCCGAGCAGATGTCGTCCGAGACGCTGTTCGGCATGAAGAGCCATGCCATCCTCAGCGCGGCGGCCGACGTCTCGCGCTCGATCTTCTTCGCCGCGGCGATCATCATCGCGGCCTTCCTGCCGCTGTTCACGCTCTCCGGCGTCGAGGGCAACATCTTCGGACCGATGGCGCGGACCTATGCCTACGCGCTCGCCGGCGGGCTGCTAGCGACCTTCACCGTCACCCCGGCGCTGTCCGCGATCATCCTGCCGGCGCATGTCGAGGAGACCGAGACCAGGGTGATGCTGATCCTGCACCGGCTCTACATGCCGCTGTTGAATTGGGCCGTCGCCAACCGCGGCATCGTGCTCGGCGGCGCGGTCGGCCTCGTGCTGATGACGGTTGCGCTCAGCCGGCTGCTCGGCCTCGAATTCCTGCCGAAGCTGGAGGAAGGCAATCTCTGGATACGTGCCACGCTGCCGCCGACCATCTCGCTCCAGGAAGGCAATTCCTACGTCAACGAGATGCGCAAGGTGATTCGCGCGCGGCCCGAAGTTGAATCCGTGGTGTCGCAGCACGGCCGACCCGATGACGGTACCGACGCCGCCGGCTTCTTCAACGCCGAGTTCTTCGCGCCGCTCAAGCCCGTCAGCCAATGGCCCGGCACCCGCGACAAGGAGGAGCTGACCGCGCAGCTGCTCAAGCAACTCGACGATCGTTTCCCCGGCGTCGAGTTCAACTTCTCGCAATATCTCCAGGACAACGTCTCCGAAGCCGTCTCCGGCGTGAAGGGCGAGAACTCGATCAAGCTGTTCGGCAGCGATCTCCAGGCGCTGACCGAAACTGCCAACAAGATCAAGTCGGTGCTGGCCACCGTGCAGGGGGTCACCGATCTTGCGGTGTTCACCTCGCTCGGGCAGCCGACCATCCAGATCGACATCGACCGTGCCAAGGCCGCCCGCTATGGCCTCGCGCCGGGCGACATCAACGCCACCATCAAGGTCGCGATCGGCGGCGACACCGCCGGCGACATCTACGAGGCGGGAAGCGATCGCCATTTCCCGATCATCGTTCGCCTCGCGCCAGAATTCCGCAGGAGTGCCGAGGCGATCCAGAATCTGCGAATCGGCGCGCCCGGACCCAACGGCACCGTCACGCAGATCCCTCTCAGCGAGGTCGCCTCCATCAGCCTGGTCTCGGGTGCGGCCTACATCTATCGCGAGCAGCAGGAACGCTATCTGCCGATCAAGTTCTCGGTGCGTGAGCGCGACCTCGGCAGCGCGATCCGTGAGGCGCAGGAGAAGATCGCCGATCAGGTGCAGCTGCCGCCCGGCGCGCACATGGACTGGGTCGGCGAATTCGGCAATCTCCAGGACGCGATCCGGCGGCTGTCGATCGTGGTGCCGATCTCGCTCGCGCTGATCGGCGTCCTGCTCTGGTTCAATTTCGGCTCGATGACCGATACGCTGCTCGCCATGAGCGTGATCCCGATGGCGATCTTCGGCGGCGTGCTCGGTCTCCTGATCACCGGCACCGCTTTCAGCGTTTCCGCGGCGATCGGCTTCATCGCGCTGTTCGGCATCGCCGTGATGGACGGCATCATCATCCTGTCGCAGTTCAACCAGCTGATCGAAGAGGGCATGGACCGCGTGAACGCGGTGATACGCACCGGCGAACTGCAGCTTCGGCCGGTGCTGATGACCTGCGTCGTCGCCGGCATCGGGCTCTTGCCGGCGGCGTTGTCGGAGGGCATCGGCTCGCAGGTGCAGAAGCCGCTCGCGGTGGTCGTGGTGACCGGCATGATGCTGGCCCCGATCGTGATTCTGGTGACGTTGCCGGTGCTGATCTCCTTTTTCTCGCGCCGCGCGCGCTGAACGCGCCTGTCACAACATCCGCTGCGCGATCCGTACCAGCATCGTGGCGCCGAGTCCGAGCAGCATCAGGCTCGCGAACCGGCTGCTCAACGACAGCATCCGCGGCGTCAGCCGTGACCGCGCGGTTGCGACCATCGTGCTGAGCATCATCCACCAGATCGCCGAGCCGACGAAGACGCCCGCGACCAGCGGCGGGGCAACAGATGGTGTCGAGAACGCATGCAGCGCCGCCAGGAACAGGATGACGGTCAGCGGATTGGTCAGCCCGAGAGCGACGGCGCTGAAATAGGCGCGCGTCAGGCGTACGTTGGCGATCCGGCCTTCCTGAAGCACGAAGGAGCTGCGATGGGTCCGGATCGCGAACCACAGCAGCGTAAGCGCCGAGACGATGCCGAAGCCGGCGGCATTGGCCTCGACCCAGGGCTGCGCAAGCGCGCCGAGTCCCAAGACCGCAAGGACGCTGTAGGTGAGATGCACGGTCGCCGCACCGAAGCCGGTTGCGAGGCCAGTGGCCATGCCCGATGCCAGTGTGCGCTGAATGCAGAGCATCCCCATGGGTCCGATGGGAGCGGCGACGGTGAAACCAATTCCAATGCCGGAGAAAAGCGCGGCAAGATAATGCGATAAGGGCATGCATCCGCACGAATAAATGAAATCTGTGCGTGTGCGTACCGGCGAATGAGAATCCTTGCCTCAACCGAAAGGGTGAAAAGCGAAAGGAAACACGAACACGTTCGTGTGAGTCCGGCACCGTCGTGCTTTCGCGACAACAGTTCGACGACTCGGCATAGAATTGCGTCGCACTTCGTTGAACCTAATCGCGCCTGTCGCGACTCAGAACCCGTAGAGACGTGCCGGATTGTCGACCAGGATCTTCTTGCGTACATCAGCATCCGGCGCCCACACCGGAAGCTGATTGAGCAGGCGGCCGTCGTCGATCTGGTAGAGCGGCGCGATGTCGGTTGCCTTGCGTCCCTCGACACGGCTCGAATCCGGATGCGGCCAGTCCGTGCCCCAGACGATGCGGTCCGCATTCGCCGCGATCAGTGCGCGCGCATAGGGCACCATGTCCTGATAATCGGGTGCGAGCTTCGACGAGCGGTAGGCGCCGGAGATCTTCACATAGGCCTTGCCGGATTTGACGAGTTCGACCAGGTCCGCAAATCCCGGCTGCTCCAGCCCATGCGGAGCCTCAAGGCCGCCGAAATGGTCGAACACGATGGGCACCGGTGCGGCCAGCACAAGCTCCTTGATCGCCGAGATCATCGGCAGCGTGGTATAGAGTTGCACGTGCCAGCCGCGCGCCTTCATGCGCTCGGAAGCCGCCGTGAAGCGGGCGCGGCCGGCATTGGGATCGCTGACGCCGCCGGTCGCGAGATTGATGCGGATGCCGCGGAAGCCATCCGCCTGCATCGCATCGAGCTGCGCCTCCGTGGTGTTGTCGTCGATCACGGCCACCCCGCGCGCGTTCGCGCCGCGCGCCTTCATGCCGAACAGCGACGAGGAATTGTCGGTGCCGTAGACGCTCGGCGTCACGATCACCACGCGCTCGACATGCAGCGCCTTGTGAAGCGCCGCCATTTCTTCAGGGCTCGCCGGCTCCGGCGTGTAGACGCGCCCGGCGAAGAAGGGAAATTTTTCGACGTCGCCATGGATGTGGGTGTGACAGTCGCAGGCATGCGCCGGAACGTCGAAATTGACCGGCGTCGCGGGCTGCGCCGCGCGGGGGTGGGCTTTGCTGGACATGGCTACTCCGGCGGCAAGGGAGGCCGGCACGGTATCACATCAGCCCGGCAGCCGCCCCACTTCGCTGCATAGCTGCTCGACGAGGTCCGCAAGCGGGCGTGAGCCGTCAACGCGCACCATCGGGCAGGGCAGGCTCGCGAGCCACGCTTCATCCTTTGCAAGACTGCGGCCTTCGCGATCCCCGGCTTCGTAGTGCGATGCCCATTCGACAAAACAGTCAGTCTCGTCGTGGCGCCATCCGCCCGGTGCGACGGCGTCAGCGCCGAAATGGGCGGCCTCGCGGGCGCGCAATCGCGTCAACCGGATTTCGCGCGGCGTGCTCACGAAGACGACCAGATCGAAAAGCGGAACGAGCTCCTCGCCCCAGCCGGTGACGGTTCCGCTCAGCACCCAATCGAGACGCGGCAGAAACATCTCGCGCATCAGGCGCAGGCGCTCGGCGGCGGGGCGCGTCGTCTGGTAAGGGGGCGCGGTCGGCAGCCAGAAATAATCATCGCTGTCGTGATGCGGCAGCGCAAGCCGGCCGGCGATCGCGCGACCGACCGTCGTCACGCCGGAGCCTGAAGCTCCCATCAGATGGATTCGGCGGCTCTTCATCGGCACCAAGCCAGACGATGTGATACTACTGCCCAGACGGCGTGCGCAGGCCGTGCCAGGCGTCGCGGACCTGCTGGTAGTGCACTTCGGGCAGGTAGTCCGGCGTGTTCAGGCTCAAGGTCTTGACGTCGAGATGGCCGACGGCGCTGAGCAGCGTGTAGGAGGCGATGATGCGGTCGCGCAGCGCGCCGATCAGGCGGGCCTTTGCCTGGATCAAATCGGCCTGCGAGTTCAGCACGTCGACCGTCGTGCGCTGTCCGCCGGCGGCTTCGCGCTGCACGCCCTGGAGCGCGACGGTTGCCGCCTTGACCTCGGACTCCGAGGCCGAGACCGCGATCTTGGCGCCTTCATTGGCGACCCAGGCGCTGACCGCGGCCGTGCGCGCCTGGTTGCGCACCTGGTCGAGCACGAGCCGGCTCTGCGCCGTGATCTCCTTGGCCTGCCGGGTCTGCGCGGCAGCCTGTCCGCCATCGTAGATCGGCGCGGTGACGTTGGCGACGATCGAGGCCTGGTCTTCGGCGAAGGTGCCGAGCGTCGGGTCGTTGTTGCGGCTCTTGCTGGCGCTGCCCTGGATGCTGGCGCTCGGCAGCAGCGCGCCTTCGGCGACGCGGATGTTGGTGGAGGCGACGTCGACGTCGAAGCCCGCCGCCATCACCGCCGGATGCTGGCGGATCGCCATCGTCAGCGCGTCTTCACGGCTTTTCGGCAGATAGCGATCGACGACTTCGGCGGCCCGAAGCTGCGACGGCGCATTGCCGATCACCTGCGCGTACATCGCCTGGCTCACCGCCAGCGCGACTTCCGCGGCGTTGAGATCGGCAAGCCCACGGTTGAGCCGCGCCTCGGCCTGCGCGCTGTCGGTCGGCGTGACATCGCCGGCGTTGAGGCGGCGCTGAGTGACCGAGAGCGTTTCGCGCAGGAAGGCGACGTTGGAGCGCTGCGCCTCGACGAGCGACTGGTTGGCGAGCACGTTGGTGTAGGCGGTCACCGCATCGAGCAGCACGCCCTGGCCGACATTGCGCAGCGCCTCGCGGCCCGACTGCACCTGGAGTTCGGCGGCGCGCACGTTGTTGGCGGTGCGGAACCCATTGAACAGCGTCTGCGTCACCGTGACGCCGATGATCCACGGCTTCAAATTGGCGGTCTGGATGGTGTTGTCGGGCAGCAGATTGCGCACCGATTGCAGGCCGGCGCTGAGGCTCGCCACGATCTGCGGCCGATAGCCGGCGAGCGCCTGCGGCACGTTCTCGTCGGTGGCACGCTGCCGCGCACGCTCGGCATTGAGCTGTGGATTGGTCTGGTAGGCCTTGGCCAGCGCCTCCGGCAGGGCCTCCGCCCATGCGGCGGAGGGCAAGGCGCAACAGAGCGCCAGCGTGGTCCATGTTGCCAGCACAGGAGCCACGCCCGATCGATGCCGCGTCATCACGCGACCAGCTCTGGTGGCACGCCCAATCATATGATCCCGCAAAACCCCGGCTGTCCGCCCCCGCCGACGGTGGCCTCTTAACTGTTTATCCAGCGCGGGTCCCGCAGGCAAACTGCCGCGGGGAAAACCCCCATGTATTCCGTGCTTGTTGCAGGTGCGTCACACACCAATTTCCTCCCGGATGCGCTATAGGGATTCCGTCAGGTGCCCGTAATGTGGTCCGGATCCCACGGATGATGCCGAAACTCTTCTCCGACCCCGATGCGCTCGCGGAGGAGATCGTTCGCGATGTCGGAACCGATCTGGTGGTCGGCCTGCCGCTCGGCCTCGGCAAGGCCTGTCATGTGGTCA
Organism: Bradyrhizobium sp. Bra78; assembly: GCF_024519855.1. Lineage (NCBI taxonomy): Bacteria > Pseudomonadati > Pseudomonadota > Alphaproteobacteria > Hyphomicrobiales > Nitrobacteraceae > Bradyrhizobium > Bradyrhizobium sp. Bra78. The sequence continues at coordinate 498,405 of NZ_JALJRE010000003.1, read as the reverse complement.
ACGCCCTCTATGCGCGGGCCTGCGCGGATCCTGACATCAAGCTGACACTGCTCTCGGCGCTGACCTTGGAAAAGCCGAGACCGAAGGGACTGATCGAGCACCGCTTCATCGCGCCCGTGATCGACCGGCTCCTCGGCGGCTATCCCGATCTGGCCTATGCCGACGCGCTGCGCGAGGGGCGGCTGCCGCCCAACATCAAGGTCGCCGAATTTTTCTTTCTCGCAGGGCGCTGGCTGCACGTGCCGGCCGCGCAGCAGAACTACATCTCCGCCAATTACACGCACGCGGCGAGCTATTTGCTGGCGCGCGGACTCAACGTGGTAACGCAACTGGTGGCCAAGCGCGTCGTTGATGGCGTTCCGCGCTACAGCCTGTCCTGCAACACCGATACGACGCTGGATGTGCTGCGTGAGCGCCGCGCCGGGCGTGCGTCGTTCAAGCTGGTTGCGCAGGTGAACTCCGAACTGCCGTTCATGCCGGGTGCGGGTGATCTGGCGGCCGATGAATTCAGTGCGGTGCTGGATAGCGCCGCGACGGACTTTCCGCTCTTTGCGCCGCCGTCGGAGCCGATCTCCAACACCAAATTCGCGATCGGGCTGAATGCGGCATCACTGGTGCGCGACGGCGGCACGCTCCAAATCGGCATCGGGCAGATCGGCGACGCGCTGGCGCAGGGCCTGATCCTGCGCCATCGCGACAGCGGCGCGTTTCGTAGCGTCATGGCCCGGCTGTCACCCGCGCGACCGGCCGTCGCGCAGGAATCCGGCGCCTTCGCCGCGGGCCTCTACGGTGTCAGCGAAATGTTGACCGAGGCCTTCATCGGCCTGATCGAGGCCGACATTCTCAAGCGCTCCGTCGATGGTGTGGTGCTGCACGGCGCTTTTTTCCTCGGTCCAAAATCGTTCTATCGCGCGCTGCGCGAGATGCCGCCGGACCGGATCGCTTGCATTCAGATGATGCCGGTGTCGTTCACCAACGAGCTCTACGGCGAAGAGGAGCGGAAGCGCCGCGCCCGCGTCGATGCGCGCTTCATCAACAACGCCATGATGGCGACGCTTCTCGGCGCGGCCGTCTCCGACGGCCTGGACGACGGGCAGGTGGTGAGCGGCGTCGGCGGGCAGTACAATTTCGTGGCGCAGGCCTTTGCGCTCGAGGGCGCGCGGTCGGTCCTGACGCTCGAGGCGACGCGACATGCCGGCCGCGGGCTCAAATCCAACATTCTCTGGCGCTACGGGCACGAGACCATTCCGCGCCATCTGCGCGACGTCTTCGTCACGGAATATGGCGTCGCCGATCTCAGAGGAAAGTCCGATGCCGATGTGATTGCCGGCATGCTGGCGATCGCGGATTCGCGCTTCCAGGACGAACTGATGCGGGTCGCGAAGGAAGCCGGCAAACTGCCGCGGGACTACGAGATCCCGGCGGCTCATCGCGACAACCATCCCGAGCGGATCGCGGCTGCGCTCAAGCCCGCGCGCGACGCCGGCCTGCTGCCGCCATTTCCGTTCGGCTGCGATTTCACCGAGGTGGAACAGCGCCTCATTCCGGCACTGGAGATCCTGCAAGGCGCGCAACGTTCACCGCGGGCGCTCGCAGGCTTGCTCTGGCAGGGGCTGATCCGAAAAACGGATGCGGCCGACGAGGCATGTCTCGCACGCTTCGGTCTCGATCGCCCCAAAACCTGGCCGGAGCGCGGCTACCGCGCGCTGGTCAGCGCGGCCCTCGCGCAGAGCCGCAACGCCTAAAGCGCGATGAGATTGGGATAAATCGTCATCGCGCTTTAGGTTCTTGTTTGAGCATGATCCGGAAAACCGCTTCGCACTTTTCCGGATCATGCTCCAGCCGCTTATCGGTTCTTGTTCACCGGCTTGCGCTTCTCGATGAACGCCGCCATGCCCTCTGAACGATCTTCCAGCGCGAAGGTCGAGTGGAACAGGTTGCGCTCGACGCTCATGCCCTCGGCGAGCGTGGTCTCGAAGGCACGGTTGACCGCTTCCTTGGCCATCGCAGCCGCGGGGCGCGACATCGCGGCGATCTTGTCGGCTGCCGCCATCACCTCGTCCATCAGCTTGTCAGCGGGCACGATGCGGCTGACGAGGCCTGAGCGCTCGGCTTCCGCCGCGTCCATCATGCGGCCGGTGAGGCAGAGGTCCATCGCCTTGGACTTGCCGATCGCGCGGGTCAGGCGCTGGGTGCCGCCGATGCCGGGAATGGTGCCGAGCGTGATCTCGGGCTGCCCGAACTTGGCGGTGTCGGCGGCGATGATGAAATCGCACATCATGGCGAGCTCGCAGCCGCCGCCGAGCGCATAGCCGGCGACCGCGGCGATCGTCGGCTTGCGGCAGCGCGCGAGGCGGTCGCCGCCGATCGCGGCAAAGTCCTCGGTGAACATGTCGATGAAGCCCTTCGGCTGCATCTCCTTGATGTCGGCGCCGGCGGCGAAAGCCTTCTCGCTGCCGGTCACGACGATGCAACCGATGGCGTTATCGGCTTCGAGATCGTCGACCGCCGCGGCAATCTCGCGGAAGACGCCGAAAGAGAGAGCATTGAGCAGCTTCGGCCGGTTCAGCTTGATGATGCCGACCGCCCCTTTGCTTTCGACGATGATGTGTTCGAACGTGCTCATGCTCCACCCGCGCTTCTGATTGGGCCGGCAATGTGCCCTTTGGCGCGGTGGGCTTCAAGAGGGCCGGAACGCCCGCGAGGTGCGCGTTCCGGAACTCCCTTGGGCCAGGATCAGGTCGCAGATCAGGCCATGAACATGCGCGCGGCGGAGGCCAGCGTCAGCAGCGTGCCGACGCCGATGAAGATCTTGCCGATCAGTGAGCTCTGGTCCCAGGCCGAGCTCTGCTGGCTGCTCGCCATCACCGGAGCCGGCCGCGGTTGCGCGTCGGTTGCGGCAATCACCGCCTTCTGGGCCGCGGGAGTGTCCTGTTGCACGGCGCGGTCGATGTCGTTGAGCTGATCGGGTGCGACGACCTGACTCTCGGCATTCGGCTCGGCGGTATTATCGGCCGCTGCCTGGACGTTGTCGTTGGCGCGGCCCGTCATCGCGGAGGCGGCAGTCGCAGTCGGCGTATCCGTAGCGGCGAGCTGCGCATTGGCGTTGGCGATTTCCGGCGGCATCTGGCCTGAGGGCGGCACGTCGCGATCGTCGGGCTTCGCCTCGTCGGCCTTTGCCGCGGCCTCCTTCTTGTCGGCCTTGTCATCGGATTTCTGCGCCGTCTTGGTGCTGTCGCGGTGGCGCGACGTGTGGCGCCCCTGCTTGCCCGGCCTGACCGCGTCGGCCTGTTTGCCCGCGCTGTCCGCTTTGTTGCTTGCGGCTGAACCCGGTGCCGCCTGTACGACGCCCCCGAACAGCAAGAAAAGCCCGGCAAGAAGGGTCAATACCGCGCGCCCGCTGGCTTTCATCATGTTGACGATCTCCCCAATTCCGCCCGTCCCGGCAGCGAACAGAGACCCTGAGGCGTGACGACAGCGGGGCAAAAAATGGGAATCTTCTGGCTGGACCGGGCAAAAACGCGGCAAGCGGCTCCCTTTCCGGCCGGCCGCCGGGTGCGGACGGAACCGATCGGTGTTATGAGCCGTCCGAGATCCTGACGGCCGTCTCGGTCCTGAGGCACAGCAGAGATCACGACTTCGTGATCGAGCGGTGCCTGCGTAACAAATTGAAAGAGCGGCCGAATTGCATGGTGAGGGCGCGCGTGCGCGGACGTGAGGACGAATGGACCGGCCTGATGCGGTCGGCCATGGCTGGCGATGACGCGGCCTATCATCGCCTGTTGAGGGCGGTCACGCCGGTGCTGCGCGCAGCCGCAAGACGCGGCCTGGCGCGGGCAGGCCAGCCGCCCGACCAGGCTGAGGATATCGTGCAGGAGATTCTGTTGGCGGTGCATCTGAAGCGGCACACCTGGGACAGCGAAGCCCCGTTCGCGCCCTGGCTGTTTGCGATCGGCCGCAACAAGCTGATCGACGCGCTGCGGCGCCGGGGCAGGCGGATCTTCGTCAACATCGACGATTTCGCCGAGACCCTGCCGGGCGAGGCGCCGGAGCAGACCGCTTCAGCCGGCGAGGTCGCGGCGCAGCTGAGCGCGCTGCCGCAGCGCCAGCGTGACGTGTTGCAGTCGATCGCGGTCGAGGCCGCCTCGATCAAGGATACGGCGGCGAAATATTCGATGAGCGAAGGTGCGGTGCGGGTCGCGCTGCATCGCGGACTTGCGGCGCTGACAGCCAAACTGCGAGACCAATAGTCATGGATACCGATCAACTCATTCGCTCGCTCTCGGCCGACAACGCCCATCGCGCACCGCGCGTCGGCGCGGTGCTGACCATGGCCCTGCTGGTCGCCGCGCCCCTGTCGATCCTGATCTTCGCGACGTTCCTCGGCGTTCGGCCGGACGTGATGAGCGCGATGCACAATCCGTTCTTCGACATGAAGTTCGCCGTGACGCTGTCGCTCGCCATCCCAGCGATCATCGTCAGCCTGCATATGTCGCGGCCCGAAGCGCTGCTGCGTGGCTGGGGCTGGCTGCTGCTGCTGCCGGTCGGGCTGCTCGCGGTTGCGATCGGCAGTGAGGCGATGATGGCGCCGGCCATGCCGATGACGATGCGCTTGATGGGCAAGAACTCCAGGGTGTGCCTGTCAGCGATCCCAGCGATGTCGCTACCGCTGCTTGCGGGGGCGCTGTTCGGCCTGCGCCACGGCGCGCCATCGCGTCCCGCGCTTGCCGGCGCGCTCGCCGGTCTGGTGTCGGCCGGTCTGGCCGCGACGCTGTACGCCTCTCACTGCACCGACGATTCGCCGCTGTTCGTCGCGACCTGGTACATGATCGCGACCGCATTGGTGACGGCAGTGGGAGCGCTCGTGGGCTCGAAAGTCCTGCGGTACTGAAGGCGTTCCGCGCAAATAGTCGTCGCGTCGCATCGCCGCGACTCCCGGGTTTCGCTTAGCCCCATCGCGCTCCGGCCGTTGCCGCCTGACGTCTGCGTCCGCGGCAGCCCTCTGGTCTTCAGGCCGCCGGCGTTGCGCCCTGCTGCATGCGGTGGAAGCGCAGCACCTGTTGTGCGGTCGATGAGCGCAGCGCCTCGTAGGTATCGCGCATCGTCAGCATGTCGGTCTGCGAGCCGCCTGAAAGCTTCTCGCGCATGGCAATGATTGCGCGCACGCTCGGCCACGACATGCCCGCGACCTTGGCGAGGATCATCACGCCCTCGGTGCGGCTCTCGATCATCATGTTCTCGGCGGTATCGACCGTGACACCCGCGAGCGCCGCGAGCCCCGCATTGGCCTCGTCGAACTTGCCCTGCTCTGCGAAGGCGGCGACCTGGAGCTCGTTGAGGCGGCCGTCGTCGTGGAGCGATTTCACCAGCGCGCGCGCCATCTCGGTCTGCCTGGTCATGGCCGCGGTGCGGACCCGCTGGGCCGCTTCCTGGACCACGCTCGACACCTCGTCCGCGAGCTCCGGATGCGCGGCCTCGAGCTTCCTGCGCACGCTCAAGGACGCCTTCGCGACCAGCTTGAGGTAGTGGTGTCGCGGCAGGTCGCGTCGCAGGCCGATGCAGGTGGCGAGGTCGTCGTCGCGCTCGGCCCGCGTGACGAGGTCGGTGAAACTTCCCTCGGACAGCTGCGCGCCGGGATTGCTGACGGTCGATTGCACGACGTCCTCGTTGCCGCGCGTCACCAGCACGTCGGTGAGTGCTTCCGACAGCACCCGCCGCAGCGAGATCGCCTTGAGATGGGCCTGGCCCCTGGTGCGCGCGATCTCGATCAGGGTCGCCTCGTCAAGCCGCTCCGATTTCGACAGCACGGGGCCGGAGACCTCGATCACCTCGTCGAGCGCGAGCGTGCGGATGATCTTCGGCGGCGCAGCCGCGATCGGTGCGAGACGGTCGGCAAGCAGCGCCCTGGCCGAAACCTCGATCTGCTCGATCAGGCATTGGAACACGTCGTCGAACACGCTGACGTGGTCTTCGGAATAGTCCACCGCGTTGCCCACGAAGAGATCGGTGACCCGGCGCAGCGCCTCGACCCGGCGCGCGACGGTGCCGTGGGAGAGCGTGGCCTGCAATTCCTCGAGCAGATTCTCGGCTGTCTTTACGGATTTGGTTTTCATTGCCCTGTCCTGGAGCGTTCGGCCCGACGGCGGCTTATGCCGTGCCGGGAGAAAATGGATTGATCAACTCGTTGCAATGCGGTTGCGCCCTTGTGCCTTGGCGGAATAGAGCGCGCTGTCGGCGCGCGCGAGAAACGTGTCGGCAGTATCAGCGTCGCGCAGCGTCACGACGCCTGCGGAAATGGTCACGCGCATGCCCGGGGAGAATGCGCTCCAGTCGAGATCGGCAACGATGCCACGCAGCCGATCGAGCATGCGCGACGCCGCCTCGCCGTCCGTGCCCGGCAGCAGCAGCAGGAATTCCTCTCCGCCGTAGCGGCCGAAGCTGTCGGCCGGGCGAATGTTGGCGAAAAAGGTGATCGCGAAGGTGCGCAGCACCTCGTCGCCGACGGGATGGCCGTGGGCGTCGTTGATGCGCTTGAACCAGTCGAGATCGATCAGTGCGATCGCGCAAGGCGTCGATGCCCGCCTTGATTTTTCGATCTCGGCGTCGAGAAGCCGCATGATGCAGCGGCGGTTGTAGGAGCCGGTGAGCTCGTCGAGCTCCGCCAATTCCTCGATGCGCTGATAGGCGGCCTTCAGTTCGATGCTGCGCTGGTACAGGATCTTGCGCAGCGTGGCGCCGAACAGGCCGAGGAAGGCGCACTGGCCGATCACCAGCACGAAGCACAGCATCGAGGCGGTTCGCTGCAGACGCGTTGCAACGGGCATGCCGATCGGCAGGTCGGAGGCGAGGAAGACGGTGGCGAGGCCGGCGGTCGCGATCGCCCAGGTCAGCATCGCCTGCGCCGAGGTCATGCGCAGCGTACCGAAGGCGAAGATCAGGAACAGCACGCTGATGAAGGCGACGCCGACGGTCGGCACCGACAGCAGAAACACGAATTGCAGCGCCATATGCGCCGAAATCTGGAACACGGTCAGATAGTGGTCGGTGAATCTGTCGCCGACGCCGGCTTCCGACAGCACGGCGAAGGTGCCGATGATCAGTAGCCCGCCGAACCAGAACAGCGAAGCAACGTCGATCGAGATCGCACCGTCAAAAGCGTAGACCAGCAGGACGGAGGCGCCGAGCGAATAGCTCGCCACCTGGCCGATATACATCTGGCGGCGCTGCCGGATCCGGCGCGCCAGCACTTCGGGCGCCGCCGCCTCGGGCGTGAGGACGAGATCCGCGACCTCAGCGGCATTCCTCTCCGGAAAGGACGTCGCGGCCGTGTTCATGGTCCCGCCAATGGTCGATCTCAGCCCAAAAATCTACGTGGCAAGCCTTTAGGTTTGGTATCCTTCGAAACCGAATCCGCACTGTGCAGCGCGGGACGGGGACGCCTGTGCCGGCAAAGGAATTTGCCGGCGATTAGGCATTGTGTGCGGTGCAGTCGAGCCAAAGCGGGGCTTGGCGAGACATACATCGTGCAGGGCTGCTATGGTTCCATGCTCGTCGGGCCGTCTGCGCTGGACGGCATTGCGCAGGAAAGTGCTCCATTACTATGTTACCGTTCTTGAGCGAGGCGACCGGCCGCCGGGGGTGGCAAAAGGAAAAATCCCGTATGTGGGGTAGATCACACAGGCCCCCGTATGACTGCGGTAGATTGAAGAATTTACCTTCTCCCGTCGAACCGTCTGCCGCATCGACCCGACCAACCTTGCGAGACGGCCTTTGAGCGTGACCCAGGCGGCTTCGGACGAGGTCCTGATCGCCAGGATCGCTCAAGGCGACCGGCTCGCCATGCAGGTGCTGTACGGGCGGCACCATGTCAGGGTGTATCGGTTCGGCCTCCGGCTCGTGCGGGACGAGCAGGCGGCGGAAGACCTCATCAGCGAGGTGTTTCTCGACGTCTGGCGTCAAGCCGGCAAGTTCGAGGGCCGGTCCGCCGTTTCCACCTGGCTGCTGGCAATCACCCGATTCAAGGCCCTGTCTGCGCTTCGGCGCAGGAAGGACGTTGGGTTGGACGACGAAGCCGCGAACGCGATCGAGGATACGTCCGACGATCCGGAAACGGTGGTGCAGAAGAAGGATACCAGTGAAGCGTTGCGGGAGTGTCTGACGGGCCTCTCGCCTGACCATCGGGAAATCGTCGATCTCGTCTACTACCACGAGAAGTCCGTGGAAGAGGTGGCCGAAATCGTTGGCATTCCGGAGAACACTGTGAAGACGCGCTTGTTCTATGCGCGCAAGAAATTGGCCGAACTGCTGAAGGCAGCCGGCATTGAGCGAGGCTGGCCATGATGGCGTTGAGCAAGAAGATGCTGGAGCAAGAGCCCAGTGAGATCGAACTGCTGCTGCCCTGGCATGCCGCCGGCACGCTGAACGCGCGTGACGCGCGCCGTGTCGAGGAAGCGCTGGCGAATGATCCGGCGCTCGCCAGGCAATATGCCGCGATCCGCGGCGAGTACGAAGAGACCATTCATCTGAACGAGAGCCTGGGCGCCCCTTCGGCGCGCGCGATGCAGAAGCTGTTCGCCGCGATCGACGCGGAGCCGGCGCGACCGGTCGGTTCGCTGCCGCTCTCGGCGCGCATTGCGACCTTCTTCTCGAGCCTGTCGCCGCGCACGCTGGCCTGGTCGGCGAGCGTCGGTGCCATCGCGCTGCTGCTGCAGGCCGGCATCATCGGCGCCGTTCTGATGAAGACCCAGCCCGCGACCTTCCAGACCGCCTCGCTCTCGACCAGCGCGCCGCTCACGCGCGAGCTGGGGGCAGCCGCGCCGGCGCGGGCGTTGGTGCGCTTCACGCCCGAGGCGCGTGTCGCCGACATCACAGCGCTGCTCGACAGCTACCAGGCGTCGATTATCGGGGATGCCAAGGGTGGCATGTTCCGTCTCCAGTTCGACAAGGCGATGGGTCAGGACGAGCTTGCCTCGCTGCTCGGCAAAATGTCGCGCGAGAAGTTCGTCAATCTGGCCGTCGCGGCGCCGTAAGGCGCCGCTGCACCGATGATGCGCAAGTCCGAAAGCCAACTGCGCGCCGGGGCCTTCGCGTCCTCGGTCGGAGCCGCGCTGCTGCTCGCCGCCTGTCTCGGCGTCGAGGTCGCGCAGGCGCAGGCGATCATGCGCACGCCCACGATCAGCGTCCCCACGCGCACGCCGACCATCTCTCCCAGTATCGCCGCGCGGGCCGTCGCTGTCGCCCCTGGACCGCGGGCTATCCCCGCGATCCCGCATACCACCAGCATAGGCCGAATGGGGGCACCGGTGCTGCCCTATGCGCGCTATTCGCCGAACCTCTATCCGTCCTGCTCCGCGCCTTATCGCGACGGCGACGGCGAGTGCCTTGGCCAGCCGAATGCCGGTGGTGACGGCACTGGCAAATCCGGCAAGAAGAGCGCCGGCAAGGGGAGGGGCAACACCACGCCGGTCGCCGTGAACCCGCGCACCTTCGCAGGCGAATTCGTCGCCGAGATCGACGGCGCGCTGTCGGTGACCGAGGCCGACGAGCTTGCGCGACGCCACGGTTTGACGCGCGTCTTCTCCGAGAATTTCCCGCTGATCGGGGCCACGTTCGGACTGTTCCGCATCACCGACGGCCGGCCCGCCGAGACGGTGCGGCGCGAATTCGCTGCCGAGGGCGGCGTGCGGTCGGTCCAGCCGAACTTCCGCTACGTGCTGCAGGACCAGAAATCGTCGGTGCCGACCGAGGGAGATCCCGCGCAATATGCGCTGGCCAAGCTACGCCTGCCACAGGCGCATGCGCTGGCGCACGGCGCAAATGTGACGGTTGCCGTGATCGACTCCGGAATCGACGCCAATCACCCCGAGCTTGCGCATTCCATCGCCGACAATTTCGATGCGCTCGGCAGCACCGAGGGCCCGCACGTTCACGGCACCGGCATCGCCGGCGCCATCGTGGCCCATGCCAAGCTGATGGGCAGCGCGCCCGAGGCGCGCATCATCGCCATCCGCGCCTTCGGCGGCACCAACTCCGGGGCCCAGAGCTCATCCTACATCATCCTGCGCTCGCTGAACTATGCCGCCGAGCATGGCGCGCAGATCGTCAATATGAGCTTTGCCGGTCCGAAGGACGCGGTGATCGAGCGGGCTATCGCGGCGACCGCTGCGCGCGGCCTGGTGCTGATCGCCGCCGCCGGCAATGCCGGCGCGAAGTCGCCGCCGCTTTATCCCGCCGCCAATCCCAACGTGATCGCGGTCAGCGCGACCGACCAGCAGGACAGGCTGTTCACCGCCTCCAACCGGGGCAACTACATCGCGGTCGCGGCGCCTGGCGTCGACATTTTCCTGCCGGCGCCCGACGGCAAATACCAGATGACGTCGGGCACCTCGTTCTCCGCCGCCTATGTCTCCGGCGTCGCGGCGCTGCTGCTCGAGCGCAACTACGCCTTGAAGCCGGAAGCGCTGCGCATCACACTGGCGAAGACCGCGCGCGACCTCGGCTCGCCCGGGCGTGACGATCTCTTCGGCGACGGCGAGGCCGATGCGTTTGCCGCGGTCATGGCCGTTCCGGCCGATAGCGCGACGCCCGTTGCCGCCGCGTCCGGTACAACTAAACGTGAAGATATCGAGAAGCGTCGCGACGAGCCTGGTATCCGCGCAATCGAACAACCCTCGCTGTCGAGCGCAGGCGATAAATCCGCGATTTCTCAGGCGGATAGGCCGGCGGCGCGATAGTGGCTGCGACAAGATTGCGCGCCGCGCGACGGTCGAAAAATCAACCTCCACATTGAACGTTCAGCCTGCTGCCACGACCAAATTATGTGGGAGCGGTCATCCCTCCCCATAAGTCATATCAGGCGCGAGCGCCCATCCACCCCAAGCGCCCATATGGCTCGACCCGTCCGGTTGTCCCCCCGGACGGGTCTTTTCTTTTGGGGGGTCTGATTTCTTGAATCTCTGCGCGCGATCAGCTTCCGGTTGAGAGATTGCGGCTGTGCTGATCGCAGCCGTCGCTCGGGTGCGCCGCAAGTGAGTCATGCTTGTGTGAAGCTTGACTCGCAAATGCCTGAAATCTCCGCACGACTACGGTGTTTTGTGACGAAGGCCGTGTCGTTGCTGGACAAGTCAAAACTTTTCCACAAAATATTCATGTCGCGTCTAAATTGATTCGTCTGCGTTGCGTCGCGTCCGTATTTTCTCCTGACGGGCTGACTTATGACACATCGCCAAGGGGCTGTTCGCGACGTGGCCGACGGCCGCGACATTGCGGCGCGCTGGTGCGCTCTTGCCGAGCAGAGGCTCGAGCATCTTTCCGAGATGTTCGAGACCGGACGCTGGCGCCGCTATCACTCCGAGATCGCATTCCTTGAAAACATCCAGGAAGCCAAGCGCGCCGTCCAGACCTGGCGCGCGCTTGCCACCGGTTCGGACGTCGCCGCGGCGGCTGCGAGCGTGTCGCCCGCATTCGGCTGGTCGCCCGCGACGATGCCCCGCATGTCTCCGCGCGAGCAAGAGGCGCAGGTCATGCAGCCGAAGGCCGTGCACATCGCCCCCGAGACCGCCGTGCCGGTCGCGCTCGATCCCACTCCGAACGTGCTCGCTGAAATCACCGAAGCCCCGATCGCGCCGCATGCCGCGCCCGTTGCAATGGCACCCGTCACCGCACCAATTGTGACGGCGCCGCCCACCGTGCCTGCGGCGATGGCAACGCTTCTGCCGCAGTTCTCGCCGCCGGCAGCCGAAATCGTCGCAGCCCCCGAACGCGTCGTCGAATTCACCCTCAGCCTCGACGGCCTGGAGGCGAAATACCCGCTGCTGAGGAACGCGTTCTAAGGGTTCGGCGGGCGAGAGGCGGCACCTATCGCCGCACCGCATTCCCGCCGACCACCACCTGCGCGAACCGCTGCGCGCCGTCCGCCGACAGATCAGATGTCACGGCGCGCGCATGATCGAGCCCGACCACGGCGCCGCGCGGGGTTTCCGAGATCATGTTGTTGTTGACGAGCGCGGTGCCGGCGCCCGGCACCACGGAGACGCCGACACCGGCTAGCGCCTTGCGGATCACGTTGCCGGTGATGGCGACGTCGCGCAGATACTTGCCCCAGCCGGCGACGATGCCGTAGGACGGCGCGTTCTCGATCACGTTGCCGGTCACCGTCGAATCCGCCTCGATGTAGATGCCGATGCCGGCATCGTCGTCGGGCGCGGTGCCGATCGGCCGCTTCGGGATCAAATTGCGGATGATGTTGCCCTGGACCACGGCGATGCGGCCGCCCTCGTTGAAATTGCAGACGGAGACGCCGACGGCGGCGCCGTCCACCGTATTGTTCGCGATCACGGCGGCTTCGAACGAAAATTCGGAATACAGCGCGACCTCGCGCACGTCGCTGACGCTGTTGCCGGTGATGTGGATGTTGGAGGCCGAATTGCCGCGCACCGCCGAGTAATCGCAGTTCCTGATGCGGTTGCCGCGCACGATCACGTTGCCGGCCCGGAAGGCGTTTATGGCGTTGCCATACTGGCCGGAGCCGCCGGGACCGGCCTTGATGTCCTCGATGCGGTTGTCAATGACCAGCGTCCCGTCATCACCGATCGCGGTGCGCAGGATCTCGATGCCGTTGTCGTTGGTGCCGGTGATGGTGTTGCGCGAGACGCAGAGGCCCCGCGCGTCGAACGAGACCACCGCCGTCACGGCGATGTTGGTGAAAACGTTGCCGGAGATGTCGCCCGAGACCTGCTCGAGCCAGATACCGCTGCCGCCGGAGCCGGTGATCTCGCAATCGGTGATGCGGACGTCGCGCCCACCGAGCACCTGGATCAGGCCGCGTCGCGTCGGCAGCGGAATGCCGCCGCCGTCGAAGGTGATGCCGGTGAGGCCAATCGAGTCCGAACCGTCGCTCTGGATCGCGGAGGCGCCGCCCGTGAAGACGAGTTTTGTGGCACCGCGCACGCCAATCAGCTGCGCGCCATTCGGAAGCCGTAGCAGCCCAGCACGGTAGATTCCGGGCGGGAGCGCCAGTGGCATCTGCGCACGCGCGGCCTCGTCGATCGCGCGCTGGAGTGCGCGGGTCTGGTCCTCGCTGCTGCCGGGTCGCACACCATATTGGGTCGCGTCGCGGCCGAGCAGGGACGTCAGCGGCGCCGCGCGCGCAGCGTCGGCAGGCATGGCCAGCGCGCCGGCGATGCCTGCGGTGGAAGCTCCGATGAGATGACGGCGATTGAGGTCCATGATGCGTCCTCCGGCGGACGCGGGGGGTCCGCAGCGGTTAGGTAGCGCAGGGCGGCAGAGGACGTGGGGATTGTTCGCGGTAGGGTTAAATGTTTACCCCAGTGAAGCACGCCCCTTCCGTGCCAATTGCACCATCTCCATCAGCATTGCTTCGCCGGCATCCACCAGCTCGTCCAGCGTGATCCGAGGTGCGCCCTTGCGCCGCACCGCGCCGCTTCGCGCAAGCAGGGGAATATGGATGAACGCCGCGAGCTGCGGTCCGCCTGCCTTCACCTGCTCGATCGCACGCCAGCTCAGATAGTTGCAGAGATAGGCGCCGGCATCGCGCGAGGCGCGGGCGTCGATGCCGGTGAGGCGCGCCGCGCGCAGCAGCCTTGCCGTGTGCGGGCCGAACGTCATCGCGTCCGCACGGCCGGCGATGCCGCGCTTGCTCGATCGGGTGTTGGCGGCATCGGGCCAGAGCATGGTAACGGCGTTGCGCGCGCGGGTCTCGATGCGCAGGTAAGACGTGCGCGCGGCGAGGCCGAACATCAGCAGCGCATCCGGCTTCTGTTTCGCGAGCACCTCGGGCAATTGCCGGTCGACGGCGCCATAGGTCACCGGGAAGATGTGGCTCGCGATCGCGACATCGTCGAGGGCCGGACGGCGCAGCTGCGTCAGTCGCGCCACCAGCGGCTGGGTTGGATTGTACGGCGCGCCGGGAAACGGCCCGAAGCCGGTGAGGAGAATGCGGAGCTTTTCGCTCATTGCAGCAACTCCAGAATCTGCTCGGCGGCAATCGCCGGCGTGAGATGGCCATCGGCCACTTCAGTCTCGATCTTCCTGACCTTCGTCCGCACCGATGCCTCGCTGCGCAGCCGCGCCAGCATGCGCTGCTCCAGCATCGACCACATCCACTTCACTTGCTGCTCGCGTCGCCGTGCGGCGAATTCGCCGGACGCGTTCATCGCCTTGCGGTGATCCAGGACCTTCTGCCAAAGCTCGGCGATGCCGGTGCCGGCCAGTGCCGAATAGGTGACGACAGGCGGATGCCAGTGTTCGGAGCGGGGGCTGAGGATATGCAGCGCGCCGCGATAGTCGGCGGCGGTGATGTTGGCGCGCTTGAGATTGTCGCCGTCGGCCTTGTTGATAGCGATCATGTCGGCGAGCTCGACCAGGCCCTTCTTGATGCCCTGCAGCTCATCGCCGCCGCCTGGCAGCATCAAGGCGAGGAAGAAATCGGTCATATCGCAGACCGCCGTCTCGGACTGGCCGATGCCGACGGTCTCGACCAGCACGACGTCGAAGCCGGCGGCTTCGCAGAGCAGCATCGCCTCGCGCGTCTTCGCAGCGACGCCGCCGAGCGTGCCCGACGACGGCGAGGGGCGGATGAAGGCGTTGTCGGAGGCGGATAGCCGCGCCATCCGCGTCTTGTCGCCGAGGATCGAGCCGCCGCTGCGCGCCGAGGATGGGTCGACCGCGAGCACCGCGACCTTGTGGCCGTGCTCGATCAGGTGAGTGCCGAGTACATCGATGGTAGTGGACTTGCCGACACCGGGCGAGCCGGTGATGCCGACGCGGACCGCCTTGCCGGTGTCGGGCAGCAGCATCTGCACCAGCTCCCGCGCCAGCGCCTGGTGGTCGCCGCGCCGGCTCTCCACCAGCGTGATCGCCCGGGCAAGGGCCGCGCGACTGCCGGAGCGGAGGTCGCGGGCGAGGGATTTGATGTCCAGCGAAGCTTTCTTCTCAACCATGCCCTGCTTTACAACGCCCCGGCGGAGCAGGCGAGGGCCGCTCGGCTGCTGTCGTGGGCCCGAGTGTTCGGGAATGAGGGTGGCTCTACTCCGCCGCCTCGCTATGCCCGAGCCGGGCGTTCAGCTTGCGGATCAGCTCCTCGGCCGCGTCCGCGATGACCGTGCCTGGCGGGAAGATCGCCTCCGCCCCGGCGGCGTAGAGCGCGTCGTAATCCTGCGGCGGCACCACGCCGCCGACGATGATCATGATGTCGTCGCGGCCCTGCTTCTTCAGCGCGGCCTTCAGCTCCGGCACGGCGGTGAGGTGGGCGGCGGCCAGCGAGGAGACGCCGAGGATGTGGACGTCGTTCTCGACGGCCTGTCGCGCGGCTTCGTCCGCCGTGGCAAACAGCGGCCCGATGTCGACGTCGAAGCCGATATCGGCAAACGCGGACGCAATCACCTTCTGGCCGCGGTCGTGGCCGTCCTGGCCGATCTTGGCCACCAGGATGCGCGGCCGGCGGCCTTCCGCCTCCTCGAAGGTATCGATCAGCGCCTGAACCTTCTCGACCTGGTTGCCCATGGTGGACGCCTCCCGCTTGTAGACGCCGGTGATGGACTTGATCTCGGCACGGTGCCGGCCGAACACCTTCTCCATCGCGTCCGAAATCTCGCCGACGGTCGCCTTCGCCCGCGCGGCGTCGATGGCCAGCGCGAGCAGATTGCCGTTGCCTTCGCCGGCCGAGCGCGTCAGCGCGGCGAGCGCGGCATCGACGTCCTTCTGGCTGCGCTCGGACTTCAGCCGTGTCAGCTTGTCGATCTGGAGCCGGCGGACATTGGTGTTGTCGACCTTGAGGATGTCGATGGGAGCCTCATCCGTCGGCTTGTACTTGTTGACGCCGATCACCGCCTGCTTGCCGGCATCGATCCGGGCCTGGGTCTTGGCCGAGGCCTCCTCGATGCGCAGCTTGGGCACGCCGGCCTCGATGGCCTTGGCCATGCCGCCGAGCTCCTCGACCTCCTGGATATGGCTCCAGGCCTTCGCGGCGAGATCGCGCGTCAGCCGCTCGACATAATACGAGCCGCCCCAGGGATCGATGACGCGGGTGGTACCGCTCTCCTGCTGCAGGAAGAGCTGGGTGTTGCGGGCGATGCGCGCCGAGAAATCGGTCGGCAGCGCGAGCGCTTCGTCGAGCGCATTGGTGTGCAGCGACTGGGTATGGCCTTGCGTCGCCGCCATCGCCTCCACGGTCGTGCGCATCACGTTGTTGAACACGTCCTGCGCGGTCAGCGACCAGCCTGAAGTCTGGCTGTGCGTGCGCAGCGACAGCGAGCGCGGGTCCTTCGGGTTGAACGGCTTCAGCAGCTTGGCCCAGAGCAGGCGCGCGGCGCGCAGCTTGGCGACCTCCATGAAGAAGTTCATGCCGATCGCCCAGAAGAACGACAGCCGCGGCGCGAAGCGGTCGACGTCGAGGCCGGCCGCAAGACCGGCGCGAAGATATTCGACACCGTCGGCCAGCGTATAGGCGAGCTCGAGATCCTGTGTCGCGCCGGCCTCCTGCATATGATAGCCGGAGATCGAGATCGAATTGTATTTCGGCATCTTCTGCGAAGTGTAGGCGAAGATGTCCGAGATGATCCGCATCGAGGGCGCGGGCGGATAGATGTAGGTATTGCGCACCATGAACTCTTTCAGAATGTCGTTCTGAATGGTGCCCGAGAGCTTTTCCGGCGCCACGCCCTGTTCGCCTGCGGCAGCGACGTAGAGCGCGAGGATCGGCAGCACCGCGCCGTTCATGGTCATGGACACGCTCATCTGGTCGAGCGGGATGCCTGCGAACAGCGTGCGCATGTCGTAGATGGAATCGATAGCAACGCCGGCCATGCCGACGTCGCCGCCGACGCGCGGATGATCGCTGTCATAGCCGCGATGGGTGGCGAGATCGAAGGCGACCGAAAGGCCCTTCTGTCCGGCAGCCAGGTTGCGGCGGTAGAACGCGTTGGAATCCTCCGCCGTGGAGAAACCGGCATATTGCCTGACGGTCCAGGGCTGGTTGACATACATGGTCGGGTAGGGGCCGCGCAGATAGGGCGCGATGCCCGGATAGGTGTCGAGGAAATCGAGCCCGGCCAGATCGGCCTCGCCATAGGCTGATTTCACCAGGATGCCCTCGGGTGTCAGCCACGGTTCGGCGCTGCCTGACGGCGCGGCGGTGGCGATGCGCTCGAAGGCGACGTCGGCGAAATTGGGAATGCGGCTCATGGTTTCGACCATATCATAGACGCTCAATCATGATCCGGATGCTGATGGCTGACGATGGTCGCCATCTTCTCCGGCCCGTAATTCTGCTGCGTGGTCTGGCTCGGCAGATTGGAGATTCCCACCACCCAGCCGAGGCGGGATTCCGTTCCATATTGCCGTGTCGGCACCAGCTGGTCGGGTCGGTCGAAGGCGCCGGTCATGATCTCGATCCGATCGCCGTCGATACGGCCGAAGCTGAGAGGCGTGCCGCAGGCGGCGCAATAGCCGCGGTCCGCAATCGTGGAGGAGCGGAAGAACGACGGCTTTCCCTTGGTCCAGGCGAAATCCGCCCGGTTGATGTCGGCGAAGGAGGCGAACGGCGCACCGCTCGCCTTCTGGCACATCCGGCAGTGGCAGATCGAGACCCGGTTCGGCGTGGCCGTGACCGCGAAGCGCACTGCGCCGCATTGGCAGCCGCCGGTGAAGACTGGTTTGCCCACTTCGGTCATGCCTGCTCCATACGTCGATAAGCGTCTTGCAACGTGGCAAGCGCATCGCCGCCGGCGAAAACGAAGCCCGTGACGCCGGCCGCACGGAGCGCCGCCTCGGCATCAGTCGGGCGGCCTGCCAGATAGATATGTCGCCCGCCTGCGGTTTGCAGGGCCTTCGCCGCGGCTTCGGCGTGTTCCGCATAGACCTTGTCGCTGGAACAAAGGCAGGCGAGCTCGGCGCCGGAGGCCTTGAAGGCGGCAGCCAGCTCGGCCGGATCGGCAAAGCCCTCGCTGTCAACGGCCTCGATCCCACCGGATTCGAACAAGCTCTTGGCAAAGGTCGCGCGCGCCGTGAAGTCGGCGGGCGTACCGAGATTGGCCAAAAACACTTTTGGTCGTGCCCCGCGCGCCTTCAGCGCGGCATCGGATTTGTCGCGCAGCGCCTCGAACGGTTCCGCAAGCCGGATCGGCGGCAGCGCATCGAAATTGTATTTCTGCTCGCCGTAGGGGGCGAGCGCAACCGGCGTCGCCTTCAGCACCGTGGTCTCGCGCTCATGCAGGTTCGGAAACTCGCTGGCACCGGTCAACACGTCGCGGCGCTTTGCAATGTTGGCGTCACGCGCTTTTCGCGCGGCCGCGACCCTGCTCTGGAACACGCCCTGCTGAAGCGCGGCGAAGGCGCCGCCGGCTTTCTCGCTGTCCTGGAACAGCGCCCAGGCCGCCTCGCACAGCTGCGCGGTCAGCGTCTCGATGCCGCCTGCGCCGGCCGCGGGATCGCTGACCCTGGCAAGGTTGCTTTCTTCCAGCAGCAGGGCTTGCGTGTTGCGCGCCACGCGACGCGCGAATGGATCCGGCAACCCCAGCGCCAGCGTATGCGGCAGCACGGTGATCGCGTTGGCACCGGCGAGCCCCGCTGCGAACGTCGCAATGGTCGCGCGCAGCATGTTCACGTAAGGGTCGCGCTGCGTCAGCATGCGCCAGGCCGTATCGGCGGCAATGAACAGCGGCTTCGGTGTCAATCCGCATGCCGTTTCGATGCGTGCCCACAACAGCCGCAACGCGCGGAATTTTGCCATGGTCAGGAACTGGTCGGCATCGGCAGAGAGACGCGCATAAACCATTCCCTGCGCGGCTTCCAGCGGAACGCCGGCGCCTTCGATCGCGCGCAAATAAGCGACGCCGCAGGCGAGCACGAAGGCAAGCTCCTGTACCTCGGAGCCGCCGGCATCGTGGATCACGCGTCCGTCGGCAGACGCGAACGGCCCCTTGAAGCCGAGCGCGGCGAGGCCCTTGATGCCGCCGGTGACGGCAGGAACGATCTCGTCCCAGGTATAGGGGCTGTGGCCCCACACCGCGCCGGCGGCGAGCGGATCGAGCCCGAAGCGGATGTCGCAGGCGGCAGGATCGATGCCGTTGCTCTTCACATATTCCGCGACATGGATCGCCGCCATCTGCGATTGCGGACCGATCTGGAGCTCGATGCCGATGCCGGCGTCGAGATGAATGTCCTTCAAGACCTTTGCGACCGCATCGGCCGAAGGTTCCAGGCCGAAACCGTAAGCGCCGTTGCCTCCGGCGAACACCAGCGCGAGCCCGGTTGCGCCGTTCTCGAGATCGGTCAGCGCCTGCTTATTCGCCAGCATCGCATCGGGATGGTCGATCCGCTGCATGATCTGCCAGGGCGCGGCCGGCGGCCGTCCCACCACGGGCGCAACGCCCTTGGCGCGCGGATAGAGCGGATCGATCCTGAGGCCGTCATAGGTCTTGCCGACCAGCTTCTCGAACGGCGCGCCCTTCAGCACGCCATCGACCAGCTTGCGCCAGTCTTCGACGGTCGCCCTGGGAAAATCCGCCGCCAGAGGCAGTTCGTCAGTCACGGAGGTCATGCGGCGAGGGGCTCCCGAAAATCTTGTTATTCGCAGGCGAAATTGCCACGGCCGGCCGTCCCTGCAAACGGTTGTTTTTGGTTAACCGGTATCCGGAAGCCGCTCAATGCCTTGCGTCGAGACGCTGGCGAGCCCGTCACGCACGCGAATGCCTGCGATCACGCGGTCGGGTGCAATCTCGGCCAGCGGCACCAGCACGAAGGCGCGCTCGAACAGGCGCGGATGCGGCAGGGTCAGGTCGGGCTTGTGCAGGCTGACATCGTCATAGGCGATCATGTCCAGATCGAGCGTGCGCGGGCCCCAGCGCCGCTCCTTGTCCCGCGTGCGGCCGAATTTCTGCTCGACCTTCTGCATCACGAACAGCAGTGCGTGCGGATCGAGGCCGGTGTCGATTTCGATGCAGGCGTTGATGAAGGGAGCCTGGTCCTCGTCGCCCCAGGGCGGGGTCGCATAGTCCGATGAGCGCGCGATCAGCGCGGCCTGCGCCATGCCGCAGACATGGGCGATCGCCTTCCCGAACGTCGCGCGGACGTCGCCGACATTGCCGCCGAGCGCAATGAGGACGCTCGCCATGTCAGGGGTGCCGCGAGCGCGTCAGAATGATGCCGACGTCGTCGAAGATCGCCGCGATCGGCGCATGCGGCTTGTGCACGGTGATCTTCACGGCTCGGATACGCGGGAAGTGCGACAGGATGGCATCCGCGACCGCGCCGGCGGCGCGCTCCAAAAGCTTGTAATTGGTGTTCTTGAACGCCGCGGTCGTGGTCGCCACGACTTCGGCGTAGGACACCGTGTCGGCGAGGCGGTCGGAGCGCGAAGGCTCCGACAGGTCGGTATGGAGTTCGAGGTCGATGACGAAACGCTGTCCGACTTCGGTTTCGTGATCCATCACGCCGTGGCGGGCATGGATCGACAGGCCGGTCACGAAGATCGTATCGGTCATTGCTTGCTCTCGATTGCGTTTGCGACCCGCAGGGCCTGCAGGGTCTCGGCGACGTCATGGGTCCGGATGATCTTTGCGCCGCGCCGGGCGGCGATCAGATGCGCGGCGATCGAGCCGGCGAGCCGCTCTTTCGGCTCCGACGGCGAGGCCGAGGCGATGAAACGCTTGCGCGAGGCGCCGACCAGGACCGGCAGGCCGAACATTTCGAGTTCGCGCAGCCGCGCCAGCGCAATCATGCTCTGCTCGGCCGTCTTGCCGAAGCCGATGCCGGGGTCGAGCACGATCTTGTCACGGGCGATGCCGGCTTGTGCCGCGATCTCCAGCGAGCGCTGAAAGAACGCCTTCATGTCCGCGATGATGTCGATGGCGGGATCGACGCTGTCGCGGTTGTGCATGACGATGACGGGGACGCCCCTCGCGGCCACCAGCGGCGCCATGGCGGCGTCGCGTTGCAGGCCCCAGACGTCGTTGGCGATCACGGCACCCTGGTCGAGCGCAAAGGCCACGACTTCGGCCTTCATGCTGTCGATCGACACGGGAACGCCGAGCGCCACGACGCCTGACAGCACCGGCTTCAGCCGGGCAAGCTCGTCGGCAACCGTGACGGCCTTGGCACCCGTGTAGGGCCGGGTGGACTCGGCGCCGATATCGATGATGTCGACCCCGGCCTCGATCATCGCGCGCGCCCGCGAGAGCGCCTGCTCTGGTGCGACGAATTCGCCGCCGTCGGAGAAGGAATCAGGGGTGACGTTGAGCACACCCATCACTGCCGGGATCGGCCGCTCCAGCAGCGTCCGCAGCAAATCATGCCCGACTGAACCGGCCGCCGGGACGGATGGGGAGGGCGAGGCATTCATGCGGCTCGCTTTAGCTGCCGGGGAGGGGGAGTCAAGACGGGATTGGCGGCAACGCGCGCTGCTGTTTCACCGTCATACTGGAGTGGCCGCTTCTTCAGCGGCCCTCGAAGGGCGACCGCCCGGCTCTCGCAGCGTGGCCGTGCATCCTTCGAGGTTCGTCGTCAGACGCGTTGCGTCCCACGACGAGTAGCTCAGGATGACGGGGAGAGAATGGCGCGGATGGAAAGCAGGCTAATACGAAATCTTCGGCGGCAGCTTCTTTGCCTTGGCGATGATGTCGCCGACCGACTTCTCTGAAGGCAGGATGCGGAGGAGCTTTTTCTTCTCGTTGGCATCCCGCATGCTCTGGGCGAGCCTCGCCGGATTTCGATAGGCGAGCTCGCGCACGGTGGTAACGCCGGCGGCGCGGACCAGGCCGACCTTGGCCCTGCCCATGCCGGGGATACGCATGTAGTCGGAGACGTTGGCCCATTCCAGCAGCAACTGCTCGCTGATGCCGGTCTTGGCGGAGAGCGCTTTGCGGCCCTTCACGGTCGAGGCCGCCTCGAGCAGCGCGTCGGTGGTGCGGATACCTTGCGCCTTCAACTTGTTGGCGGCAAAGGTCGACAGGCCCTCAATCTCGGAGATCGGATATGTCATGATGCTCGATATGAAATGCGCAGGCTTCAGGCGAACTGGCTGAGGCCCGGGGTCCCCGCGATGATCTTGCCCATCTGATCCGCTCCGATTTTGTCTCGGCCGAAGCGAAAAAGTTCACGGGCGACGTTCTGAATCTCGGACATACCGAGGCCCAGGCCCATCAGACGTGTCCCGACCGCCATCAGGCCGCCGCCCATCAGCCGCGACAGCCCGCCGCCGCTGCCGGACGCCTCGATTGCGCCCTCCGCACCGGGGATATGATCGATCAGAGCCTTGACGATGTCGGAAGGACCCTCGTTGCGGAGGAAGCCCAGGATAATGCCGACGGTCTTTTCAGCGACAGCACTATCTATGCTGGCGTTTGTCGCCAGCCGCCCGATCAGCTCGTCCATATGGCCTGCCCCTCAGCCGGTTCACATGCCGGAGTATTGCTTTCAAAATGATCTTGAGCCGGTGTGATGTGAAATACAAGCGATGAACGCCACCAACGTTCCGATTCGTTCTCGAACGCGCGAGAAGTGTTGCAGCGATGCAAGAGCGGAGATCGAATCGGCAAAAAAATGCCGCGGTGCGAATGCGTCATTCCTACTTTCGGCTGATGTCGCTCATTGGTTTCCGGCAATGTCGCATGCCGAGGCCGCGTTGAATGGTTTCAATCGGCGCGCGACATGCGTTAAACTACGGAACTGGTGCATTTGAGTTTCGATCAGCGAAACGCGTCAGACAGATCAGAGAGAATAATGACCGCACAGGACAGCAAGCTCGGCGACACCGACGACAAGATCTTCGTCGGCAAGGGAGACGAGCAGGCATGGCTGACGCTGGCGCTCGCCAATCGCCACGGCCTCGTCACAGGTGCAACCGGAACCGGCAAGACGGTGTCGCTGCAAGTCATGGCGGAAGGATTTGCGCGCGCCGGTGTTCCGGTCTTCGCTGCCGACATCAAGGGCGACCTCTCCGGCATCTCCGAGGTCGGCGTGCCCACGGATTTCATCGTCAAGCGCGCTACCGGGATGGGACTGACGTTCGAGCCCGACCAGTTCTCGACGGTGTTCTGGGACGTGTTCGGCGAGCAGGGCCATCCGGTACGGGCGACCGTCACGGAAATGGGACCGCTTCTGCTCGCGCGCATGCTCGATCTGAACGACGTGCAGGAGGGCGTGCTCAACGTCGCCTTCCGCGTCGCCGACGACAACGGCCTTGTCCTGGTCGACATGAAGGATCTGCGCGCGCTGCTCGATGCCATCGTGCCCGACAGCGGCAAGAAGGGGCCGGACGCGGCCGATGATCCGCTTGCCGACATCCGGAAGGCGGCCCAGGGCTTTGGCAATGTCACCAAGGCCACCGTCGGCACCATCCAGCGCCAGCTCCTGGTGCTGGAGAACCAGGGCGGCACCAAATTCTTCGGCGAGCCTGCGCTGACGCTGAAGGACTTCATGAAGACCGATCGCGACGGCCGCGGCATGGTCAACATCCTCGTCGCCGACAAGCTGCTGCAGAGCCCACGGCTCTACGCGACATTCCTGCTCTGGATGCTGTCGGAGCTGTTCGAGGAGCTGCCCGAGGCCGGCGACCTGCCCAAGCCGAAGCTCGTGTTCTTTTTCGACGAGGCGCATCTGCTGTTCAACGACGCGCCGAAGGCGCTGATGGACAAGATCGAGCAGGTGGTCCGCTTGATCCGTTCCAAGGGCGTCGGCGTCTATTTCGTTACGCAAAACCCGATCGACGTCCCCGACCGCGTGCTCGGGCAACTCGGCAACCGGGTGCAGCACGCGCTGCGCGCCTTCACCCCGCGCGACCAGAAGGCGGTCGCCGCCGCAGCACAGACCTTCAGGCCCAACCCGAAGCTCGATACCACCAAGGTGATCATGGAGCTCGGCAAGGGCGAAGCACTGGTGTCCTTCCTCGAAGGCAACGGCACGCCGGCGATGGTCGAGCGGGTGATGATCCGACCGCCATCGGCCCGGATCGGACCGATCACGCCGGAAGAGCGCAAGGCGATCATGGATGCGAGCCCGGTGAAGGGCAAATACGACACCACCGTTGATGAAGAGTCCGCCTATGAGATGATCCAGAAGCGCATTGCCGGGACGGCTGCGATTGCCGATGGCGGTCCGGCTGGTGGTGGCGGCGGCATCCTCGGCCAGATCGGCTCGATGGTCGGCACCATCTTCGGCACCAACGTCAAGCGCGGTCGCCTGTCGACGGGCCAGGTCATCGCGCGCGACGTGACGCGATCGGTGACGAACCAGGTGATCGGGGGGATGGCCGCCAATCTCGGCAAGTCGGTCGCCGGCCAGATTGGTGGCTCGATCGGCCGCACCCTGGTCCGTGGCGCGCTCGGCGGCTTGCTGCGTCGATAGGCAGAAAGCCCCGTTCGAGGCAATCTGTCCGCAAACCCGGCCCTCGTGCGCGACCGGTACAAATTAGGGTGAACAGGACTCTCCAAGCGTCCGTCGGTCTGCTAGGTGCTATGGTCCCTGACTGGACCGCACCGTGACCTCAACCGAATCTTTCGCCGAACCCCTCGCATTCAGAACCCTGTCGCTGCGTGCGCCGCTCGACCTGCTCTTCCTGCTCTGCTGCTTCGTCCTGACCGCCGATGTCCTCGGTCCCGAGATATTCGGCCACGGCAAGACCAAGGATTACGGGCTGTGGTACTGGGCCGGGCAGCAGGTGTTGCAGGGCGGGCCGCTTTATCCCGGCGACATCGGTGCGTATTTCGAATTCATCTATCCACCGCTGCCGGCGATCCTGCTGGCGATCCCGAGCTGGTTCGGCAAGATCGCGCTCTACAGCGTGCTGTCGATCCTCAATATCGTGGCGTGGTGGTACACCGGGATGCTCTCAAATGCCATGACCGCTTCGGGCCGCAGGCCGGCCCCCTGGCTGGAGGCGCTGCCCGCCATCGTCACCGTGACCTTCGTGTTCGACATGTTCGATCTTGGCCAGCCGAACCTCGTGCTGCTGGCGATGATGCTCTACGGCTTCTGGAGCTTGCAGCATCAGCGCTCCTGGCTCGCGGGTTTCATGTTCGCGCTCGCGACCGCCATTAAGGTGTTTCCGATTGCGGTTCTGCCCTACCTGGTCTGGCGTCGGAAGTGGGCCGCCGTCGCCGCTACGGTCGCCTTCACCGGCATCCTTCTCTATGTCGTGCCGGCGCCGATCCGTGGCTTCGAGCGCAACGCCGCCGAGCTCGAGACCTGGTATAACGCCATGGTCGGCTCGAGCTCGGAAAAGGGTTTTGGCCAGCGCGACGAGCAGAACTGGTCGTGGGTGAACCAGTCCCTCATTGCGGTCACGCATCGCCTGGTCCGGCCGATCAACTACAATCAGGAGGATCCCAACAAGCCGCCGCGCACGATGAATGTCATCGACGTCGACTACAGGACGGCGAACTGGATCGTGCTGGCGCTGTCGGCGCTGCTCGGGCTCGGCTTCGTCGCGGTCATGCCCCGGCAAGCACGGCGAACGGCGCGTTCCGACGCCGAGGAGCTGGGCATCCTGTTCTGCCTGATGACGGTGGCATCGCCCCTGGCGCGGCAATACTACTTCATGTGGCTGTTCTTCCCGATGACGGTGCTGATGCATCGTGCCGCTTTCGACGAGCGGGCGAACGTGCGGCTTGGAACCTGGCTCGCTTTGGGCGCGGCCGGCGCCCTCATGCTGCTGTCGCTGCCGTGGTTTCCCAACGTCACCCAGGCCTGGGGCAATAACCTCGCCGCCACGGCCATCCTCGCAGGTTGCCTCGCATGGCACATCCGCCATCCCCCGGTTGCGGCTGGCTCCGAGCCTGCGGTAGCGGTAAAAGCCAGACTTCTTGAAGAGCCAAGACTTCTTGAAAAGACATCCTGAGCTCCCGATTTTTGGGACCCGAACGTAGGGAATCGACCATGGCCAATGCGCAGCTTCAATCCGTGCTCGACCACATCGACAAGGATTTTGATAACAGCCTGGAGCGGCTGTTCTCGCTGTTGCGGATCAAGTCGATCTCCGCGGATCCGGCCTTCGCCGCCGATTGCAAGGCGGCGGCCGAACATCTTGCCAAGGACATCGCCAGCCTCGGTGTCGCCACGGAAGTGAGGCCCACGGCCGGCCATCCCGCCATCGTCGGCATGACCAGGGCGGGCGGGCGGCCGCATGTGATCTTCTACGGCCATTACGACGTGCAGCCGGTCGATCCGCTCGATCTCTGGCACCGTCCGCCGTTCGAGCCCGTGGTCACCGACCACGCCGACGGCCGCAAGATCATCGTTGCGCGCGGCGCCGAGGACGACAAGGGCCAGGTGATGACCTTCGTCGAGGCCTGCCGCGCGTGGAAGAAGGTGACCGGCTCGCTGCCGATCGACGTCACCTTCCTGATCGAAGGCGAGGAGGAGGTCGGCTCGAAGAATTTCGTGCCCTTCATCGAGGCCAACAAGGACGAGTTCAAGGCCGACTATGTGCTGGTCTGCGACACCGGCATGTGGGACCGCAACACGCCGGCGATCACGACCTCGCTGCGCGGTCTGCTCTACGAGGAGCTGAAGATCACGGCCGCCAATCGCGATCTGCATTCCGGCGTGTTCGGTGGCAGCGCGATGAACCCGATCCGGGTGCTGACCAAGATCCTCGGCGGCCTGTTCGACGACGACAACCGCATCACCATCCCCGGCTTCTACGACGGGGTGAAGGATCTGCCGCCCGACATCCTGGAGCAGTGGAAGAAGCTCAACCTGACGCCCGAGATGTTCCTCAAGCCGATCGGCCTGTCGATCCCGGCCGGCGAGAAGGGACGGCTGCTGATCGAGCAGGCCTCCTCGCGCCCGACCTGCGACGTCAACGGCATCTGGGGCGGCTATATCGGCGAGGGCTCCAAGACGGTGATCCCGTCGCATGCCTCGGCAAAGGTCTCGTTCCGCCTGGTCGAGGGGCAGGACCCCCAGAGGATCCGCAAGGCCTTCCGCGACTACGTGACGGCGCGGCTTCCGGGCGACTGCAAGGTCGAGTTCGGCGACCATTCCGCCGCGCCGGCGGTCGCGCTCGACTGGAACATGAAGCCGCTCGCAGCGGCCAGCAAGGCGCTGACGGAGGAATGGGGCAAGGAGACCGTGCTGATGGGCTCGGGCGCCTCGATCCCGATCGTCGCCGACTTCAAGCGTACGCTTGGGCTCGACTCGCTGCTGGTCGGCTTCGGATTGGATGACGACAACATCCACTCGCCCAACGAGAAGTACGACCTCCGCAGCTTCCAGAAAGGCATCCGCTCCTGGGCCCGCATCCTGGCTGCGCTGGCGGAGGTGAAGTAGGGCTTCGGCATCAACGCCGTCATCAGGCAAGATCATTTTGCGATGGATGCGGGGGTCGAGCCCGCGCATGACGAGCCAAGGAGGCCGCCCCAAAATAAAAACGCCGCCCGGAATTGGGCGGCGTTTCATTCCAAAAGGCGTAGAGGTTCGTTGGCAGCTACCCTACACCGAATCCCGAAAATCTCAAGACCGATAGCCCGGCAGTTCGCGGTCGAGCTTGCGCAGCAGCGGCGGCCACACGAGGTTCGTCGCGCGCAGCTCGGCACGGTCGCGGTTGGCGAGCAGCTCGGTGTTCTTGTCGATCGCGACATCGTCCACCGGATAGACCGGCGTGCCCAGCGCGCGCGTGCGCACCTGCATCGAGCAGGCGCGCTCGAGGTGGTACATGCGCTCGAAGGCGGAGGCGACCGAGCGGCCGACCGTCAGCGTGCCGTGATTGCGCAGCAGCATGTGGTTGTGGTCGCCGAGATCCTTCTGCAGCCGCGGCCGCTCGTCATGGTCGAGCGCGATGCCTTCATAGTCGTGATAGGCGAGGTCGTGGGTGACGAGCTGGGCCGTCTGGTTCAGCGGCAGCAGCCCTTCGGCGCTGCTCGACACCGCGGTGCCGTCGAGGGTGTGGAGATGCAGCACGCAGATTGCGTCCTCGCGCACCTCGTGGATCGCCGAATGGATGGTGAAGCCGGCCGGATTGATGCTGTACTCGCTCTCGGAGAGCTGGTTGCCGTGCAGATCGACCTTGACGAGGCTGGAGGCCGTGATCTCGTCGAACATCAGCCCGTAGGGGTTGATGAGGAAGTGATGATCGGGGCCGGGGACGCGCGCGGAAATGTGGGTATCGACCAGATCGTCCCAGCCGTAGAGCGCGACGAGGCGGTAGCAGGCGGCGAGATTGACCCGTTGCTGCCACTCGGCCTCCGTCATGTTCGACGGCACTTCCTTCAGGCGCGCTTCCGCTGGCGACATGGCTGGTCTCTCCGAACATCGTTGTTGCGGGGCGGCAGCGTAGTCGCGGTTGGGGGCGGCGGCAAGGCGCCGAAAGCGCGGCAGTCCAGCGTAGCCCGCATGGAGCCAGCGGGTCCGGGGAAGAATATTACGGTGCCGGGATCGAGAGCAGGCTGGAAATGCTGCGGCCGCGGATGTCGTAGACGCGCGCGAACACCACGTCGTCGCGCTTGATCTCGACCATGACCGGTGCGGTGAGGCCCTTGCAGTAGAACTCGCCGAGCGTCATCGCGAAATCGGCCGCGTTGGAATCCCAACCGATGGTGAAGTCGGGCCCGAGTGCGACTTGCGCGGGGCGCTGCGGACCGCACACCGCGACCTTCCACTTGCGATTGCCCGGCGGCACTTCCTGCCGCTCGACGATCTGCTCGCGCAGCTCGTCCGAAGCCTGCTTCAGCGCCAGGCCCCAATAGTCCAGCATGAAGCGCTCGTCGGCGCCGCGCACGGTGCCGGCGATGTGGTTGAAGTGGGTGTATTGATAGGGGTGCAGCCGGATCATCTCGGCGAGCGACAGCGCGAGGCCGAAGCAGAAGGTCGCGAGCACGACCGGCTGCCAGGTGCGGTGGTTGACGCGCAGGCGCTCCATGACCCAGCCGAAGGCGACGCCGCCGAGCACTGCCATCGGCGGGATCACGAACACGAAATGGCGGATGCCGTTGTAGAGCGCCGGCCGCTTCACCATCGCAATGGCGAGCGGCAGCGTCGCCGCCAGCGTCAGCATCAGCAGGATGGTCTTGCGGCGCGCTGCAACCTCGCGGCGCGGCAGCATGGCGAAAGTGCTGACCGCGGCGCCGGCCATCAGCACCAGCATCACCTCGGGCAGCTGGAGCGCGAACAGCGTCGGCAGATAGGACCAGGGCATGTCGGGCACGGACACGATCGCGCCGTCGAACATCTCCTTCCAGGGCTTCTCGAAGAAGTGCGAGAAGTAGGTCAGCGCCTCGAACGGATTGCCCGGCTCCATGATCGACCACGGCCAGATCAGGCCCATCACGAGGTAGCCGAACACGAGGCCGGGCAGCAGCACGTAGACGACATGGGCGAAGCGGCGGGCCGCCTCGCGAACGCCTTCGGTGCGCAGTTCCTCCAGGAACAGCGGGAGGAAGCCGACCATGGCGTAGACCAGCGCGAGCCCGCCGAGGATGCGGCAGCCGAGCGACAGGCCCGAGCCGAAGCCGACGATCAGGATCGTGCGCGGCGAAGGCTGCGGATATTCCTCGGCGAGGCGGACGAGGCCCAGCATCAGGATGATCATGGCCACCGCGAAGGGCGCATCCTTCGGATTCATGAACATGTGGCCGTAGAAGATCGGGCAGAGCGCGAGCAGCAGGAGCGAGGCAAGACCCGCAAGCGGGCCGCCGACACGGCGGCCGAGCCGCCACGTCACCGCAAGCCCGATCACGCCGACGACCGCGCCGAGCAGACGGCGCGTCTCGAACAGCTCGAGCGGAATCACCTTGTGCAGGAGGGCTGCGACCATGTCGAAGCCGCCGCCGTACATATAAAGGTTGGCGAAGGAGAGCGCCGCGGTGTCCCTGAAGCCGGAACCGAACATGCGCAGCAGCAGGTCGGCATATTCAGCGTGGGTGTAGTCGTCCCAGCCGAGCCCGTAGTCGCGGAAGGTCAAGCCTGCAATGACGGCGACCGCGGCCAGCACCAGCATGGCAAGATCGTCGCAAGTCCGTTCAACCGACCGCCGCAGGGGCGTATCGATCGCCGAAGTCGTGATGGATGTCATGGCTATTGGTGACCCGGAATCCCCTGTTGGCCCTGCTGGCGCGCGCGGGCCTGCTCCCCGAAATCCCTATAGCGCAGTTCCATTACCAAGTAATTGGGCATTATAGCTAAATTCCTGATGCGACGCAGCAAAACCAGAAACTTGAGAGCGAGCCTAGACGTAGCGGGCCGTAGCTGAAGGGAATGTGAATAAGTCCCTGATTTCCTTCTCATTAGGAACGCAGGCCCGAATTCGCCGTTGGCGTGGAGCGCCGTATGACGGTATCGTGGCGTGACGGGTGTCGCGTGTGGATGCGCGGCCGGGGGTGAGTTCGATGACCGTGGCTCTGTTGATCGCTGGGATTTTCGCCATTTTGGCGGGCCTCCTTGCGATCCTGTTTGGCTTTACCGTCAGGGAATTCAGTCTCGGCAGCACTCTCATAATCTCCGGCACCATCGGGGTCTGCTCCGGGATGTTACTGGCCGGTCTCTATGTCGTGGTCGCGGAACTGAAGGGCATCGCCCGCCGGCTCGCTGGATCAGCCGCAGCGTCCGAGGTTCGAGTGAGGCCCGTGCTGCCCGGTCTCGGGATGCCTGGAGCGCCCGCGCCCGAAGCGGGGAGCGCAGCCAGGATCGAGCCGGCGCCGCCACCGCCGGCCGGAGGCCCGCCACCGTGGCAGAACGAAGCGTCCGCGCGCGAGCGTCCGCGCGTCGAGCCGCCGCCGGAACCGGAGGTTCCAGCGCTGCCCGAAACTCCTGAACCACCGCGCCGGCGCAACTTGCTGTTCGCCTCGACCTCCCGCAAGGAGCGCGAGCGTGCGGAGGCGAAGGCCGGCGAGGCCTCGCCGCCGCATGCAGAGCCGTCAGCGGCGCCTGGCGTACCGGATGTTCCGCCTGCGAGCTTTGACGACGCCTGGCCGAAGCCGGACCGGACGCGCGCACCGGAACCGCCGGCCGCCGGGCGTCGCCCGCCGCCGCGTTCGCCGTCGACCTTCGTGGAAGCTGCCCCGCCGCCGCCGCCCCCACCCGACCCGGCACCAGCGGCCGAGCAGGCGCCCGTGACCGTGCTCAAATCCGGCATTGTCGATGGCATGGCTTATTCGCTGTATTCCGACGGCTCGATCGAAGCGCAGATGCCGGAGGGCATGATGCGCTTCGCATCGATCGACGAGCTGCGCGCCCATCTCGACCAGCGGTCCTGAGACTGAGGCGCACAAGTTGAGGCGCACAAGTAAAGCGTCGGCGTTTCCTCAGTAATCAGCTCATTCTCGTCAGTCGTCGTATTTTGGCCCAACGTATTGTTGACACGGAATACTTCGGCGTCGTCAATCCATGAGAATGCAAGGTTAGGGAAAGGTCGGGCCCATGTCGGATGCCGGGGCTAAGAATTTCATCGAGCTGACGGCGAGCATCGTGTCGGCCTATCTCAGCAACAATCCGACGCCGTCCGGCGAGATACCGAACCTGATCAGCCAGGTGCATGGCGCCCTGGTGCGGGTTTCGTCAGGCCGCACCGAGACGGCGCCGCTCGAGCCGGCAAAGCCGGCGGTTTCGTTGAAGAAGTCGATCGCGCCCGATTATCTGGTCTGTCTGGAAGACGGCAAGCGCTTCAAGTCGCTGAAGCGCCATCTGCGCACCCAGTACAACATGACACCGGAGCAATACCGCGAGAAATGGGGCCTGCCGGCCGACTATCCCATGGTCGCGCCGAACTATGCAGTGGCGCGCTCGCAGCTTGCGAAGCAGATGGGACTGGGGCAGCAGCAGCGGAAGCGGAAGTAACTTCTCACGATGCGTCCGCGAGCGCCTCTTTTGCGTCGGTCTTGATGCGCTCGACCATCGAGCGCAGTCCGTTGGACCGCTGCGGCGTCAGGTGATCGCGGAAGCCGAATTCGTCGAACACGGCAAGGGCGTCCGTCGCGAGAATCTCCTGCGGCGTGCGGCCCGAATAGAGCGCGAGCACGATCGCGACCAGCCCGCGCACGATATGCGCGTCGCTGTCGCCGAGATACTTCAGGATCGGCGCACCATTGCTGCGGTCGACATGCTTGGCGAGCCAGACCTGGCTGACGCAGCCATTCACCTTGTTCTTGGCCGAATGCTCGGCCTCGGGCATCGGTTCCAGGGCGCGGCCAAGCTCGATGACGTACCGGTAGCGGTCGTCCCACTCGTCCAGAATCTCGAAATTATCCCTGATTTCATCGATCGTCGTCATGCTGGCCCGTGTGTTCCCGTTCAGGCCAATATAGGGACGCAAGGCGCCGAAATCGATAGGGTTTGGGCGCTAATTCGCCTCTGCAGGCGCCGGGCCGCGCCATTCCAGCGCGAGATCGTCCTGGGACAGGGTGTCGTGCGGCGCCTCGCCTGCAGCAAGGTCGCCTTCGCCGGCCAGCGCGATCGAGCCGGTGTGGTCGGGCGCCTTCTTGTCGGTCTTCTCGAGCTGCTCTTTCTTGTCGTTGATGATCTGGTAGATTTTCTTCGCGCCGTCCTGCGCGCGCTGGCCGATGATGGTCGCGGCCTGTCCGCCGACCTCGCAGGCCGCCGGCTGGCGCTTGCAGAACTGGGTCATGTCGGAGACGGCCGCGGTCGCAGCCTGCACCGCGTCGGCAGCGCCGATCTGCGGCAGCTTGTCCGATTCGGGCGTCTTGTCCCGCGGCAGGAGCACCAGCACCAGCCCGAGCCAGAATGTGATGCGAAGCAGAAAGCGCATCTTATCGACCTGTATGTTAGATCCCCCGCGGCGATCTCCGCGGATGTCGGACCTAGCAACTCTCGATAAATCCCAACTGATTGCCTTCCGCTTAATTCGCGGAAAATTTACGCAAAAATCTTTCCAAGTCCCGTTCTCGTGAATTTTCGATTGACGCCCTGTGCCCGTGATTCCGCCGGCTCGCATATCCACCAATTCGAAACCATGCGGGGGAAGGTGAAACCCTGTGTTCACCATCCCCGCTGAAGACGTGTTCAAATCGCCTAAAAATCTCCGCGATGACACCGTGTCCAGCCGCGCGCCGCATTGCCTTAGCACTCGTTTAAGGTCGCTCTGACACGGTGGCTCAACGATAAGGAGGCGTTCCGGCGCGTCTTCTCGACGAGTGAGCCGAAGCGCGAGACCCGTGACAGTTTTGAGTATCATCCGCGATTGTCTCGATGCGCTGCTGCATCCTTCCGCGCGTTACGATGCGCTGACGCGAGCGCGCCATCGTGCCTTCATGGCGCCGCGGCTGCTTGGCAGCCTGGCCGCCTTTGCCGCATTCCCGGTCTATCTCGCCATGCGCGGCGCGCCGAGCGCGATCGAGGTGGCCGCCTTCGCCTGGCTGATCGCGCCAATCCTGTTGTCCTGGTTCCTGTCGCGCACCGGCCGCTATGAAGGCGCGCATGTGCTGTCGTCGCTAGCGCTCGCTGGCCTGATCATGGCGGTTGCGATTAGCACCGGCGGCATCGAATCATTCGCAGCGATCTGGCTGGTCGTGGTCCCGCTCGAAGCTGCGCTGTCGGCCTCGCGCCGCGTCGCGGCCTTCGCCTCGCTGCTCGCGCTGTCCTGTGCTGGGATACTGATCCTCGTCGGCCATCTCGGCTGGCTGCCGGCCGGCGACACCAGCGCCGCGGAACGTGGCGCGCTGATGGCGTTCGGCGTCGCTTCGGCGACGCTCTATTCCGCAGCCCTTGCCTTCGGCGCGGAATCGCTCGCGCGCACCAGCGTTGCGCTGCTGTCGCGTGAAGAAGAGCGCTATCGCCTCCTGGCGCGCAACATGAGCGACGTCATCTCGCGGCATCAGCGCAACGGCGCGGTGCAGTTCATCTCGCCGGCGGTGGAGGCGATGCTCGGCATGCCCGCCACCCAGCTGCTCGGCCACGGTCTGTTCGACCGCGTCCATGTCGCCGACCGTCCGGCGTATCTCACGGCGCTGTCCGATGCCGCACGCGGCGACGTGCGCAGCGTCGAATTCCGGTTGCGCCGGGAGCCCGTCGGCTCGGAGCGTGGCCAGGTCGATTTCATCTGGGTCGAGATGCGCTGCCGCCCGCTCGATCAGGATATGGGCCGGGATGTCACGTGCGAGGCCGAAGTGGTCGGCGTGATGCGCGACGTCACCGATCGCAAGCTTTCCGAGCAGGCGCTCGATCAGGCGCGCAGCGCTGCGGAGGCGGCGGATGCCGCCAAGACGCGCTTCCTCGCCACCATGAGCCATGAGCTGCGGACACCGCTCAACGCCATCATCGGCTTCTCCGAGATGATCGCGCAGGAGCAGACCTTGATGCTGGGTGCGGCCCAGCGCAAGGAATACGCCCAGCTGATCAACGATTCCGGCCAGCATCTGCTCTCGGTCGTCAACGGCATCCTCGACATGTCCAAGATGGAATCGGGCAATTTCGAGATCGCGTCCGAGCCGTTCGCGCCGCGCGCATCGCTGTTGCATTGCTGCAATCTGCTGGCGCTGAAGGCGCGGGAGAACGGCGTCGATCTCGTCACGGACGCGCCGCAGGACCTGCCGGTCATGACCGGAGATCCGCGCGCGTTCAAGCAGATCGTGCTCAACCTCGTCGCCAACGCCATCAAGTTCACCGAGCGCGGCGGCCAGGTCTCCGTGACAGCCGCGGTGACCGGATCGCAGCTCACGTTGCGCATCAGCGACACCGGCGTCGGGATCGCACCCGACGATCTCAAGCGCATCGGCGCGCCGTTCTTCCAGGCCGGCAAGACCTATCAGCGACGGCATGAAGGAACCGGCCTCGGACTTTCGATCGTCAAGAGCCTCGTGGCGTTGCATCTCGGCGAATTGACGGTACAAAGCAGGCTCGGCGAGGGCACTGCCGTCACCGTCAAGCTGCCGCTCGTCTACACGCCGCCGCACGCCAAACCTGCCGATAGAATGCCGGCTGAGAGCAAGATCGCGACCTTGACGCCGGTGCTGCGTCATGAGCCTCACGACAAACTTCAAGACCAAACTCACGACCAACCTGCTCCGGTGAAGAAAAGTGCCTAAGAAGTCTGCCAAGGACGAAGCTGCTCCGCGCCGCCGAGGCGCCAAGGCCGCGGTCATCGATGTCGAGACCGAGCGCAACCTCGTGATGCGCGTGCTGCTGCACAGCCCCAAGGACACGCTGGCCGGCCTCGTCGCCGTCGCCGCCATTGGCGCGATCGTCGCCAATGCGCTGTTCCTGCAGACCGGCCGGCATCCCGCGCCGATGTTCGGCACCGTGATCAATCTTCCAGCGCCCTCGTCCGTGTCGCTGTCGAACCCGTTGCCGCGTCCGCGCCCCGTCGGCGCCGATACCTCGCCGCTCGAGCCGAAAGCGACGGAGTTTCGCGTCGAGCCCAAGCCTGCCGAACGGGCCGCCGAGAAGCCGGTCGAGGCAACCGCATCGGGGCCGCGCTCGGGCAGCGATCCGATGACCAGTCTGGTCAAGGCAACGACCTCGACGCCGCTCTCCGCGATGCGGCCGCCGGCGCCGATTCCGGTGCAGCAGAGCCCCGCCGCGAGGCGTATCGCCGGCGTGCAGCGTGCGCTGTCCGAATACGGCTATGGAAATCTGAAGGTCACGGGCGCGATGAGCGGCGAGACCCAGTCCGCGATCCAGAAATTCGAGCGCGAACACAGGATGCAGGTGACCGGCCAGGTGTCCGACCGCCTGTTGCGCGAGCTCGGCGCCGCGATCGGCCATCCCGTCGAATAGCGGTACTTCAACTGTCATTGATGCGCATCAATTCTGCGCCTCGCGCGCCGGCAAAAGAAGCCGGGTCCATGCTGGTGTGATTTGCCCGGGATCAATGACGGCCGGCGGCTTCGGCCACGATGATCTCTCGTCTTCATCATCGAGGAGGAGAGGTTGTCATGTTCAAGGTCTCGATTCTGGTCTGGATCATGCTTGGAACCACGCTGGCTGGTATCAGCCTGATCGTGGTGCTGATGGTCCCGAGCTTCGCCAGCGACGCCATCAGGAACATCCCGTACGCGGTCGCCGTGGGCTTTGCGCTCGCGATGCCGTTGTCATACCTCGTCGCACGCCAGATCGGCGGTGGACAGCAGCGCGCGCGCAAGGCATGAGAAGCCCGCGCTGAGACTGGCGCGGCGCTTCATGCTGGCCTATCGTCGGACTCATGCGGTTGAAATCGAACATATGGGTCGCAGCCTATCTGCGCCGGTGCCAGACCGAGGGCGTGTACGGCGCGGTGCGTCGTCGCGGGGCCGAGGAGGCGGGAGCGGTGTTCGTGAAGGTGTCGCTGCTCGACGGCAATGCGATGCTCTATGTGCCGGCGCCGCAGACCGTCTATGACGACGGCCGGCCGGTCGACCGCTTCTTCGTGCCGGTTGCGCAGCAGCCGCTGCCTGAGCCCGCGGTCGAGGAACGGCTGACCAAGGAAATACGCTTCGATTCGGATGTCTGGATCGTCGAGACCGAGGACCGCGCCGGGCGACACTTTCTCGAGCTCGCGAAGACCTGATTACCGATCCGACGATCCGCCTGTGCCGGTGCGCACCGCCGGGCTCGAGCCGGGCTGCACGCCGGGCCGCGTCTGGCTCGCGCCCGCGCGCGCGCGCTGGCGCTCGCTGTCATGCAGCGACGGCTGGTACTTTGCCCGCGTGACGGCGAGCGTCGAGCCGCGCCAGGCCGCCAGCATCACCAGCGCCGAGCGATCGCCGAGGCGATCGTAGAGCCGTGACAGCCGGTACACCGCTTCGACCGACATGCCGATCTCCGGCTTGAAGAACAGCAGAATGCGCTGGAAGTTCGGGCTCGGCATGTCGAGAGCGCGCGCGGCGATCGCCAGCGCTTCGCCGCCGGCATCGTCCACGATCTGGGCGGCGACGCGCGAGGGCAGGATCAGGCTGTCGCCGAGTTCGAAGGTGAAATTCTCGACGTCGCCCGCGATCGCCGCCATCTCCAGGATCTGGATCGCGCGCTTGGCGCGCACGGTCGGAATTCGCGGCGCGGCCTTCAGCGGCGTCTGCGCCAGATTGTGCAGGATCAGCGCGCGCTGGGACGCATCGGCGCGGAAGAACATGTCGTGGATTTCGGCGGCGTCACTCGGCTGCATCGCCATGTTCGAGGCCATGCGCTGCTCGGCCTCGGTCGGCGTGCGGACCGGGGAGGGCGCCGGCGGGGCAGCCGGGGTCTCGCGCGCGAGCGGAACCCTGCGGCCTTCCTGGGCTGCGACCAGCCCAAGCTTCTGCAGGATCGGGACGGGCGTCTGAGGATAGATCGCGAGCCGTGCCTTGACGGCCGCGCGTGTCGCATCGTCGACCTGGTCGATCAATCGCGTGGCGAGTTCGACGAATTGCCGCTGTTCGTCCTCGCTGTGGACGCGCGTCTGGACATACAGGTCGGTCAGCACGCGCAGCAGCGTCGGGCGAACATCGACGCCTTCGCGACGGGAGAGGGACATCAGCCCGTCGAATCCGGGAAACAGCGACTTGGTCATTGAGAGATACGCGACCTGGAAAAGATGCTCGCCGCCAGTCTATCGCAGGCTCCTTTAAAGGCTCGTTAAGGAAAACGAGGCGTGAAGCCGGCCCTGCAATTGAAGCCGTTCTCGTGCCGCAACGGGACGGCGGGGCCGGCCCGTGCGGTTACGGTTCCGCCGGCGCGTTTACACCCCGTTAACCATGAACTGATCTTAATGATCCCATGTTGCAGAAGCGCGCTCGGTCGCGCGGCAATTGAAGAGAGCTGACATGGGGACCATCATCGAATTTCCGGCCGGTCGCCGGGTGGGCTCGTCGGGGGACGTGGCTCCGCGCGCGGACATGGGAACGATCTTGATCCTCCCGGTGATCCGCATCGAGCGCGAGAGCGACGAAACCAGCGGCGATCGCGGACCGGAGCAGGGCACAGCGCCGGGGCGTCGTCGCCGTCGCCGCTAGCCTCCGGCTTTGCAATGCCGGAAGACCTTCGCCAGATCCGCGCCGTCGCAACGGCCATCCTGCTCGCAGCTTTGGGCGCGATGCTCGCCGCCTGCAGCGGCGGTGATTTCGGCCGCACCCGCGAGAGCATGCGCAGCGACGACATGCATCGCTGGCTGGGGGCCGAGGTCACCGGCAGCGTCGGCCTGAGGCCGTCCCAATTCCAGCTCACCGACGCCGAGCGCCAGCTTCGCGACCTCGCCTATCCCATGATCGAGCCGCCGCTGTCGCGCCCGGCCTGGAAGAGCGTGTTCGGCGACTACAAGGCGCTGCCGTCACCCTGGCAGCAGAAGATCGTGTTCGACCGCACCATGTACGGACGCACGCTGATCGACGAGCCGCACCGCTCGCATTCCTCGCGCTATGCGCAGCTGATCGAGGACGTGCGCAACGACATCACCCGCTTCGAGCCGTTCTTCGCCTCCGCGATCCACGTCATCGATCTCGACAAGAAGCGCAATGCCAGCATGGCGCGCGTCTCCGAGCTCTCGCCGAGGGAGAGGGAGGATGCGGTCGCGCGCATGCAGGAGAATTCGCTGATCATCCAGTGGGTCCAGCAATGCCTCGAGCAGCGCGTCGCGTCCTATCGCTGGGCGCTGGAACGCCTGGTGATCCAGGCGCCCGACGGCATGGCCGCCGATGCCGACCGCCTGATCGGCGAACTCGCCGCCCAGACCGCCAACCCGCCGGTCGCGGCGCAGCCGCCCTACGGCCGCGCGGTCGTCGTGAAGGGCTGATCGGGGCGCGTCCGCCGGGGCGGAGGTCCGGCGCGCTACCGCTTTGGCATGGTCCGGTCCAGGAATTCAAAAAGCCGGCGCCGGGAGTCTTCGGTCAGATCTTGTCGGAACCGATATTCGACGCGATGGCCGCGGACGTCGATCTTGCTCGTTCCGTCCAGCCGTTGGCAATCCCAGCAATGCGTCGCGTCGGGATAGAGGTGCCACTCCGCGGGCACACCGCTTCCCTTGATCGCTTCCAGCTTGTCGATACAGTCCGATGCGGGCGTCTCGGTGTCGGCGCCCCCCATCAGGACGAGAAGCGGATTCGAAATATCCGTATTGACCAGGTCGAACGGCGGCCGTCCCTTCGGCGTGATGCGGAAGCAGCCGGGATAGACACTTGCAACCGCCGCAAACCCCGAGTCGATTTTCAACGCGCTGACGTAGTGCGGGCTCGCGGCCAGCAAACTTACCATGGCTCCCCAGGAGAAGCCGGCGAGAGCGATGCGCTTCTTGTCGACGTAGGACTGCTGGCGGAGACGTTCCGCGGCTTGCAGCGCATCCCTAACGCCCCGGAAAAAATTCACGCCGTTTCTTG
The DNA here is from genome assembly GCF_024519855.1 of Bradyrhizobium sp. Bra78. Lineage (NCBI taxonomy): Bacteria > Pseudomonadati > Pseudomonadota > Alphaproteobacteria > Hyphomicrobiales > Nitrobacteraceae > Bradyrhizobium > Bradyrhizobium sp. Bra78. The sequence continues at coordinate 459,181 of NZ_JALJRE010000003.1, read as the reverse complement.
GACCGAAACAGACGCTCTGGACGTTCCGTGGCCCGAGGCTGTCGACCAGCAGGACAACGTAGCCGTGTGAAATTGCCGCGCGGGCCCACGCAGCGACCGGCCCGTGCAGTCCACTACACTGGTGCATGAGAACGATGGCCGGGAACGGGCCTGGTCCGGTTGGCTTCAGCAGCGCCATCCGAGGCGATGCGAGTTGTTCGACGGATTCGGCGGTGTCTGGAAAGGCCAGATCCGGTGCGATTGTCGCTCCGCGATAGATGGTCTCGGCCTCCCAGACCGCGGGCTGCCACGCGGGACCGTCCTGACCGTCCTGGGCGCTGACCCCGCCGGCGCACCAGCCCGCAACCAATCCTGCAACCAGCCCGATCCGCCTGCGCCAGTTCAGCCAGCCCGCGCGCCTTGGGAACTCGCTTTTGCTGCGACCGCTAACCCTTTTGAGCATATCCCCGGACCGCACTGATTGGCGCTTGTTCTCCACATCCATGAGGATAGGATTATTTCGTTGTATCAGGTCATTTTTCGCAAAAGGTCTTTCAAGATGAGCTTAGAGACCAGGAATCCGTTTGAAAGCCGTCTGGATTTCACCCTGCCGCGGAAGCTGCTGCCGTTTGCCATTTTGCTGGGGCTGACCGGTCCGGCCGCCGCGCTGACCAAGGAGGCGGCGCTCGAAAATTGCCGGATGACGGTCGGCAAGCCGATCGTGCAGGCGTGCATGCAGGCGCAGGGAGGCCGCAAAGCCGGTGCCGACATCGAGGGGTGCCGCGCCAAGGCGTCTCCTCAGGTCAGGGCTTGCGTGCTCGCCGCACTCAACGCTGCAAACGGCCGTGCCAACGTCGCCGTCGAGCTTCCGAAGGAGGTCGCGCCCAAGCTCGATCCGGGGGCCGCTTTGCCGAAGGGCTTCGTCGCGCCGCCTCGCAGCATCGCCGACATCACCGCGGTCCTGGATGGTGAAAAACCTGACGAGAAGATGCTTGCTGAATTGCGATCGGACGCCGACGCCGCGCCCACGGGGAAGGAATCGCGCCAGGACCTCGCACAATTCTATTTCGATCGGGCCAATGCGCGCGCACAGCTCGGCCGGCTCGCCGAATCCATCGCCGATGCAGACAAGGCCGTTGACGTGGGGCGCGGGCTCGTCGGGGCGAACCTGCTCGGTCGGATGATGCAACTCCAGTCGCTGCAGCACTCCCTTGCGGGCGATCCGAAGCGTTCTCTCGAGATCATGCAAAGACTTCTGCGCGAATCGGCCAGCATGCCAGGCGCCAAGGGATTGCAGTTCAATACCAACCGTGGGATTGCGTCCGTTCTCATTCAGATGGGCGACGTGGCGCAGGCCGAAGCGTATATGCGCCGCAGCCTGACCGCGATTCAGGAAGCGCGCACCAGCGGACTTCCCGGCTGGCGAGCCTCCTATGCCAAGTTCGGCCAGAGTTGGGAAGGTGAGCTGGAGATGTCCCGCGCCCAGATCTTCGAGGCGCGCGGCCAGTTTGCCGAAGCCGAGGCAGCCTATCGCACCGCGGAGATTCGCAAGCGGTCGAGCACGAAGGCCATCATGGATGCGGACAGTCCGCCCGCGGAAACTATTCTGCTGCAAGCTATCGACGGCATCGTGCTGAATCAGGCACGCATGAAGGCCCGACAGGGCAGGCTGGCCGAAGCCGAGGTCGACGCCCGCCGTGCGCTGCTGTCGCGCTTGAAGGACACCGGCAAGTACAATCCCGTCACGCCGCGCTTCGTGATCGGGTTGGCCAGCATTCTGGTCGATCAGGGCCGTTACGACGAAGCCGAGAAGCTGGGCCGTGTCGCCCTAGAGATCAACAAGACGGTAGGCGTGCCGGAGGACTCGCAGGCGACGGTGCAATTGTTCTCGCAGCTTGCCGGCATTCTGACGATCCAGCGCAAGACTGCCGAGGCGAACGACATGTTTGCGAGGATCGACAAGGCGATCGCCAATTGGGAGCCGCAGCGCCGCCAGGTCTTCGAGCTCAATCCGTCCCGGATCATGTCGCTCTACGGCGCTGGTCAATTGGACGCCGGGATCGCTGCCGCCGAGCAATTGGTGAAGAAGCAGATCGCTCGGGTCGGCGAAAACCATTTCGACGCCGCCTCGGCGCGCGGCACCCTGGCGGTCGGCCTGATGCGCGCGCGGCGCGACGCCGACGCGATCCGGGAATTCAAGGCGGCCATTCCGGTCATGATGGCGAACGCCAACGAAAACGCCGACGACGAGAACACGAGTGTGGTGGCGGCACGCAGCCAGCGGCTGCAGTCGATCGTCGAGAGCTACCTCCTGCTGCTCGCGAGGGCCGAGGGCAACGGCATTGGCGAGGAGACCTTCAGTCTCGCCGATGCCGTTCGTGGTCGTTCGGTGCAGCAGGCGCTCGCGGCCTCCAGTGCTCGCGCAGCAGCAAAGGATCCCGCGCTCGCCGAGCTCGTCCGCAAGGAGCAGGACCTCACCAAACAGGTCAACGCCCAGCTCGGCACACTCAACAACGTGCTCGCGCTTCCCTCGGCGGAACGCGACGACAAGGGAGTTCAGCAGATCCAGGCGTCGATCGCGGCCTTGCGCGGCGAACGCGACAAGGCGCGCCAGCAGATCAAGCAGAAGTTTCCCACCTACGCCGATCTCGTCTCGCCCCGGCCGCCGAGCGTCGCCGAGATTCGCGCGACGCTTGCCGACAATGAGGCGATGCTGTCCTTCTATTTTGGCCATAACGGCAGCTTCGTCTGGGCCGTGCCGAAGTCGGGCCCGGTGGCTTTCGCCGCGGTCAAGGCGGGTATCGGCGACATCGAGACGAAGATTCGCAAGCTGCGGGAGGCGCTCGAGCCGCAGGCCGCGATGATCTCGGATATTCCGCCCTTCGATCTCAAGCTCGGCTACGAGCTCTATGAGCTGCTGCTGAAGCCCGTCGAGAGCGGATGGAAACCGGCCAACAATCTCATCGTGGTCACCAATGGCGCCCTGGGCCTGTTGCCGCTCTCGCTGCTGCCGACCGCACCGGCCGAAGTTGCTCAGGACGAGGATCCGCTGTTCGTCGGCTACCGCAATGTGCCCTGGCTGGCCCGCACCCATGCCGTGTCGACGGTGCCGTCGGCTGCAGCCTTGCGCACGCTGCGACAATTGCCCCCTGGCAAGCCCGGCAGGGGAGACCTGGTGGCATTCGGCGATCCCTATTTCAACAAGGATCAGCAGGCCGAGGCTGAGGCCGAAGGCGATCAGGCCAAGGTTCTGGTCGCCGACGCCGCCGGCAACGTGACGCGCGGCGGGCCGCTCAAGCGGCGCAACAGTCCCAAGCTGGAGGGTGTCGACAGTGCCGAACTCGGTCTGCTGCCCCGGCTTCCCGACACGGCCGATGAGCTGAAGTCGATCGCGCTGGCCTTGCAGGCGGATCCTTCAAAGGTGTTGTTCCTCGGCAAGAGTGCGACCGAGAGCGTCGTCAAGACGATGGACCTCTCCGGCTTCAGGATTCTGGCCTTCGCCACCCACGGTCTGGTCCCGGGCGAGCTCAATGGATTGACACAGCCGGCGCTGGCCTTGTCATCCCCGACGGTGACTGGAGAGGGCGGTGACGGCCTCCTGACCATGGAGGAGATTCTCGGCCTCAAGCTCGATGCCGACTGGGTGATCCTGTCGGCCTGCAACACGGGTGCAGGTGCAGGTGCCGGCGCCGAGGCGGCGTCGGGGCTCGGCCGCGCGTTCTTCTACGCCGGAACGCGCGCCTTGCTGGTCACGAACTGGTCGGTGCATTCGCAATCGGCACGGCAACTGGTGACCGACCTGTTCAAGCGGCAGGCGGATGATCCCAAGCTGTCGCGGAGCCAGGCGCTGCGCGAGGCGATGATGGCCCTTGTCGACGGACCCGGCTATCTCAACAGCGAAGGCAAGACCGAGTTTGCCTATGCGCATCCGCTGTTCTGGGCGCCGTACACGATCATCGGCGATGGCGGCGTACGTTGATCGCAGGTGAAGGCAGGCAAGGGCATGGGTGAATTCACAATGAAGCGTCACATTCTGCTTGGGCTTATTGGTGCGGGTCTGTTGCTTTCGGGCGCATCGCGAGCGACACCTCTCATCACGGAAGAGGAAGCCAAATTGCCGCCGCCAAAGGGTGCGATCGCGGCGGACCGGCGCGGTATCATGCGCGGTCCAAAGGTGGAGTTCGTCTCGCCGGGCGACGCCGTCAACTCGCCCATGCGGCTCGTATTGAAATTCGAGTCGTATGGCGGGGCAAAGATTGATCCGGAGTCGGTGAAGGTGATCTTTCTGCGAACGCCGAATGTCGATCTCACCTCGCGGGTGAAGCCGTTTGTCCAGTCCGACGGCATCAACATGCAGGACGCGGAGTTGCCGCCGGGCGAATACACGGTTCGGGTCGACATCAAGGATAGCGATGGCAGGCCGGGCACGACCATCTTCACCCTGAAGGTCGCGCCCAAGTGATATGTCCGTACTGCCAATCCGTGAATGCGGATGGTGTGCTGGTTTGCACGTCCTGCTCGCGCGACATCGCCGTCCCCGCGACGCTGATCGCGGAGCGGGATGATCTCCTGCGCAAGCGCGATGAGCTGCGCGACGAGCTGAAGCGGGCCAGGGGCGAGATCGAGGCCATCATGCTGCGCCGGAAGTCGCGCTGACGATGGAATGTCCGTTCTGCGCCGAGACGATCAAGGACGAAGCGATCGCGTGCAAGCACTGCTCGCGGGACTTGCGCGTCGTGCGGCCAACGCTTCTCGAGATCGACGACATCGTTTCCGAACTGGACAAGCTCAGGCGCGATCTGGACCGCGTCAATGTCCGCCTTGAGCGATACAACAATCCGCTGCGCTATTTCGGAACGCATGCGCTGCTCTACGTCGTGATTCCGGCGGCGCTGCTGACCGTGGCACATGTCCTCGTGACCATCGCCTTCAACCTGTCTCCGATTCCGCTTCGGATTGCATCGATCGTCATCCCGCTGCTGTTCGGATTCGTCGCCTATCCCCTGCACAGGGTTTCGGCGATGGGGGCGTTTCTGCTGGCGGTCCTGGCCGCGAGCGTCAGCATCCTGGCGATGCTGACGGTCACTGGAATCCACGATCGCGTCCCAATCCTGCCGACGGTGTGGATTGAATGGCGGGAAGTGTTCGAATACGGGGTGAGCATCATGCTGGCCTTCGTCTCCGGAAACATCCTGGGCGTCTTGATCTTCCAGGTGCTGCCGCGTGTGCTTGCCCAGGGAGGCAAGCCGAACGCGTTCGCCTTCAGGATGGGGCGCTTGCTCGGACAGCATGTCGGTGAAGAACAGTTGCGTCGCAGGGCTCGATTGATCCAGGACCTCATGCAGACCGTGGGGCCGCTGGCCGGCATCGCCGCGACGGCCGTCGGCTCGATCTACGCCGGCTTGAAGGGCTTGCTGGGATAGCTGGCCGAGCGGTTCAGCGCCGTCGCCCGCTCCGGTCGGGTTTGCGCCGCTGCTTCTGCAGTTTTGCGACAAGATCCTTCAGCGCGTCCGCCAGCGCAGCTATCGCGTTTCGACCACCTCGCCGTCCTCCTTCACGAAGCGGCCGACGGGGTTGTCCAGGAGGTCGACCACCGCTTCCGAGGGCCGGCACAATCGCGTGCCCTTTGGCGTCACGACGATCGGACGGTTGATCAGGATGGGATGCGCGAGCATCTGATCGATCAGCTCGTCGTCGGACCATTTGGTGTCGTCGAGGCCGAGGTCGCGATAGGGCGTGCCTTTCTCCCGCAGCAGCGCGCGAGCGGACATGCCCATGGCCTTGACGAGCCCGACCAGTGTTTCGCGGGATGGCGGCGTCTTCAAATATTCGATGACGACAGGCTCGACGCCGCTCTGCCGGATCATCGCCAGCGTGTTGCGCGAGGTGCCGCAGTCGGGGTTGTGATAGATCGTGACGCTCATCGGGTCGTCTCCGCGATTGGGATGGGGCCTCGCGCCTCGGGCCGTCCGAGCAGCCAGTTCATCAGCAGCATGCCGGCAAGGGCTCCGCAGAGCTCCGCGAGGATGAATCCGGGCAGGTCGGCGGGACGTATGCCCGAGAACGTGTTTGTCAGCGACCTTGCGATCGCCACCGCCGGATTGGCAAACGAGGTCGAGGCCGTGAACCAGTACGCCGCCGTGATGTACAGGCCGACCAGCCAGGGGACGGCAGTGCGCTGGAAACGGATACCGGCCAGGATCGTTGCGACGAGGCCGAAGGCGGCGACGGCTTCGGCGAACCATTGCGGCCCTCCGGTTCGCACCTTCGTCGAGAGGTCGATCAGCGGGAGTCCGAACATCAGATGCGCTGCCATCGTTCCCGCAATGCCGCCGGCGATCTGCGCGGCCACGTAAAGTCCGGCCTCGTTCACCGGCAGTTCGCGCTTGCCGGTAAAGACCAGCGTGACCGCCGGATTGAAGTGCGCGCCGGAGATCGGTCCGAGCACGGTGATCAGGACGACCAGAATGGCGCCGGTCGGCAACGTATTGCACAGAAGCGCCAGAGCGGCGTCCTTGGTCAGCGTCTCGGCCATAATGCCCGATCCGACCACCGTGGCGACGAGAATGGCCGTGCCCAGCGCTTCAGCCGCGAGGCGGCGCGGAAGATCGAACTGGTCAGGCACGGCTTTTCTCCTTTCGTTTTGGCGAGCAGCAGGCTTGAAGGCTATCGACGACCGGCTCGCAAACTTCCGGCCGCCCGCCGCAGCAATCCCGCAGCAGGAAGACCGCGACGTCCCGGAATTCGGATAGGTTGGCGCGGTAGACGATCGAGCGGCTGCGGCGCTCGGAGGTGACGAGGCGCGCGCGTGTCAGGATCGACAGATGGGCCGACAGCGTGTTCGGAGGGACTTCCAGCAGGCGGGCGAGGTCGCCGGCCGCAAGGCCGTCGGGCTCGTGCCTGACGAGCGTCCGGAACGCCTCCAGGCGGGTCGACTGGGAGAGGGCGGCGAGCGCGAGAACGGCTTCTTCGGTTTCCATATATCCAGATTTATGGAAATACGAGGCTTCCGTCAACCGAATCCGGAGCGCCTTCTCGGTTCATATTTCGAATATTCTAGAAGTACGGTTGACGGCGCAGACGGTCGGACGCAATATGGAGCGATGAAGGTCGCTGACGCAGCCGCACGTCTGGAAGCCTTGGGCAATCAAACCCGGCTCCAGATCTATCGCGCCCTGGTCCGGGCAGGGCACTCGGGCATGTCCGTGGGCCGTTTACAGGAGAAGCTGAAGATCCCGGCGTCGACGCTGTCGCATCACATCAAGACGCTGGTCTCGGTCGGGCTTGTCAGTCAAGTCCGGGAATCGACGACCCTGGTCTGTCACGCGAACTTCGATGCGATGCGGGGGCTGGTCGATTTTCTGGCGGCGGAGTGCTGCGCAGACGAAGTCGGATGCAGGAATGCGCAGACGGCGGCGTGATCCTTCTCGGCCGATTTATTCGATCATTCTAGAATGACGGGAGTAGGGACATGAGCGACGTGAAGACAGTTGCCGTCGTCGGGGCGGGGCCGGTGGGTCTCGCTGCGGCCGCCCATGTGCTCGAACGCGGCATGTCGCCCATCGTGCTCGAGGCCGGACCCGAAGCGGGACACGCGGTTCGCCAGTGGAGCCACGTCCAGCTCTTCTCGCCATGGGAATACAATGTCGACAACGCCGCCGCGCGTTTGCTCGCACCGACGGGATGGAATTCGCCGGATCCCAAGTCCTATCCGACCGGCGGCGAACTGCTCGATCGATATCTGACGCCGCTCGCGAGGCGAACGCCGCTGCGCGAAGTGATCCGGACATCCAGCCGCGTCTCTGCCATCAGCCGCGTCGGTTTCGACAAGGCGAAGACCCGGGGACGAAACCAGGCGCCTTTCGAAATCCGCTACCAGAACGGCAAAGGTCCCGAAGTCCTGCGCGCGGATGCCGTGATCGATACATCAGGCACATGGTTCTCGCCCAATCCGGCCGGCCGTAACGGCTTGCCGGCGATCGGGGAGCGTGAATGCGATGGCTGCATCGCCTACGGCATGCCCGATGCCCGGGGTGCCGGCCGCGCCAGATATGCCGGCAAGACCGTCGCGGTGCTCGGCGCTGGTCATTCCGCGGTGGGCACGCTGATCGATCTCGTGCATCTCGCGGACGAGGTGCCGGGGACGCAAGCGATCTGGCTGTTGCGCGGCGCCGATCCCGCCAAGGCATTTGGCGGCGGCCGCAACGACAAGCTTGCCGCACGCGGCGAGCTTGGCAGCGCCTTCGCCGCGCTTGTTGCCGCCGGGAAGATCAAGGTCGAGACCGAATTCGGCGTCACGCATCTGTCCGAATCCGACGGTCGCCTCAGGATCGCGGCCGGCGGCTGTTGCGGCGCGCGAAGCGTGGTTGCGGATGAGCTGATCGTGTCCACCGGCTTTCGTCCCGATCTGTCGTTCCTGTCCGAACTGCGCCTGCGGCTCGATCCCGCCATCGAGGCACCGGCCGCGCTGGCGCCGCTGATCGATCCCAACGAGCACAGCTGCGGTACGGTGCGCCCGCACGGCGCGCGCGAGCTCGCGCATGGCGAGCCGGGTTTCTATCTCGCCGGCATGAAGTCCTACGGGCGCGCCCCGACTTTTCTCATGATGACGGGCTATGAGCAGGTCCGCTCGATCGCGGCCGAACTTGCCGGCGACAAGGAGGCTGCGGCGAGGGTCGAGCTCGTGCTGCCGGAGACCGGCGTCTGCACGCGCGGCGGCGTCGAGTCCATTGAAGCCGCATCAGGATGTTGCGGCGGGCCGGCGAAGCAGGAACCAACGGCCTGTTGCGCCGCCGACGAAGTGGCGAAGGAGGCAGGTGGCGCGGAGTGCGGTTGTTCATGACGCCGGTCCCTGCGGGCCAGGCCCGAGGTCCGTTCGCCATCGTGTTCGCGCTCGGCACCGCGCAAACCATCGCGTGGGCGTCGAGTTACTATCTCCCCGCCATACTGGCTGCGCCGATCGCGCGCGATCTCGGTCTTGCGCCGACTTACGTGTTCGGCGCGCTGTCGGGAGCGCTCGTGATCTCCGGGCTGCTCGGCCCGCGCGTCGGGCACGCCATCGATACGTTCGGAGGGCGAAGCCTGCTCGCCATCTCGAACCTCGTGTTCGTAGCAGGCTTGCTCCTGCTGTCCGTCGCCCATGGCGTAGCGGTCCTGATTGCAGCCTGGACGCTGCTCGGGATCGGCATGGGCATGGGGCTCTATGAAGCGGCTTTCGCGACGCTTGCGCGCATCTATGGCACCCATGCACGACGAACCATTACCGGCATCACCCTGATTGCCGGCTTTGCCAGCACCCTCGGCTGGCCCCTCACGACGTGGCTGGATTCCGAGTACGGCTGGCGTGTGGCCTGCCAGGTCTGGGCGGTGATCCATATCGGCCTTGCGTTGCCGCTCAATCTCTCGCTGCCGCGTGCGGTCCAGTTGGACCAGCAGTCCCGACCGGGCACCGGCGCGCACCAGCAGACCGGACGCCAGAGCGAGACTCTCGCCATGGTGCTGCTGGCCTACATGTTTGCGGCAGCAAGCTTCGTCAGTTCGGGAATCTCGGCCATTCTGCCGACCATGCTGGTTGCGTTCGGCGCGACACCGGCCCAGGCCTTGCTCGCGGGCGCGTTGGTTGGCCCTGCGCAGGTCGGCGCGCGCCTGCTGGAGGCAGGATGGCTCGCCCGGTTTCATCCGCTGCTCTCGGCGAGGCTGGCCATGCTGATGAATCCAATCGGCGTCGTTGCGCTGGTGGTGGGCGGACCCTTGCTCGCGTCGACTTTCACGGTGCTGTACGGTGCAGGCAACGGCATCATCACCATTGCCCGCGGGACGCTCCCATTGGTGCTGTTCGGGCCGGCCGGATTCGGCAGGCGCGTCGGCATGATCTCGCTGCCGTCCCGGGTGACGGGTGCCGCCGCGCCGCTCGCATTGGGGTTGATGGTGGAGCACATCGGCAGCGGTGCGCTGTGGATCAGCGCGCTGGTCTCGGTCTCGGCCTTCTTTGCGCTTCTGCTGCTTCGTACGGACCAGGCACCATCGAAGCCGCTTCAGGCGGGAGGACAGCATTCGTAACCTGAGCGGCCGGTCCCTGATTGCGGTGATGTGCATCGGCCAGGTCGGCAATCTGCTGCCGCATGTGACGTTGTCCGCGAATCTGGCGCAGCATCTGATGCCGGCGTGGGGGCTGTCGGCGGCCGAAGGCGGCTTGATGGCGAGCGGTTATGCGTTCGGCTACATGCTCGCCGTGCCCGTGTTGACGACGTTGACCGATCGGGTCGACGCACGGCTCGTTCTGCTCTGGGGCTCGATCGTCAGCGGGCTGGCGACCGTAGCGTTCGGAATCTTCGCGCAAGGGTTTTGGTCCGCGACCGCGATCTGGTCCCTTGCAGGGCTTGGATTTGCCGGTGCGTACATGCCCGGCCTGAAGGCGCTGACGGACCGGCTTCCTGCCGGCGACACCTCGCGCGCCGTCACGCTGTACACGTCGAGCTTCTCGGTCGGCGTCGGCCTCTCGTTCCTGCTCGCGCAAGTGATCGCCGACCGTTGGGGCTGGCGGACCGCTTTCCTTGTCACCGGCTTCGGTCCCGTCGCAATGGTCGTCGCGTGCCTCCTCATGCAGGGGCAGCGGCCTGCGCCGAAGGCCGGACGCCTCCTGAACTTCGCACCCGTCTTCGCCAACCGCGAGGCGCTCGGATACATATTCGGCTACGGCGCCCATTGCTTCGAACTCTACGGCATCCGCACCTGGCTGGTCGGGTTCTGGACCTTCGTCATCGCTCATCAAGGCGCGCCGTCGTGGCTGAGCCCCGTCTTGCTGAGCTTCTGCTTCGCAGTGATCTCGATGCCCGCCAGCATCCTCGGCAACGAGGCCGCGCTGAAGTTCGGCCGCCATCGGGCGATCACGATCGTGATGATCGCGTCGGCCTGCGTCGCACTGATCATCGGGCTCAACGCAACTGCGCCGGCATGGGTGCTCGCGCTGCTGCTGCTCGTCTACGGTTTGACGGTGCCGGCGGATTCGGGCGCGCTGACCGCCGGCATGTCGGCCGCCGCGACATCAGAGCATCGGGGTGCAACCCTGGCCCTGCACTCGACGGTGGGCTTCGGCCTGTCAGCGGTTGGGGCCTGGGGGACGGGCGCTGCGCTCGACATTGCCGGCGGCCCGCAGAGCGCGCACGGCTGGCTGCTGGCGTTCATCGTCCTCGCAGCCGGAATCGCGGTGGGGCCGCTCGCACTGCTCTGGGCGCGGAAGCTCCCACCACGGAAGCCGGTGTCGGTGGACTAGCGAGTCAGGTGCTCGCTTCGAGGGGAGTGCAGAACTGGACGGGGTGGAAATGGACAGGGGAACAGGATCAGAATTTCTCGGATGCATCGCTCCCCCCATCCTCATCAGCCTGGAGGATTGTTTCCGATAGCAACGCAGCGGCTTTCTGGAGTGGAGCTATGAACCGGTCCAACTCGGCGAAGCTCACGCGTGCCACGGGAACGGAGACGCCCAGGCACGCGATCAACTCGCGATCCGGAGACAGGATCGGAACAGCGCAGCCAACGACCCCTCTCACATACTCTTCGTTGGTCTTGGCCCAGCCGCGTTTGCGGGTCTCATCGAGGACCTTCATCAGGCTCTCGACGTCGATGATCGTCGTGTCGGTATATTTGGTGAGAGGGAGCGCCCAGCACAGCCTCTCACGCGCCCGCTCCGGCAACCGGCTCATGTAGATCTTGCCGGTGGACGTGCAGTGAAGTGGCGCTGCTTCCCCCGGGTTGAACTGGAGACCTTGAGGTTGCGACACGCGGACGCTGTCGACATACGCAACGACATTGTCACGCACGACGCCGATCTCGCACTGCTCGCCGATTTCAGTGGCGACTGCGCGGAGCACAGCATGCCGACGTGCGGTACGAAAAGCGGCGCCGATGACCCGGGCTGACAACGTGACCAGTTGATTGCCGACCACGTAGCGCTTTGTTCCGAGCGCTCTCTGAAGCAGCCCGCGCTGCTCCAGATTTCCGATGAGTCGATGCGCGGTCGGTAGCGGCAGAGCGAGCGCATTGGCGATTTCTGCGACCGAGACCGCCCTGACTTGACCGGCGACATGGCCGACGATGGCGAATGCACGGTCGAGAGGTCCTTCGGCGTTGTCTTGCGGCATTTTGCATCCTCTCAGGCGTAGTCGTCTCTGTAAGACAAATTATCATTTTTCGGAATTAAAACTACCAAAATATGAAAAATATCTTTGATGCGATCGCTTGTTACCCATATCGTTGGCTCTGCCGAAAGGTGAACAGGATTTGTGCAGCGCAAAGTGAAGCCCTGCCGGGCGCGCTCATCAGGAGAGTGGGATGTCTCGCCATTACAACGTCGATGCCGTGCGGAAGGAATTTCCGGCTGTCGAGCGGATCACCTATCTCGACTCCGGCTTCCAGACGCCCCTCTCGCGTCCCGTCAAAGCGGCGATCGACCTTTTTCTCCGCGAAGGCCTCGAGACGGCCGGTCCGAAAAGCGTGTGGCTCGATCGCGTCGAGCAGACCCGGGAAAAGCTGGCGCGGCTCCTCGGCGCAGCGACAGATGAAATCGCGTTCACCAAGAACACCTCGGAAAGCATGAACATCGCGGCCAACGCGCTGCCTCTGCGTGCCGGCGACAAGGTGCTGATGATCCACGGCGATCATCCGAATAACGCCTATGCGTTCCTCAATCTGCGACGCAAGGGCGTTACGGTCGAGTTTGTGCCGATGACGGCAGTCGTGAATGCCGAGAGCCTTCGTTCGCATATCGACGCGAACACAAGGGCGATCTCGATGTCGCAGGTGACTTTCCATGCCGGTCATCGTTTTGACGTCGAGAGCATCGGCGCCTTGTGCCGGGAGATGGGACTCTATTTCGTCGTTGACGTGATGCAGGCGATCGGCGTCGTGCCGATCGATGCGAAAGCCCTGCGCGCGACCTTCATCGGGTCGGGCAGCCACAAGGGATTGCTCGTGCCGCAAGGGCTCGGGCTCCTGTATTGGGACAAATCCAGGACCGAGCTCGAGCCCGCCTATCTCGCCGCCGCGAGCCTTGCCGAGGTCCCGGCCGATCTCATCGCCAGCTCCGACAAGCTCGACTTGGCCACCAGCGCGCGCCGCTTCGAGCTCGGCAACTTCAACCTCCCGGCGATCCATGCGCTCGGCGCCTCGCTCGACATGATCGAAGCGCTGGGCGTGCAGAATATCCAGAATCATTGCCTCGATCTCGGCGATCATCTCATCGCCCAGCTCGATGCTCTGGACATTCGCCTCGTCGGTCCCCGCAACCGGCAGCACCGCGCGCCGCATATCTACGTCATCGCGCTCCCTGCCGCCGAGTGGCTTGGCCATTTCGAGCAGAATGGTGTCCGCGTGTCGCCGGAGCGGGACGGCATTCGCGTGTCGTTCGGAATGTTCAACAATTTCGCGGATGTCGATCGCCTGATCGATGTCATCAAGCGGCGCGGCCTGAAGCCGTCATCCAGGGCCGCCTAGGCCGTCCATCAAAGGGGAGATGCACATGATGAATTTTGCACGTGTATTCGGTGTTCTGTCCGGCCTCGTGGCCGTCGGCGCCTTTATCCAGCCGTCGACCGCGGCCGATAGTCCCACGCTCGCCAAGATCAAGTCGAGCGGTGCCGTCACCATCGGCTATCGCGAGGCTTCCATTCCGTTCTCGTATCTTGGTCCCGATCAAAAGCCGATCGGCTTTTCGCTGGACCTCTGCGCCGCCATCGTCGAGCGCATCAAGGCCGAAATCAATCTGCCCAATCTCGCCGTCAACTACACTCCGGTGAACTCGTCCAACCGGATTCCGCTCATTCAAAGCGGTACCGTTGACATCGAATGCGGCGGTACGGCGAACGACAAGAAACGGCAGGAGCAGGTTTCGTTTTCGGTCGCGACATTCGTCAGCCAGCCGCGCTGGCTGACGAAGGCGGACAGCGGGCTGAAGACGGCCGGCGATCTCAAGGGCAAGACGATCGTCGTCACCCAGGGCTCCAATGCCGTTGGCTTCGCGCAAGGTGTGAATGCGAAGCAGCAACTCGGATTCAACATCGTCCAGGCGAAAGACCATGCGGAATCCTTCCTGATGCTGAATACCGGCCGCGCCGCCGCCTTTATGGAGGACGATATCCTTCTCGCCGGCCTCAAGGCCGCAGCTCCGAATCCGAACGCGCTGATATTTCTCCCCGAGGGTTATGCGAAGATCTATTATGGCCTGATGTTCACGAAGGGCGACGCCGGCTTCAAGGCGCTCGTCGACGACGTTCTTTCGAAACAGATGGCGTCGGGCCAGTTCGAAAAGACCTACACGAAATGGTTCACCCGGCCGATTCCGCCCAAAGGCGAGAATCTCGCGTTCCCGCTGACGGACGAACTCATGGAGCGGATCGCGCATCCGAGCGACGCGGTCGACTAGTCGAAATGATACCGGAGAATTTTTCGGCAAGCTGATCCTCTCTCGCATCCGGAGCCCCGAGGTTCGCCATGTTCGCAGTGCTTTTTGAGCAGACGGCGGATGGCCAGCGCTATATCGACTGGCTTCTGTCGGGTCTCGGCTGGACCTTGGCGTTGGCTTTCTTCGGCTGGTGGATTGCCTTTGCGGTCGGGGTTGTCGTCGGGATCGGCCGGACCGTGCAGAACCGGGTCGTCGCAGCGTTCGCGCGCCTGTATGTGGAGATATTCCGCAACATCCCCGTCCTGGCGCAGATGTTTCTCTGGTATTTCGTCCTGCCGGAGATCCTTCCGCCCGCGCTTGGAAACGCCATCAAGCAGATACCGCCGCCCTGGGGATCATTCTTCCCGGCGCTCGTGTGCCTGAGCCTCTACACCGCTGCGCGTATCGCCGAGCAGGTTCGTGCCGGGATCGAGGCCTTGCCGAAAGGGCAAACCGAGGCGGCAAACGCGCTCGGGCTCACCGGATATCTGACCTATCGGCACATCATCCTGCCGCAGGCGCTGCGTTTGATCATGCCAAGCCTGACCAGCGAGGTGATGGGCATCTACAAGAACACCTCCGTCGCACTCACGATCGGGCTGATGGAGCTTACGGCTCAGGCTCGCCAGATCAGCGAAGCGACGTTCCAGACCTTCACGGCCTTCGGCGCCGCGACGCTGATCTATCTCGCGCTGGCGCTGATCGCCTACCAGGGGATGGCGCTGATCGATCGGGCCGTGCGCATCCCCGGTGCCGCACGGGCTGGCGATGCGATCGAGCCGAGCCTGGTCGACGACGTCAAACGGGTCGGCTGCTTACCCGACGCGATGGAGGTCGCGAAATGAACAGCCTCGATTTCTCGATTGTTCTTCAGGCGTGGCCCTATCTCTGGTCCGGATTGCTGTTTTCGCTCGCGCTGACTGCTGTGGCTTTCGTGGTCGGCATGATCCTGGGCACCTGTTTTGCGCTCCTGCAGCACTTCGAGCTGCCTGTGATCGGAAAGATTGTGCGCGGCTACATCGCCTTGATCCGCTCGATCCCACTGATCCTCGTCCTGTTCTGGTTCTTCTTTCTGGTGCCGATCGTGCTTGGCCATCTCGCCGGCAACGGCCGTCCGGTTCCGATCGGCGCCACCTGGACTGCCTTCATCACCTTCGGCCTGTTCGAGGCGGCCTACTATTCGGAGATCATTCGCGTTGGATTGCGCGCCGTGAACCGGGGACAGTTTGAGGCGTGCCAGGCGCTCGCATTGTCCACCTTCGAGACGTATCGGAGCGTGATCCTCCCGCAGGTGCTCCGCGTGGCGAGCCCGATCATCCTCAGCCAGACCATCATCCTGTTCCAGGACACCTCGCTGGTCTACGTGCTTTCGCTGACTGACCTGCTCGGTGCAGCCTCGAAACTTGCGCAGCTCAACGGCCGTCTCGTTGAGATGTACCTCGTGGTCGTCGCGGTCTACCTCGCCATCAGTTCGGCGGCATCGCAGTGCGTCGCGTTGCTGCGCAGGCGCTATGCGATCGCGGGAGCGCATCGATGAGGAATCGTTCGAGAACCGCCGTCCTTGGGAGACGAAGATGATTCAGGAGATCGCCGCACACGAGACGAGCCGATCATCGGCCATCGTTGCCGTGGAGGGCGTGGTGAAGCGGTTCGGCCGTTTCACGGCCCTGAGCGACATCAATCTCAGTGTCGCGGCGGGCGAGAAGATCGTCCTTTGCGGTCCCTCGGGTTCTGGCAAATCGACGCTGATCCGCTGCATCAACCATATCGAGAAGCATGATGACGGCCGCATCGTCGTCGATGGCGTTGAGCTGACGGACCGGATGACCGACGTCAACAGCGTGCGCCGCGAGGTCTGCATGGTGTTCCAAAGCTTCAATCTGTTTCCGCATCTCTCGGTCGTCGAGAACTGCATGCTGGCGCCGATGAAGGTGCGCGGCCTGTCCCGCGTGGAGGCGTATGAGCGTGCGATCGGCTTTCTCCGGAAGGTGCGGATCCATGATCAAGCGACCAAATATCCGGGACAGCTCTCCGGGGGCCAGCAGCAGCGCGTTGCGATCGCCCGCGCCCTCTGCATGCAGCCGAAGATCATGTTGTTTGACGAGCCGACCTCTGCGCTCGATCCGGAGATGGTCAAGGAGGTGCTCGAAACCATGGTGGAGCTGGCGCGGGATGGAATGACCATGGTCTGTGTCACGCACGAGATGGGTTTTGCCCGCGAAGTCGCTGACCGGGTGGTCTTCATGGATCGCGGGTCGATCGTCGAGGAAGCCGATCCTGAAACCTTCTTTCGTGCGCCCAGGACCGAACGAGCGAAGGGTTTTCTCAGCCAGATCATCCATTAGGAACGGCGTCCGTGCAGGGTGTGGGCGCTGTGATCATGGCATCCCTTGCTCCGACATGAAAAAACCCGCGGCGGATTGCTCGGCGCGGGTGTTACGATCTTTCGATCTTGTCATTCTGCCAGTGTTTTGCCCGACGTGTCAAAGCTTCCAAGTCCATGGCGCCGCCGCTTCGCCCTGGGATCTGCGACGTGAGTTTTGGGTGATCGGATAGTCCAACGATTTCAATGACCCTGTACTGTGCATGGGGTTGTTTTCGCGCTTTTTGCTTTGAACTGCTGACGCAGCCCCACGTCAGCGCCGTCCGCGCGGCGCCTCGGCCTTGGCGGGCACCTCTGTCTGCGGCGCGCAGGTTGCAGCCTGAAGCGAGGCTTGCGCCTGCGGCATCAGGCCGGGCTCGGCGGCGAGCGCCTTCATGACGATGAGCCCGGTCGCGGTCGGGGAATCGATGATCAGGCGGTCGGCCGCGGTGATCTCCTCGTCCTCGGGCAACTCGCTGTGCTGCGCTTCCGTCATCAGGTCGAGCTCGATCACCTTCCTGCCGGCGGAGCGATCGTTGATGGCGTAATAGGCGATCTCGTTGCGGGTGTAGAACGACACCGAGGTGTAGGCCTGGCTCACCGGCACGGTGAGCTTGATCGGCCCGCTTGTGAGGTCATAGCGGCAGATCGCGAGCGCAAAGGCCGGGTCCATGAACGGCATCGGTGAGGTGTTGGGATCGGCGAGGGGAAGCTGGGTGACGCCGTTGAGCTTGGTCATCGGCGTCAGCCGTGAATAGGCGTCCTGGGTCGCGATCCGCGGCAGCGCCAGCACGCTGACGAGATGGACCACGAGGCCCAGCAGCACGCCCGCGACGATGGTGAACAGGAGCCGGATCATGAGCAGCCCACCGTCGAGATCGTGGGCATCGGCGCATCGCGCTGGGTGCGCGTCGCAACGCCGACCGGGGTGTCGTAGAGCCGCAGCATCAAGGCGTAGCGCTCGATGCCGCCGGTCGGCAGCCAGTTGCCGGCGCGCGAGCGCGAGGCGATGCGGATCTCGAACGTGCCGTCGGACCCCCGCACGATCTCCTGGCTGGTGAAGCCGTAGCGCTGCAGCGTGTTGGCGACGAGGTGGCCCTTGCGGTCGTAAAGCGTCAGCGTCCAGAACCGCGCCGGCGGCGTCACTCCGGAGACGACGACGTCGCAGCGGCCGTCGAGCGGCTTCTTCTTGTCGTCGGCGGTCGCGGTGAAGGCGACGCCGTCGCCGGTGCCGATCGGCAGCTCGCCGTTGCGCACGATGGTGGCGCGCGAATAGGGATCGACGTCCGCGGTGCCGGTGCGCGGGCGGGCGGTCCAGGGGCCGATGGTCAGCGCGCCGATCTCGGTGCCGCGCGTCGTCGTCATCCAGGTCGCGCCGACGCCCACCACGGTTGCGAGCAGAAGGGCCGTCAATGTGATCAGGATCAGCCGCACGGGTTTCGATCAGTTCTTGCGCGGGGCGGATGCGTTCGCATTCTCTTCCGCATAGTTCTGCGGGAAGGCGAGCGCGCTCGTGGACGCGGCCGGCTTGGCTGTCTTGCCGTCGTCGGCAGCGGACTTGTTGGCGGCCCGGGCCGCGTCATCCAGCAGCTTCTCGACGCGGACCAGAATGTCGGCGCCGCGCTTGGTCAAGACGGGCGGCGGACCGGGCTTGGTCTCCAGCACCTTCGGCGCAGCGTTGGCTTGCGCGTTGGCAACGCGTTCCGGCGGCAGCTTCTGGCCCATGCCGACGCCGGGGATCTCCCGGACCTCGACGCCCTGATGCGCCGCGACCATGATGTCGTGCCAGGTCTGTGCCGGCAGCGAGCCGCCGGTCATGCGGTTGGTCGGAGAGTAGTCGTCATTGCCGTACCAGACCGCGCAGGTGAAATTGCCGGTGTAGCCGACGAACCAGGCGTCGCGATACGCATTGGTCGTGCCGGTCTTGCCCGCGGTCGGAATGCCGTCGAGGGCGGCGCGGCGCGCGGTGCCTTCGCTGACGACGTGGCTCATCATGCCGGCCATGTCGGCGGCAATGTTCGGCGGAATGGCTTGCCGCGGCTTCGGCCCGTCGCGGTCCCAGCGCCAGACGAGGTCACCGGCGCCGGTGCGCACCTCCAGCACCGCATGCGGCGTCACCGCCTTGCCGCGGTTCGGGAAGGTCGCATAGGCGACGGCGTGCTCGAGCACGGTGACTTCGTCCGAGCCGATCGGCAGCGACGGCGTGTCGGGCAGCGGCGCCTTGAGGCCGAAGCGGCGGGCGACCTCGACGATCTTGGCGCGGCCGATCTTGGCCGGGTTCGGCGCCTTCGGCTGCTCCTTCTGGCCGATCGCGATCGACAGTTTCACCGGCACCACGTTGATCGAGCGCGTGATCGCCTGTGTCAGCGTCACCGCGCCAGAATAGGAATGGCCATAGTTCTGCGGGCACCAATTGCCGATGCAGACCGGTCCGTCGATCACGATCGAATTCGGCGTGAAGCCGTTCAGAAGCGCGGTGGTGTAGACGTAAGGCTTGAACGAGGAGCCCGGCTGGCGATAGGCGTCGGTGGCGCGGTTGAACTGGCTGGCGCCGTAGTCGCGGCCGCCGACCATGGCGCGGATGCCGCCGTCGAGATCGGAGACGACGGTCGCGGCCTGGGTCGCGTGATAGTCGCGGCCGAACTGGCGCAGCTGGTTCTCGACCGCGTCTTCCGCCGCCTTCTGCACGTTGGCGTCGATCGCGAGCCGCACCACGAACACGCGCTCGGTGTAGGATTTCGGGAAGGTGTCGACCAGCTTGCGCATTTCGTCGAAGGCGTAGTCGAGATAATAGTTCGGCGAAGCCTCGTCGCGGCGGTCGACCGCGAAGGCGGGATTGCGGCGGGCGCCGAACACCTGGCCCTCGGTCATGAAGCCGGCATCGACGAGGTTGTCGAGCACGACATTGGCGCGGGCGCGGGCTGCGGGCAGATTGATGTGGGGGGCGTATTTCGTCGGCGCCTTGAACAGGCCCGCGAGCATCGCCGCTTCCGCCAGCGTCACGTCACGCGCGGACTTGTTGAAGTAGAAATGCGCGGCGCCGTCGACCCCGAAAGTGCCGCCGCCCATATAGGCGCGATCGAGATACAGCTTGAGGATCTCGTTCTTGGTCAGGCGCCATTCGAGCCAGACCGCGAGGAAGGCTTCGTTGACCTTGCGCTCGATGGTTCGCTCGTTGCTCAGGAACAGGTTCTTGGCCAGCTGCTGGGTGATCGAGGAGCCGCCCTGGCGGACGCCGCCGGCCTGGGCGTTGGTGACGAGCGCGCGCGCGGTGCCGGCGATGTCGATGCCAAAATGCTCGTAGAAGCGGCGGTCCTCGGTCGCCAGCGTCGCCTTGATCAGCACGTCCGGAAAATCTTCCAGCGGGATCGAGTCGTTGTGCTTGATGCCGCGGCTGCCGATCGGGTTGCCGTAGCGGTCGAGGAAGGACACGGCGAGATCGGACTTCTTCAGCCAATCCTCGTCCGCGGTCTCGCGGAAGGCGGGGATGGCGAGCGTCAGCATCACGACCAGGCCGCCGAGGCCGAGGGTCGCGGCCTCCGACAGCGGCTCGATGAACACCCAGCGCTTCCACCGCCCGACATAGAAGCGGTCCATGAAGGTCGAGTAGCGCTCGTAGAGCTCGCGGATGCCCTTGGCCGAGGAGAACAGCGAGGAGTCGATGCGCGCATCGAGATCCAGGAAGAAATTCCGGACCTTCTGCTTCCAATGCGGTGGTATGATCTGGCGCACCTAGAACCCTTGAGGCTTGGTTCGAAAGCGTTCAAGCACCCGGCCGGGGCGGCATCGAGACGTCTTGCGGGAATGTTGCGGCAAACCCAAGGCGCCCGGTTCGCGTCCGTGGGGACTTGCCGTTCCTTCTAGCCGAGCAGGGCCTATAAACCAATGGTCACGCTTGCGATTTTGAACAACAGGCCTAATTGACCCCGGTTCATTACGGGCCTTCCGCGAGCGCTGCTTGCAGCCTTACGGCCGCACGCCCTAGATGGCACCAGCCGTAGCTCTTTCGAATCTTGTTGAGGCGCATGACCGCAGCTCCCAAACGACCTTCAGGCCAGGAAGGATTCTTCTGGAAAACCAAGACGTTGGAAGAGATGTCAGGGCCGGAATGGGAAAGCCTGTGCGACGGCTGCGGCCGCTGCTGCCTGAACAAGCTCGAAGAGGAGGACACCGGGGAGATCTATTTCACCCATGTCGGATGCAAGCTGCTCGATGCCGGGACCTGCGGCTGCAAGGATTACGCGAATCGTTCCGACAAGGTTCCTGACTGTGTCCGCCTGACCCCGGCCAATGTCCGCACCCTGAACTGGCTGCCCCCGAGCTGCGGCTACAAGCTCGTCGCGGAAGGCCGCGACCTCTATTGGTGGCATCCGCTGGTATCCGGCGATCCCAACACCGTGCATGAGGCCGGTGTCTCCGTGCGCGGCCGGGTCGAGGGCAGCGAGGAGCAGATCCCGGACGATGAGCTCGAGAACCACATCGTGCAGTGGCCGGCGCAGCTGCCGAAACGGGCGCGCCTGAAGCGACGCCCGAAGGACTGATCCGCCTGCAACGTCGGATCACGGCTTCGGGATGGCCGTGGGGTGGGATGCACCCATGCGCCGCGGTGCCTGCCCGGGAAGAACTTTGCTGTCTACATTGGGCCGCATAGAACGAATCCTTCGCGGCGTTGCGCCGCACCACGGTTTCCGATCGAGATGAACAAGTTCGACCGGCGGAGCAGTTCTGCCGATACCCAGGTGTTGCCCGACGATATCGCCGAAGAGCTATCGCGGCTTCCGAGCGAGGTCTTGAGCGTCGACGACGCTCCTTCGCTCGCGCCGCCGGCGCCGCTGTCACAGGACGAGGTGCGGACCATCGTGCTCAGCCTGATGCTGACGATGTTCCTGGCAGCACTCGACCAGACCATCGTGGCGACCGCGCTGCCGACCATCGGTCGCCAGTTCCAGGACGTCTCGAACCTGTCCTGGGTCATCACGGCCTATCTGCTCGCCTCGACCGCGGTTGCGCCGGTGTTCGGCACGCTCAGCGACATCTACGGTCGCCGCGTCATGATCATCATCTCGCTCAGCCTGTTCGTCGCCGGCTCGGTGCTGTGCGCGGTCGCACCGAACATGCCGATGCTGATTCTGGCGCGCGGCCTCCAGGGCCTTGGTGGCGGCGGCATCATGCCAGTGGTGCAGACGGTGATCTCCGACGTCGTGTCGCCGCGCGAGCGCGGCCAGTATCAGGCCTATTTCTCCAGCGTCTGGATGGTCGGCGGCATCCTCGGCCCGGTCATCGGCGGCGTGTTCGCCGAGCATCTGCACTGGTCGATGATCTTCTGGATCAACCTTCCACTCACGGCCGCGGCACTCGCGCTGCTGCTGCCGAAGATGAAGAAGATCCCGGTGTTCCATCGCAAGCGCAAGGTCGACTGGCTTGGCGGCGTGTTGTTGATGGCGTCCGCGGTGGTCTTCATGCTGGTGCTGACCTGGGGCGGGACGCGCTATCCCTGGCTGTCGTCGACCGTGCTCGCGATGGTCGGAGGCGCCGTCGCGCTCGTTGTCGCCTTCGTGTGGCACGCGCGGCGTGCGGACGAGCCGTTCCTGCCGCTGCCGCTGCTCGGAGGATCGGTCGCGCCGTTCGGGCTGATGGCCGGCGGCTGCGCGCTCGGCGCGATCACGGGCCTCACCGTGCAGCTCCCGCTCTATTACGAACAGGTCTATCACCTCAGCGCCAGCGAAGCGGGCCTCGCCCTGATTCCGCTCGCGGCGGTCTCGACCTGCGGCGCGGCGATCGCCGGTCGCACCATGGCGCGCGCCAAGCATTACAAGCGGGTCGCCATCATCGGCACGTCCTGGGCCGCGCTGTGCGGCCTCGGCCTCACGTTGACGACGCTGCCGCTATGGGCCCTGCTGACGCTGATGGCTGCGTTTGCGCTCGGCCTCGGCACCACTTTTCCGGTCTGCGTGGTCTCGCTGCAGAATTCGGTCGCCCGTCCGCAGGTCGGTACCATCACCGGCGCGTTGAACTTCTTTCGCTCGCTGATGTCCTCGTTCACAGTTGCGGCCTTTGCCGCCATCCTGCTGATCGCGCTCGGCACCGACATTCCGCTCGCCGGCGAGCATCACGCCGCGGGCAGCATCCCTGCGATCCCCGCCGACGACATGCGGCACGCGTTCCGCTATGTCTTCGGCGCCGCGACCGCGCTGATGACCGGGGCCGCGCTCTGCCTGATCATGATGGAGGAGCGGCCGCTGGCCGGCCCCTCCGTCACCAAGCATGTCGAGATGGTGGAGTAGGGCCTAGCCGCCCCGATCGGCAAAGCCGCTCTTTCGCGGCAACAGGATCGTGAACTCCGTGAACGCGCCGGGCTCCGTCGCGACGTCGATCGTACCGCCGTGCTGCTTCACCACGATGTCGTGGCTCATCGACAACCCGAGGCCGGTGCCTTCGCCGGCGGGCTTGGTGGTGAAGAACGGGTTGAACATCTTCTCCTTCACCTCGCGCGCAATGCCGGTGCCGTTGTCGCGGATGCGGATCTCGATCTTGTCGCCGCGGTCGCGCGTGGCCGCGATCACCGTCGGCTCGTAATCGGCGGTGCCGTTGTCCGATTTTCGCTTGGCGACCGCGTGGAAGCCGTTCGAGATCAGGTTCAGCAGCGCCCGGGTGATCTCCTGCGGGAACACTTCGGCTTGCCCGGCCTCGGGATCGAGCTCGCGCTTCAGCGTCACGTCGAATAGCGGCTTCTCGGCGCGGGCGCCGTGATAGGCGAGGTTGAGGCTCTCCTCGACCAGCGCGTTGATGTCGCTCAGCCGGTGCTCGCCGCCGCCTTCGCGCGAATGCAGCAGCATGTTCTTGACGATGGAATCGGCGCGCCGCCCGTGCTGCACGACCTTCTCCAGATTGTCCTTCAGAAGCCCGGTCAGCTCGTCGACTTCGTTGCGGACGTCGTGCGCGAGCCGGACGGGCGTCAGCACTTCGTTCAGCTCATCGGTCAGCTCGGCCGAGAGCGAGGCAAAATTGTTGACGAAGTTGAGCGGGTTCTTGATCTCATGCGCGATGCCGGCGGTGAGCTGGCCGAGCGACGCCAGCTTCTCGGTCTGGATCAGCCGGTCCTGCGCGGCGCGCAGATCCTCGAGCGATTTGGCAAGCTCGCTGGTGCGGTCCTGCACCTCGTTGAACAGGCGCGTGTTCTCGATCGCGATGACGGCCTGGTCGGCAAAGGTCTTGAGCAGGTTGATCGCCTTGTCCGGGAAAGCTCCTGGCTGCGGCCGAGTGACCGCAATGGTGCCGATCGCAACGCCGTCGCGCAGCATCGGCACGACCAGGATGCTGCGATAGCCTCTTATCCGCGCCAGTTCCCTCATGGCGTCCGTGAGGTCGGGTTCGCTCTGCATGTCGCCCCGGAACGCGAACTCTCCGCTCGTCGCCACGCGGCTGTGAATTCCCGGCGACGACAGCGGCGCCGGAAAGGAGCTCAGCAGATCCGCGTTGCCGGCTTCGTTGTCGGTGGTGAAGGCGGCCAGATGCAGCATGCCGTCGATGACGCGGGTGACCGTCGACGAATGTCCCCCGACCAGCGCTTTGGCGCTGTCGGAGATCGCCTGGAACACCGGCGTGACGTCCGCAGGCGAAGCCGCGATCACCTTAAGGATGTCGGCGGTTGCGGTCTGCCGTTCCAGCGCTTCCCGTGTGGCGTTGAACAGGCTGACATTCTTGATCGCGATCACCGCCTGGTCGGCGAAGGTCTGGAGCAGCCGCACATGATGCAGGGTGAACGCGCCGGTCGCGCGGCGCGTGGCGATGATCACGCCGATGGCCTCGCCCTCGCCCATCAGCGGCGCGAACAGCATGCTGCGATAGCCGCGGGCGCGCGCGATGTCTCGCGCGGCCGGCTCGAGCTCGGTATCGGGCAGTTGCGCCGCCGCACCATCGGCCATGAGCTGGTAGGGCGGGAACTGCGCGAACGGCACCGGGAATGAGGCCTGGAGCGCGCGGTCGCCGGCGGCATCCGTCGGCGTGAACGCGGCAAGATGCGCGGCGCCGTCGATGTAGCGCAGCACTGCGGTGGAAAAGCCGCCGATCAGCCGGTTGGCGTTGGCGGCGATGGCGTCGAACACCGGCTGCACGTCGGACGGCGAAGCGGCCATGACTTTGAGAATGTCGGCCGTGGCGGTCTGGCGCTCCAGCGTCTCGCGCGTCTCGTTGAACAGCCGCGCATTTTCGATCGCGATCACGGCCTGGTCGGCAAAAGTCTGGAGCAGCTGCACGACGTCGGCTGCGAACGCGCCGGGCTCGGCGCGCGTCACGCTGATCATGCCGACCGGTGTGCCACGGTTCATCAGCGGCATGAACAACACGCTGCGGAAGCCGCGCAGCCGTGCAAGGTCCCGGTTCAGCTCCGGGACGCCCTCGGCTTCGCTATCGGGAAATTGAATCGTCTCGCCGCCACGCACCAGCGCAAAGGTCGGAAAGTCCGCAATCTTGCGCGGGAACGCCGCCTTGAGCCCCTCGTCCGCCTCGAGGCTGGTTGGTGTATAGGCCACGAGGTGCAGCTCGTCCTCGATGAACTGAAGCACGGTGGCGGAGAAGCCGCCGAGCAAACGTTTGGAGCTGGACGCGATCGCCTCGAAGACCGGCCGGGCGTCGGAGGGCGAGGCCGCGATGGTGCGCAAGATCTCGGCACTGGCGCGCTGACGATCGCCGGCGATCGCAAGCTCGCTTCGAAGCTGCGCATTCTCGGCCGTGGCCGACTGCAATCGGCGCTCGAGTTCCTCGATATCGATGAAAGGGGTGGTCATTCGCGATCCGGCTTGATACCGCGACGTTCGCGGCACCAAGGCGGATTATCATATCTCCTGCGGCCGGGGCCAGCGCCTGCGACAGCAAGGTTTGCCGCCAAAACCGGCCGGGCTCACGTGCCGGGCCGCGACACCTCGGTCTCCTTGCTGGTGATGAACTCCAGCAGCACAGGGGTGCCTTCCTGCGTCTTCTGGATGCCGCGCTTGATCGCGGGGATGATGTCCTCAGGCCTGGTCACCCGTTCGCCGTAGCCGCCGAAGGCGCGCGCCATCGCGGCATAGTCGCCGGAAATATCGGTCGAGCGATATTTCTCGGTCGAAACCGGCATCACCTTCAGTTCGATCGCCATCGAGAAATTGTTCAGCAGGATCGACATGATCGGGATGCGCTCGCGCACCGCGGTCTCGAAATCCATGCCCGTGAAACCAATCGCCGCATCGCCCCAGACGTTGATGCAGAGCTTGTCGGGCTTTGCGAGCTTGGCGCCCATTGCAAGCCCGAGGCCGTAGCCGAGCTGCGTCGTCTTGCCCCAGCCGAGATAGGTGAGGGGCTCGACCGATTTCCAGAACGGCGAGAGCTGGTCGCGCGGGCTGCCGGCATCGTGCGTGATGATGGTGTTGTTGATGTCGACGGTGTGCTGCAGGTCCCACAGCACGCGATAGGGGCTCAAGGGCGCGTCATTACTGGTGAGTTTCGGCATCCATTTGGCCAGCCACTCCTTGTGCGAGGCCGCGATTTCGGCCGTGACCGCGGATGCATCGCGATCCGCAGTGATCGTCCTGCCGATCTCCTCCAGCAGCGCGTCGAGCACGAGCCCGGCGTCGCCGACGAGGCCTATTGTCGCCTCCACATCCTTGTTGAGGTGGTTCGGGTCGAGCGTCGAATGGATGATGGTCTTGCCTTTCGGCATCGCGATGCCGAAGTTTGTTTCGGTGAAGGAGCAGCCGATGCCGAAGATGACGTCGGCTTCAGCGAGGAATTTCGGCACCGCGCGCGGGACCGCGAGGCCGCCGGAACCGAGCGAGAGCGGGTGGGTTTCCGGGAACGACGATTTGCCTCCCAAGCTGGTGGTGACGGGGATGGCCAGCCGCTCGGCGAGCCGTTTCAGTTGCGGCCAGGCCTGCGCGTAATGCACGCCCTGGCCGGCATAGATCACCGGACGCCTGGCGTTGACCAGGAGGCCTGCTGCTTCCTTCACATGCACGGGATCGGCACCGTAGCGGGTGCGCAGCACCGGCGTGTAGTTCAGCGGCTCCGGCACCTCCTCGTTCCACATGTCCGAGGGAATCTCGACGATGACGGGACCGCCGCGGCCGTTCTTCAGTTTCGTGAAGGCGCGGCGAAAGATATTGGCGACCTCGGCAGCAAGGATGATCGGCTCGGAGGATTTCGCGAACGGCTTCATCGCCTCGCTGGAATTGAAGTTCGGCTCGATATGCGCAAGCCTGCGTTGATAGCCCATTGGCAGCACCAGCACGGGCACGGATTCGCCGTAGCATTGTGCGACGCCGCCCATCGCGTTTTCCGCACCGGGCCCGTGCTGCATGCAGAACGCGCCGATCGAACGCCCGGACGTCACCCGCGAGATCGCATCCGCCATGTGGATGCCGACGCGCTCCTGCCGCACCATCACGGGCCGGATCTCGGCTTTCGCCGCATGCTCGATCAGATGGTTGACCGGATAGCCGCAGAGGATCTCGATCCCCTCACGCTTCATGATTTCCGCGATCGCGGTGCCGAGCTTCATGGCGTCTCTCTCCCTGGCGATGCCGGTTGGTCCGGCCGATTAGGGAGAGAGGATCAGGAAATGGGAGGAGGGTAAAGCGCGGGCAGAGGATAGTCGCGGTAGGTCAGCTATGCAGCGAGCCGCGATCCGGGCCACGAAATTCCTATTTGCAGTTTTTGCAGATCGTCAGCCTTCGCCTCAGCGCCTTATCCTCCTCATCGAACGATGACTGGCCGGCGAGGCCTTTTGCTGTGCGTGAACCGGCAGGCGGCGTCACCTGACTGGCGGCGTCATTGTCATCGACGGTGCCTGCGCTGAAGCCATCATAGTCGGTGGCTGGAGTCTGCGCCGATGGAAGCCCGCCGATCACGGGTGGCGAAACCTCTCGGCCGGATGCCGCTGGCTGCTTCCTGGAATTTTTGGCACCCGCGCGCGGCGGAGATGCATCGGGCCGAGCAAGCGACACCGGAGGGGCAACCGACGTCTGTCCTCTCGCGCTGTCATGTGACCAGACGCCGGCAAACATGAGGCCGAGAGCCAGGAACGTCACGCGTCTCATCCGCATCCTCAAACAGCTTTGGTTCAATGGCCTGGTCGCGCCACGCCGCGGCGGACAATATCAGCAGCCCGATGGCCGTCAAAATTGGCCGAAATGGGGAACTCGCGCGTTCGTCGGACGGAACATGGTTCATGTAGGGTAACGATTTCGATCCCGCCTTGGGACGGGCGGTGAACTTCGAAGAAGAATTTAACGCTTGCGCCCTAATTTGCGCTCGCCATGAGTGACCAAGTCGTCCACAGCGAGGTTCAACCGTTTTCGGCGCGCGCGGCGCTGCCCTGGATGGTGAGCGTCGGCGTCTATGTCCTGCTGCTGATCCTCGGACCACGGCTGCTCAATGATCCCGACACCTACTCTCATATCGAGATCGGGCGCTGGATCATCGCGCATGGCGCGCTGCCGGAGAGCGACGCGTTTTCCTTTTCGATGCGCGGCGCGCACTGGATCACCTTCGAATGGCTCTCGGAGGTCATCTATGCCGGCGCCTATGCGCTTGGCGGCTGGCCGGGCGTCGTCGTCCTCGCCGCCGCCGCGATAGCGCTCGCCTTCGGGCTGCTCACCTTCTTCCTGCTGCGCGAGCTTTCGCCGACCCATACGCTGCTGATGGTGATCGCGGCCGTCATCCTGCTCGCACCGCATATGCTGGCGCGGCCACACGTGCTGGTGCTGCCGCTGATGGTGATCTGGGCAGCTGCCCTGGTGCGCTGCATGGATCGCGGAGGGCTTCCGCCATACTGGGCCTTGCCGTTGCTGGTGCTGTGGGCCAATCTGCACGGCAGCGTGATCCTGGCGCTTGGACTGATCGGCCCCGTGGGGCTCGAGGCGCTGCTGAACGCAAAGCGAAGCGAATGGCCGCGCGTCGTGCTGCGATGGCTGCTATTCACGGCTCTCGCGGTCGCCGCGGCCTGCCTGACGCCCCACGGGCCTGAGCCGCTGCTGATGCCGCTGACGACGCTCGGCCTCGGCCAGGCGCTCGGCTGGATATCGGAATGGCGACCGCAGGATTTCAGCCATATCAGCTTCTTCGAACTGCTGCTGCTGGGCGGCATCTTTGCGCTCTCGCGCGGCGTGACGCTGCCGGTCGTGCGGGCATTGGTGGTGATCGGCTTGCTCCATTTCGCGCTGGCGCAGATCCGCAATGCGGACCTGCTGGCGCTGCTGGCGCCGCTCTATCTGGCGGCCCCGCTCGGGCGGAAATTCGGCGGACCGGCCGGGGAGGATACGGCCGGCACGTCGCACGGCCTCGGTGTCGCCGCGCTCGGAGTGCTGGTCGTGATGAGCGGCGCGGCCCTGGCGCGCGACGTGCGGCCGGCTCCGATCATCACGCCTGCGGCTGCCATCGCTCAAGCCGACCTCGCCAGGACGGGGCCCGTGCTCAACGATTATTCCTTCGGCGGCTATCTGATCTTTGCCGGCATTCCCACCTTCATCGACGGTCGCGGCGAACTGTTCGGCGGGGCGTTCATCAACCGCTACAATCGTGCCGTGGCGCTGGTCGACCTCGGCGATTTTCTCAAGCTGCTTGACGACTACAAGATCGGCGCGACGCTGCTCACGCCGAAGACGCCGGCGGTCGCGTTGCTCGACCGGCTGCCCGAATGGCAGCGCGTCTACAGCGACGATGTGGCGGTCGTGCACAAGCGGCGAGATGCGCCGCAAAAATAGGTCAAGCGGTCCCGAAGGCGGCGTATTGGCCACCGAGCGACACGCCGCTGAGGGCATCTTCCAGACGCCGCGCCGGTTTGGTGTCCCAGGGGAGCAGCAGGAAATGGCGCGCGCCGATCTCGCGCAAGCCGCCCGCAGCCATCAACTTTCGCGTCGTGCCGGCACTGAGCAGGACGGCGTCCCGGTCGAACTCACAGCGCGCGACGGCAAGACGCGTCAACGGGTTGTACGGATTGTGCTCGATCACGCAGACGAGCCCCCCGGGGCGCACCACGCGCCGCATCTCGGCGATGAAATCCGGCCATTCGCGCGGCGCGATATGGTGCATCACGCAAACCGCCGTGACCAGATCGAAACTGGCGTCGTCGAAAGGAAAAGTGCGGCCGTCGAACTCGCGGTAGTCGACTGCACTGTTGTCAGCCCGAGCCTGCGCCAGGCTGGCCGACGAAACGTCGATGCCGTTCAAGCGGCCGACCATGCCGTGCAGCAGGGGATGAAGGCTGCCGACGCCGCAGCCGACGTCGAGCATTTCGGGCTTCTTCGCGTCCAGCCGCCGCGCGATCAGATCACGCAGCAGATCGGCTTTCGCGCGCATGAAGAAATGATGCGGCAGGCCGGAGAAGTCGATCGAGGATTGGACCACCTCACGATAATTGTCGTGATAGCCGTCGAAGAGTTCGGTCATGCGCCGGGTCACTCGTTGACGGCGTGGATCGCCGGTGCGTCCGCCGCCTCGTTGCGATCGAAGCCGGCTCGCGTCTGCACCACATAGAGCGGGCGTCGTTTCACCTCGGCATGGATGCGGCCGACATAAAGCCCGACGATGCCCGTCATCAGCATGTTGATTCCACACAGCAGGGACACGACGACGATCGTCGAGGACCAGCCGGTCACAAGGTGACTGTCCTGGCTGAGCCACAACACGACCACCCAGCCGCCGTAGAGCAGCGCGAGTCCCGAGACCGTCAATCCGCACCAGATTGCGAACCGCAGGGGCAGATCGGAAAAGCCGAGTGCGGCGTTCATCGCGAGCCGCACCATCTTGAGCAGCGGATATTTGGTCTCGCCCGCCGCGCGCTCGAGGCGGTGGAAGGCGACCTCGGTCTGGCGGAAGCCCAGCCAGGCGATCATGCCTCGTACGAAGCGGTCCTGCTCCGGCATCTGCCGAAGTGCGTCCAGCACCTTGCGATCGATCAGGCGGAAGTCGCCGACATCGGCGGGGATGCCGACCGAGGACATCTTGCCGAGTAGCCGGTAGAACAGATGCGCGGTCGCACGCTTGAACCGGCTTTCGCCTTCGCGCGACAGGCGGCGGGCGTGGACGATGTCGTTGCCCTCCTGCCATTTTGCGATCAATTGCTCGATCACTTCGGGCGGATCCTGCAAATCGGCATCCATCACGATGATCGCGTCACCTTGCGCGGCGTCCATGCCGGCGGTGATGGCGACCTGATGGCCGAAATTTCGCGACAGGCCGATATAGCGAAACCGCGGGTCGCGCGTGGCGAGCGACCGCAGCACGATCGAACTGGAATCGCTGCTGCCGTCGTCGACGAAGATCGCTTCGGCCGGCCCGTCGAGCCGGGACAATACCTGTTCGAGCCGGCGTAGCAGCACCGGCAGCACGGCTTCCTCGTTGAACACGGGGATGACGAGGCTGTAGCGGATCGATCTGAAACTGGCCGCCATGCGGAAGAGCCCAACTCGGTTCAAGGAGCGGGAGTTTAGTTCGTCGGTGGTTAAGGCGGCCTTGCCGCAACTGTTAAGGATCTAGGGCTCTGGGGCGATGCAGCCGGTCGACCCGCCCGAGAGCCGGGAGGCGCAGCCGGATGGTGACGCCCGATTAACCACGCTGTGCGGTCTAGGACCTGCGGCGGATCCTGTAGAGAACAAATCGCTCCGACGTGTCCAGCACCTCCAGCAGATCGGGAAGCGGGTTCGCGGCCGGCGGTCCAAGCATATAGAGATAGTCGTAATCCCGGTACCAGGTGCGGACAAAGGGCGGCACGTCTGCAGGCGGCTGGCTGGTCGCAATCGCGGCAAGCAGGTCTGCCGGCACCGGTCCTCCGTAGGGAATGGCAAGACGGCGCACGGTCTCGCGCGCCCGCACCGGCTGCTTGCCCGCTTCCGTGAATAAATTGGGCACGAACGCGTTGGCATAGTGCACGGCCAGCGTTGGCGCATAATACATGGGATACGAGGTCAGGTCGGCGAAGGGCGGATCTCCATTGTCGCCCGTGCTGCCGACGAGGACGCGTGAGCCGCGATCGATCTTGTCGAACGAGGCGACGATAGCCGCAAAGTCGGCGCGGTAAGGCAGCCACACCGCGAGCACGACGGCGAGGTTGACCAGGATGACGCCGCTGATCGCCGCGAGCGCCGCCATTCGCCATGCCCGGCTGGGCAGCGACAGCGAACAGAATGCCGGCAGGATCAGTGCCGCTGCGGGAATCATGCGGAGGTCGACAAACGAGGTTCCAAACAGCTTCGAGGGAATGGCCACGTAGAGGAGCGCAAAGCCGATCGCGATCCAGATACCGGCTGCCTCGAGCTTGAGAAAGCCACGTCTTGCGGCGAAGAGCAGCGCGATCATCAGCACCAGCCCGGTCGTTGCCGCGACCGTCAGATTATAGCCGTTCATGATGCGGAGCGGCCAAATCGGCTTGAATTCGAGGAACCAGTTCGTGCCTTTGCTTCCGATCGAGCCTGCGGTCATGTGCATGACCCCGAATAGAGCCAGCGCCGGCATGGCCAGCGCGCCGAGCCGTACCGCTGTGTCGCGGTACGATATCCGCCGGTGGCCGATGCGCCAGAGCTCGTAGAGGCCAAGCGTCGCGCCGTAGATGCCGAGCGAAAAGAAATGCGCCGCATACAGGGCGGCGACAAAGACCACGTTGGCAACGAAACGCAGCGGCCATGGGCCATCCGCCAGCATCAGATAGACGGCGATGCCGCAGAGCGCGAGGCCCAGTCCGAACTCGAAGTTCACGAAGCCCCAGCTGAACGGCAGGCAGTAAAGGAAGGCGAGCGCAGCGAAGCCGGCGAGATGGACCCGTCCCTTCCGGGCCCGTTCGAGCAAAAGCGCGCCCCCGACTATCAGGAATTGGCTCAGCAGCAGAAACAGCCGTGTGGCGTTCTCGACGCTCATCAGCCGCGCCAACTGCGGGACCAGCAGATCCATTCCAAGGTTGGGATAGAACGCCCAGGCCACCTCGTAATGCGGATTGGCGCTGGGGGTGCCGTTCTGGCTCAGAATATACATGCGGGCGAGGTG
The DNA here is from genome assembly GCF_024519855.1 of Bradyrhizobium sp. Bra78. NCBI lineage: Bacteria > Pseudomonadati > Pseudomonadota > Alphaproteobacteria > Hyphomicrobiales > Nitrobacteraceae > Bradyrhizobium > Bradyrhizobium sp. Bra78. Next base: position 426,392 of record NZ_JALJRE010000003.1, on the reverse strand, counting down.
ATTGGGATAATCGACCATCGCGGGAATAGGGGTCAGCAGCACCGGCAGGAACGAGACGGCCGCCAGCACGGCAAGAACGGTGATCGCCACGGATCGGTCCGAGCCAGGACGCGCCCGGATTGTCAGGATTGGCCTATCGGAAGTCACCATGTCGGGCCGCGGGATTTGAGTTTACGCTCTTGGCGCAAGAGCACGACACAATGCCATAGCGCGAACATCGTAAAGAACAAGCGTCACGCAGCAATTGAGCGTCGTTGCCTTGCGCTCAACATCAGGGAAACGGAAACTCCGCCGTGTTTGGGCCGTCGCATTAACGGAGGGGCAATTTTACCCCGCTAGCGTGGCAAGTGCGCCTTGGCATGGGTCCCGGCTCATGGCCTTCAATCTCATCTCGCGTCGCTCTACTCATTCTCCTCCAACGCGCGCCGCAGCCTGCGGATGATGACGCCGCGGGCGCGGTCGTCGGCGGCGGCCGCGACCTTGTCGCTGATGTCGAGCATCAGCTCCGACCTTTCGTTGTGCCAGTCGAGATGCGTGACGGCCTCGGGCGCCAGCCGGCGGCGATGGTCGACGTCGAGCACGCGCGGCTCGGGCGCCTCGAGCTCGTAGATGTCGTCGAGCAACGGCTGATAGATCTTTGCGGCCGGAAGAATGCGTTCGCCCAGCCGTTCGGCAAGACCGGCGATCGCATCCTGTTCGCCATGGGTGAGGAACAGGCCGCGGGCGATCGGGCGGCGCGCCGCGATCCAGCCGGCGATGCCGACGGCATCGGCATGTCCGGAATATTCGTCGATCACCCGGATGCGTGCGGCGACCCTGATCTCCTCGCCCTGGATCCGCACGGCCTTGGCGCCATCCTGGATGAAGCGGCCGAGCGTGCCGTGCGCCTGGAAGCCGCAGAGGAGCACGGTCGCGCGCTCGTTCCAAAGCCAGCGCTTGAGGTGATGGCGGATGCGGCCCGCGTCGCACATTCCGCTGGCGGAGATGATGATGTGAAAGCCGGTCAGGCGCATGATAGCCTTGCTCTCGGCAACCGTCTCGGTGAATTTGAGATGCGGAGAGTTGAGGAGGCGATCGACGTCGACGCTGGAATCGAGGCTCGCGGCATGCTGGCGAAAGACTTCGGTCGCATGGATCGCGAGCGGGGAATCGAGGAAGATCGGCGCCGCCGGAACTTCGCCGCGTTCCATCAGGTGTACGATATCAACGATCAGCTCCTGGGTCCGCTCGACCGCGAAGGCGGGGATCAGAAGGGCACCCTTGGCCGCGGCCGCGTCGCGGATCTCGCTTGCGAGGTGTTGCCGGCGTTGTTCGGGCGTCGTGACTGCGCGCACGCGGTCGCCATAGGTGGACTCGCAGATGACATAGTCGAGGTCCACCGGCGCCTGGGGATCGGGCTGGAGCAGCTTTGCTTCTGGCCCGACGTCGCCCGAGAGCAGGACGCGCAACGGGCGTTCCCGGCCGTCCCGGTCGAATTCCAGCTCGATCGAGGCGGAGCCGAGCAGGTGGCCGGCGTTCCAGTAGCGCGCGCGGACGCCGGGGATCACCTCGGTCCAGCGCTCATAGTCGATCGGGCGGAACGATTGCAGCGATGCCGTCGCATCCGCCTGCGTGTAGATCGGGGCGACCTCCTTCCGTCGGCGCGCCACATTGCGCCGGTTGAGCTGCGTGACCTCGGACTCCTGGATGCTGCCGGCGTCCGGCAGCATCCAGGAGCAGAGGTCGATCGTGCCGCGCGTCGCGATGATCGGGCCGTCAAAACCCTCGCGCACGAGCTTCGGCAGCAATCCGCTGTGATCGATATGGGCGTGCGTGAGCAGCACCGCCTGGATGTCGGCGGGCCGGAAGGGAAAGGCGCCGTAGTTGAGTGCCTTGAGCGTCTTCTGTCCCTGGAACAAGCCGCAATCGACCAGGAAGCGCCCCTTCGCGGTCTGGAACAGGTAGCTCGAGCCGGTCAAGGTGCGGGCGGCGCCGCAGAATCGAACAGTCACGCTCATGTCGTCGTCTCCGGCGGAGGTGTCGGGTTGAGCTCGCGCTCGAGGGTAGTGGCCAGAATTTCGTCGAGCGCGATCGCGTTGGTCGGATGCGGCACGCTGTCGCTCGAGCGAATGGAGCGGATGCCTGCATCGGCGAATGCGACGATCATCGCGGGCTGAAACAGCGCATGCGTCACGACCGAATCGACGGCGCTTGCGCCCATCGCTCGCAATGTCGTCGCTGCGACCATGAGCGTCGTCCCGGAGGAGACGATGTCGTCGACCATCAGCGCCGGCCGCCCCGCGAGCAGGGTGTCGTCGGCAAAGTCGATCTCAACGGAGCGGTCGCCGCGCCGCAATTTTCGCGCGACCGTGTGCTGCAAGTCCAGCCGCTTCGCGAGGTCTCGCACCCAAGGCTCGGATTCGGCATCGGGGCCGATCACGACGGTTGCCGGATCGATGCCGGCCTTCGCCAGCGTTTTCGCGATCGCCGGCATTGCCGACAGGTTCTCCGCCTCGATGCCGGGAAACACGGCGACGATGTCGGACGTGCGGTGCAGGTGCGCGTCCACGGTGACGACGCGATCCACGATCTCCGCAAGCAGAGCGCCCATGGCGTGCTGGCTGATGGCCTCGCCCGCATGAAACGCAATGTCTTGCCGCATGTAGCAGAGATAGGGGGCGACCAGGACCAGCCGCTTTGCGCCGCCGCGTCGCAGCGCCTCCGCGGCGAACCGCAGCGCGATCAGCTTGTCATTGGGTTGATCGAGCGCGGCATAGAGAATGGTGGTGTCGGCCGCCGGCGCGACCGTTACGCGCAGCTCGCCGTCCGGGAAGCGGTGCAGGCTGATCTCGTCGCAGGCAATCCCAAGCCGCGCCGCGAGACGCTTCGCGGCCTCGGTGCCGAACGGCAGGGTCTGGAACGCGACGGTGCTCACGACGCCGTCTTGCCCGGGAGGGCGTCGTGACCATCGACGGCGTAGCCGTTTTCCGCTGCCGCGGCGGAGGCTGCCAGATCATGCTCGGGCCGGTCGAAGGCGTAGACGCGATAGAGCGGCTCGCCCTGCTCGACGCGGTCGCCGATCTTCTTGAACAGGCGGATGCCGGCGCCCTTGTCCAGCGGTGCGCCGGCGGTGCGGGCGAGCCGGTTCAGCCGAAGACAGTCGATCGCGGACACCGTTCCGTCGTGCGCCGCCTTGACGTCGAAGCCAAGCGATCCCAGTTCGGTGCTGCATGTCGACGGTCCCTGGGCGTCGATGATCTTCTGCATCTGCTTCAGCGCCGCGCCGCTCTCGAGCAGCTCTCGCGCCCGCGCATAGCCGGCGCCGCCGCGCAGCTTCGGATCGTATTCCAGCAGATGGGCGGCCAGCCGCAGCGATTTCTCGCGCAGGTCGCGCGGGGCATCCGGATCGTTGCCGAGCACCGCCATCACATCATTGGCCTCGAGCACCGGCCCGATGCCGTTGCCGATCGGCTGGCGGCCGTCGGTCGTGATCACTTCGACCGTGCGGCCGAACCGGTCGCCGACGAATTCGAACAGCTTTCGCAGCCGCATGGCGTCGACGGCGCCGGTGACCTTCGCGGTCGGCCCGACCGGAATGTCGATCAGCAGGTGCGTCGAGCCCGCCGCGATCTTCTTGGACATGATGGAGGCGACCATCTGCTCGCGGGTGTCGAGGCTCAGCGGGCGCTCGACCGAGATCAGGACGTCGTCGGCCGGCGACAGGTTCACGTGTCCGCCCCAGATCAGGCAGCCGTTGCAGGCCGACACGATCGCCTTCATCTCCTCGACGCCGACGTTCACCCGCGCCAGAACCTCCATCGTGTCGGCGGTGCCGGCGGGCGAGGTGATGGCGCGCGAAGAGGTCTTGGGGATCGGCAGGCCGTGCGCGGCGACGATCGGCACCACCACCATCGAGGTGCGATTGCCGGGAATGCCGCCGATGCAGTGCTTGTCGACGACGACAGGGTCCGGCCACACCAGCTGCGTGCCGGCCTGGGCCATCGCCCCGGTGAGGGCCAGGAGTTCATCGCTGGTGATGAAGCTCGCCGAACCGATCAGGAAGGCGGCGATCTCCATGTCGGAGTAGCGATAATGCGCGAGGTCGTTGATGATCGCGCTGATCTCGGCCTGGCTCAGGGTTCGGCCGTGGATCTTCGCGCGCACCGCTTCGAGACTCTCGGGCGGCGTGGCGGGCGTCACCGTGACCAGCGCGCCGACCGGTTCGGCGAAACGGTGGAATGCGGGCTCGGAGAGGCCGATCTCGTCCTGGGCGGCCAAGGTATCGTCGTCCGTGATCAGCAGCGTCGCCAGCAGTACCTTGCCATCGAGACGGAGCTCGACGCGGCTGAAGCCGCGAAAGATCTCCGCGCGCAATGCCTTGGATTGCCTGGAGATGACGACGACGTTCTCACGGCCGGTATCGAGGCGAACGCGGCGGATTTTCAGTTGGGAGTGCGGGATGTCTGCTTGCATGGACGGGCCGGCAGGAAGGAAGCTTGGCCTCCATGCTTAGCCGTCGCAGTCCCGCTGCTGTTGACCCAGATCATGGTCTGCCACGCTGGCAGGCCCGCGTGCCGTCGCGGTCTCGCCGATGTCAGAAGGTGCATCGGGCCGGAAGTTTGCCGGTTACTTCACAGCCGCGCTGATCGAGTTGAACTTGCCGCTGAGGAGTGCGCTGCCCGTGTTGTTCACGGCGGTGATGATCGCGAGCGCGATGCCGGCGGCGATCAGGCAATATTCGATGGCGGTGGCACCGGATTCATCGGCAAGAAATGACCTGAGCAAAGTCATCGTCAACTCCTGTTCATCCGTCCAACGTAGGCTGGTGCCGTTTTCGGAATGGTAAATTGATTCACTAAGTTTTCGCGGGCGCGTCAAAATGCAGGTCGGATCGTCCTTCCCTGCCGTTTCATATGTTGTCACCGATTGACTTAAGGCTTCGTCACACAATTGGCGCGGATTTGGTGATGTCGTCGTCTCGTCTCAGGACGGGATCGGGCGCTCCGGCGCGGCCTTTCCGGGGCGTTTCAGGGCCGATGCAATGCGTCCGACCAGATAGCTGACCACGCGCGGCTGCGCGCGCGCGGAGCTGCGGGCGAGGCGTTCTTGCTCGGCCGTGTCGTTCACGATGCCGATGTAGTTCTTTTTGGCGTCCTGCTGCTGCACGGGCCTGAAACCCCCGGATTCAATCGAGGGGCGACCATGCTGTGCATCGCGGGAACCGACGGTTAATTTTGTCTTCCGTACGATTACGGGCCGCCGCCGCAATCGAAGGCGGGCGCCGAAAACGATGGCACGGCTTAACGGATTGTTGAGCCTATTCCCAGGGCTGCTCGGCGACGGTGCGGAGGTTATGCCCGGCGCCGCGCTCACTTGCGACGAAGCTCAGCGTGCAGCGCCCGCAACATCGCGATGCGGGCGAACATCATCCAGCCGCCGCCCGTCTCGGCCGCGTTGATCAGGGTCTCGATCGCGGTCTGCCAGTGGCTCGCGTGCTGCGTATCCTCGGGCAGCCGCATGATGTGGTCGGCAGCCTCTTGCAGCGTCCGGAGCTTGCGCCCGCCGCGCATGGAAATGGGATCGTCGAACGCGGCCGACCAGGGCATGTCAGATCGGCCGATCGGCGAGGGGAGACATCACGGCGAGGTCGAAAGATGCCTGCTGCTAGCCAGCCTTCTTCGCCCGCGCCGGCGCGCGAACCGGCTTGTCGGCCTTTTTGGGAGCGGCTTTTGCCGCGACGTCCTTGCCGCCCTTGCCGGAGATCGGCAGCAGCATCTCGCGCTGGCCTTCGACGCGCTTCTTCGGCTTCTTGCCCTTGACGGTCTCCCTGACGGTCTCCTTGGCGACCTTCGCTGCGGGCGCGGCGTCCTTCTCGTTCGCGATGCTCTTCTTCAAGGCGTCCATCAGGTTGATGACGTTGCCGCCGGTCTTCGGCGCGGCCTTCGCGGTGATGGGCGTGCCGCTGCGCTTCTTGTTGATGAGGTCGATCAGCGCGGTCTCGTAATGGTCCTCGAACAGCTCGGGCTCGAACGCGCCGGACTTCTTCTCCACGATATGCTTGGCAAGGTCGAGCATGTCTTCGGTCAGCTTCACGTCCTGGATGTCGTCGAAATACTCCTTTTCGCCGCGGACCTCGTAGGGGTAGCGCAGCAGCGTCCCCATCAGGCCGCTCTCGAGCGGCTCCAGCGCGATGATGTGCTCGCGATTGGTCAGCACCACGCGGCCGATCGCGACCTTGTCCATGCTGCGAATGGTCTCGCGGATCACCGCATAGGCATCGTGACCGACCTTGCCGTCGGGCACGAGATAATAGGGGCGGATCAGATAGCGGTTGTCGATGTCGGCCTTCGGCACGAACTCGTCGATGTCGATCGTGTGCGTGGAGTCGAGTGCGATGTCGTCGAGCTCGTCCTTGGTGACCTCGATGTAGGTGTCGGTGTCGACCTTGTAGCCCTTGACGATGTCCTCGGAGGTCACCTCGTCGCCGGTCTCGGCGTCGACCTTGAGGTACTTGATCCGGTGGCCGGTCTTGCGGTTGATCTGGTTGAAGGAAACCTTCTCGGTATCCGAGGTGGCGGGATAGAGCGCGACCGGGCAGGTCACGAGCGACAACCGCAGAAAACCCTTCCAATTGGCGCGGGGGGCCATGGGCTACTCCAAACGCAACGGGGACAGACTTATGAAGATACCATCGGGGAACACCGAATCATACATGGCTCAGTACGGAATCTTGCAACTGCGTTAACCGACCGCTGGGCGTGCGGTTGCCAAATTGCGAGCGGCAAAAAGCCGGAACATCACATCCAATCACGCGTTGCCACGGGACATCAAGCCGCGAGAAGGTCGCGGCCTTCCGACGCGACAGCCAGAGATTGAGGTCACCATGGCAACCACGCGAGACCAACACCAGATCGTGGAAACTGCGACCGAAGCGCGCCAGGGCGAGCCCGGGCCGTCGGTGGCAGCGTTGCTGGCCATATCAACCGGGCTTGCGATCCTGATCCTCGCCGTCATCTGGTTCGTGTTCTTCCGGACCTGACGACGGACTGAACGCCTTCCTATTCGCCGCGTAACGCGGCACATTGCGCCCGCCATGCCGCCGGACCGTCCGGCAGGCTTGGCGGGCGCAGTCGCGTCTGCGCCAGAGGACGGATACGACCAAGTTGCAGATGACCAAAAAGTAACGCGGCCGGTTCCCGGCGTTCATATTCAGTTCACGCCGGAATTGGTCATCTGGTGGTGTTCATGCAGCCTATTCCTGCAGCCTGTCTTTGGAGAGAAGCGTGCGCCTGCTCGTTGTCGAGGACGACCCCGATCTCAATCGCCAGCTGACCAAGGCATTGACCGACGCCGGCTATGTCGTGGACCGCGCCTTCGACGGGGAAGAGGGGCATTTTCTCGGTGACAACGAGCCCTACGATGCCGTGGTGCTCGACATCGGCCTGCCGAAGAAGGACGGCATCTCGGTGCTGGAGGCCTGGCGGCGCAACGGCCGCACCATGCCGGTCCTGATTCTCACGGCGCGCGACCGCTGGAGCGACAAGGTCCAGGGTTTCGATGCCGGCGCCGACGACTATGTCGCAAAGCCGTTCCATCTGGAGGAGGTGCTGGCGCGCATCCGCGCCCTGCTGCGCCGCTCAACCGGCCATGCCCAGAGCGAACTCAGCTGCGGCCCCGTCACGCTCGACACCAGGACCGGCAGGGTCAGCGTCTCCGGCAATCCCGTCAAGATGACCTCCCACGAATATCGGCTTCTGGCCTACCTGATGCACCATTCCGGGCGTGTGGTGTCGCGCACCGAGCTCGTCGAGCATCTCTACGATCAGGACTTCGACCGCGACTCCAACACCATCGAAGTCTTCGTCGGCCGCATCCGCAAGAAGCTCGACGTCGACATCATCCAGACCGTCCGCGGCCTCGGCTATCTCCTGACCCCGCCGCCCGCCCCGGGCGCTTGAGGTCTGTCGGGCTTGACGGAAGGCCGAACAGAGGCCTTGGTCCGGTAATGACGTCCGACGCCCTGCCATCCTGCGCTTGCCGGGACCTTTCCGATGCCCGCTAGCTCGCTTGCGACCCGCCTGTTCCTGTCGGCGACCGCCTGGCTCGTGGTGATCCTGGCCATCACCGGCGTGGTGCTGTCGTCGGTCTACAAGAACGCCACCGAGCGCGCCTTCGACCGCCGGCTCAATCTCTATCTGCGCACGCTGATCGCGGAGGTCGCCACCCCCGACGAGCCGCCGGACCGCCAGTTCCAGTCGCTCGGCGAGCCCCTGTTCGAGCTGCCGCTGTCCGGCTGGTACTGGCAGATCACGCGGACCGACACCGAAAAGCCGGAGGTACGGTCTTCGCGCTCACTCTGGGACAAGAAGCTGCCGAAGCTTGAGGAACAGGGCACCGAGCTCACCGCCGCCGGCATTCGCCTGGCCTATGTCGACGGGCCCGAGGGGCAGAATCTCCGCATGGTGGAGCGGCCGGTCGATCTCGGCGCGGACGGCAAGTTTCTCGTCAGCGTCGCCGGCGACGACACCGAGATTTTCGACGAGACGCGAAGTTTCGACTACTACCTCGGTGGCACCTTCACCGCGCTCGGCATCGTGCTGCTGCTGACGACGGTGTTCCAGGTCCGCTTCGGCCTCGCGCCGCTCAAGCGCATCTCGGAATCCATCGCCGACATCCGCTCCGGGCGGGCGGAGCGGCTCGAGGGCGAATTCCCGGTCGAGATCGCGCCGCTGGCGCGCGAGACCAACGCGCTGATCGATGCCAATCGCGAGATCGTCGAGCGCGCCCGCACCCATGTCGGCAATCTCGCCCACGCGATCAAGACGCCGCTCTCGGTCATCGTGAACGAGGCCGGGGTGCACGCCGCCGATCCGTTCGCGGCCAAGGTGATGGAGCAGGCGGATGTGATGCGCGACCAGCTCGCCCATCATCTCGAGCGCGCGCGCATCGCGGCGCGGGTCTCGGTGGTCGCCACGGTGACGGAGGTCGCGCCCGCCATCGAGGCGCTGCGGCGGACCATGCAGAAGATCCACCGCGATCGCGGCATCGTGGTCGAGGCCAAGGCCGATCCGTCGGCAAAGTTTCGTGGCGAGCGGCAGGATCTGGAGGAGATGGTCGGCAATCTCGTCGACAATGCCTGCAAATGGGCGGCCGCGCGCGTCTTCATCGAGGTCCTGGTGGAGGCGCCGCATCCGGCGGGCGCCGGCCCGCGTCTGCGGATCATCGTCGATGACGACGGCCGCGGCCTGTCCGAGGCCGAGCGCGCGCAGGTCTCCCGGCGCGGCCAGCGGCTCGACGAGTCCAAGCCCGGATCGGGGCTGGGGCTCTCCATCGTGACCGACCTTGCCGCGCTCTATGGCGGCAGCCTCTCGCTCGGCGGCGCGCCGACCGGTGGCTTGCGGGCCGAACTGGTCCTGCCCGGAATATAATCCCTTGTTCCCATGGAGCTATTCGCCGCGTTCGGCATCCGTCCCAAGGCGGTCGGAGGCATTCGGAGCCACTTCCTAAACGGCTTCTTAAGTGGGCCCCACCTATGATCGCGCCCGGACGCATCCCAGGTCCGCCATTTTACCGTGCATAACCCGGGCGCATGAGCCAGACATCAATCGAGCGGCTGAGGGAATATCTCGCGCAGCTCCCGCCGCAGGCGCAGGCTTTGCTGATGCGGGAGTTCGAGCGCGCGCTTGAGCGCGGCCAGGATACGGCCGTGGCGACCCTCGTGCTCGACCAGCTGCGCAAGATCGTCCGCAAGACCGAGGCCGAAGAGGCACTGCCGCCGCGCACGGATGATCTGTCGCGGCTGTTGTTCCAGGTACTGGAACCGTTCCTGGTCGAGGCGGGTACCCCGGTCCGGGTCGGCCAGATCCGCCGCTCCTCGCTCCATCCGATCTGGCAATGGCTCGGGCGTGACGGCGCCCCGGACAAGCTGAACGAATTCGAGGCGGCGCTGGCACGCATGCCGGCTGACAGCGCGGGGCAGGTCGAGGCACTGGCGCAGAAGCTCCAGGCGGTGGCCGCGGACGCCATCTTCGAGCTGACGGGGCCGGGCGGCGGCGACAAGTCGCGTGCGCTTGCCCGCGTCGGCCCGCCCAACGTGATCGAGGATCTCTATTCGGTCGGGGCGGTACTCGGGGTCCGGGACGCCATTGCCACCCTGAACGAGAAGCTGCCGCGCTTCCTGCGCGCTTTCGGCGATTCCCAGATCGCCTCGGTGAGCTCGGCGCTCAACATTCCCGTCCTCCAGACGCCGCAGATGCTGCCCTTCGCGCTGTCGATCGTCGTGCAGCGGATGACGGCGCCGTGGCAGATCATTCGCCTCGCAATCAAGATTGCCGCGTCCGACGACGAGATCCGTGTGGCGGCAACGCCCTATGGCGTCGCCGTCACGATCGCGCTGCACGATTTGTCCTGCGTGGCCGCGATTCTGCGCATGGACATCAAGCGCGGCCATTTCGACAACGTTGCCGGCAATCTCAAGGCGCTGCACGATGGCGTGCGCGGCCTGCGGACCGAACTCGACCTGCGCAACGATTCCTCCTGGGGCAAGCAGTTGACCTCGATCCGGGCCGACATCTCCAATGCGCTGCAATCCGAGATCGACAGCGTTCCCGGCCGCGTCCGCCGCATCCTGCGCCAGCGCGCCGAGAAGGACATTCCGCCGGGCGCGCGGATCGACAGCACCGAGGTCGAGGAGACCGTGGCGCTGATCGATTTCGTCGCGACCTGCCGCAACTATGCGAGCGAGCTTGCGATCAACGAGGTGACGCTACGCACCTATTCCGACCTTCAACAATATGTCGAGCGTTCCACCGAGCAACTGGTGCAGTCCCTGCGCGCCGCCGATCACAAGGTCCGCACCTATCGGCAGCAGCAGGTGCAGGCCGCGATCCGCTTCTGTCAGGTGTTGTTCGGCGATGATTATGCCTCACTGATGAGCAGGGCTGCGGAAAACGCGGCCACGGGCGAGCGCAAATCGTCGCGCGCAAGCTGATTCAGGCGAATTTTTCGTGATCACAATTTGAGGTTGACGATATCGGGGGCGGGCCGTACGGTCGCCGTGCAAACTTTTGGAATTCTATCTGTGGGCGCATGAAACCCGTTATCAGCTCCATCGAAGTCGAGAACCGGGTCGTCGTTGCCAAATATCAAAGGCTGATGGTCGGCGCGAAAGTGGTGATGGTCGAGAAGGCTAGCGGTCGGCAACTTCCCGAGACCGTCACCAGGGTTGCATCGCCCGTTCCCGTCGGGGCGTTGCGCATCAGATTGCCTGACGCAATCGAGCCGGGAACGTATTTCCTGAGAGCCTTCAACGGGCACGGCGAGGACGCCGCTCAAAGCGCGGACTTCGAGATCGCCTAAGTCGTTGGATTTTCACCGTTTCGGGATTGTGCGCGGTCGCGCCGATTGACAATTGTCAATTGCCGCATTGTCCGGCCGTGGTGTAAACGCACCTATGGGCGCGGCTCGCGCGCCGCCGGAAGTTTGCCAGATGACGTTATGGTTCGTGTTCGCGCTGATGACGGTCGCGGCGATTCTCGCCGTGCTCCTGCCGCTCGGCCGTAGCGGGCGCGCGCAAAATCAGGGCAGCGAGGTCGCGGTCTACAAGGACCAGCTGACCGAAATCGAACGTGATCTTGCCGCCGGCCTGATCGCAGCGCCCGAGGCCGAGGCCGCCCGCGTCGAGATCAGCCGCCGGTTGCTCGCCGCGGCCGACAGCGAGCCCGCAGCGGCGCCGAAATCCAGCCTCAAATGGCGCCGCGCGGCGGCCGTGCTGGCGCTCGTCGGCCTGCCGCTGGTCACGATCGGCGTCTACATGCCGCTCGGCTCGCCCAGGCTTGAGGACTTTCCTCTGGCGCAACGGGCGCGCGGGTCAGGCTCCGGCATGACGCTCGAGAATCTCGTCGTGCAGGTCGAGCAACATCTGGAAAAGAATCCGACCGATGGGCGCGGCTGGAACGTGCTCGCGCCCGTGCTGCAGCGGCTCGGCCGCTTCGACGAGGCGGTGCGCGCCTATCGCAACTCGCTCACCTACAACGGGGAGAGCGCAGAGCGCCGCTCCGATCTCGGCGAAGCGGTCTCCGCCGCCGCTGGCGGCGTCGTGACTGCCGAGGCCAAGATCGAATTCGAGCGCGCGCGCGCGATCAACGCCGACGATCCCAAGGCGAACTACTTCCTCGGTCTTGCCGCCGAGCAGGACGGCCACAAGGACGAGGCGGCCAATATCTGGCGCGCGCTGCTCGCCAAGGCACCCGCGGATGCGCCGTGGCGTCCCCTGGTGCAGTCCTCGCTGGCGCGGGTCGGTGGCGGCGGCACGGTGCCGGCGCTGTCGGACGAGACCATCGCCGCGTCCAAGGACATGAACGAGGGTGACCGCAACGCGATGGTCCGCGGCATGGTCGAACGGCTCGCCACGCGCCTCAAGCAGAACGGCGACGACGTCGAGGGTTGGCTGCGCCTGGTGCGCGCCTATCTCGTGATGGGCGACCGTGACAAGGCTGTGGGGGCATCGGCCGATGCCCGCCAGGCGGTCGCCAGCGATGCCGCGCGGCTGCGCCAGCTCAACGAAGGCCTCAAGACTCTCGGGCTCGACGGATGACGAATTTGCGACGAGACGAGCGAAGAACGGATATGCCATGACGCGCAAGCAGCGACGTATGACCATTATCGGCGGCTCGCTCGCCGTGCTCGCGCTCGCAGCCGCGCTGGTGCTCAACGCACTGCGCGACTCCATCGTGTTCTTCTCGACGCCGACCATGGTCGCCGAGAAGCACGTTGCGCCGGGCAAGCGGTTTCGTCTCGGCGGTCTGGTGCAGCCCGGCTCGCTCCAGCGCGGCGACAATCTCGCGGTGACGTTCGAGGTCGCCGACGGCGGCGCAAAGCTTCCGGTCGCCTACAAGGGCATTTTGCCCGATCTGTTCCGCGAAGGGCAGGGCGTCGTCGCCGAAGGCGTGCTCGACGCCAATGGCGTGTTCAAGGCCGACACAGTGCTCGCCAAGCACGATGAGACCTACATGCCCAAGGATGTCGCCGATGCCCTGAAGAAGCAGGGGCACTGGAAGGACGATTATGGCAAGGTTTCCGATGGCGGCAAGCCTGCGGCAACGACCGCGCAGGGCAATCCGCAGGGAGCAGTGCAATGATCGCGGAAACGGGACATTACGCGCTCGTGCTGGCGCTCGGTCTGGCGCTGATCCAGTCCATCGTGCCGCTGATCGGCGCGCGCCTGCGCGATGACGCGCTGATGAATGTGGCGCGCTCCACTGCGCTGGCGCAGCTTCTGTTCGTCGGTGCGTCGTTCATCGCGCTCGTGACGCTGCACGTGGTTTCGGATTTCTCGGTCGCCAACGTCTACGAGAATTCCCACTCCATGAAGCCGCTGCTCTACAAGATCACCGGCGTGTGGGGAAATCATGAAGGCTCGATGCTGCTGTGGGTGTCGATCCTCGCGCTGTTCGGCGGACTGGTCGCGGCCTTCGGCAACAATCTGCCGCTGTCGCTGCGCGCGCATGTGCTTGCCGTGCAGGCCTGGATCGCCAGCGCCTTCTACCTCTTCATCCTGGTGACCTCGAACCCGTTCCTGCGCATCGCCAACCCGCCGATCGAAGGGCGCGATCTCAATCCCGTGCTCCAGGACATCGGCCTCGCCGTGCATCCACCGATGCTCTATCTCGGCTATGTCGGCTTCTCGATCTCGTTCTCCTTCGCGATCGCGGCGCTGATGGAGGGGCGGATCGACGCGGCCTGGGCACGCTGGGTGCGGCCGTGGACGCTGGTCGCCTGGATATTCCTGACGCTCGGCATCGCCATGGGCTCCTACTGGGCCTATTACGAGCTCGGCTGGGGCGGCTGGTGGTTCTGGGATCCGGTCGAGAACGCCTCGCTGATGCCGTGGCTCGCCGGCACCGCGCTGCTGCATTCGGCGCTGGTGATGGAGAAGCGCAACGCGCTGAAGGTCTGGACCATCCTGCTGTCGATCCTGACCTTCTCGCTGTCGCTGCTCGGCACCTTCCTGGTGCGCTCGGGCGTCATCACCTCCGTGCACGCCTTCGCCACAGATCCCACCCGCGGCGTGTTCATTCTCCTGATCCTCTGCCTGTTCATCGGCGGCAGCCTGTCGCTTTTCGCGGGCCGCGCCGGGTCGTTGAAGCAGGGCGGCCTGTTCGCGCCGATCTCGCGCGAGGGCGCGCTGGTGCTGAACAATCTGCTGCTCACGGTCGCCTGCGCGGTGGTGCTGTTCGGCACGCTCTATCCGCTGGCGATGGAGTTGCTCGCCGACTTCAAGATGTCGGTCGGCGCGCCGTTCTACAACCTTACCTTCGCTCCGCTGTTCACGCTGCTGCTGCTCGCCGTGCCGTTCGGGCCGATGCTGGCGTGGAAACGCGGCGATCTGCTCGGCGTGACCCAGCGCCTGCTCGCGGCAGGCGTTGCCGGGCTCGTTGTGATCGCCATCGTCTGGGCATGGACGCGCGGCGGCAGCGCGCTGGCGCCATTGGCGATCGGGCTTGGCGTCTTCGTCATCGCCGGTGCCATGACCGATCTGGCCGAACGTACCGGCCTGTTTCGCCTGCCCTTCGCAACGACGCTGCACCGCGCCCGCGGCCTGCCGCGCTCGACATGGGGGAGTGTGTTTGCGCATGCGGGGCTCGGCGTCGCGCTGATCGGAATCGTCTGCGAGACCACCTGGAACAGCGAATACATCGCGACCATGAAGCAGAACGACGTCGCTCATGTCGCCGGTTACGACGTGAAGCTGGACGGCCTGTTTCAGCGCCAGGGCCCGAACTTTCGCGAGATGATCGCCGAGTTCAACGTCAGCCGCGAGGGCAAGACGCTCAGCGTCATGACGCCGTCCAAGCGCAGCTTCACCACCCGCGGCTCGTCGACGACCGAGGCCGCGCTGCTGACGCGCGGCGCAAGCCAGCTCTACATCTCGCTGGGCGATGCGACCGCCGAGGGCGCCATCGCCGTGCGCATCTATCACAAGCCGCTGGTGCTGCTGATCTGGTGGGGACCGGTGCTGATGGCGTTCGGCGGCATGCTGTCGCTGTCCGACCGGCGCCTGCGGGTCGGCGCGCCGAAACCGGCGCGGGCCAAGCAGCGCCTGCAGCCGGCGGAGTGACCCGATGCGCCGGATGATGGCCACGATCGTCGCGCTCGCGCTGCTGGCCTTGCCCGCGGCGCACGCCGTGCAGCCCGACGAGATCATGTCGGACCCCGCCAGGGAGTCGCGCGCACGCGATTTGTCGCGCGAGCTGCGCTGCATGGTCTGTCAGAACCAGTCGATCGACGATTCCGATGCGCCGCTCGCGCGCGATCTGCGGCTGCTGGTACGCGAGCGCATCGCAGCCGGCGACAGCAATTCTCAGGTGCTCGACTTCCTGGTCGCACGCTATGGCGAGTTCGTGCTGCTCAAGCCTCGCTTGGAGCGGCAGACCATCTTGCTGTGGCTGCTCGCGCCGCTGTTGCTGATCGGCGGCGGGCTGGCGCTGTGGCTGCAAATCCGTCGGCGTTCGCGAAGCGGTGCAGATGTACCAGCTCCGCCGCTTACGCCCGACGAGGAAGCGCGGCTCGCTGCACTGATGTCGGAAGAACCAAGGTCGTCATAGCGCTACGTAATGATACGTAGGCCGTCTGGCGCTGCATGTTTCATGCTCTGTTGACCTTTGTCTGGAAGCTTGTCGCGTCATTTGATTCCAGACCTTGAGTCCTCAACGATGTTCACGAACAGCAATCTGACGATCCGCTTTCTGGTCGGCGCCGTCGTCGCTGCATTATTGTTCCTGCTCGGCATCGGCGGCGGCACCGGCTTCGTCGCGGTGCTCTATCTCAACAACGAGATCACCAGCCTGTCATCGGACTTCGCCGCACTGAGCGGGCCTGCGCGCGACCACGCGATGCAGATCTATCAGCAGGCGCAGACAGCGTTCTCCTATTTTCTCGTCGCCTGCGGCGTGATCGTGGTTGTCGCCGGCGCGATCTGTCTCGCCACCTGGTTTGTCGTTCGCAACGGCATCCTCAGTCCCTTGGCGGCGATCGTGCATGCCATGCGGGAGGTCGCCGACCAGAAGTTCGAGACATCGGTTCCGGGGCTCGGCGGCACCAACGAGATCGGCCTGCTCGCCGGCGCATTGGAGGTGTTCAAGACCAATGGCCTGGAGCGGCGGCGCCTCACCGAGCAGCAGCTGCATGAAGCGCAGCACCAGGCCGAGCGATCGAAATTCCTGGACGCGCGGATCAAGCGCTTCAACGAGCTGGTCGCCAGCGTCGTCGACAGCGTGGCGTCATCGGCCGTGCATTTGACGAGCAATGCCGAGACGCTGTCGCAGACCGCCAACGACACCAGCACCAAGGCGAATGCGGTTGCGAGCGCGGCTAGCCAGGCCAGCGCCAGCGTGCAGACGGTGGCGGGCTCGGCCGAGGCGATGACGAATTCGATCGGAACGATCAGCCGCCGCGTCACGGACGCGACCCAGCGCGCCGAGGGCGCAGCGACGCAGGCCGAGAAGAGCCGCGATACCATCCACACCCTGTCGGACGCCGCCGACAAGATCGGCGAGGTCGTGCAACTGGTGCAGGCGGTCGCCTCGCAGACCAACCTGCTGGCGCTCAACGCCACCATCGAGGCGGCGCGGGCAGGCGAGGCCGGCAAGGGCTTTGCCGTGGTCGCCTCCGAGGTGAAGAATCTGGCGCACCAAACCAGCAAGGCGACGGAGGAGATCACCGCCCACGTCGCCAGCATCCAGGGCATCACAGCGGAGACGCGCGGCGCGATCGACGGCATCTCCAAGACGTTGTCGGAGATTTCGTCCATCATGTCCGGCATCGAGGTCGACACCGCTCAGCAGCGCAACGCCACGCAGGAGATCACGCGCAGCGCCCGGGACGCCGCCGGCGGCACGCTCGACGTCTCCAATCACATCGTCCAGATCACCTCGACCTCCGCCGAGACCGGCCGCATGGCCGCCGAGGCGCGGGACTCCGCGGTTGACCTGTCGCGGCAGGCCGAGACCTTGAAGCGCGAAGTCGACGAGTTCATCGTCAGCGTCAGGGCAAGCTGAGCGCCCCCTCAACGGGAGGCTTGCTCGCCGTTACGGGAACTTGATTAAGTTCCTGTAATACCACGATTTTCGGCCTGCGATAAACTGCCGCATCCGCGCCTCCCGTTCATTACGAAAGTTTAACCCCCCCGCCAGCGCGCGGTAAGGCGGGAGCCCCCATCTTCAGGTCCGCAAGGTGCTGGCAGCCGGCACCAAAAGGAATTCAAGGCCCTGGAGATCCCTGCATGACCGATCGTATCGACCTTAGGAACCTTCCGTCCTACCGGCAGCCGCGCCGGTCGGTTTTCTCGGCTCGCAGGATCGCGCTGATGGCTTCGGTCATCGCCGGTCTCGGGATCGCCGTCCACGGCTTCAGCCCGTCGACCTCCCCGAGCGACCTGTTCTCCAGCCCGGCGCATGCGCAGGTCAACAACGAGGTCCGGAAGGTCGAGCGTCCGATCGGCTTCGCCGATATTGTCGAGCGCGTGAAGCCTTCGGTGATCTCCGTGAAGGTCAATATCAAGCAAAAGACCGTAAGCAACGATGACGGCGACGATTCTTCCTCGCCGTTCCAGCCGGGCTCGCCGATGGAGCGCTTCTTCCGCCGCTTCGGCGGTCCGGATGGCGTCCCGGGCCTGAAGGGCGGTGGCGGCCGCGGCCGCGTCGTGCAGGGCCAGGGTTCCGGCTTCTTCATCTCGGCTGACGGCTTTGCCGTGACCAACAACCACGTGGTCGACGGCGCCGACAAGGTCGAGGTTACCACCGACGACGGCAAGACCTACTCCGCCAAGGTGATCGGCACGGACCAGCGCA
The DNA here is from genome assembly GCF_024519855.1 of Bradyrhizobium sp. Bra78. NCBI lineage: Bacteria > Pseudomonadati > Pseudomonadota > Alphaproteobacteria > Hyphomicrobiales > Nitrobacteraceae > Bradyrhizobium > Bradyrhizobium sp. Bra78. The sequence goes on along the minus strand of NZ_JALJRE010000003.1, from coordinate 408,564 downwards.
CCGACCTCGCCTTGATCAAGGTCGAGGGCAGCACGAACTTCCCGTTCGCCAAGCTTGCCGACGGCAAGCCCCGGATCGGCGACTGGGTGCTCGCGGTCGGCAATCCGTTCGGCCTCGGCGGCACCGTGACGGCCGGCATCGTTTCGGCCAGCGGCCGCGACATCGGCAACGGCCCGTATGACGATTTCATCCAGATCGACGCGCCCGTGAACAAGGGTAATTCCGGCGGTCCGGCTTTCGACACCAACGGTGAGGTGATGGGCGTCAATACCGCGATCTACTCGCCCTCCGGCGGCAGCGTCGGCATCGCGTTCTCGATTCCCGCCAGCACCGTGAAGAGCGTGGTGGCGCAGCTCAAGGACAAGGGCTCGGTCAGCCGTGGCTGGATCGGCGTGCAGATTCAGCCGGTGACGTCGGACATCGCCGACAGCCTCGGCATGAAGAAGGCCGAAGGAGCGCTGGTCGCTGAGCCGCAGGCGAATGGTCCGGCTGCCAAGGCCGGCATCGAGTCCGGTGACGTGATCACGTCGGTCAACGGCGAATCGGTCAAGGACGCTCGCGAACTCGCCCGCACCATCGGCGGTCTGGCGCCCGGCGCGACCGTGAAGCTCAACGTACTGCACAAGGGCCAGGACAAGGTCGTGAACCTCACCCTCGGCCAGCTGCCGAACACGATCGAGGCCAAGGCCGACACCGACAATGACGGCGGCAAGGGTGCGAGCAAGGGCACCGACGTGCCCAGGCTCGGCATGACGGTTGCCCCCGCCAATTCCGTGGCCGGCGCCGGCAAGGACGGCGTCGTCGTCACCGAAGTCGATCCGAAGAGCGCCGCGGCCGAACGCGGCTTCAAGGAGGGCGACGTGATTCTCGAAGTCGGCGGCAAGAGCGTGAGCAGCGCCGGCGAAGTCCGCGACGCCATCAATACGGCGCGGACCGACAACAAGAACAGCGTCCTGATGCGCGTGAAGAGCGGCGGCCAGTCGCGCTTCGTCGCCGTGCCCATCGCCAAGGGCTAGGCCTCAGGAGGCTTGCGAGATGAAGGGTGTCGGCCGGCATCAGTCGCCCCCGCCGACGGCGCCCTTCGGGGAAGCAGCGCAACGACTGCTTCCCCTGTCTACCTTCCGGTGGAATTACGCCCCCCTCCGTCGGAAGGCCTAGGGCGGTGAGGTCCCCCCAGCTTCACCGCCCGCCTTTTTTCTCGATCCGAGATCGTTCCGCTCGGCTTGCATGCGATTGCCGCTCGCGCCATGTTTAGAGAAGGTTCACTCCCTTGACCGTCGCCGAACGCACGATGCGCCTCCTCATTATCGAAGACGACCGCGAATCCGCCGACTACCTCGTGAAGGCGTTTCGCGAGGTCGGGCACATTGCCGACCACGCCGCCGACGGCGAGGAAGGTCTCGCCATGGCCGAGAACGGCGATTACGACGTCCTGGTGGTCGACCGCATGCTGCCCAAGCGCGACGGCCTGTCGCTGATCGGCGCGCTGCGCGACAAGGACGATTCGACGCCGGTGCTGATTCTCTCGGCGCTCGGCCAGGTCGACGACCGCATCAAGGGCCTGCGCGCCGGCGGCGACGACTATCTGCCAAAGCCCTATTCCTTTGCCGAGCTGCTGGCCCGCGTCGAGGTGCTGTCGCGCCGCCGCGGCGGCCCGGCCGAGGACACCCTTTATCGCGTCGGCGATCTCGAGCTCGACCGTCTGTCCCACCGCGTCGCCCGCGGCAAGGACGAGCTGACGCTTCAGCCGCGCGAATTCCGCCTGCTCGAATACCTCATGAAGCATGCGGGCCAGGTTGTGACCCGCACCATGCTGCTGGAGAACGTCTGGGACTATCATTTCGATCCGCAGACCAACGTGATCGACGTGCACATTTCGCGGCTGCGCTCCAAGATCGACAAGGGCTTCGAGCGGCCACTGCTGCACACGATCCGCGGCGCCGGGTACATGATCCGTGACGGCATTCGGTAAACTCGTCCGCACCACGGCGTTCCGGCTGACGCTGGTCTACCTGTTCCTGTTCGGGATCTTCGCGGCTTCGCTGCTGGGCTATTTCGCCTGGAATACGCGGCGGCTGATCACCGAAGAGATCACGCAGACGGTCAATGCCGAGACCTCGGAGATCAACGAGATCTACGGCCGCCGCGGTCTGGTCGGCCTCGTACGCGCGATCGAATATCGGGCACTGCGGCCGGGCGCCAATCTCTACCTCGTGACCACGCCGACCGGCCAGGCGGTTGCCGGCAATGTCGGCTCGCTGGCGCCGGGCGTGATGGCGACGCGCGGCTGGTCGGAGACCGCCTACCGGCGGATCGAGGACGCCGACGACCGCGACCATCGTGCGCTGGTGCGTGTCACCGAATTGGAAAACGGCTTCCGGCTTCTGATCGGCCGCGACCTCGCCGAGCGGCGTCGCCTGTTCGGCATCGTCGCCAAGGCGGCGCAATGGTCGATCCTGATCGTCGTCGTGCTCGGTCTCGGCGGCGGCATCTTCGTCGCGCGCCGTGTGCTCCGGCGCATCGACGCCATGACCGGCACCGCGCAGCGCATCATGACCGGCGATCTCAGCGGGCGTCTTCCCGTGGGGCGTAGCGGTGACGAGCTCGACCGCCTCGCCGAAAACCTCAATGCCATGCTGGAGCGGATCGAGGCGCTGATGGCGGGGTTGAAGGAGGTCTCCGACAACATCGCCCACGACCTCAAGACGCCGCTGACGCGCCTGCGCAACCGGGCCGAGGAGGCGCTGGCGAAATCGGGCAGCGAAACCGATTACCGCGCGGCGCTGGAACGGACCATCGAGGAATCCGACGGTCTGATCCGCACCTTCAACGCGCTGCTGATGATCGCGCGCGCCGAGTCCGGACAGGCGCGCGGCAACATGGATGATTTCGACGCGGCCGAGGTCGCAGGTGGCATCCACGAGCTCTACGAGCCGCTCGCCGAGGACGACGGCATGACGTTGAAGGTCAAGGCCGAGCCGACACCGGTTCACGCCAATCGCGAGTTGGTCAGCCAGGCGCTTGCCAATCTGGTCGAGAATGCGATCAAATACGGCAAGCCGGTCGCACAGACCGGCGGAACCGTGGTCAGCATGGACAGCAGGCAGATCACGATCGAGGCCAGGCGCGACGGCGATCAGGTGCTGCTCAGCGTCACCGATCACGGTCCCGGCATCCCCGAGAGCGACCGCAAGCATGCCGTGGAACGATTCGTTCGGCTGGAAGCGAGCCGCACCCTGCCTGGGTCCGGCCTCGGCCTCAGTCTCGCCTCGGCAGTTGCGACATTGCATGGCGGTGAGTTGAGGTTGGGCGACGCCCAGCCGGGTCTTATCGCTACGCTGGTCCTGCCGGTGCGCGCGGGGGCCGGCGACAGGGTTGCTCCGCCAATGCTGGATGTGCCACAGAAGGTGGCATGAACCACTCCGCGCCGGGAAACGCGGACAAGCATGGTGAGAGCCTGGCCGCGCGCTTCGCGGAAGCTCCCCATATTGCCGCTTCCACGAACGACGAACGACGTTTTAAGGACTGGCTGGCCGAGCTCGAGCCGGCACAATCGGCCCGTCTTGAAGCGCTGCTGGCTCATCCCTTCGCACGGGACATCCTGGCCGGCATCGCGGAATTCTCGCCCTATCTGTTCGATCTGGTGCGCGCCGATTCCTTGCGCCTGATCCGGCTTCTCGAATGCGATCCGGATGCGTATCTCGCCACGCTGATCGGGGAGGCGAGGGACGCGGTGCTCGCCGCGTCCGACGAAGCCGAGGTGATGCGGCTGCTTCGCCGCATGAAAGCGGAGGCCGCGCTGCTGACCGCGCTGTGCGACATCGGCGGGGTCTGGCCGGTGATGCGGGTGACTGCGGCGCTCACCGATGTCGCGGTGTCCTCGGTGCAGGCGGCGCTTCAATATTTGCTGCGGCAGGAAGCCGCACGCGGCAAGCTCTCGCCGCCCAATCCCGAGACCCCTGAGGAGGGCTGCGGGCTGATCGTGCTTGCGATGGGCAAGATGGGGGCGGCCGAGCTGAACTATTCCAGCGACATCGATCTCATCGTGTTCTTCGATCCCGACAACACGACGCTCGCGCCCGATATCGAACCCCAGCCATTCTTCGTGAGGGTGACGCAAGGGATGGCGCGCATCCTCCAGCAGCGCACCTATGACGGCTACGTCTTCCGCGTCGATCTGCGGCTGCGTCCCGATCCGTCCTCGACGCAGGTGGCGATTTCGCGTGACGCCGCGCTGAACTATTACGAGCGGGAGGGGCGCACCTGGGAGCGCGCCGCGATGATCAAGGCGCGTGCCTGCGCCGGCGATCCCAAAGCGGGCGAAGCACTGCTCGCCGAGATCGCGCCTTTCGTCTGGCGCAAGCATCTCGACTTCGCGGCGCTGGCCGACGTCCACGACATGAAGCGGCAGATGCAGACCTATCGCGGCCAGAGCGACGTCGCGGTCGAGGGCCATAACGTCAAGGTCGGCCGTGGCGGCATCCGCGAGATCGAGTTCTTTGCCCAGACCCAGCAGTTGATCGCCGGCGGCCGCCATCCGGAATTGCGGGTGCGGCCAACGCTCGCCGCGCTCGACATTCTCGCTTCCAGCAGCTGGATCACCTTCGCGGCGCGCGACGAACTGACCAAGGCGTACGAATTCCTGCGCCGGGTCGAGCATCGCCTCCAGATGATCGCCGACGAGCAGACCCACACGCTGCCCGAGGACAAGGGGGCGGTCGAGCGCTTCGCCCTGTTCTTCGGCTATCCGGATCGCGAGGCCTTTGCCCGCGATCTCCTGCGTCAGCTCGAGATCGTCCAAGGCCACTATGAAAAACTGTTCGAGGGCGACGATCCGACCGGCACGGCCAAGCTGCCGGCGCTCGACTACGGGGCGGGTCCCGAAGATCCGCGCCTGCTGCAATATTTGACGACGCTCGGCTTCAAGAAGCCTGCCGCGGTGGCGCAGACCGTGCGCGACTGGATCACCGGCGACTATCGCGTGTTCCGCGTCGAGGCGACGCGCAGCGCCTTCGTCGAATTCGTGCCGGCGCTGATCGACGGTCTCGCCCATGCCGAGGAGCCGGATCGCGCGGTCGTGGCGTTCGATCATTTCCTCGGGGCGCTCCAGCGTGGCGGCCGGCTGATCACGCTGCTCGGCCAGAACCGCGATCTCGTCGCGCTCGTGGCCCTGGTGCTCGGCGCGGCGCCGCGGCTCGGCGAGATGCTGGCGCGGCAGCCGCAGCTCATGGACGGCCTGATCGATCCGCGCTTCTTCGGCGCCATGCCCGACCGGCAGGAATTGTCGGGGCGGCTCGCGACGACCGTGCAGGACGCCGGCTCCTACGAAGAGTTCCTCGATCGCCTGCGCCTGTTCGGGCAGGAGAGTCTGTTCCTGATCGGCACGCGCATCCTCTCAGGCACGGTCTCGGCGCCGCAGGCGAGCACGGCCTTTGCCGACGTCGCCGAAGGCATCGTCCATACGGTGCATGGCCTCGTCGCCGACCGCTTCGCCGCGCAGCACGGCCGCATCAAGGGGCAGGAGACCGCGATCATCGCGATGGGCCGGCTCGGCAGCCGCGAGATGACGGCGTCGTCCGATCTCGACCTGATCCTGCTCTACGATTTCGACCGCGACGATCCCGACTCCGACGGTGCGAAGTCACTGCAAGGTGCGCATTATTTCGCTCGCTTCACCCAGCGCCTGATCAGCGCGTTCACGACGCGCACCAATTACGGCGTGCTCTACGAGATCGACATGCGCCTGCGCCCCTCGGGGCGCGCCGGCCCCGTGGCTTCGAGCCTGGTTTCGTTCGCGGACTACCAGACCAATGAGGCCTGGACCTGGGAGCACATGGCATTGACGCGCGCACGCGTGGTGTCGGCATCGCCCGAATTCGGGGAACGGATCGAACGCGTCATCCGGGATGTCCTGACCCGGCGCCGCGACCCCGCAATCACGGCCAACGATGTCGCCGACATGCGGCGCGCGATCGCCCAGGAGAAGGGCGAGGCCGATTGCTGGGATCTCAAGTATGCCGCCGGCGGCATGGTCGACATCGACTTCATCGCGCAATATCTCCAGCTCGTGCACGCTCACGACAAGCCGGACATCCTCGACGTCAGTACGATGCAGGTGCTGGAAAATGCATCAAGGCTTGGCGTGATGGCGCAATCGGAAACCGAGATATTGCGTGCCGCGGCGCGGCTCTATCACGACCTGACGCAGATCCTGCGGCTTTGCGTCAGCGACCGCTTCAAGCCCGAGACCGCCGGCACCGATCTTCTGCGTGTGATGGCACGCGCCGGCGATGCGCCGGATTTCTCGTCGCTGGAAGCGCGTGTGAAGGAGACGCAGGGCGAGGTGCGGCGCGTGTTCACGGCGCTGCTGGAAACGACGTCGCCTTCTTCAGCGAGGTAAGCGCCTCGCGCACGTTCGGCTCCAGGCCCGCGCCGCCGGCATCGAGATGGGCGAAGATCGCGCGCTTCATCCGGGGATCCCAGAACTTCCTGATGTGCTCGGCGATTCCCGGCACGGCCTTGTCGTGACCCTGGCTGCGGAAGAACGTGCCGATCTGGTTGGCCATGTAGATCAAACGGTCAGGCGACATCGGCAATCTCCGTGGCATGACGGGCGACAACCCGGCCGCCATGCGAAAACACTTCGAACCCGTCCTGGCGGGCAATGGCTGTCAACGTGATGCCGGCGGCCTCCGCCGTGCGCACGGCCAGCGCGGTCGGTGCGGAGACGGCGACCATCACCGGCACGCCGATGGCGGCGGTCTTCTGCACCATCTCGACCGAGACCCGGCTCGTCAGCAGCACCATGCCGCCGCTTGCAGCCGTGCGGCTGCGCGCCAGCGAACCGGCGAGCTTGTCGAGCGCGTTGTGGCGGCCGACATCCTCGCGCAGCGCGACGATACCGCCGGCGGGTGACCAGAACGCGGCGGCGTGAACGGCGCGAGTTTGCAAATTGATCGATTGCAGCGGCGCGATGGCCTGCACCGCCGCCATGATCTGCTCGGGCGTAAACGTCTGTCCCTGCGGCACGACGGCCGCAGGCCGCACGGCCTCGGCAATCGAATCGATGCCGCAGAGACCGCAGCCGGTCGGGCCGGCGATGTGGCGGCGGCGCTGGCTGATGCGTGCGGCATCTTCCGGCGCCAGCCACATGCGCAGCTCGATGCCATCGTCGAGGCGGACCACTTCGAGCGACTTGATGTCGTCGACCGATCTGATGATGCCTTCGTCCAGGCTGAAGCCGACGGCGAAGTCTTCCAGGTTCTGCGGCGTTCCCATCATGACGGCGTAGGTGCCGCCATTGTAGGTCAGCGCCAGCGGCGTCTCTTCGGGGATCAGCCGCGTGCCTTCGGACGCAGCACCGTCGCGCCAGATTTCGCGGTCGATGGCCTGGACCGGCACGTGCATGCCGCTACTCCGCAGCTTCTGCCGGTGCGATGCGACGGGAGTGCCGCGCCTGCTCATCATAGGCCTTCTGCCAGTCGGACGGTCCGTTCGACGGCGAGATCTGCACCGCCGTGACCTTGTATTCGGGGCAGTTGGTCGCCCAGTCCGAATACTCGGTCGTGATGACGTTGGCCTGCGTGTCCGGGTGATGGAAGGTGGTGTAGACGACGCCCGGCGCGACACGGTCGGTGATCTCCGCACGCAGCGTCGTCTCGCCGGCGCGACTCTTCAGCCGCACCCAGTCGCCGTCGCGCACGCCGCGCTGCTCGGCGTCGTGCGGATGGATCTCGAGCCGGTCCTCGGCATGCCAGATCACGTTCTCGGTGCGCCGCGTCTGCGCGCCGACATTGTACTGGCTGAGGATGCGCCCCGTGGTGAGCAGCAGCGGGAAGCGCGGGCCGGTGCGCTCGTCGGTCGCGACATATTCGGTGACGATGAACTTGCCCTTGCCGCGGACGAAGCCGTCGATATGCATCACCGGCGTACCCTCCGGCGCCTTCTCGTTGCAGGGCCACTGCACCGAGCCGAGCTCGTCGAGCTTGGCGTAGGATACGCCGGCGAAGGTCGGCGTCAGCGCCGCGATCTCGTCCATGATCTCGGACGGGTGACTGTAGTTCATCTCGAAGCCCATGGCCTTGGCGAGGGCGATGGTGACCTCCCAATCGGCCATGCCGTTCTTCGGCGTCATCACCTTGCGCACGCGCTGGACGCGGCGCTCGGCATTTGTGAAGGTGCCGTCCTTCTCGAGGAAACTCGAACCGGGCAGGAAGACGTGAGCGTAGTTCGCGGTCTCGTTCAGGAAGAGATCGTGAACGATCACGCATTCCATCGCCGACAACGCCGCCACCACATGCTTGGTGTTGGGGTCGGATTGCAGGATATCCTCGCCCTGCACGTAGATGCCCATGAACGTGCCTTCGATCGCGGCATCGAACATGTTGGGAATGCGCAGGCCCGGCTCCGGGTTGAGCTTGACGTTCCAAAGCGCCTCGAACTGGTCGCGCACGGCGTCGCCTGAGATGTGGCGATAGCCCGGCAGCTCGTGCGGGAACGAGCCCATGTCGCAGGAGCCCTGCACGTTGTTCTGGCCGCGCAGAGGGTTCACGCCGACGCCGGGACGGCCGATATTGCCTGTTGCCATCGCGAGGTTGGCGATCGCGATCACGGTGGTCGAGCCCTGGCTGTGCTCGGTGACGCCGAGGCCGTAGTAAATGGCGCCATTGCCGCCGGTGGCGTAGATGCGGGCCGCTTCGCGCAGATCGTGCGGGTCGACGCCGGTCAGGATGGCGGTTGCTTCCGGGCTGTTGTTCGGCTGGGCCACGAACGCCGCCCATTCCTCGAACTCGGTCCAGTCGCAGCGTTCGCGCACGAACGCTTCGTTGACGAGCCCTTCGGTGACGATGACATGCGCCAGCGCCGTCACGACGGCGACGTTGGTGCCGGGCATCAGGGGCAAGTGCAGCGCCTTCACATGCGGCGATTCCACCATCTCGGTGCGGCGCGGATCAATCACGATCAGCTTGGCGCCCTGGCGTAGCCGCTTCTTCAGGCGCGAGGCGAAGACCGGGTGAGCAGAGGCCGGATTGGCACCGATGATCACGGCGACGTCGGTATCCTCGACCGAGTCGAAGTCCTGTGTGCCGGCCGACGTGCCGAACGTCACAGAAAGACCATAACCGGTTGGAGAGTGGCAGACGCGCGCGCAGGTATCGACATTGTTGTTGCCGAAGCCGGCGCGGATCAGCTTCTGCACCAGATAGGTTTCTTCATTGGTGCAGCGGGACGAGGTGATGCCGCCGATGGCGTCGCGACCGTACTTCGTCTGGATGCCCCGCATCTTCGCTGCGGCAAAGGAGAACGCCTCGTCCCACGGCACTTCGCGCCAGGGATCCTCGATCCGCTCGCGGATCATCGGCTTGAGGATGCGTTCCTTGTGATTGGTGTAACCCCAGGCGAAGCGGCCCTTGACGCAGGAATGGCCCCGATTGGCCTTGCCGTCCTTGTACGGCACCATGCGAACCACTTCCTCGCCGCGCATCTCGGCCCTGAACGTGCAGCCGACGCCGCAATAGGCGCAGGTGGTGACGACGGAGTGCTCGGGCTGGCCGATCTCGATCACGGACTTCTCGGTCAGCGTCGCGGTCGGGCAGGCCTGCACGCAGGCGCCGCAGGAGACGCATTCGGAGCCGAGGAAGCTTTCGCTCATTCCCGGCGAGACGCGGCTGTCGAAGCCACGGCCCGAGATGGTCAGGGCGAAGGTGCCTTGGACCTCCTCGCAGGCGCGGACGCAGCGCGAACAGACGATGCACTTGGAAGGATCGTAGGTGAAGTAGGGATTCGACTCGTCCTTCGGCATCCAGGCGGCGTTGACCTCGCCGTTGGACTTCGCGAAGACGTGGTTCTCACCTTCATAGCCGTAGCGCACGTCGCGCAGGCCCACCGCGCCGGCCATGTCCTGCAACTCGCAATCGCCGTTGGCGCCGCAGGTGAGGCAGTCGAGCGGATGGTCGGAGATGTAGAGCTCCATCACGCCCTTGCGCAGCTTCTTCAGCCGTTCGCTCTGGGTGTGCACGACCAGGCCGGACATGACCGGCGTGGTGCAGGAGGCCGGGGTGCCGGCACGGCCCTCGATCTCGACCACGCAAAGGCGGCACGAGCCGAACGCATCGACCATGTCGGTCGCGCAGAGTTTTGGGATCTGGTGGCCGGCGTCCATGGCAGCCCGCATGATCGAGGTGCCCTCGGGCACGGTGACCTCGTTGCCGTCGATGGTCAGCGTCACCATCGTTTCCGATTTCGAGCGCGGCGTGCCGAAGTCGATTTCTTCGATCAGAGACATTGTCGTTCTCCTATTCAGCGGCCTGAAGCGTGGTCGGCGCCGGGACGAAGTCCTCCCGGAAGTGCTTCAATGCGCTGAGCACGGGGTAGGGCGTGAAGCCGCCGAGCGCGCAGAGCGAGCCGAATTTCATGGTGTTGCAGAGGTCTTCGACGAGCGCGAGGTTTTCGCTGACGCGCTCGCCGCGCATGATCTTCTCGATGGTTTCGACGCCGCGGGTCGAGCCGATGCGGCAAGGCGTGCACTTGCCGCAGGATTCGATGGCGCAGAACTCCATCGCGAAGCGCGCCTGCCTGCGCATGTCGACGCTGTCGTCGAACACGACGATGCCGCCATGGCCGATCAGGCCGTCGCGCGCGGCAAAGGCCTCGTAGTCGAACGGCGTGTCGAATAGCGCGCGCGGGAAATAGGCTCCGAGCGGACCACCGACCTGCACGGCACGCACCGGGCGGCCGGTGAACGTGCCGCCGCCGATGTCGTCGACGAGCTCGCCGAGCGTTACGCCGAACGCCGTTTCGAACAGGCCGCCATGGCGGATATTGCCGGCGAGCTGGATCGGCATCGTGCCGCGCGAGCGGCCCATGCCGAAATCGGCATAGGCTTTCGCACCCTCGGCGAGGATGAAGGGGATGGCCGCGAACGACAGCACATTGTTGATGACGGTCGGCTTGCCGAACAGGCCGTGATGCGCCGGCAGCGGCGGCTTGGCACGCACGAGGCCGCGGCGGCCTTCGAGGCTCTCCAGCAGCGAGGTCTCTTCGCCGCAGACGTAGGCGCCGGCGCCGACGCGCACCTCGAGATCGAAGCTGTATGTGGACCCGCCGATCTTGTCGCCGAGATAGCCGCCGCGCCTCGCTGCCATGATGGCGGCATTCATCGCTTCGACCGCGTGCGGATATTCGCTGCGGATGTAGATGTAACCCTTGGTGGCGCCGACGGTGATGCCGGCTGTGGTCATGCCCTCGATCACCAGGAACGGGTCGCCCTCCATGATCATGCGGTCGGCGAAGGTGCCGCTATCGCCTTCGTCGGCGTTACAGACGATGAATTTGCGGTCGGCCTTGGTCTGGGCAACTGTCTTCCACTTGATGCCGGTCGGGAAGCCCGCGCCGCCGCGGCCGCGCAGGCCGGATGCGGTGACCTCGGCAAGGATCGCATCGGAGCCGAGCGAGAGCGCGCGCTCCAGCCCCTTGTAGCCGCCATGGGCGCGGTAGTCGTCGAGCGAGCGCGGGTCGATGACGCCGCAGCGGGCGAAGGTGAGACGGGTCTGGCGCTTGAGCCATGGGATCTCGTCGGTCGCGCCGAGCCGCAGCAGGTGCGGCGTGTTGCTGGCGAGCGCGTCGAGCAGGGAGGGGACATCGGCCTCGGTGACCGGGCCAAAGGCGATCCGGCCCTGCGGCGTCGCGACCTCGATCAGCGGCTCCAGCCAGTACAGGCCGCGCGAGCCGGTCCTGACGATCTCGACCGCAACGCCGCGCTTGGCCGCATCCTGTTCCAGTGCCAGCGCAACCTCGTCGGCGCCGACGGCGACCGCACCGGCATCGCGTGAGACGTATAGACGCATGCTCATCGCTGCGCCTCCGCGACGAGTGCATCGATACGCGTTTCATCGAGCCTGCCGATGAGCCGGCCGTCGAGCATCGCGGACGGCGCGGTCGCGCACAGGCCAAGGCAGTAGATCGGCTCCAGCGTGACGCGATCGTCGGCCGTGGTGCTGCCTAGCGAAACGCCGAGCTTGGCCTCGGCTCGCGCCGCCAGCGCATCGCCGCCCGCCGCCTGACAAGCCTCCGCGCGGCACAGTTTCAGAACGTGTCGGCCGGCCGGCTTGTGGCGGAAATCGTGATAGAACGTGAACACGCCATGCACTTCGGCGCGCGACAGATTGAGCGCCTGCGCCACCATGGGAATGGCCGCCTCCGGCACGTAGCCGAACGCCTCTTGAAGGGCATGCAGGATGACGAGCGTCGCGCCCTCCTGCCTGGCATGCTCGGCGATGATCTCGGCACCGCGCGTTTCGTCCCAAGGTTCGTAAGCCGCTGTCATTCTTCGTTCTCAACCGGAGCGTTTCTGCCTCGCAAACTATTTGGAATCATTCGAAGATCAATAAAGCTGTCTCATGCTGCGATTGCGAATTCTGATCGATCGACGAGCGCGATCGGTCGATCTGAAATTGCAATTAAAGCCATTCCGCCGGGTGGTTTTTACGTGTTGGGAACGGGTGGGCATGCTAGCTTGCATGCCACGACACAATCCGAGGGGACGACCGGTTGCTCGACAAGCTTGAACTGCTGCTGGCGCTGGCGAAGGAGCGGCATTTCGGACGCGCGGCGGAGGCCTGCGGCGTGACGCAGCCGACGATGTCGACCGGGCTCAAGCAACTCGAGGAGATCCTCGGCGTGATGCTGGTCCAGCGCGGGTCCCGCTTCCAGGGTTTTACGCCGGAAGGCGAGCGGGCGCTGGACTGGGCGCGGCGGATCGTGGGCGATGCCCGTGCGATGCGCGATGAGATCAACGGGCTGAAGCACAAGCTCTCCGGGGAGATCCGCATTGCGGCGATCCCGACCGTGCTCGGCATGGTCGCCGCGCTGACCACGCCGTTTCGCGCCAGGCATCCCGAGGTGCGCTTCCGCATCCAGTCCACCACCTCGTCCGAGGTGTTGGGGCTGCTCGAAAATCTCGAGGTCGATGCGGGGCTGACCTATATCGAGAACGAGCCGATCGGCAAGGTTCGCACCATTCCGCTCTACAACGAGAGCTATCGCCTGCTGACCGCGCCGGACGGCATGTTCGGCGATCGCGAGACGGTGACGTGGAAGGAGGTCGGGCAGGTGCCGCTGTGCCTGCTTACGCCCGACATGCAGAACCGCCGCATCATCGACCGTGCGCTGCGCTCGGTCGGCGCTGAGGCGACGCCGACGCTGACCTCGAACTCGCTGCTCGTGTTGTTCACGCATGTGAAGACGGGGCGGTGGGCGAGCGTGATGCCGGCCAAGCTCGCCGAGACGCTCGGCCTGTCCGACACGGTGCGCTCGATCCCGATCACCGATCCCGATGTCAATTACAGCATCGGTATGGTGATCCCGCAGCGCGATCCGATGACGCCGCTGATCGCGGCGTTGGTCAATGTGGCGCGGGAAGTCGCGCCGTCGCTGCAGTCATAGCGTCAGGCCGCAGCCGATATCCCGGACGCCGCCTTGATCGCGTCGCGCGGCAGGGTCACGCGCACGACGGTGCCGACTTCGAGCTTTGAGCGCAGCCGCATCGAGCCGCCATGGAGTTGCGCCAGCGAGCGCGCGATCGCAAGCCCCAGACCCGAGCCGTGATAGGTCTTGGTGAGCTGGCTCTCGACCTGCTCGAACGGGCGGCCAAGCCGCGCCAGCGAATGCGGCGCGATGCCGATGCCGGTATCGGCGATCATCAGCACGATCCTGTCGTCGAGCTGCCGGCTGCGCACGACGATGCGTCCGCCGTCGGGCGTGAACTTCACGGCGTTGGAGAGCAGGTTGACGATGATCTGCTTGGTGGCGCGGCGATCGGCGACGACGCAGATGGATTTTGCGATATCGGCGTCGAGCGTCAGGTGCTTGTCCTGCGCCCGGCCGGTGACGACCCGCATGGATTCCGCGAGCGTCTGCGCCAGGTCGAGCTCCTCCATGTCGAGCTTCATGCGGCCGGCCTCGATCTTGGACATGTCGAGGATGTCGTTGATGACTTCGAGCAGATAGTGGCCGCTGGTCAGGATGTCGTGGCAGTACTCCTGGTACTTCTCCGAGCCGAGCTCGCCGAACATGCCCGACCCCATGATCTCGGAGAAGCCGATGATCGCGTTCAGCGGCGTGCGCAACTCGTGGCTCATATTGGCGAGGAACTTCGACTTGGTCTGGTTGGCCTCCTCGGCGCGGGTCTTCTCGCGCTGGTACTTCTCGGCGAGGTCGGCGAGCTCGCCCGCCTGGCGCTCCAGGGCGGCCTGCGAGCGCTTCAGGTCGATGACGGTGGCGCGCAGGCGCAGATCGTTGTCGACCAGCTTCTGCTCGTGCTCCTTGATCCGGGTGATGTCGGTGCCGACCGAGACGTAGCCGCCATCCTTGGTCCGGCGCTCGCTGATGTGCAGCCAGCTGCCGTCGTCGAGCTGCGCCTCGAAGGTGCGCGCCCCCGGGCCCTGGCTCGCGGTCTCGTTGTGGCGGGGGCGCACTTCCGGCATGCGGCCGACCTCGAGCACCGTCTCGTAGGAGGTGCCGGGAATGACGGCACTGTCGGGCAGCTTGTGCAGGCGCTGGAAGTGGGAGTTGCAGAGCACGAGGCGGTCGCTCGCGTCCCACAGCACGAAGGCTTCCGGAATGGTCTCGATCGCGTCGCGCAGGCGCAGATCGGCTTCCACGGTCTTCTCGGCGAGGCTCTTCTGCTCGGTGATATCGACGGCGATCCCGATCAGGTGCACGCTGGAATCGGTCGCCCCGCTCGTCTTCTCGCAGCGGACGCGGAGCCAGATCCAGTGGCCGTCGACATGCTGCATGCGGAAGGTCTGGTCGATGTGGTCGATCTTCTCGGAGATGAGCTGGTCGGCGATCTCGAACAGGTCGATGTCGTCGGACTTCACCAGCGCGTTGACCTCGCCGAAGGTGAGGAGCTCGTTGCGGCCGTCGAGACCGAGTATCGAAAACATCGACTGCGACCAGAAGATCCGGCCGCGCGACAGGTCCCAGTCCCACAATCCGCAGCGGCCGCGGTTGAGCGCGGTGTCGATCCGGCCGCGCACGGCGTCGTTGATCAGGTCGCCCTCGCGAGCGCGGGTGGACTGCCAGTGGAAGGCGAAGCCGAGGATCAGGACGACGAAGCCGGTGGTCGCCGACAGCGTCACCGAGAGCGCGGCGTCCGAGCCCCAGATCGGCTCGTTGCGCTCCTGGATCACGGTGACGAAGCCGGGCAGCGACTTGATCTGCTGCGAGGTCGCCATGGCGGCGTTGCCGTTCGGCAGCGTCATGTCGGAGATGTTGCCGTCGCGCGGCGGCGCCGCGAGCAATTGAGCCGTGGTGATCGCATCGAGCAGGTGGTCGTTGCCTGACGGATCGCTGTCGATCGGGATGCGGGCGAGGATGCGGCGGTCGATTCCGGCCGAGGTGACGATGACGTGGCGGCCCGAGGCGGTGCCCCAGGACGGAATGAGATCGGGCAGCTGCGTCGGCAGGTTCTCGATGTTCTTCAGCCGGTCCTGTCGCGCGGAGGTGAGGCGGTCGATGCGCTCGGCGAGCAGGTCGGCGAGCGCCGAGATGTCGTGGCGGATCACCAGGCGCTTCTGGCGCGTCTGGTCGACGACCTGCACGAAGGCGCCGAGGCAGATCGTGATCAGGAACGCGATGATGAGAGTCGGCACGGCGCGCCGCAGCGCCGGCTCCGCGATCAGGAGCCGATGATAGGCAGGTTTCGCGATCGATTGCGCCAATCCTTTGATCGAATCGGATTGGACGCACGCGTTCGCGGCGTCTGCACGCGCCATGCCTTCGGCCCCCTGAAAAGCTGCTTGCAACTTGAGTTCGGAAGCAGCCCCACATCGCTTCCGAATCATGCCCGATTTGAATCCAGTTTTCGCGGGCTGTCGAGAGTCAACGAATCGTTAACGCGAATTTATTCTTATCCAACGTGCAATTTGCGCGGCGCACGTCCGCAAACTTACGTGCGAGGCGAGTCCGAAACGAGAACGTGTGACTCCGCGCACGTTCTCAGTCACGCGCGCGGCGGCTCGGCGTGACTGATGACGCGCTTCACGCTCGGGAACGCGCGCCGCAGCGCGCGCTCGATCGCGTCGACATGATCGTGCACCTTGGTCACGCTCATCGACGGTTCGGCGCGGCAGTGGAAGTTGACGATCTCGCCGGCGTCGGTGTTGCGGACACGGACATTGTGGATGTCGTGGATCTCGCCGCCGGCGGCATATTCGGTCAGGGCGGCGGCGATGGACTGCACCCGTTCCGGCGCGGCATCGACTCCGAACGGGAGTTCCGGTTCCAATGGCTCGATGTGGACGTCGACCTCGACGTCGGGGCCGAACTCCTCCTGGATGTTGCGCTCCAGCGTGTTGGCGACGTCATGGGCGGCGTCGAGCTGCATCGCGGCATCGACCTCGAGATCGATGCCGACGATCAGCTTGGCGCCGAGATCGTGCACCGTGACATGGTGGACGGCGAGCCCTGAATTGTGCGCGATGACCATGATCCGGTCGCGCACCGTCTCGTTGTCGCGCGCGACGGGGACGGCGGTGAAGGTCAGATCGGCGTCGCCGAATGCCCTGTCGACGGCCGCCTGGGCCTTGCGCTTGATCTCCTCGACGCGGTCGATCGGATAGGTCCGCGGCACCTTCGCGATGGTGTCGATGAACGTGGTCGCTCCGACCATGCGGACGCGCAGCCGGTCGACGTCGATCACGCCGGCAACGCCCCGGATCGCGGCGGTGGCCTTCTCCTGCGCGCCCTCCGGGGCGCGATCGAGCAGTGTCTGCACGGTCGAGCCGGCCATGCGCAGTCCGAGCAGGGCGATCATCACGGCGACCGCGGCCGCTGCAGCGGCGTCGCCCCACCAGAAGCCGAGGGCGGCGAGGATCAGGCCCACGATCACGGCGAACGAGCCCATGACGTCGGAGGCGAAATGCAGCGCGTCGGCGGCGAGCGCCTGGCTCCGGGTCTCCCGCGCGGCACGGTGCAGGGCGCGGGCGCGCCAGAGATTGACGACGATGTCGATCACCAGCACCACGAACGGCACGGCCGAGATCGTCGGCGGCACGGTTCCCTCGCGCAGGCGGCTGTAGGATTCGACCAGGATGCCGCCGGCGAGCACGTAGAGCAGGGCGGTGACGCCCAGCGCCGAGATGCTCTCCAGCTTGCCGTGGCCGTAATGGTGCTCGTCGTCCGCCGGCTTGTCCGACACCCGCACCACCGCCCAGGTGATGATGGTCGCGATCAGGTCGACCGAGGAGTGCAGGGCCTCGGAGATCAGCGCGAGCGATCCGATCGCGATGCCGACCGCGAATTTGGCCGCCGCCATGCCGCCGCTGGCGAAGATCGAGATCGCGGCGACCGAGGATTTGTTGTGCTGGGAAGTCATGGCCGGGATGTAGCAGCCCACAGGTGAACATCAAGCGATGATCCACAGGAGTAGTCGCTAGTGATTTGCAGGAGCGGGCTCTGGCACCGTCATGCCGGCCATGACGAGCGGTGAGAGCGGCGACCCGTGCTGGCCCCGCCGCCCGCGGCTCCTCACATCGTCACGACGATCTTGCCGAGGTGCTTGTTCGCCTCCATGTGCTCGAATGCCTTGTCGATGTCGGCGAAGGCGTAGACCTTGTCGATCGGCAGCTGCAGTTTTCGCGACTCGACCGCGCCCCACATGTCCTTCTTGACCTCCTCGAAGATCTCGCGGACCTCCTCGATGGTGCGGGTGCGGAAGGTGACGCCGACATAGTCGATGCGGCGCGCCGCGTGCAGGTCGAAATTGAAGTCGGCATGGGTGCCGCCGAGCCGGCCGACATTGACGATGCGGCCCTTGATCTTCGTCGCGGCGAGGTTCTGGCTCGCGACCTTGCCCGAGACCTGGTCGACGATGAGATCGACGCCGTCGCCGCCCGTCGCCTTCAGCACCTCGTCGACCCATTTGGGGTCGGAGGAGTCGACGGCGAGGTCGGCGCCATACTCCTTCAGCCTGCCGCGGCGATAGGCATGGGTCGAGGAGCCGATCACGAGCCTGGCGCCCTTGAGCTTGGCAATCTGCATCGCCATCAGGCCGACGCCGGAGCTCGCGCCCTGGATCAGCACGGCCTGCCCGGGCTGTACGCCGCCGACGGTGACGACCGCGTTGTGCATGGTCGCCAGCGCGACGGGCAGGGTGGCGGCCTCTTCGAAGTTCATGTTCGACGGGGCGCGGAACAGCCGGCCATGATCGGCCAGCGTGTATTCAGCGAACGCCGCGCCGCCCGAGCCCATGATGCGGTCGCCGACCTTTACGCCTTTCGCACCCGGTCCGAGCTCGGCGACCTCGCCGGCCCATTCCATGCCGAGCACGGTGCCGGCGCCGCCGGCCGCGCCGTGGGCGTGGCCCTTGCGCATGCCGGTGTCGGCGCGATTCAGCCCGCAGGCGCGGACACGGACCAGCACCTGGGCGCCTTTAGGTTTTGGTTGAGCGACGTCGGAAATCCCAGCGCCGTCAGGGCCGTAGACATAAGCCTTCATGAATTGCTCTCGCTTCTTGCAGTGATTATTCCGCAGCCTGTGCGGTCGGATGAACGATCATGCCTTCGAGCCGGCCGCGGATGATGGCTTCGGCTTCGCGCACGATGCGCGAGATGAGTTCGGCGCAGGTCGGGATGTCCTGGATCAGGCCCTGGACTTGGCCGGCCGACCAGATGCCTTCGTCCGAATTGCCCGTCGCATAGACCATCTTGCCGCGGGCGCCGGCGACGAGCTCGCGGATGTCCTCGAACTTGGCGCCTTGCTTCTCCATCGCGACGACCTTGGTCGAGATCTCGTTCCTGGCGACGCGCGAGGTGTTGCGCATGGTGCGGAAGATCAGCTCGGTCTCGCGCTCGTCATTGGCGACGATCTTCTCCTTGATGAGCTGATGGATCGGGCTCTCCTTGGTGGCCATGAAGCGGGTGCCCATGTTGATGCCCTCGGCTCCGAGCGCCAGCGCTGCGACGAGGCCGCGGGCGTCGGCAAAACCGCCGGAGGCGATCATCGGGATCTTGATCTTGTTGGCGGCGGCCGGGATCAGGATCAGGCCGGGGGTGTCGTCCTCGCCGGGGTGGCCGGCGCATTCGAACCCGTCGATCGAGATGGCATCGACGCCCATGCGCTCGGCCGAGAGCGCGTGGCGGACGCTGGTGCATTTGTGCACGACCTTGACGCCGTGCTTCCTGAACTCGTCGACATGCTCCTGCGGCTTGTTGCCGGCGGTCTCGACCACCGTGATGCCGCTCTCGATGATGGCGGCGCGGTATTCGGCGTAGGGCGGCGGCTTGATCGCGGGCAGGATGGTGAGGTTGACGCCGAACGGCTTGTCGGTGAGGTCGCGGCAGCGCGCGATCTCCTTCCTGAGGTCCTCGGGCGTCGGCTGGGTCAACGCCGTGATGAAACCGAGCGCGCCGGCATTGGCGACGGCGGCGACCAGCTCGGCGCGTCCGACCCATTGCATGCCGCCCTGGACGATCGGATGCTCGACGCCGACGAGCTTGGTGAACCGTGTCTGCAACATGATCTGTTTTCCCCGCCTGCGTGGCGTCTTGTTGTCGGTTGATCGCGGCAGGATGCCGCCGGGGTCGGGAAAAGTCTATTGCGCGCGTGTGCGGTGGGGGCGGGGCGATCATGCGACGGGTGGGGGTGATTCCGTGAGGCGGATAATTGAGGTGTTGGCACCGGGGTGGCGCGAGGGTTTTTATGCGCCGCTGCTTCAATTCCGTCATTGCGAGCGCAGCGAAGCAATCCAGGCTGTCCCCGTGGAGGGAATCTGGATTGCTTCGCTGCGCTCGCAATGACGGAGGATGAGGAGCCTTCGGAGATCATCAAATTGCATTTCCGTCGCTAGGCACACCTTTGCATCCTCGCGGCGCATCCGCCCGAGCTTTGCTTCGTCCACATCGCCCTCATCGAGACAAGGGCGCAGGGAAGGCCGGGCGCCGGCTGGCACCCGCAGGTCCGTGCGCCAAAACAATGCACACGGTTTGGACCACAGGTCAGCCAATCGCCCGGCCTTCCCTGCGCGATGGTTTACGGCTTACTTCGCGCTCTCCCCGGGGAGCGATGCACTATTGCCCCCGTCGCCCTCGCGGATCGCTGATGCGTGTGCCCGGTCGGGCGGCACGCATCACCACAGGACTTGACGCACAGACCCCGGGCGTCAGGACCACACGACTTGGCCGTCCGCGCACGTCCTCGCTGGGACTTCGAGAGCTGGCGTGTGCTCACACCCGAAGCCATGCGAGGACGCTGTCGGCGCCGGGTCGTATGCGCGAAGGCCTTTGCTCACGGTTTCCCGCCCTGCAATGCCATTCGCGCCCGACGCCGTCGCGTCCATCGCACCCCAACCCGCGGTTCGTGACGATCGCGATCCGCCCCTTGTCCCGGGTCAGGGCGTCTTGTGTCTACGACAAATCCGAATTTCGGTAAAGTGGAATATATTTGCGACGGTGGGTTGACAGTCGCGGTGCAGATTTTGTGCGGGGTGTTTTGCCCGACGGGCGAAGCGAGGTTCCGGGCTCTACCGACGTATTGTGCGCCGCTGCTTCAACTTTGTCGTTGCGAGCCAACGGGTCCGCGCGAAGCGCGGCCCGATGACAGGCTTCGCGAAGCAATCCGGAATCCTTCCGCGGAGGGATTCTGGATCGCGTCGTCGCAAGGGCTCTTCGTGATGACGTGGTCGCCCGGTGCGCCCTGGCGGGCTACTCCGCCGACAGCCGCACCATCTGGCGGCCGCCGTTGATTTCCTTGAGGCTGTTGACGAAGTTTTCCGGACGCTGCCAGCGGTAGGGGACCTTCAATCCCATGTACTCGGCGATGTCGCCGATGAAGCCGGTGCAGTTGGTGGTCTCGGCGTTCCAGACCGGCGAGCTCGCCTGCAATTTCTTGATGTAGGCGAACACGCGCTTGGCGTCGGCTTCGTTCAGGTAGACGCGATAGTTCGCGGTCAGATATTCCGGGTCGAGATCGCCGTAGCTCGCGCCGGTCTCCGAGGGCACCCAGGTCAGATGTCCGAGCACGTAGGCAAGCGTGTCGCCGGCCGGCGTCAGGCCCGCGACCTCGACGGCGCGCTCGCTGGTCTTGCCGTACCAGACGAAGGCATGCCCCCAGCTCGCGGCCGTCCGGGCGCGGAAGTCGACGTAGTAGGGACCTTTCTCCGCGCGCCCGACGGGACGCCGCGTCGCTTGCGGCGCCGGTCGTGCGGTGTCGGTCGTGGCAAGCGCGTTCGCGTCGGCGACGCGCTTGTTAGCTTCGTGGGCCGAGGCCGAGGGCGTCGTGCACGCGACCATGGCCGCGAGCGCAAATCCCGCAAGGATGCAGGATCCCGATCGATCAGGTTTGTTCGTCACGCTGTGCCCCTCGACTGTCGGCCGCTTACGCCAATTCCGCGCGTCGTTCGCCAGCGCGTCAGTAGCGCGCCGCCACCGGGCCCGGCGCCTTGCCGATCGGGGCCTTGCCAATCGGGCTCTTGCCAATCGGCATCTTGCCGATCGGCGCCTGCTCAGAATAGACCGGCACGGGCTGGCGACGCGGCAGATCCGCAGCGTTCGCAGCCGTCACCAGAGCAAGCGTGGCACCCAGAACAATTACAATCTTCTTCACAGTCATACCCCTAGAAGGTTTGGTCGAAACACGGCCATGCCGTGCCCCCAGACACGCCTCACAGAAGGGCGGCCGAATGCGTCCACAGTGCGGCAAGCGCGGGACATGTCTGCGGCATATGCCGGGCGCGCGCAGATGTGATGTGTCCGGATGTTTCCGAGGCGGGCGATTGCGTGCGGCGCGCGGGTGGTCGGCCTTCACCCGATGCGGTTGAGGCTGTTGCGGATGGTCGAGAAGATGCCGCCGATGTCCTTGCGCAGGCCGTCGAGCGCATTGAAATTGTCGAAGATGCGGACGAGGCGGTCTTCGACCTCGCGCTTGCTCCTGGTCAGGGCGTCGACGCGCGAGGCGAGGGTGACGCCGCCGCTCGCCTCGATCTCGCCGACGGTTTTGGCGAGGAGGTCGCGCGTGGTGCCGACCTCGGCGATCAGGGCCTCGATGCCGAACACCGGCGCCTTCAGCGGGACGAGGTCGGCCTGCGATTTCGACAGCTCCGCCTTGAAGGCGTTCAGCGTCGCCAGCGTCTCCTGCAGCGCGCCGAGGCGCTGGCGCGACTGGACGACGAAATCGTTCAGCGCATTCTGGCGGTCGGCAAGGCTCCTGCCATCGGGGTCGGTTTCGACCTCGGCGAGGGAGCGATCGAGCTGGGTCTGGCGCTGGCCGAGCTCCTCGAAATCGAGCCGGATGGTTTTCAGGATGTTGAAGCTGTCGTCGACGCGGGCGAGGCGCTGCTCGATCTCGATCTTGTTCTTCGACAGCGTCTCGACGCGGGCGGAGAGCGGCGCTTCATTGCCGGTCTCGAGTTCGTCCATGGTCTTGGCGAGGCGATCGTGGCTGAGGCTGAGCTCGCCGATCAGGGCGTTGATGCCGGCGTCCGACGCGCGCAGCGGCACCAGCTCGGCGTGGGACTTGGCCAGATCTTCCTTGTACTGGTTGAGGGTCGCGAAAATGTCATGGACCCTGCCCACCCGCGTCAGCAGCACCGATACGTCGCGCGCGATCTCCTTGAGGCGGTCGGCGAGGTTGTTCTTGCGGTCGTCGGTCTCGAGATCGTGCAGGGAGCGTTCGAGCTGGTTCTGGCGGTCGCGGATCTCGGTGAAGACGGGCTCGACCGCGCGGCGCTGCTCGGCGACCTTGCCGACCATGTCGCGCAGTCCCTGCTGCCGGCGGCGGATCTCGGCGAGCTGGTCGTGCATGTCGGTGGATTCGGTGCGGCCCTGCTGGAGAAGGGCGCGCTGCTCGGTCTGGCCCAGCTTGTCGTGCAGCGCGGAGACGGCCTCCCGGGGATCGCTCTCGATCAAGTGCTGGACGGTGGCGTCGAGGTGGTTTTGCAGGGCGTGGGCGACGACGACGTCCTCGCGGGTCTTCTTGAGGCGGTCGCTGAGCGTGTCCAGGCGCCGGTCCTGGCGCGAGAGCCGCCAGGCGGAGGCGCCGATCAGCGCCAGTCCTGCCGCCAGGATCGTACCGGTCGCGATGCGCTGCGGCACGGGCAGGCCCGCGAACCAGGCGGCCAGGTGGGCGACGTCGTAACCGAACGCCTGCTGGGCGAAGACCGCGATGGCGGCGAGCAGGGCAAACCAGGCAACCAGGAAAAACAGCCACATCGTGACTTCCTCACGCCGGCACACATTTTCGCCATAGTTGCTATTGGAGTGCGGAACCCAGATCAAGGGGCGCGCCGGATCGTTGGCGGTTTCCGCGAGCACCATCCACGGCTGGATGCGTCAGACGATCGGTGGACGGGCGAGAAGTGCCGGGTTTTCCCGGAGTTGGGCGGCTACAGCCGAAACTCGTTGGTGAGCTCGCCGATGCCGTCGATCGCGACGGTCACCGTATTGACCGGCTCCTTCATCACGCCGACGCCGACCGAGGTGCCGACCGCGATGAGGTCGCCGGGGAGCAGGGTCATGTCGTGGGAGATACTGCTGACGAGTTCCTGCGCGGTGAAGATCATGTCCGAGATCGGATAGTTCTGCCGCTCTGCGCCATTGAGGATGGTGCGCACCACCAGCCTGGCCGGATCGAGGCCGGTCGCGATGACGGGGCCGAACGCGCCGTAATCATCGATGCCCTTGGCGCGGGCCCACTGAGGAAAGGTCGGGTCGCTGGTCAGGATGTCGTTGGCGGTGATGTCGTTGACGCAGGTGTAGCCGAAGATGAAGCTGTCCGCTTCCACAGGCGACACGCGGGCGCAGGTCCTGCCGATCACGATGCCGAGCTCGCCCTCATAGGTCGTCTTGCCGTCGTAATAAGAGGGACGGCGGATCACGGCACCCGGCGCCGTGATGCTGGTGGTGGCCTTGAGGAGATAGAGCGGCTCCGGCGGCTCGGGCTGATTCAGTTTTGCTGCGAGCGCGTGAAAATTGTTCCAGAGCGCGACGATCTTGCTGGGCGCGCAGGGCGCGAGCAGCTCGACCTCAGAGAGCGCCAGCGTCCTGCCGGTGGCGGCATTGCGGCCGAACATCTCGCCCTCATGAACGCTGATGCCCGACGGCGTCAGCGCGCCGAAGCCGGTCGCGCCGGCATGGCGGAAGCGCAGCCATTGCTTCATCTCGCCCGCCATCACGCCACCGCCAGTGCGCGCGGATCGGCCGGTGCCGAGACGCCGTCATAGAGGCCGGCGATGCGGGCGCGCTGGGTCACCATCGCCAGCACCGAGTCGAGCGCGGGCGTGGCGATGCCGGTCAGGCGGCCCATCTCCTGCACCACGGTGACGAGCGGGTCGATCTCCATCGGACGGCCGCGCTCGAGATCCTGCAGCATCGAGGTCTTGTGCGCGCCGACCTTGCGGGCGCCTTCGATGCGGCGCTCGACGTCGACGCGGAATTTGACGCCGAAGGTCTCGGCGATCGCTTGCGTCTCCATCATGATCGCGCGCGACAGCGCGCGCGTGGACGGATCGGTGCAGATCACGTCGAGCGTTGCATGGGTCAGCGCGCTGATCGGGTTGAAGCAGACATTGCCCCAGAGCTTGAGCCAGATCTCGTCGCGGATGCGGTCTAGCACCGGCGCCTTGAAGCCCGCGGCGACGAAGAGGTCGGAGAGGCGCTGCACGTCGGAGGTGATCTCGCCCGAGGGCTCGCCGAGCGGGAAATTGTTGCCGTAGACATGGCGGATCACGCCCGGGGCCTCGATCTCGGTGGCGGGATAGACGATGCAGCCGATGGCGCGCTCGGCACCGATCTCGCGCCATTGCCGGCCGCCGGGGTCGATGCTTTCCAGCGTCGAATTCTCGTAATCGCCGCCATGCCTGTAGAAGTACCAATAGGGGATGCCGTTGACGGCGGTGACGATGCGGGTGCGGGGTCCGAGCAGCGGCTGCATCGTCTCGATCACGCCGGTGATCGAGTGCGCCTTGAGGGTAATGATGATGTAGTCCTGCGCGCCGAGTTCGGTGGGATCGTCTGTGCAGCGCGGATGCACCGTGTGTGTTTCTTCGCCCGCGAGCAGCGTCAGGCCGCGCTCGCGCATCGCAGCAAGGTGGGCACCGCGTGCGATCAGGCTGACGTCGGCGCCCGCGCGCGCGAGCTGGACCCCGAGATATCCGCCGATTGCGCCGGCGCCGTAGATGCAGATCTTCATGAAATCCTCGCGGGTGACCGGAATTCGGGACGAAAGATCCGGTCCGGCTCGGACGGATCCGAGCCGGGGCCGGTAGTCGCAGGGGAAGGGTCGTGTGGCTTTAGGCGGCCGCTTGCGGCGTGCCGTTGATCGCTTCGTCCATGGCAGCGGCGATGTCGCGCATGCTGATGACCGAGACGAGGCTGTAATCGTCGATGACGGGCAGGTGGCGGATGTGATTCCGGTTCATCAAATGGCGGACGTGCTCGATCGTGTCGCTCGAGGTGCAGGACACGAGCTGCTGCACCGAGACGAGCTGCGAGACCTTGACGTTGACGGCATTGGCGCCGTGCTCGGCGACTGCGCGCACGACGTCGCGCTCGGTGAACATGCCGACCGCGGTGTTACCCTCGGAGCGGACCACGTCCTTGACCACCAGAGCGCTGATATTGTTGGCGCGCATCAGCTTGGCGGCGATACCCACCGTTTCGTTCATTCGCACCGTGACAACGCGCGGCGTCTTCTT
Source organism: Bradyrhizobium sp. Bra78 (assembly GCF_024519855.1). Taxonomy (NCBI): domain Bacteria; kingdom Pseudomonadati; phylum Pseudomonadota; class Alphaproteobacteria; order Hyphomicrobiales; family Nitrobacteraceae; genus Bradyrhizobium; species Bradyrhizobium sp. Bra78. Next base: position 382,874 of record NZ_JALJRE010000003.1, on the reverse strand, counting down.
GCGCAGAATGTCTCCGACCAGCATTGCAACCTCCCTGGGTGAATGATGGGGCAAGTGTGGTATACATAATGCCAATCGTCAAGCGCTGGATTTGGCTGATCCGAAAAATCTTGCGGCAGTAATGCTGACGTTTGTCGTCGCGCCAAAAAGAAGGGGCGCATCGCTGCGCCCCTTCTACAGCCGTGCAATGGCGTGTTGCGGCTTACGCCGTCTCGGTCTTGGGGTTGCCCGTTGCGGCATTGGCGCTCTCGGCTTCCTTGCCGAGGATGAAGGAGCGGCGCAGCGGCTTGATGACGAACAGCGCCATCAGCGCCGCCGTCGCGTTCAGCGCTACCGCCACCACGAACACCGCCTTCCAGCCGTAGGCTGCCGAGATCACGCTGGCGAGCGGGACGAGCAGGGAGGCGGTGCCCTTCGCGGTGTAGAGCATGCCGTTGTTGGTGGTCGCGTATTTCGAGCCGAAGGTGTCGCCGCAGGTGGCGGGGAACAGCGAGTAGATCTCGCCGAATACGCCGAAATACACCGCGGTCGCGAGCACGAACACGATCGGGACGTGGCCGTAGGCCGACAGCGTCAAGAGCATCAACGCCGCCGTGCCGAAGGCGATGAACATGGTGTTCTCGCGGCCGATCGTGTCGGAGATAAAGCCGAAGAACGGACGTCCGAAGCCGTCGAAGATGCGGTCGAGCGAGATCGCGAAGGTGAGCGCCGCCATCTGGAAGCCGGCAAGCGTCACCGGGGTGCTCGCGATCTTGAAGTCGTGCGCGATCGGGGCGATCTGCGCCGCGGTCATCAGGCCGCCGGAGGCGACCATGACGAAAACGAGATACATCACCCAGAAAATAGGAGCGCGCAGCACCTGCGGCGGAGTGAAGTCGATCTTGGTCTGCGGCAGGTTGAGCTGCTTCTTTTTCGGCGGGATCGAGATCCGTGGCGGCTGTATGAAGAAGGCGAGCACGAATACGATCACGCCCTGGCCGATGCCGAAGGTGAGGAACGCGTGCTGGTAGCCGCTCGTCGCGATCATGGTCGCGATCGGCACCACGGTGAGGGCTGCGCCCGCACCGAAGCCTGCGGCGGTCGCGCCGGCGGCGAGGCCGCGGCGGTCGGGAAACCATTTCAACGCATTGCCGACGCAGGTGCCGTACACCGCGCCTGCGCCTATGCCGCCGATGACGGCCGCCGTGTAGAGCAGCGGAAGGCTATCGGCGTAGGAGTTGAGAATCCACGAGAGCGCGATCATCACACCGCCGAACATGATGACGATGCGCGGGCCGTATTTGTCGACGAACCAGGCCTCGATCGGCACGAGCCAGGTCTCGGTGACGACGAAGATGGTGAAGGCGAGCTGGATCGCGGCGCGTCCCCAATGATGGGCCGCATCGATCGGATCGACGAACAGCGTCCAGCCGTATTGCAGATTGGCAATCATCGCCATGCAGACGATGCCCATGACGAGCTGAAGCCAACGGAAACCTGTGCGAAGGGGCGCAGCTGTCACGGCGCCATCCGTGCTGGAAATCATCAACAACCTCCCAATGCGCTTGTCTGGTCGACACCGGTTGCAAGATGACCCGATGTCGCAAATGTTGTGGCTTATCGTCGCAAGCGCTGCCTGGAGCTTGGTATACCATATTCCAGATTGCAAGCCCTATCTTGGCTTCCCTGTGACAAAATGCGCGGTTCCATCGCCATGGCGGCATCGCCCGCGCAAACGAAAACGCCCGGCCGAAAGGCCGGGCGTTTTGCAGGAATGAAGTCTGGTGTCAGACGGTCGACTTCGCGACCACGACCTTGCGCCAGGGCTTGAGTACCGCGATCGCGAGCAGAGAGGCCAGGATGTTTGCGCCGGCTGCGAGGATGAACACGCTGTCCCAATGACCGGAGGTCTGCTGCACGTAATTGGCCAAGGGAACGAGAAGGGCCGCGGTGCCCTTGGCGGTGTAGAGCAGGCCGGCATTGGTGGTCGCGAACTTCGCCCCGAACGTGTCGGTGCAGGTCGAGGGGAACAGCGAGTAGATCTCACCCCAGGCAAAGAACACCAAGCCCGACAGGATCACGAACCAGATCGGATCGTGGCCCCAGAGGTAGAGCATCCAGATGCCGACGCCTTCCATGCCGAATGCGATGAACATGGTGTTCTCGCGGCCGATCATGTCGGAGATCCAGCCGAAGAACGGACGCGTCAGGCCGTTGAGCACGCGGTCGATCGTGGCCGCGAACGTCACTGCGGTCATGGTCATGCCGATCAGCGTGACCGGGATGGCGTCGACCTTCCAGTCCACCGCGATCGGCTTCAGGTTCGCCGTCACCATCAAGCCGCCGGCGCCGACGATCACGAACATGAAGTACATCAGCCAGAAGATCGGCTGACGCAGCACCTCGGTCGGCTGATAGTTGCGGCGGGTCTGCTGCAGATTGGCGTTCGGCACCACGTTCGGCACCTGGCCCGGCTTCGGCGCCAGCAGGAAGAAGGCGAGAACGCAGATGATGATGCCTTGTCCGAGGCCGAAATAGAGGAAGGTGGTCTGGAAACCACTGTCCTTGATCATGGCCTGGATCGGCGCGACGGTGAGGGCGGAGCCCGCACCGAAGCCCGCGGCGGTGATGCCCGCGGCGAGACCGCGCTTGTCGGGGAACCACTTCAGCGCGTTGCCGACGCAGGTGCCGTAGACGCCACCGGCGCCGATGCCCGCGACGATCATGCCGAGATAATAGCCGTTCAGCGTGGTGGCCTGCGCATTGATCGCCCAGCCGACGGCGCAGAGCACGCCGCCGATCAGCACGACGAGGCGCGGACCGTATTTATCGACGAACCATCCTTCGACCGGCACCAGCCAGGTCTCGAACAGCACGAACAGCGTAAAGGCCCATTGGATCGACGCACGATCCCAGCCGAATTTCTTCTGGATGTCGGGGACGAAGAACGTCCAGCCGTATTGGTAGTTGGCGATCATCACCATCGCCGCTACACCGACTGCCAATTGCGCCCAGCGATACGTGTCGCTGACGCGCGCGGCTGTCGGGGCGGTTGCTTGCACCATGTCCGTCATAAAGCCTCCCGTGGCGCCTCTAATTTTTCTGCGAGCGCTGGAGGGGCATTCTTGTATGCATTATGCCAAGCTTCAAGCGCTGGTCCGGCCACCGTGCGCAAATGCCGCAGCACCTTGCCTGGTCGCGGGCTGTGACTCGGGACAGCACAAGTAGAAATGGCCCCGCGCTGCGGGGCCATTCATCAAAAGTAGTATGAGAGCGGCTCTGAAACCGCCGCGCGGTCCGGCCGCGCGGGGACGTACTGGCTTACAGGCCGAAACGCGGCAGGTCGCCGTTGTGATTCGAGATCTCGGCGCTCGCCATCAGGAGGCGGTCGACCGCGGCCATCAGGCGGGCGAACAGCGAGGAGGACGGAGCGAGAGCAACTGCGGCGGTCTTGGACATCGGAAATCCTTTCTTGAGACGGTCAGTATTGCTGTCTCATTTCGGAAGGGAATTTATGTATACCAGATGCCAATGTCCATGCACGTCATTGCATAGCAGCATTTAATCCGCTGCATTGCAGCATAACGCCGGGTTAACGAGGCCGTTTCGGCCTTAAAGTCGCAAATTTGTTGCCCAAGGACGTCGCTTGCTCCGCAAACACCCCACCGCCACCCCGAAAAGCTGCGCAAATGCAATGGACCGGGGTCTTGGCAGGGCGGATCAAAGCCGTTAGTGCTCTGCGCCCTTCCAATCATCTGTCAGAGTGGTTCATGTCGAGCGCCTCGGCCGCCGTCTCGATCGGCATCGATTTTGGGACCAGCAACACGGTCGTCGCGCTCGCGGCGGACAACCGCCGGGTCGAGGCCATCCGCTTCGACCATGGCGGACAGCGCCACAGCGTCTACGTCTCGGCCCTGTGCTTCTGGGAAGACCGCCCGGGAGCCGGCGCCCAGGCCGAAGGCGGCCCGTGGGCGATCGAGCAGTTCCTCGAAGGACGGCATGTCTACCGCTTCCTCCAGTCGTTCAAGACCTTCGCCGCGAGCAGCAGCTTCAACACCACCCAGGTGTTCCGGCAGCGCTACAAGTTCGAGGATATTCTGGCGGCGTTCCTGCGGACCCTGGCGCGCCATGGCGGCGACAAATTCGGTTTCGAGACATCGACCATCACGGTCGGACGCCCCGTCCGCTTTGCCGGCGGCAATCCCGACGAGGCACTGGCGATGCAGCGATACCGGGCGGCGTTCGAGCGCCTCGGCGCCGGCCATGCGCGCTACGTCTACGAGCCCGTGGGCGCCGCGTTCTCGTTCGCCCGCCGGCTGGAGCGCGATGCGACAGTTCTGGTTGCGGATTTCGGCGGCGGCACCAGCGATTTCTCGGTGATGCGCTTCTCGCGCGCGGGCGGCACCTTGCGCGCCGAGCCGCTCGGCCACGCCGGCATCGGGATTGCCGGCGACACGTTCGACTACCGCATCGTCGATCACGTCGTCTCGCCGCAGCTGGGCAAGGGCTCGAGCTTCCGCTCGTTCGACAAGGTGCTGCCGGTCCCGAGCGGCCACTACACCAACCTCGCGCGCTGGCATCAACTCGCGATGATGAAGAGCAACGGCGATCTGCGCGAGCTGCGGGAGCTTGCGCGCTCCGCGCTGAAGCCGGCTCTGCTCGAGGATTTCATCACCATCGTCGATCTCGACCTCGGCTTTTCGCTGTACCGGGCGGTGTCCGACGCCAAGGTCGCACTGTCGGCGCAGGATCAGGTGGACTTCCGCTTCAAAGGCGGCGGGGTCGAGATCGGATCGACCATCACACGGAAGAACTTCGAAGCCTGGATCGCCGACGACATCGCCCGGCTCGGCGCCACCGTCGACAAGGTGCTCGGCGAGGCCGGCATCACCGCGCGCGAGGTGGAGAAGGTGTTCCTGACCGGCGGCACCTCGTTCGTGCCGGCGGTGCGAAAACTGTTCGCCGAACGGTTCGGCAACGAACGGCTGATGTCGGGCGATCAGTTCGAGTCGATCGCCTACGGTCTCGCGCTGATCGGACACAGTCCCGACCCGGACCGCTGGACCGCGAGCGGCGGGCTCGCGCCGAGGGCGGGCGCGTAGGTTTTGGCGCCATTTGAGCGGGCGTCTCGAAGGATGGCCACAAGGAAGGTGCCCCTCAGGCCAGCCAGCTCTGCGGCTACTGGTTGATCTCCGGCTCGACGAGCTTCGCCAGATTCCGCAGCGATTCCTGCCAGCCGAGATAGCAGGCTTCCGGCGGGATGACGTCGGGAATGCCGGCCTGCGTGATGTCGAGCTCGGTGCCGACCGAGACCTTCTTCAAGATCACGGTGACCTGGATTTCGCCGGGCAGATTGGGGTCGTCGAATCTGTCGGTGTAGCGAAGACGTTCGCCCGGGACGAGCTCGAGATATTCGCCGCCAAAGGCGTGGCTGTTGCCCGTCGTGAAGTTACGGAACGACATCTTGAACGTGCCTCCGACCTTGGGCTCGAAATGATGGACGGTGCAGGTAAAGCCGTTGGGCGGAAGCCACTTTGCCAGCGCATCCGGCTCCAGGAAGGCGCGATAGACTTTCTGCGGGCTGGTGGTCAGGACGCGGTGAAGGCGGACAGTGCTCGGCATGATGATCATCCTCGTGGATCGACGGGCGCGAATTCAGCGTCTATGGCCCATTCATGTCTAGATGACGAACGAGACAGTGCCGATCCGACAGCGCGTCCCGAATTTTCTGAAGGTGGCCCGGCGGGAGTCGCTAGACCACCGCTACATCCTGCGGCGTCATCGTGAACGCCAGCGCGTAGCAGCCGGTCGTCGCATGGTTCCGCGCGCCCGCGCCGCGAAGTGTTGACGGCGAGAGCTGTTCGGCGATCACGCGCTCGACCGTGCCGGCATCGTAGCCGGATAGCAGCACGATCCAGTCGGCAGCGCCGTCTTTGCCGCGGATCTGCTGTTCGGTGGTGGGCAAGCTGGTCCGGGGCGTGTCCGTCACGAGGAGGTGGGCGCCTGTCAGTCCCGGCATCTGCGCCAATGTGCCGAGCATCTCCGAGAGGCGCGTCTGCAACTCCGCCTCGCGTCCGGCCTCCGGCGAAAGCCGGATGGTGGCCAGCGAGGTGGCGACGCCGCCGCCAAAGCTCGCGACGATCCGGCACTGGCTGCGCACCATCCCGAGATGATGCGGCATCATCCTGGTCGACCATGGGGTCGGCGCGTTGAGGCGATCGAGATATCCTCTCGATGTGAGCACCTCATATTGCTCCAGCTCGTAGAGCACGAAGAAGCCTTCGGTGTCGGTCGTGCTGGTCCAGCGCGATCCGCGGCGGAAGCCGGCAATGCTCATCCGCTCCGGAAAATGCTCGTGCGAATGCCAGTCGCCGAACTCCGCGCGCTGCTCCGGGCGGACGCTCCACCACATCGCGACGGCTGCCTTGCCTAGCAGTGACATGTTGACCTCGTCTTCTTCAAGTCGTTGCCTGTAGCCGCACCGTCGAGGACCGAAAGACGATCGCGATCGTTCCCGATGCTTCCGGCGTCGCGGGTCTCCACGGCGTGCGCTACGACGCGGCGCCATCTGCCTCACTTGCTTGCAGTGGTGCTCGATACGCTCCGTTCACACTTCGTAACGTTCAAGCCGAAATTTGGCTCAACTCGGCGATTAGCTATCGGCTGACTCCGTCCGGCGCCGACGGCGATCTCGCCGTGCATCCATCATAACCGAAGAGACTTACGACATGAAGCAGACGACGCTGCGCTACCGGGCCTTGCGCCGGATCCGCAGCCTGCCAGCGCAGACCACTTCGAGATTGCTTGGAATGCCGGCGATCAGCCGGAAATTGGATGAGGCTTACGAGAGGGCGCGGGCATCCTATAGGCCGCGCCTGCCCAAACTCTCCCCACTCGAGATGGATATCGTCGCCGGGCTGGAAAACAACGGGGTCCACATCACGTCGCTCGAAAAGCTGGATCTGCCTGGCACTGACGCGCTTTGGACATCTGCGACCGGTATCGCGAACAGCTATGCGCACCGTGCCAAACAGGGCGAGTTTGCCGGCGAATATACCGTGCAGGTCGGCGCCGAGGATATGATGCGCCATCCGCACATCGTCCGCTGGCCCCTTCACGATCGCATCCTCAACATCGTTGAAACCTATCTTGGCCTGCCTGCCGGATATGACACGCTGAATTTCTTCTATACCCAGGCCGACGGCCGGCAGGTGGGGGCACGCAGATGGCATCGCGATGTCGAGGATCGGCGGATGGTCAAGGTGATCGTCTACCTGCATGATGTCGACATGGATACCGGCCCGCTCGAAGTCCTGCACCGCTCCTTTCCCGGCAGCGACACGCTCGACGGCGCCAATTTTCCGGTCCTCACGCAGGAAATGCTGGAGGACAGGCTCGGCGCGACGCTGGGCAGCGGCGACGTCACGACCTGCACCGGCAGGGCCGGCACGGTGATCTTCGCGGACGTCGCAAGTCACTATCATCGCGGGCGCCCGGCGATCGCGCGCGACCGCTGCGCGCTCTTCTACAATTTTTTCTCTCACGCGCCGCTTCGGCCGTTCTACTGCGAACGGCATCTGTTCTCGCGGCAGCAGCTTTTGGAATTTGCCGCAGGCCAGACCGCCCGGGCGCGGGCCTGCTTGCTGTGGCACGCGAACGTACCTCTTCTCGCCCGGATCGTGCCGCGCGCGCGGCTCTAGAGATCAATGCTGAGTTCGATCGGGCGAAGTGTCGTGCCTTTGGCCTGCCGGCGTGCTCGAGAAGGCCCATCTTGCCTCTCCTCAGGCGCCCCCGCCGAGTCCGGGTCCTCAATCCTGCGAACCTTCCGCTGAGGCCTCCGGGCATTTAAATCCGGCCACGCCTTGCAAATGAGCGTGATGAGGTATACGGTGAGGTCTGTTCGTTCAGCCGCTGTGCCTTGTTGAATGCGCCCGCGGGCTCCTTTTCCATAGACATCGACGAATTGAATTTCATCTGCGCGACGATTCGCGCGGAATGCGCACGTATGCGCTTTGGAGAAGAAGATGACGACAGGTACTGTGAAGTGGTTTAACGGCCAGAAGGGCTTTGGATTCATTCAGCCCAACGACGGCGGCAGCGATGTGTTCGTTCACATCAGCGCGGTCGAGCGGGCTGGTCTTGCGGGTCTCGCTGAGGGCCAGAAGGTCAATTTCGAGCTCAAGACCGACAAGATGCGGGGTAAGGTCAGCGCAGAGAATCTCTCGCTGGCCTAACGACCTGGTGCCGTTTCACGGATGTACTGAAACGGCCGCGCTGCCCGCTCGATCCCCGGATTGAGCGGGTTTTGTCCGTTGTGGAACAGGGTGGATCATGAGCGCCAAGAAATCGGCCGAACCGACGCCCGAGGCCATCGCGCGCTCCAATCGTCAGCGTTTGGCTGTTGAAGAGGGGGCGCGAGCGATGGCGGATGCCGAAAGGCAAGCCGTGGATGTTCGCAAGAACATGGCGCGGCTTCGAGAGCTGCGCCAAGCCAAGGAAGCGGCCGACATAACCCTTCAGGCATCCCTGCCGGCACCCACCCCGGCCAAGCGCAAGAAGAAGCTGCCGCGATAGCCTGCGCACGTAACGCCATCGACAATCTCTGGACAGGGCCGGTCACATGCCAAAGAGTGCAGATCGTGCCTAGAATCAAGTTGGACGGTGGTGGCACGATCACGTTCTTTCTCGCGCTGGGCGCGGGCCGGCAAATGTGCCGACTGGCGACCACGTTCCTGACGCAGAAGCAGGCCTTCAGCTATCTTCAAAGGAACCGAACGGAATTCGAGCGCATCGCCCGGGCACGGCTGGCTTCAGGGGAGCTCGAAGACGGAATCGTCGTGCTCTCGATGCTATAGGTCGAGGTCAGGCGCCGATTTCGATGCAAGTCTTCGAGGGCACGGCTTCCGGCGCGATTGCGATCGAAGGCGGGTCCAGAGCCCTTCCTATTCGGAGCGGCTTCCCGGCTTGGCTTCGCGGGCCAATCGCTCCGCTTTCAAGCGCTCGCGGTTCTCGTTGAAGGAGTGCTGGTCCTTCGCATAGTCATTCATCGGCTTTTGCGGCTTGGCAGGCTTGAACGCCTTGTTGGCTTCACGCTTGGCGCGATCAGGGGATTGATCTTTCGACATTTCGACCTCGGTTTGATCAACGAGCGTGGTCCCGACGAGTGCCGGACGCGACAATATCCTCGCACAAGCCGACATGGATCGACACCCTCTGGGCGGAGAAGGCGGCCAATTCTTCAGCGTTGGGCAGGTCTCTTGCGAGGTGCTTGGTCACTCGCCGTGAAGACGGCGGACTCGCTTTTCCGGGAGCACGCCGTTTGAGAAGACAACGGGCGGCCACTGTGTCTGGTTCCCTGGGGACCGGTCTTTAATTTGGCCTTGGCTGGATCAACGCCCGAAGCGGACTGATTGCCGGCCCGGTCGATCTCGGGGTCGACAAAAAGGCCGCCGAAACCGGCGGCCTTTCGTGTCTTGAGATAAATCCGCTTACTCCGCGGCCTGCTTCTGCGGCGGGTCGAGCGCGCCGGACTTGTGGATCTCGGCGACCTGGTGGTCCGAGAAGCCGAGCACGCTGCGCAGGATCTCGTCGGTGTGCTCCCCGAGCAGCGGGGAGCGCTCCACGTCGCTTGGGGAATCCGACAGCTTGATCGGGTTCCCGACCGAGATGTACTTGCCGCGGGTGGGGTGATCGACCTCGACCACAGTGCCGGTGGCGCGCAACGACTGGTCCTCGGCGATCTCCTTCATCGACAGGATCGGGCCGCAGGGGATGTCGTCCTTGTTGAGGATTTCCATCGCCTCGAACTTGGTCTTGGTCATCGTCCACTGCTCGATGCGACCGAAGATCTCGTTGAAGCGCGGCAGACGGGCGGCCGGCTTGGCGTAGTTCGGATCGGTCTTCCAGGTCGGCTCGCCGATCACGTCGCAGATCTTCTCCCAGACCGGGGCCTGGGTGATGAAGTAGATGTAGGCGTTGGGATCGGTTTCCCAGCCCTTGCACTTCAGGATGCGGCCGGGCTGGCCGCCGCCCGAGTCGTTGCCGGCGCGCGGCACGGCATCGCCGAACGGAATGCCTTCGCCGAACTGGCTGTACTCCTTGAGCGGGCCGTGGGCGAGACGCTGCTGGTCGCGGAGCTTGACGCGGGCGAGGTTGAGCACGCCGTCCTGCATCGCGGCGGTGACGCGCTGGCCCTTGCCCGAATGCGTGCGCTGATAGAGCGCGGTGACGATGCCGAGCGCCAGATGCAGGCCGGTGCCGCTGTCGCCGATCTGTGCGCCGGTCACGAGCGGAAGACCATCGCGGAAGCCGGTGGTGGAGGCGGCGCCGCCGGTGCACTGCGCGACGTTCTCATAGACCTTGCAGTCCTCGTACGGCCCGGGACCAAAGCCCTTGATCGAGGCGACGATCATCTTCGGGTTGATCGCCTGGATCTTCTCCCAGGGGAAGCCCATGCGGTCGAGCACGCCGGGGCCGAAATTTTCCACCAGCACGTCGCACTTCTTGATCAGCTCGGTGAGGACTTCCTTGCCCTTGGGGTTCTTGGTGTCGAGCGTGATCGAGCGCTTGTTGTGGTTGAGCATGGTGAAATACAGGCTGTCCACGTTCGGGATGTCCTGCAGCTGGCCGCGGGTGATGTCACCCACGCCCGGGCGTTCCACCTTGATCACGTCGGCGCCGAACCAGGCGAGCAGCTGCGTGCAGGTCGGCCCGGACTGAACGTGGGTGAAGTCGAGAATGCGAACGCCCTCGAGCGCTTTGGTCATTATGTTGCTCCGTACTCTGTCTGCCCCTGCTAACCACAGGGAATAAAGGGTTGAGGGGGGACTTACTTCTTCTTCTGCAGAACGCTCTGCGGATTGAGGTTGCCGATGCGGCCGCTCTCCGAACCCGCGGCCGGATCGATCACCGCGTTGATGAGCGTCGGCTTGCCCGAGGCCATCGCCTCGTTGACGGCACGCTTGAGCTCGTCGGGCGAGGTGGCGTTCACGCCGACACCGCCGAAGGCTTCCATCATCTTGTCGTAGCGCGCGCCCTTGACGAACACCGTCGTCGCTGGATCGGCGTTGACGCTGTTGACGTCGGTGCCGCGATAGATGCCGTCATTGTTGAAGATGACGACGCAGATCGGCAAATTGTAGCGGCAGATGGTCTCGACCTCCATGCCGGAGAAGCCGAAGGCGCTGTCGCCTTCCACTGCGAGCACGGGGTGGCCGGTCTCGAGGGTCGCGGCGATCGCCTGGCCCATGCCGATGCCCATCACGCCCCAGGTGCCGACGTCGAGACGCTTGCGCGGCTTGTACATGTCGATGACGCCGCGGGCGAGGTCGAGCGTGTTGGCGCCCTCGTTGACGAGGATCGCCTCGGGATACTCCTTGATGACGTTCTTCAGCACGCCGAGCGCGCCGTGATAGTCCATCGGCGACTTGTTGTTCATGAGCTTCGGCGCCATCTTGGCGACGTTCTCTTCGCGCTTGGTCGAAATCGCCTTGGTCCATTCGGCGGGCGGGACGCTCCAGCCGGAGGCCATCGCCTGGTTGAAGGCCGAGACGACCGAGCCGATGTCGCCGACGACGGGCGCGACGATCTCGACGTTGGAGTCCATCTCCCGCGGCTCGATGTCGACCTGGATGAACTTCTTGGGTGCGTCGCCCCAGTTCTTGCCCTTGCCGTGCGAGAGCAGCCAGTTCAGCCGCGCGCCGATCAGCAGCACGACGTCGGAATCTTTCAGCACCGTGGAGCGCGCAGCACCTGCGCATTGCGGATGGGTATCGGAGAGGAGGCCCTTGGCCATGCTCATCGGCAGGAACGGGATGCCGCTCTTCTCGACGAAGGTCTTGATCTCCTCGTCGGCCTGCGCGTAGGCAGCGCCCTTGCCGAGGATGATCAGGGGACGCTTCGCCGCCTTGAGCACGTCGAGCGCGCGCTTGATCGAAGCGGGCGAGGGGATCTGCGCGGGCGCAGCGTCGATCACCTTGACCAGCGACTTCTGGCCGGCATCGGCGTTCATCACCTGGCCGAACAGCTTTGCCGGCAGGTCGAGATAGACACCGCCCGGACGGCCCGAGACCGCGGCGCGGATGGCGCGGGCAAGGCCGATACCGATGTCCTGGGCGTGCAGCACGCGATAGGCCGCCTTGCACAGGGGCTTGGCAATCGCGAGCTGGTCCATCTCCTCGTAGTCGCCCTGCTGGAGGTCGACGATCTCGCGCTCGGAGGAGCCCGAGATCAGGATCATCGGGTAGCAGTTGGTGGTGGCGTGGGCGAGTGCGGTGAGACCGTTGAGGAAGCCGGGCGCGGAGACGGTGAGGCAGATGCCGGGCTTCTTGGTGAGGAAGCCGGCGATGCCCGCCGCGTAACCGGCGTTCTGCTCGTGGCGGAACGAGATCATGCGAATGCCGGCGGCCTGCGCCATGCGGCCCAAATCCGTGATCGGGATGCCCGGCACATTATAGATGGTAGTAATGCCGTTCAGCTTGAGCGCGTCGATGACGAGATGAAAGCCATCCGTCAGTTCCTGCTCGGTGCCCGGTGCTTCGGACTTGGTCGCGGTATTCAGCATGGGCCTTGTCTCCCTGGTCTCAAGATGCCGTTTAGGCTTTGTGGGCGAATTGCTCGCCCTTCTGGTGAACGTTGCTAGAAGAGTTCCTGACCGTGCGCTTCGACGTAAGCTGCAAGGCCAAGGGTGTGGTCGCGAGCGCGCTTCTCGGCGAGGTCGGTATCGCGCGCCTCCAGGGCTTCGATCATGCCCATATGCTCGGGCAGGGAGGTCGCGGTGCGATCCTTGCGTCCGATCGTCAGTTGCCGGTAGCCGCGCACGTGCAGCAAGAGGTCATTGGTGAGGTCGACCAGCACCGGCGATTCCGACAGCGAGATCAGTGCCTGGTGGAAGGCGATGTTGGCGCGCGAATATTCCTCGACGTGATCCTCGGGCAGGCGGTCCTTGCTGAAATCCTTGAAGTAGTCGCGCAGCGCCGTGATGTCCTTCTTGCGCGCGGTGGTGGTGATGAGGCGGGCCGCCATGCTCTCCAGCGCCGCCCAGGCGCGGATCATGTCGACGATCTCGCTCTTGGTCCGGCGCACCACCATGATGCCGCGGCGCGGAACGGTCTTCACGAAACCGTCCTGCTCGAGCATCGCAATGGCTTCGCGGATCGGTGTGCGGCTCACACCGAGGCGTTCGGACAGCGCTCGCTCGTCGAGCATCACCGGCTCGGGCGTCGAGTAGATGTCCATCTTGAGGATGGCTTCCTTCAAGGCGTCATACGCCTTGTTCTTGAAGCTGCTCTCCGGGGCAATACGAACGATTGCGATATCTGCCTCGGCCATGTTCGGCAACGCCTTGGTTGGTTTCCGCAGTGACACGACGAATCTCCTCCAGTGGGAGTCGTCTTTTACAGGATTATTAACTGGAAAGTTTTTGGCATACCAAATGCCAGAATGTCAAGCTGCCTATTTTTTGCGGCATTCTAGGCAATGCGGTCGCTTGACAAATTGGCTTCTGGCATACCAAATGCCATCGCCAGCCATTTTTGATCCAAAGCGGCGGAGTAGCCTCGGCTTTATGCCACTCCATTCCGCGACATGGAACAGAGCGCGGCGAATGGCAAGCATCACGGGCAGCCGCACACGCGCGCGCTTTGAAAAGAACGAACCGAGGTCAAGGGAGAAGCCACATGTCCAATTCCAAAGATGCCGTCCGCAAGGTGCTCGACCAGGTCAAGGCGGACAACCGCACCAGCCTGACGGCGCCGGAAGGCAAGCTGGTCTGCGACGCCTACGGCATTCCGGTGCCGAAGGAAGGCGTGGCGAAGTCGGCCGGCGAGGCCGGCAAGATGGCCTCCTCGATGGGCTTCCCGGTGGTGATGAAGATCGTCTCGCCGGACATTCTCCACAAGACCGAAGCCGGCGGAGTCATCGTCGGCCTCAAGACGGCGCAGGATGCCGAGAAGGCCTACGAGACCATTCTCGGCAACGCCAGGAAGTACAAGTCCGACGCCAAGATCGAAGGCGTCCAGGTCCAGCAGATGCTGGCCGGCGGCACCGAGGTGATCGTCGGCTCGATCACCGACGGCTCGTTCGGCAAGCTCGTCGCCTTCGGCCTCGGCGGCGTGCTGGTCGAAGTACTGAAGGACATCACCTTCCGACTCGCGCCGGCGACCAGGGAAGATGCGCTCTCGATGCTCGACGGCATCCAGGCGCATGAGATCTTGAAGGGCGTTCGCGGCGGAGAGCCGGTAAACCGCACGGCGCTGGCCGATGTGATCGTCAAGGTCTCGCAGCTCGTCACCGATTTCCCTGAAATCGTCGAGCTCGACCTCAACCCGGTGTTTGCGACGGCGAAGGACGCGATCGCCGCCGACGTCCGCATCGTCGTCGATTTCGCCTATGTGCCCAAGCCGAAGCCGCGCCCGACCGAAGAGATCGTCGCGGCCATGAGCCGTATCATGCAGCCGAAGGGCGTCGCCGTGATCGGCGCCTCCGCCGAGGACGGCAAGATCGGCAACTCCGTGATGAAGAACCTGATCAACGGCGGCTACAAGGGCGAGATCTATCCGATCCACCCGAAAGCACCGGAGATTCTCGGCTACAAGGCCTACAAGAGCGTCAAGGACGTACCGGGCGTGATCGACACCGCGGTGTTCGCGATCCCCGCCAAGTTCGTTGCCGGCGCGCTCGTTGAATGCGGTGAGAAGAAAATCCCGGGTGCGGTTCTGATCCCGTCGGGCTTCGCCGAAGCCGGCGCGCCCGAGCTGCAGGCCGAGATCGTCGAGATCGGCAAGAAGTACGACATCCGCCTGATGGGGCCGAACATCTACGGCTTCTACTATACACCCGCCAATCTCTGCGCGACCTTCTGCACCGCCTACGACGTCAAGGGCCACGCGGCGCTGTCCTCGCAGTCGGGCGGCATCGGCATGGCCATCATCGGCTTCTCGCGCTCGGCCAAGATGGGCGTGTCCGCGATCGTCGGCCTCGGCAACAAGTCCGACATCGACGAGGACGATCTGCTCGCTTTCTTCGAGCAGGACCCGAACACGAACCTGATCGCTCAGCATTGCGAGGATCTCAAGGACGGCCGCGCCTTCGCGGAAGCCGCCAAGCGCGTCTCCAAGAAGAAGCCGGTCGTCGTGCTCAAGGCCGGCCGCACCTCGGCCGGCGCCAAGGCGGCCTCGTCGCACACCGGCGCGCTCGCCGGCAACGACAAGATCTACGAGGACGTCCTGGCGCAGTCCGGCGTGATCCGCGCCCGCAGCC
Organism: Bradyrhizobium sp. Bra78; assembly: GCF_024519855.1. NCBI lineage: Bacteria > Pseudomonadati > Pseudomonadota > Alphaproteobacteria > Hyphomicrobiales > Nitrobacteraceae > Bradyrhizobium > Bradyrhizobium sp. Bra78. The sequence goes on along the minus strand of NZ_JALJRE010000003.1, from coordinate 367,637 downwards.
TGCGGCAACTGCTCGAATTCGCCCGCGGCGTGCCGGTGCTGCCGACGCCGAAGGGCGAGAACGTGCTGATCATCACCGGTGCCGGCGGCTCGGGCGTGCTGCTGTCGGACTCCTGCGTCGACAACGGCCTGTCGCTGATGTCGATGCCGCCGGATCTGGATGCGGCCTTCCGCAAGTTCATCCCGCCGTTCGGCGCGGCCGGCAATCCCGTGGACATCACCGGCGGCGAGCCGCCGATCACCTATGTCAACACGGTCAAGCTCGGCCTGTCGGATGAACGCATCCACTCGCTGATCCTCGGCTACTGGCACACCATCGTCACGCCGCCGATGGTGTTCGCCCGCAACATGGTCGAGGTGAAGAAGGAGATGGAGGCCAAGGGTTTCGTGAAGCCGATCGTGGCCTCGCTCGCCGGCGACGTCGAGGTCGAGGAAGCTGCCGAATATCTGTACCAGAACGGTATCCCGGCCTATGCCTACTCGACCGAACTGCCGGTCGAGGTCCTAGGCGCCAAGTACAAATGGGCGCGCGGGGCAGGGCTGCTCTGAGACGACGATACCCATTCACCTCTCCCCGCGTGCGGGGAGAAGTGAGAACAGTCAGGTCGCGATGAGCAAGAACGTGATCCGGCGCAAATCGCTCGAGCCCAGGTCGCCCGTGGAGGCCGATCACGAGGCGCGCGACGGCGGCGTGCAGTCCGTCGACCGCGCGCTGTCGATCCTCGAGACGCTCGCCGAAGACGACGAGGGCTATCGCCTCAGCGACCTCGCCGTGCGGACCGGCCTGTCGGCCTCCACCGTCCACCGCCTGCTCGCCACGCTGGAAAGCCGCCGCTTCGTGCAGTTCGACCGTGCCGAATCCAAATGGCATGTCGGCGTGCGCAGCTTCACGGTGGGCGCGAGTTTTGCCCGGCGGCGCAATTTCACGGCGCAGGCGATTCCGTACCTGCGCAAGCTGCGCGATCTCACCCGTGAAACCGCCAATCTCGCTGTCGTCGACGACGAGTTCATCATCGTGCTGACGCGCATGGAGAGCCGCGAGATCATGCGCTCGCTGACCAAGGTCGGCGGCCGCGTTCCCATGGTGACGTCGGGCGTCGGCAAGGCGGTGCTCGCGACCTATTCCGACGAGGACGTCGGCGCCGTCATCCGTCATCACGGCATGCCGCGCCTGACGGAGAAATCCATCGTGCGTCCGAGCGACCTCTTCAAGGAACTCGCGACGATCCGGAAGCAAGGTTTTGCGGTGGACGACGAAGAGGCCGAGATGGGTCTGCGCTGCGTCGCCGCCGTGGTCTACAATGCGCTCGCCGAGCCGCTCGCCGCGATCTCCGTCTCAGGTCTGACCAGCCGCGTCACCGACGCCCGGCTGCCGGAGATCGGCCGCGTGGTGCGGGATGTGGCGGCGGAACTGACGGCGGCACTGGGCGGCGTGATGCCGGCGGCCAAGCCGGATTGAGCAGAGTTTGCGTTCCGGCGCGCCTCTTGAAAAATCAGGTCTGGCGGCAAGAGCCCCAACATCGGTATATCGATCAACCGTTGTCGCATCCTTTTGGGGAATGTCATGCCGTCCGAGCTCCGTTCGCCCCGTCTTGCCGTCCTGATCGATGCCGACAACGCGTCCGCCAAGATCGCGGATGGACTGTTCGAGGAGATTGCCAAGATCGGCGAGGCCAGCGTTCGCCGCATCTACGGCGATTTCTCCAATGCCAGGTCCAGGGGCTGGGCCGACATCCTGTCCAAACACGCCATCATCCCGCAGCAGCAGTTTGCCTATACGACTGGGAAGAATGCGTCCGACATCACCCTGGTCATCGACGCCATGGACCTGCTTCACAGCGGCCGGTTCGACGGCTTTTGCCTGGTGTCGTCCGACAGCGACTTTACCCGCCTGGCCGCCCGCATCCGGGAGCAGGGCATCGACGTCTTCGGGTTCGGCGAGCAGAAGACGCCGGAGAGCTTCCGGCAAGCCTGCCGCAGGTTCGTCTACACGGAGAACCTGCTGGCCGCCCCAGCGAACACACAGGAGGCCGCCTCGAGATCGGCGTCGCTTCAGCCGCTTGATGCGGCGACCCCCATCATCAAGAAGGTCATTACCCAGATGGAGAGCGAGGACGGCTGGGTGACGCTCGGGGAAGTCGGCCGCCAGCTTGCCAACCTCGCTTCCGATTTCGATCCGAGAACGTTCGGCTTCCGCAAGCTGAGTGACCTCGTGCGAAAGACGAATTCCTTCGAGATCGACGAGCAGAATGGGAGGTCGATGCGGATCCGGGTCAAGCCCGCTGCCGCACCAGCCCCGAGACGGCGGAACTCGCGCAGACCTGCAAGGCCAGGGACGCCAGGCGGTTCGCCGCCCAAGGCGTAAGCAGGACCTGCCGTTATATTTGCGCTTGCCCGGTCCGGCGCAGGGCGTAACCATCGCGTGGCCATAACGCCATGCGAGGGTCCCGATGACCAAACTCACCCGCTTCGCCGTCGCACCCCTGCATTCGATGACCCGGCGTCTGGCCGATGTCGCTTCCGCGCGTCTCGGGCCGGATCTCGTCGTCACCGGCGCGCGGGTGCTCTCGACCTATTCGGAACGCATTCATCCCGGGCGGGAGGTCTGGATCACCGGTGGCCGCATCGCTGCCGTGAAGCCGGCCGGCACGGCCAGGAAGGTGTGGAGCGACGTTGCGGTTTATGACGCGGCCGGCGGCATCATCGCGCCGGGGTTGGTCGACCCGCACATCCACATCGAATCCTCGATGGTGACGGCCTGCGCCTATGCCGAGGCCGCGCTCCTCAACGGCACCACCACGATCTTCTGCGACAGCCACGAGATCGGCAACGTCATGGACGTCGCCGGCGTCGAGGCGATGCTCGAGGATGCGCGCGAGGCGCCGCTCTCGATCTTCCTGACGGTGCCGTCGACGGTGCCGGCCACGTCGGCGGAACTGGAGACCGCCGGCGGCGATCTCACGCCCGACAAGATCGCCGCCCTGTTCGACCGCTGGCCGGAAGCCGTCGCGCTCGGCGAGAAGATGGATTTCGTGCCTGTCGCCATGGGCGACGAGCGCAGTCATGCGATCCTCGCCGCCGCCTTGAAGCGCGGACGCCCGGTGTCCGGACACGTCTACGGCCGCGAGTTTGTGGCCGCCTATGCGGCGTCTGGCGTCACCGATACGCACGAGGCGATCGACCGCGACATCGCCGACGATTTGCTCGATGCCGGCGTCTGGGTCTTCCTGCGCGGGGGACCGCCGACTACGCCGTGGCACTCGCTGCCGCAGGCGATCCGGACCATCACCGAGCTCGGCGCCTCGCACAAGCGCACCGCGGTGTGCACCGACGACCGCGATGCCGACGACCTCCTTCTGTTCGGTCTCGACTGGGTGGTGCGCGAGGCCGTGAAAGCGGGGATGTCGCCCGAGCAAGCATGGTCGATGGGCTCGCTTCATGGCGCGACGCGCTTCAACATGGACAGCGACATCGGTGGGCTCGGCGGTGGCCGCCGCGCCGATCTGGTGCTGACGGACGACAATCTAAAGCCGCAATGCACCTGGTATGGCGGCGAGCTCGTGGTCGAGAACCGCAAGATCACCTCCCGGCTCGATCAGGCGCTGTCGCAGCGCTATCAATATCCAAAGGCGGCCTATGCGACCGTGAAGCTGCCCGAGAAGGTCAAGCTGACGCCGGCGCTGCCGGCCAAGGCCTGCACCGTCAACGCGATCAGGACCGCACTGCCGGGCATCACGCTGATCCACGAGAAGGTCGCGATCGAGCCCGCAAAGGACTGGCCGTCGCTGTTCGCGCGCTATGGCCTGTGCTTCGTCACGGTGGTCGAGCGCCACGGCAAATCCGCCGGCAACGTCGCCTATGGCCTGCTGAAGGACTTTGGCCTGAAGCGGGGCGCGGTCGCTTCCAGCGTCGGGCACGACAGCCACAACATCATCGTTGCCGGCACCAACGAGGGCGACATGCAAGTGGCGATTGCCGCGATCAAGCAACACCAGGGCGCCGTCTGTGTCGTCGCCGACGGCAAGGTGAGGGCGCTGGTTCCGCTGCCGATCGCCGGCCTGCTGTCCGACAAGCGCGTCACCGAGGTGGCCGAAGAGGTTAAGGTGTTGAAGAAGGAATGGGCGGAAGCCGGCTGCACCATCCCCTACATGGGCTTCAATCTGATTCCGCTATCGGTCATTCCGGAAATTCGCATCACCGACAAGGGCCTCGTGCTGGTGCCGCAGATGGAGCTGGCGCCGCTGTTCGAGTGATCCGCTTTCACGCCTGTCTTCGCCTAACTGACTGAAGCCGCCGCGATTTTTCCGCGGCTGCCGCATCGTGGAAAATAAAATCGATCTCGTTGAGATCGCATCTTGCGCGCCTGATGATCCCGCTCGCTGACGCAACCTGAGCGAGGTCCGATATGGCGAAGATGCGAGCTATCGATGCTGCCGTGCGTATCCTGGAGAAGGAAGGCATCTCGACCGCCTTCGGCGTTCCCGGGGCTGCGATCAACCCGCTTTACTCGGCGCTGAAGAAGCGCGGCTCGATCCGCCACATTCTTGCGCGCCATGTCGAGGGCGCCTCGCACATGGCCGAGGGCTACACGCGGGCGAAGGCCGGCAATATCGGCGTCTGCATCGGCACGTCGGGGCCGGCGGGAACCGACATGATCACCGGGCTCTATTCGGCGATCGCCGATTCCATTCCGATCCTCTGCATCACCGGCCAGGCGCCGCGCGCACGGCTCTACAAGGAGGATTTTCAGGCGGTGGATATCGAGTCGATCGCAAAGCCCGTGACCAAATGGGCGGTGACGGTGCGCGAGCCGGCGCTGGTGCCGCGCGTGTTCAGCCAGGCGTTTCACGTGATGCGCTCGGGGCGGCCGGGACCGGTGCTGATCGACATGCCGCTCGACGTGCAACTCGCCGAGATCGAGTTCGACGACGAGACCTATGAGCCGCTGCCGGTCTACAAGCCAGCCGCGACGCGCAAGCAGGTCGAGAAGGCGCTGGACATGCTCAACGCCGCCGAGCGTCCGCTGATCGTCGCGGGTGGCGGCGTCATCAACGCCGACGCCTCGGACCTCCTGGTCGAATTCGCCGAGATCGCGAACGTGCCGGTAGTGCCGACATTGATGGGGTGGGGCGCCATCCCCGACGACCACGTGCTGATGGCCGGCATGGTCGGCCTTCAGACCAGCCACCGCTACGGCAACGCCACGATGCTCGAATCCGATTTCGTGCTCGGTATCGGCAACCGCTGGGCCAACCGTCACACCGGCTCGGTCGAGACCTACACCAAGGGCCGCACCTTCGTGCATGTCGACATCGAGCCGACCCAGATCGGGCGGGTGTTCAATCCCGATCTCGGCATCGTCTCGGACGCCAAGGCCGCGCTTGAACTCTTCGTCGCCGTCGCCAGGGAGTGGCGCCGGTCGGGCAGGCTCCGCGAGCGCCAGGCGTGGCCCGCGGCCTGCCGCGATCGCAAGCGATCGATGCTGCGCAAGAGCCATTTCGACAACGTCCCGATCAAGCCGCAGCGCGTCTACGAGGAGATGAACAAGGCTTTCGGCCGCGATACCACCTATGTCACCGTGATCGGCCTGTCGCAGATCGCCGGCGCGCAGTTTCTGGGTGTCTACAAGCCGCGCAACTGGATCAATGCGGGGCAGGCAGGTCCGCTCGGCTGGACGCTGCCCGCCGCGCTCGGTGTGCGTGCGGCGTGTCCCGATCGCGCCATCGTCGCGCTCTCCGGCGACTACGACTTCCAGTTCCTGATCGAGGAGCTGGCGGTCGGCGCGCAGTTCAATCTGCCCTACATCCACGTCGTCGTGAACAATTCCTATCTCGGCCTGATCCGTCAGGCCCAGCGCGGCTTCGACATGGACTACCACGTCCAGCTCTCCTTCGAGAACATCAACGCGCCCGAACTCGGCGGCTACGGCGTCGACCATGTCGCAGTCGCCGAGGGGCTCGGCTGCAAGGCGATCCGCGTCACCGACCCGAAGGACTCGCAGGCCGCATTCGCGACCGCGCGCGAGCTGATGGCGAAGCATCGCGTGCCCGTGGTGGTCGAGTTCATCCTCGAACGCGTCACCAACATCGCGATGGGCACGGAGATCGACAACATCGTCGAGTTCGAGGAGGTGCTGGATCTGCCACTCGACGAGGTCGAGCGGGCGCGGCCGGGCGTGTTGCAGCCGGCAGAGTAGGAGCACAGCATCATGCCGAAATTTGCCGCCAACCTCACCATGCTCTTCAACGAGATGCCGTTCGTCGACCGCTTTGCCGCGGCGAAGGCGGCGGGCTTTTCCGGGGTGGAGTACCTCTTCCCCTATGATTTCGACAAGGCGCTGTTGCGCGAGCAGCTCGATGACCATGGGCTGACGCAGGTGCTGCACAATCTGCCAGCCGGAAACTGGGCAGCGGGTGAGCGCGGCATCGCGATCCTGCCTGATCGCGTCGCCGAATTCCGCGACGGCGTGTTCCGCGCTATCGACTATGCCAAGGCGCTCGATTGCGAGCAGCTCAACTGCCTGGTCGGCATCGCGCCTGTCGACGCCGATCCGCGCGAGCTCAACGAGACGCTGGTCGGGAACCTGCGCTTCGCCGCCTCGACGCTGGCGCGGGAGAACATCAAGCTGCTGGTCGAGCCGATCAACACGCTCGACATTCCCGGCTTCCACCTCAACGGTACCGAACAGGCGGTGCAGCTGATCTCCGAGGTGAGGTCGAACAATCTCTTCATCCAGTACGACATCTATCACATGCAGATCATGGAGGGTGATCTTGCCCGCACCATGCAGGAATATCTGCCCCGGATCGCGCACATCCAGCTCGCCGACAATCCCGGCCGCCACGAGCCCGGCACCGGCGAGATCAACTATCCGTTCCTGTTCCGCCACCTCGACGCGATCGGTTATCGCGGCTGGATCGGCTGCGAATACAAGCCGCGCACCACGACGCTGGAAGGCCTTTCCTGGCACGCCGCGCAGACATTCGAGACATGAAACTGTGTCCACAGCGACGGTGCGCTCCCCCTCCCGCCTGCGGGAGAGGGTTGGGGTGAGGATGCCTCTGCGATGGGGCTCATTGAGGTGCACTGAGAAAATCCCCGGTGGAAAGAGCTCTCTCCCGGCGCTTTGCGCCGACCTCTCCCGCAAGCGGGAGAGGTGCACCGAGCGCGTGGATGAAACTTCGCTAATGCAACTGAGAGAAACCAAAACCATGATCGACATCGGCTTCATCGGACTTGGCACCATGGGACGGCCGATGGCCGGCCATCTTCTGGCCGCAGGTCATCGCGTTCTCCTGCATGACGTCGCCCCGGTCCCGCCCGAGCTGATCGCGGCCGGCGGTGTCGCCTGCAAGTCGGGCAAGGAGGTCGCGGAGGAGGCCGATGCCGTCATCATCATGGTGCCGGATACGCCGCATGTGGAATCCGTGCTGTTCGGCAAGGACGGCGTTGCCAGCGGTATCTCCAAGGGCAAGATCGTGGTCGACATGAGCTCGATCTCGCCGCTCGCAACGAAAGAGTTCGCAAAGAAGATCGAGGCACTCGGCGCGGATTATCTCGACGCCCCGGTGTCGGGCGGGGAGGTCGGTGCCAAGGCGGCGAGCCTCACCATCATGGTCGGCGGCCCCGAGCGCACCTTCAACACCATGAAGCCGGTCTTCGACAGGATGGGCAAGAACGTCACCCGGGTCGGCGCCAATGGTGATGGCCAGACGACGAAGGTAGCCAACCAGATCATCGTCGCGCTGACGATCGAGGCGGTGAGCGAAGCGCTGCTGTTCGCATCGAAGGCCGGCGCGGATCCGGCGCTGGTGCGGCAGGCACTGATGGGCGGCTTTGCGTCGTCGCGCATTCTCGAGGTGCATGGCGAGCGCATGGTGAAGCGCAATTTCGATCCGGGTTTTCGCATCGAGCTGCACCAGAAGGATCTCAACCTCGCGCTCGAAGGCGCCCGCGCGCTCGGCCTGTCGCTGCCGAGCACGGCAGTGGCGCAGCAATTGTTCTCGTCCTGCACCGCGCATGGCGGCAAGGGTTGGGACCACTCGGCGATGGTGCGCGCGCTGGAACTGATGGCAGGGCACGAGATTTCGGCGGCGTAAGTGTTACACAGTAACACTCTCCAGATTTGCCAGATTTGGCCTGTCTTTCGTCACGCGGGAACCGGAACAATGGTCCGGCCCCGCGGGTTGTGAGCGCAGGACAATCACTGGAGACATAAGCACATGAAAACCCGTCTTGCGATTTCGTTGGTTGCCGCGTCACTGCTGGCGTCGAGTGCAGCCTTTGCTCAGTCGACGACCGAACAAGGCGCCAGGAACGGCGCACGCGCTGGCGGCGACATTGGCGGCCCGGTCGGAGCCATGGTCGGCGGCACGGTCGGTGCGGCCGTCGGTGCTGGCCTGGAAATCCCGAATGCGATCCTGGGTGGAATCCCGCGCGATGACTCCGTGGTGGTTCACGAGCGCGTCGTGGTCGGCGAGCCGCTGCCCGCGACCGTGGTGCTGCGCCCCGTGCCCAACTACACCGAATATCGTTATGCGGTTGTGAACGATCGCCGCGTGATCGTGGAGCCGCGCACACGCCGCGTCGTCAAGATCATCGACTGATCGGACGTTGAGCTTTGAAGAGGCGGGCCCTGCGGAGCATCACTCCGCGGGGCCTTGGCTTGTCAGGGCCGAATTTGCGCGAAACCGGGTCCTGACCCAATCGGCGATGGCCGCGAGCGTGAAGCCGACGCAGGCGGTGCCAGCATCGACCAGAAAGTCCTCGAGCCGCGCGTGCCGTCCCGGCGCCCAGAATTGCATCAGCTCGAGCAGGCCGATCAGGACCACCGAGATGGCCGCGACGGACGTCCGGCGGCTCCGGTAGGCGAGGCCGAAGGCGAATCCCACCAGGATGAACGCAAGGGCATGTTCGCCGTCCTGGCCGAGGTCGGAATGGGGCCGCAGGCCGGGCGGGCCGAGGGTTGCAAAGGCGACGGCGGCGGCAAGCAGCCAGGCGGAGGAGCGAACCAAAATGGACATCCGATCCGCTTAGCACGGATTGCAGCAGCCTGCCGGGGCGCCGGCATCAGATCGCCGTGTAGTTAATGACGAAACTTTAAAGTGGCTCGCGCACGCCGAGCCCGTGCATGAAGCGTTCCCGGATCTGCACGGGATCCCTGCGGGTGGCCCCCACGCCCGGCTTGTCGTCGATGCGGACGGCGATCAGGCTGGGCTCGCCAGCCGACATGGCCTCGTCGACCAGCCGCTCGAAATCCTCCTCGTCCGCCGCCCAGGCGCTGTTGCCAAGGCCCGACCCGGCAGCGATGGCGACGATGTCGGCCACGCTGGACGCCGGCGTCGGCTGCGCGCCGGTGATCTGGTAGATGCCGTTGTCCATCACGATCATGATGAGGTTCTTCGGCTTCAAGGCCGCGATGGTCGAGAGCGCGCCGAGCTGCATCAGCAGCGAGCCGTCGCCTTCGAGCGCGAAGACGCGGCGATCGGGCTGCGCCAGCGCCACGCCCAGCGCGATCGGGAAAGCGAGGCCCATGCTGCCCAGCATATAGAAATTCTGCGGGCGATGGCCGGCGGCCCAGAGGTCGAAATTGGTGTTGCCGATGCCGCCGATCACGGCTTCCTCGTGCTTGAGTTTTGCGATCAGGCGCGAGGTCACATCGAAGCGGTTCATCACCTTGGTATTGCGCGTGTTCATTTCAGAACTCATTTGGCCGACCTCACTTGTCGAAAGTCTTGCCGCCGGTGAGCAGCGGGTTGAGGATCAGCGCCACCGGCGCCTGCGTGGTGACGGCCTGCTTGATCGAGCGGTCCGCAATGAATTCGAGTTCGTCGAGCCGGGTGATGGTGTGGTGTTCGAGCGCCAGCGAATCCAGCACCGGACGCATGGTGCGGCAGACCAGCGACTGGCCGTAGTTGAACTCGCCGAGCGTGCCGCGCTCGGAGACGAACATGATCAGCGGGATCTGGTAGGGCACCGCGAGCGAGGCCAGCACGTTGGCGAGCGTGGCAAAGCCGGACGTCTGCATCAGCACTGCGCCGCGTCGTCCGCCCATCCAGGCGCCCGAGACGATGCCGACGGCCTCCTCCTCGCGGGCGGTGGCAAAGGTGGTGAAGAACGGATCGGCGTGCAGGTTCTTGATCAGCGGCGTCAGCACGCGGTCGGGCACGTAGGGGATCAGGCTGATCTCGTTCCGCTTCAGGGTTTGCTGCACGATGCCGTGCCAGCTCCTGTCGCTGGACTCCTGTTTCGCCTGGGGCGAGGACTGCTGTTCCGCAATCGCCATTGCGTTCTCCCTTCAGCCGCGCATGCTTCTTGGTTTTTCGGACGTCACGGCGGTCTGCCGAACTTGACGCGGCGGGCCGGATTGTCAACATGTCCGGGCCGGACCGTGATCTGCGCCAGATGGCCTGCCGCGGCCGGCACCGCCATGTCATAGGGGGCGGCAACGAAAAAAAGCGGAGGGACGCATGGAAGGGGTGCTCGATGCGCCGGCCTTGCGGATCTCCTCGAGAGAGCCGGAAGGGTCCTGATGTCCGTCAACAGCAAGCGCGTCTTCTACTCCAATTATTTGGCCAATCCGATCTACATCGACATCCTGAAGGCGCGGCCCGACGTCCGGCTCGATCGCATCGAGAACGAGAGCCCCGAGGATTTCTACGCGCCGATCATCAGTGCCGCCCATGTCTACCAGATCGGCGCCGCCCGCGACGAGCTCGCGCCTCATTTCCATGTCGACGCCGCCTTCCTGAAGCGGACGCCGAACCTGCTGCTCGTCTCCAGCAACGGCGCCGGATTCGATCCGGTCGACGTCGAGGCCTGCACGGACGCGGGCGTGCTGGTCGTCAACCAGTCCGGCGGCAACGCCCATTCCGTGGCCGAGCACGCGCTGGCGATGATGCTGACCTTGTCCAAGCGCATCATCCAGTCCGATCGCCGCCTGCGCCGCGAGCGCGACGTCAACCGCAACGAGCTCGTCGGCAACGAGGTCGAACACAAGACCGTCGGTATCATCGGGCTCGGCAATGTCGGCCGCCGCATCGCCGCATTGTGCAAGGGCCTGCTCGGCATGAAGGTGCTGGCCTATGATCCGTACCTGTCGGCCGAGGTGATGGCCGAGCGCGGCGGCGAGAAGGTCGAGCTCGATGAGCTGTTGCGCCGCGCAGATTTCGTCTCGATCTCCTGCCCGCTCAACAAGGGCAGCCGCAACATGATCAGCGTGCGCGAGTTTGGGCTGATGCAGCCGCATGCCTATTTCGTCACCACGGCGCGCGGCTTCATCCATGATGAGGACGCGCTGCTCGGGGCGTTGCGCGACAAGCGTATTGCCGGCGCCGGCCTCGACGTCTGGTCCAAGGAGCCGCCGCCGCCGGAGCATCCGCTGCTCCAGCTCGACAACGTGCTGGCGAGCCCGCATACCGCAGGCGTCACCATCGAGGCCCGCCAGAACATGGGCCGGATCGCCGCCGAGCAGGTTCTTGACGTGCTGGACGGCAAGCGTCCGCCGCGCCTGATCAATCCGGAGGTCTGGCCGGTCTACGCGGAGCGTTTCAAGCAGGCCTTCGGGGTGACGCCGGGGTAGGGGCCGCCGGAACGACACGGTGGCGAGAACCGCCCTCCCACCTTGATCCGCGTCAAAATCCCCCTCCCGCAGTCAGGCTAAATGGGATTAGAGTGCCGCCGGGGCAGGCAGGAGGTCCCATGTCAACTTATGTCGTCAGGTTCATGAAGGACGTGCTCGGCCAGTACGGCCGGCAGATCGAGGTGTGCCAAGGCACGCTCGAGATCGACGCCTCCGATGAGGACGAGGCCCGGGAGCGGGCGAAGGCCAGGTTTTGCAAGGACCAGGCGTTGCATCACTGGTCGTTGCATGCCGACCGCATCCAGGTCAGACCGGCTGACTTTCCGTCGTGAGACCTACCGGCCAGGAGTCGTGACAGGCGGGGGGGCCGTCGTCCCGGCGCCGAGCGACCGTTGCACCATGACGGTGTCGGACCAGCGGCCGTGGCGATAGGCGACACCGCTGAGCAGGCCGGCGCGCGTGAAACCGAACCGCTCGTGCAGCGCCAGCGACGGGGCGTTGTCGGCATCGATATAGCCGATCATCTGGCGGAAGCCGGCCGCGGCACAGGCGTCTATCATTCCCTGGAGCAGCAGCCGTCCGACCCCACGGCCGAGATGCGCGTGGTGGACGTAGATCGAGTGCTTGGCCGTATAGCGATAGGCCGGACGCTTGCGGAACAGCACCGCATAGGCATAGCCCACCACTTCGCCGCGATAGGTCGCAACCAGATGCGGCAGGCGCGTCTGCTTCAGATTCTTGCGCCGGTCGCGCAGATCGTCGGGCTCCGGCGCGCCGGTTCCCTCGACGTCGCGCGGCACGCCAGTGCGGACGTGATGGCGGTAGATCGCCAGCATCGCCTCGACGTCGCTTTCGCGTGAGGTGCGGACCAGCACCGGCTCGTCATCCTGACGTGCAACCGCCGTCTCGTTCATCGGCAACTACTCGGCAACGACGTACGTATAGAGCCCGATACGCCCCTGCGCATCGATCTCCTTGTAGACGCCCTGGATTTCCACATCGAAGCCCGGAAACGTGTTGAAGCAGGTCTCGAACATCTTGAGATAATCCACCATGGGCTTGGCCCGTTCCGTCAGCCGCTCGCCGGGCACGATGGTGGCAATGCCGGGCGGATAAACCACGAACGGCGTGGTGGCGATGCGACCCGCGATCGCCTCGATCGGCAGATAGTCGACGTCGTTGCGGAACAAATAACGCGCGGCATCACGGGGCGACATCGCGATCTCGGGCATGTGCTCGGGCATGAACTGCCGAGCCTGGAGCGCGCTGACATCGGCGGCACGGAAGAAGCGGTGCATCTCGCCGCAGAGGTCGCGCAGCCTCACGCCGGCATAGCGCGCCTGTCGCCGCTGATAAAATTCCGGGATCACGTCGGCCAGCAGCGCGTTGTCGTCGTGCAGCCTCTTGAATGCGACGAGACCGGAGATCAGCGTGCCGGCCTTGCTCGCCTCGACCCCGGGCGTGAGCAGGAAGAGCAGGGAGTTGAGATCGTTCTTCTCGGGGACGATGCGGTTTTCGCGCAAATATTGCGCGACGACCGGCGCGGGAATGCCGTGCTCGGCATAAGCGCCGCTGGCGCGATCGAAGCCGGGGGTGAGCAGCGTCAGCTTGTTCGGATCGGTCATGGCAAAGCCTTCGCTGAGGCCAGGAAAGCCGTGCCAGTTGGTATCGGGAGAGAGCTGCCACAGTGCGGGATTGGTGGCGAGCTCGTCGGTGGAGAGCGTTTCCCAGGCGACATTGTGCGCCGCGCCGGGACGGCTGACATCGGGAATGGCGACGCGATCGGGAACGAAGGGTTCGAAGAACCAGCGCCGGTCCGGTTTCTGCTCCTTCTCCTCGAACTCCCGGCGCATCGCGCGGATCTTCTTGCGCAGCTCGATACCGAGGCGGATCGTGTCGTCCCACAACACCTCGCCGGAGCGGCCCTTCATCATCTGCGCACCGACGTCGAGCGAGGCGAACAGCGGATAGAAGGGAGAGGTCGAGGCGTGCTGCATGAAGCTTTCGTTGAAGCGGCGGTGCTCGACGCGCCGCTTCTGGCCGCGGATGTGGCGGTCCTTGACGTGGATCTGGGAGGCCTGTGAAAAGCTCGCGAGCTGCTTGTGGGTCGACTGCGTCGCGATGATGCCGGGCGCCTCGGGGGAAAGGTTCGCAAGCCCCATGGCGAAGCGGCCGGCATAGAGCGGGTGGAACTTCATGAAGCCGGCCCAGGCCTCGTCGAACAGGATGTACTCGCAGAGATGGCCGATGCGCTTCAGGATCATCTCGGCGCTGTGGATCGTGCCGTCATAGGTGCACTGCTCGACCACGGCGACGCGGAACGGCCGCTCCTTGCGCCAGGCATCCTTGTCCGTGACCAGCGGATGGTTGCGGATCGCCTCGCGCAAGGCCTTCTCGTCGAGCATATCCCAGCGCATCGGGCCGATCAGGCCCCAGGCGTTGCGGATGGTCGGCACGTAGACCGGGACGCCGCCATTGATCATCAGCGCGCCATGATGAGCGGCCTTGTGATTGTTGCGGTCGAACAGCACGAGGTCGCCGTCGGTCACGAGCGCGCCGAGCGCGACTTTGTTCGAGGTCGAGGTGCCGTTGAGCACGAAATAGGTCTTTTCCGCACCGAAAATCTGGGCGGCTTCCTTCTGCGCCTTCAGTGCCGGTCCCTCATGGGTAAGGAGGTCGCCGAGGTCGAGCACGGAATTGTCGAGATCGTCGCGGAAGACGGATTCGCCGAGATGCTCGACGAAGACCCGGCCGATCGGGCTGCGGTTGTAGAACACGCCGCCATTGTGGCCCGGACAGGTCCACAGCTGGTTGCCTTCCTCGGCATAGTCGACCAGCGCGCCGAAGAACGGTGTCTTCAGCGTCTCGGCATATTGCTTGAGCCGGCTGATCAGGTTCTTGGCGATGAAGGTCGGGGTTTCCTCGGACAGGAAGACGTAGCCGTCGATGAAGTCGAGCACCTCGACGGGGAGATCCTCAAAGCGCTTGCGCCGGATCAGGAGGATGATCGGGAAATCGAGGCCGCGCCGCCGCATCAGATTGATCAGCGCCGAGGTCTTGCCCTCCAGGCCCTTCTTGCCCCAGTCCACCACCATGCAGCCGATCGCGGCATCGGTCTGCACCGCGATTTCGGCGTCCTCCAGCTTGCGGGCCCGGACCACCTCGAAGCCGGAGCGCTGGATCTCCTCGATGATCTGGTTGAAGCGGATGCCTTCGAGGTCGTCCGCGTCGAACACGGGTGCGGCGAAGAGGAAGTTGAAGCGCTTGAAATAGTCCATGTCAGGTCCCGAATGTGCAGGGACCGACAGGTCTCTGCGTATTCGATGACAGTTCTATGACGGAGCCAAAAGGCCGGTGTTGATGAGCCAATGGCGGTTCGCGGGTCAGGGCACGTGAGTGCGCATGATGAAGGAACCCCACACCCAGCCGTTCGAGAACTGACACCAATCGTCCGTCCGGCATCCCACAAGCGGAAACTTCTGCCCCTTGCGGAGGACGCCGATCACTTTCCCGACCCCGCCGGGAATGTCGTAGAGATCGACGTCAGAGATGATGGCCGTGGTCTTCTGGGCGGGGGCACCCGTACCGAGGACGCGGGTGTGGGTCGCGAGGCGCGGGGTGTCTTCAACCGTTCGGTTGATCTCGGTGCTTGCGTGTGATGGGAACTCGCGTATTCCCTGGCGCGTGTAACTCTCCAGTCACGAGCCGGGTGTGCCGACGGAAGCCATCAGCCTTGTCGCTTTGCCTCGCCGAACACCACGGTCGGCACCGCGCGGTTGACGACGTCGCGTAGCGCGAAGCTCGATTGCACCCGCGCCACCCGCGGCAGGCGCGACAGCTCGGTGCGGTGGATGCGTTCGAAATCCTGGATGTCGCGGGCAAGCACGATCAGGATGTAGTCGTCGTTGCCCGACATCAGGAAGCAGCGCACGACGGAGGGGCATTTCACCACCTCCGCCTCGAACGCCTTCAGCGCCTCGTCGCTCTGGCTTTCCAGCGCGATCCGGACCAGCACCGTCGTGGTGAGGCCGAATTGCGCGAGGTCGAGCGCGGCCTGGTAGGCCTGGATGTAGCCGTCGTCCTCCAGGGTTTTCTGCCGCCGCGCCAGCGCCGTGCTCGACAGGCCGACCTTGGTGGCGAGCTCGGTGTGGCTGGCCCGCGCATTGGTGGTGAGTTCCGCAAGGATGGCGAGATCTTTCCGGTCCAGGGCCAAGGTTTGGTTTCCAGCGTGAAAGGGGACTTCCGCGCCTGAAACCGGCGCGGGGAGGGCAAAGCTAGCGGATATTTGCACGAAACCAAACCGGGCACGTCGTTACGATGATCGGAGTGAAGCAAAAGGAGCCCAGGATGCGCGTCGGTGTGCCCAGGGAGATCAAGGTGCAGGAATATCGCGTCGGGCTCACCCCGGGCGCGGTCCGCGAATATAGCGCGGCAGGACACCAGGTGACGGTCGAGACCGGCGCCGGCAGCGGCATCGGCGCCTCCGACGAGGTCTATCGGCGGGCAGGGGCCTCCATCGCCGACAGCGCCCACGATATCTTCGCGAAGTCCGACCTGATCGTGAAGGTGAAGGAGCCGCAGAAGGTTGAGTGGGCCCAGCTTCGCGAAGGCCAGATCCTGTTTACTTATCTGCATCTCGCGCCGGATCCCGAACAGGCCAAGGGCTTGCTTGCCTCCGGCTGTACGGCGATCGCCTATGAAACCGTCACCGACGCGTCCGGTCGCCTCCCCCTGCTCGCGCCGATGAGCGAAGTCGCCGGCCGCCTCGCCATCGAGGCCGCCGGCGCCGCGCTCAGGCGTTCGGCTGGCGGACGCGGGCTGCTGCTGGGCGGTGTCCCCGGCGTTCAGCCAGCGCGGGTCGTCGTGCTCGGCGGCGGCGTGGTGGGAACACAGGCCGCGCGCATGGCTGCAGGGCTCGGCGCCGAAGTCACCGTCATCGACCGCTCCATACCGCGCTTGCGTGAACTGGACGATCTCTTTGCCGGACGCGTGCGCACCCGGTTCTCGACGATCGAATCGGTCGAGGAGGAGGTGTTCGCCGCCGACGTCGTGATCGGCGCGGTGCTGGTGCCGGGCGCCAGCGCGCCAAAGCTCGTCACGCGCGCGATGCTGAAATCGATGCGGCCGGGCGCCGTGCTGGTCGACGTCGCGATCGACCAAGGCGGCTGCTTCGAGACTTCCCATGCGACCACGCATGCCGATCCAACCTATGAGGTCGACGGCGTCGTGCATTATTGCGTCGCCAACATGCCCGGTGCGGTGCCGGTGACATCCAGCCAGGCGCTGAACAATGCGACGCTGCCGTTTGGCCTGATGCTCGCGAACAAGGGCTTTGCCGCGGTGCTGGAAAATCCGCATCTGCGCAACGGCCTCAATGTCCATCGCGGCCGGATCACAAACAAGGCCGTGGCCGAAAGCCTCGGGCTTGAGTTCGCGCCCGTGGAGAGCGGGCTGGCGGCGTAGGACTATGTCGGCTTGCGGTGGCGGCTGCCGAGTGCGGCTTCGATCGTCTCGGGTCTCTCGATGCGCTCGATCAGCATGTCGATGCGGTCGCCGCCCCAGAACAGCTCGCCGTTGAAGACCATGGTCGGCACGCCGAACACGCCGAGCGCTTCGGCCTCGTCGATGATGCGGTCATGCTCGGCGCGGGCGGGGCCGCTGACATAGGCCTCGAACTCGCTCGCCGAGCCGCCGCAGGACGTGATGACATCCGTGATCGCGGTGAGATCGTCGATCTCCAGCTCATGGCTCCAGAACTTTCGGAACACCGTGTCGTGGTAGGGGCGGAAGAAGCCGTGGGCTTGCGCGAACAGCATGCCGACGCTGGAATAGAAGGCATCGTAGATCCGCCTCGGGCCCTTCATGACAAGCCCCTGCGCATTGGCATAGCGCCGCGCGTCCATATAGGCGTAGCGCACCTTGCGCCAGAAATGCGGCTTGCGCTCCTCCACCGTCCCCATGAATTCGGCGACGCGTAATGTGTAGGGCAGCCATTCGAGCTCGACGCCGTGCGTCTTCTCGAGTGCGAACAGGCGCTTGTTCGCCACGAATGCGTAGGGGCTCTTGTAGTCGGTGTAGATGCGCACGCGGGGTGTGGGCATAGGCGGATTCCTTACGCCTTCGTCAGCCTGTACTGCCTCAGATCCGGATCATGCGTCATGCGCCAATAATCCACGAACCGCCAGGGCATCGCCGAAAACACGCGGCCGCTGCTGTTGCGATAGTAGGTGCTCATGCCGGGATGAGTCCAGATCATGGCCTCGTGCTCGGCATCGACCTTCTGGACGTAGTCGTCGAGCACCTCCCTGCGGACGTCGATGGCGGCGACGTCGTGCTCGATCATGTCGGCGAGGCAGGCGGAGATGTAGCGGCTCTGGCATTCCGACTGGAAGATGACGCTGCCGCCATGGGCGGGCCCGGAGTTGGGGCCCAGCATGCAGAAGAAATTTGGAAAGCCCGGCACGGTGAGGCCCAGGAACGCGGTTGGATTGTCGTTGGCCCAGGCGTCGCGCAAATCCTTGCCGTCACGGCCGCTGATGTTGAGACGCGCCGCCATCTCCGTGACCTTGAAGCCGGTCGCCACCACGATGATGTCGGCGGGGCGGTGCTTGCCGTCGGCCGTGACGATGCCATCGCGGTCAATATGATCGATGGTGTCGGTGACGAGCTCGACATTCTGCCGCGTCAACGTCTTGAACCAGTTGTTGTCGAGCAGGATGCGCTTGCCGTAGGGCGGGTAGGTCGGGACGCATTTTTCGATCAGATCGGGCCGGTCTTTCAGCTCCAACAGGATGAAATCGGTCAGCTCCTGACGATGCCGGTCATTGCCCTTGTTGACGGCGCGCTCGGGATGCGGCCAGGCCGGGTCCTTGCGCAAGAAGGGCAACAGCCCGTCGCCGTAGCGCCAGAACATGTTGAAGCGATACCACTGCACATAGAACGGCAGGTGCGCGAGTAGCCAGCGCGCGCCGTCGCTGATCGGATCGGCATAGCCCTTCACCGGCCGCGCCCATTGCGCGCTGCGCTGATAGACCGTGACCGAGGCGACGCGGCATGCAATCGCCGGCACCAGCTGCATCGACGTGGCGCCGGTGCCGATCACGGCGACGTGCTTCCCGTCAAAGTTGATGTCGTCGGACCACAGCGCCGAATGCAGGATCGTTCCCTCGAACTCTTCTTCGCCCCTGAAGCGGGCGCGGGAGGGATCGTTGAGCTGGCCGGTCGCGGAGACCAGCGCGGTGGATTCGAAGGTCTCCTCGCCACTGTTTGTCTTGAGCGTCGAGATCCAGCGCCGCTTGCCTTCGTCCCAGCGCGATGATGTCAGCTCGGTGTTGACGCGCAGATGCTTGCGGATGCCGTATTCCTCCGCGACCTTCTGCAGGTAGCCGAGCAGTTCCTCGCGCAGGCAGAAATAACGCGTCCATGCATTGCCCGAGCCGAACGAATAGGAATAGGAGTGGTTTGGCGTATCGACGCCGCAGCCGGGATAGCGGTTGATCCACCAGGTGCCGCCGAGCTCGTCGTTCTTCTCGACGATGGTGTAGGGGATGCCGAGATGGCCGAGCGCGACCCCAAGCGCGATGGCGCAGACGCCGGCACCGACGATCAGGACATGCTGGTCGGCGAGCTTCTCGTCGGAGGGACGCTTGGTCCAGCGCGGCTCGCGCGGCACAAAACCCATCTCCTCGCGCATCAGGGGCGCATATTCCGGCGCGACGTTCTCGCCGAGGCAGGCGCGCATCATCTTGAGCAGCAGCTCCTCGCCGGGGTCGGCAATGACTGGCTTCGGCGTACCATCGGCAAAGAGCTCGACGACCGCTGCGCGAATTTCGTCCTGGACCTCCTTCGGCACCCCGGCCTCGGGATCGGGAATGAGGCGGATGTCGCGTCTGGGTAAATACGGCGGCGCGAGCCATTTGTCGTCGCCGGTCATGTGGACCAGCACCATCAGGAGGCAGCGGATGTCGCCCTCGGCGATGGTCGAGGCGAGGTCGAGCGGCTTGTGCGGAGATTCGATGTTCATGGCGTGTCCTGATCTCCGGATGCACGAAAGAGGCCGCGCGTCATCAGCTTGCGGTAGGCGGAGATGACGTGCTCGGGCACGGCGGTGACGCCGCCTTCCGAATAGGAGTAGCGGCGGCTGAGATAACCGCGCGATCCCATCAGCATGTGGACGATGGCTTCGAATTCCTCGTCGCTGTAATCCGCGATGGCGCCCGAATGTCGTGCGCGCCGCAAAATGCGGACATAGGCGACCGAGATGTTGTCGAGATGCTTCTGGTATCCGACCGGCGCAAAGAACTCGGCTTCGTTGAGGATGCGCAAGAACTCCGGCACCTCGCGGATGAAGTCGAAGAAGGCGGAAAAGCGCGCGATCTCCTGCCGTGCCGCATCCGCCGTGCCGGTGCGGGCGCGGATGAACTCGACCATGTCGAGGCCGATCTTGGGCAGCAGCTGGTCGAGCAATTCCTGGCGGTTCTCGAAATGATTGTAGAAGGTGCCTTGGGCGACGCCGGCCTGCTCGGTGATACGGGCGACCGAGGCCTCGGCATAGCCGTGCTTGCCGACGACCTTCGTCGCGGCCTCGAAGATCTTCTGCTTGGTCCAGGCGTTGCGCTCGACCCGGTTGAGTTTTGTGATTTTTGCGGTGGCGGGGCCTTGCGTCATGCCACGGTCTCCAGTTCGGCGCGCAGCACGCGCTTGAGAATCTTTCCTGAGGGATTGCGCGGCAGGCCGTCGCGAATGATGAGCTCTTTGGGCACCTTGAAGCTCGCCAGCCGCGCCCGGCAGTGCTCGGTGAGGGCAGGGAGCTCGAGGCTCGCGCCCTCGGCCAGCACGACGATAGCCACCGGCCGTTCGCCCCAGCGCGGATCACGCAGGCCGATCACCGCGACCTCGCGCACTTCTGATAGCTCGTAGATGACGCGCTCGACCTCGGAGGAGGCGATGTTCTCGCCGCCGGAGATGATCATGTCCTTCTTGCGGTCGGTGAGATACAGGAAGCCCTCCTCGTCGAGATAGCCGACGTCGCCGCTGCGGAACCAGTCGCCGAAGAAGGCGGAGGCCGTATTCTCCGGATCCTGCCAATAGCCGCGCGTGATCTTTGGGCCGCGCAGGCAGATCTCGCCGTTGACGTTCGGCGGCAGGGTCTTGCCGTTCTCGTCTCGGATCTCGATCTCGACATGAGCGATGGCGCGTCCGGTCGAGCCGATCTTCTCGATCTCGCGGCCGGGCTCCATGAAGGTGTCGCCGCCGACGGTCTCGGTGAGGCCATAGGCGTCGATGTAGCGCGCGTTGCGGAAATACTCGGAAAAGGCGCGAATACGCGTCTCCGGCGTCTTCTCGCCGCCGCCGATCGCCCATTCCAGGCTGGAGACGTCGTAGCGGTCTCGGGTGGGGCAGGTGAGCATCGCGGTGGTCATTACAGGCGCGAACCACGCGGCGTTGAGCTTGTCCTCGGCGATCGCTGCGAGCGCGGTCTCCGGCTCGAAATTGCGTTCGATGTGGATGAACCCGCCATGCCAGAGCACGGCGATGCCGGGCAAATCGAGCGCACCGACATGATAGAGCGGGCCGACGACGAGAAGGCGCGTCTGCGCGCTCAAGCCCAGCGCAATAGTCTGATCGGCGGACTTCCAGTAGAAATTATCGTAGGTGAGCATCACGCCCTTGGGGCGGTCGGTGGTGCCCGAGGTGTACATCAGCCGCATCAGGTCGGATGGAGCGCGGACATGCATTGGCGCTGCCAAAACATCGCCCACGAGGCGCGTGAGGCTCTGTTGCGCGGCCTCATCGAGTACGACGATCTTCGCGCCCGCTGCATTCGGCGCGAGTTCTTCATCGACGATCAACAGCCGCGCGCCGGCATTGCCGGCGATGTAGCCGACCTCGTCGCGGGAGAGGCGGAAGTTGATCGGCAGAAGCACCGCGCCGAGATGGCTGGTCGCGAAGACGAGCTCCAGAAACGCCGCGCTGTTCTTCATCAGCACGGCAACGACGTCACCGGCGCCGATACCCTGTACGGCGAGCCAGCCGGCCGCCTGCCGGATGCGCGCATCGAAAACGGCGTAGGAGATCTCCTGGCCGCGATATTTCAGCGCGGGCCGATCCGGCGAGCGCCGGGCATGGAAGGCGATGAAGCTCGAAAGGTTGATCATGCTGCGGTTTCGGGCCGATTGCCGGCCTCGTTTCCTCCCATCTGAATAGTGACTCATAATTCATGTTTGTCTTGACGTCACCCCCTACCTCTGGAATTGTTGGAGCCACGGAGACGCGACGATCTCCGACTGGGATCAGGAAACGCCGACCCGACAGAGGGAGGGGAAATTGACGAGAACCCGCACACCGGGCATCAGCCGCCGTTCATCACTGGCGCTGATGGGCGCCGGTGCAATCAGCGTCGCCGCGCCGTGGGTGGCGCGTGCGCAAGCCAAGACCATCAAGATCGGCATGCCGACGATTCTGTCGGGCCGCGTCGCGCAGCTCGGCACGTCGTCGCGCAATGCGGTGATGCTCGAGGTCGACAAGGTCAATGCGGCCGGCGGTCTTGCCGGCCGGCAGATCGAGATGGTGATCCGCGACTCCAAGGGCCAGCCGCAGGAAGCCGCGCGTGTCGCGCGCGAACTCGTCAACACCGACGGCTGCGAATGGCTGATCGACGGCGAGGCGTCGTCCGGATCGTTCGCGGTGCACGAGGTGGCGCGCGATCTCGGCGTGCTCTGTGTCCATACCTGCTCGGAAGCGTCCTCGCTGACTGCCGATCCGAAGCAGCACATTCCGAATGCGTTCCGCTGCGTGAGGCAGGGCATTCACGATTCGATCGTCGGCGGCAGCTATGCGGCCGCGATCGCCAAGACCAAGGGCCTGAAGAAATGGGCGACCTGCTCGCCGGATTATGCCTATGGCCGCGACACCACCGGCGAGTTCACGCTGTACTTGAAGCGCTTCGCGCCCGACGTCGAGCTCATCAGCGAGTCCTGGCCAAAACTTTTCCAGCCCGACTACACCGAGGTGGTGACCAAGATTTTGCAGGCCAAGCCGCAGGCGCTGTACTCCTGCCTGTGGGGCGGTGATCTCACCTCCTACATCGACCAGGCCAACATCTACGCGATGTTCGGCCAGATGGAGGTGTTCGCGGTCAACATGGCCGACTACACCGCGCTCACCGTGGTGAAGAACCTGCCGAAGGGCATCCACTCCGGCAATCGCTACATCAAGACCTTCCCGGCCACGCCGGAGAACGCCGCCTGGGGCGATGCCTACAAGGCCAAGTACAACGAATATCCGACCAACTGGTCGTGGCAGAACGCCACCGCCGTGATGTTCCTGGCCGAGGCCGCCAAGAAGGCGAATTCCACCGACGGCAAGAAGATCGCGGAGGTGCTGGCCGGCCTCACCATCAAGTGCCCGTTCGGCGCCGACGGTACCGTGACGATGCGCGGCGACGACCATACGCTGGTCGGCTACGCCATCGGCTGGGGCACCACGATCCCGCAGGAGCCGTACGTGCCCGAGGTCAAGGCCGGCGACTGGAAGACCATCTTCGAACTCGAAGCCGAGTGGAAGAAGAGCAAGGGCTACACCTGATCACGCACAAGGCGGAGACGGCCGACCGTCTCCGCCTGCTTCGTTTGGCTCTCCGCGCCGGATCCGGCGCGACGCAATGAAAGTGCTCCCGTGGATCTCGACGCGCTTGCCGGTTGCCTCTCCAGCTCCGCCTGCCTGGTGACGCAAACCACCAGCGGCCTCATCATCGGCATGCTGCTGTTCCTGGTCGCGGTCGGGCTGACGCTGATCTTCGGTGTGCTCAAGATCGTCAATTTCAGTCACGGCGCCTTCTACATGTTCGGCGCCTATTTTGCGATGACGGCATATCAGCTCACCGGCAGCTTTGCGCTGGCGATGTTCGCGGGTGCGGCCGGCACCGCCGTTCTCGGCCTGATCTTTGAGCGCGTCTTCATGAGCCGCGTCTACGGCGCCGACGTCTTGATGCAGCTTCTGGTCTGCTACGCCTTCGTGCTCATCTTCGACGATGTGGTGCGGCTGATCTGGGGACCGGAATTCAAGTCGATGGGCATGCCGGCGGCGTTCCAGGTGATGCCGCTGTTCATCGCCGGCGGGGTGGTGCCGCCTTATTACCTGTTGCTGATCGGCGTCGCGCTCGTCGCGGCCATCGTACTCGGCATCGGATTGTCGCGCAGTCGCATCGGCAAGGTGATACGCGCCGCCGCGCACAATCCCGGCATGGTTTCCGCGCTCGGCATCAACACCGGCCTGATCTATGGCGGCGTGTTCGCGCTCGGCGGGATGCTGGCGGGGCTGGCGGGGGCGCTCGCCGCGCCGGTGCGGTCGCTGACCCCTGGCATGGGATTTTCGGTGCTGATCGAATCCTTCATCGTCACCGTGATCGGCGGCATGGGCTCGATCGTGGGCGCGCTGGTCGGCGCGCTGCTGCTCGGCCTGATCCGTTCGTTCGGCTCGCTCGGCTTTCCCCTGTTCACGGAAGGCCTGATGTATCTCTTCATGGTGATCGTGCTGGTCTCCAAGCCCACCGGCCTGTTCGGCAAGGAGGCGGCATGACCGAGCTGGAGGCCGGACGCACGCGGACGCTGGTGCCGGTGCGCGGCGACGCCGGACTTCAGCGGTACCGCGACGTGCTGATCGCGCTGGTCGCCTTCGCCGTGCTGGCGAGCCTGCCACTGTTCACGGGCAGCAAGGCGCTGCTCGATTTAGTCATCCGCTGCTCCGCCTACGGCCTGTTCGCGACCTCGCTCAATCTGCTGGTCGGCTACACCGGCCTGACCTCGTTCGGGCACGGCATGTTCTTCGGGCTCGGCGCCTATAGTTTCGGCCTGATCATGCAGAAGCTCGGCGTGCCTATTCCGGTCGCCTTCGTCGCGACGCTTGCAATCACCGCAGTGGTTGCGGCGATCATCGGTGCGATCTGCGTGCGGCTGAAGGAGATCTATTTCGCCTTCGTCACGCTCGCCTTCCAGATGCTGATCCACTCGACGATCCTGTCGTGGGCCTCCTTTACCGGCGGCGACCAGGGCCTGCGCGGTGGCATCGCGCGGCCGCGGTTCCTCGGCATCGATCTGTCCAACCACGTCCATCTCTACATCGCGAGCTGTGCGCTGCTGATCCTCGGCCTGCTCGCGATGCGCCAGATCGCGCAATCGCCGTTCGGCTACACCTTGCGCATGATCCGCGACAACGCCGCGCGCGCGAGCTTTCTCGGCATCGACGTTTGGCGCGCCAAGCTCACCGTGTTCGTGCTGGCGGCGCTGTTCGCGTCGATGGGTGGCATGGTGATGGCGCTGTTCGTCTCCGGCGCCTATCCGGAGTTCGCCTATTGGACCATCTCGGGCGAGGGCATCTTCATCAACATGCTCGGGGGCGTCTCGACCTTCCTCGGACCGATGGTCGGCACGGTATTGCTGCTGCTGCTCAACGACACAGTCACGCGCTTCACGGAATACCACGGCATCGTGCTCGGCGTGGTCATCCTGTTCTTTGCGCTCGGCTTGCGGAAGGGTCTGCTGGATTTCGTCGCCGAATGGTTTGCGCACCGGCGCGATGCGGGCGAAGGGCGCTAGCCATGCTCGAAATCCGCAACCTCGCAAAATCCTTTGGTGGCGTGAAGGCGACCAACGACGTCACGCTGGACTTCCCCGACGGCTCGCTGACGGCCGTGATCGGCCCGAACGGTGCGGGCAAGAGCACCTTCTTCAACCTGATCACCGGCGCGCTGAAGCCGGATTCCGGCCAGGTGCTGCTCGACGGCGTCGATCTGGCCGGCCGTTCGCCGCCTGAGATCGTGCGCCATGGCATCGGCCGCGCCTTCCAGGTCGCCAGCATCTTCAAATCGCTGACGGTGCAGGAGACCATGCTCGCCGCCGTCAGCGCCGACCAGCGCTCCTCCGCGGTGCTGCACAGGCGCTTTCCGTTGCCCGAGACGCGCGACCGCGCCGAGCACGTGATGGAGCTGCTTGGGCTCGCGGGAAAACGCAATCGCACCGCCGCGACGCTCTCGCATGGCGATCAAAAGCTCCTCGATATCGCGCTGGCACTGGTGCTCGAACCGAAAGTGCTGCTGCTGGACGAGCCGACCGCGGGCATGGGTCCGGAAGAACGCTGGCGCATGATCGACAAGGTGCGCGAGCTCTGGGAGACGCAAAAGATCACCGTCGTCTTCATCGAGCACGACATGGACATCGTGTTCAAGATCGCGCCGAAGATCGTCGTGCTCTGCTACGGCCGCATCCTCGCGATCGGCACGCCCGACGAGATCCGCAACAACAGCGCGGTGATCGAGGCCTATCTCGGCACCGAACATGCGGGAGCTGCCGCATGAGTGCCGTTGTCATCGAAGTCGCCGATCTCGACGTCTATTATGGCACCAGTCAGATCCTGTTCGGCGTCGCTCTCTCCGTGCGGAAGGGCGAAACCATGGCGCTGCTCGGGCGCAACGGCGCCGGCAAATCGACGACGATGAAAGCGATCATGGGCCTGGCGCCGCCGCGGCGGGGCAGGGTCAGCCTGCGCGGTGCGGTGATCTCCGGCCAGAAGCCGCACCACATCGCGCGCGCCGGTCTCGGCTTCGTCCCGGAGGACCGCCAGATCTTCCCGGAGCACACCGTCGAGGACAACCTCGTCATCGGTCGTAAAAAGGGCCCGGAAGGCCAGGACGAATGGCCGATCAAGCGCATCTATGAAGTCTTCCCGCTGCTGGAGCCGCTGCGCCAACGCATCGCCGGACGCCTGTCGGGCGGCGAGCAGCAGATGCTCGCGATCGCGCGCACGCTGATGGGCAATCCGGCGCTGCTGCTGCTCGACGAGCCGAGCGAGGGCCTCGCGCCCATCATCGTGCA
Source organism: Bradyrhizobium sp. Bra78 (assembly GCF_024519855.1). Lineage (NCBI taxonomy): Bacteria > Pseudomonadati > Pseudomonadota > Alphaproteobacteria > Hyphomicrobiales > Nitrobacteraceae > Bradyrhizobium > Bradyrhizobium sp. Bra78. The sequence goes on along the minus strand of NZ_JALJRE010000003.1, from coordinate 341,187 downwards.
GCGGATCGGCGAGCTGCTGCGGCAGCTTCGCCAGCTCGGTTCGACCGTGCTGATCGCCGAGCAGAACATGCATTTCTGCCTGGGGCTTGCGAGCCATGCCACGGTCATCGACAAGGGCCAGATCGTCTATGCCGCCGGTATCGACGAGCTGAAGGCCAATGACGCCATCCGCCGCCGCTACCTGGCACTTTAGCCGGGGGGCTCCCGGTGCCCAAATAGGGTTGAAGAAGAAAACTATTGCCGCAGGACCTTCCTGCGGAAGGAGTTTCCCTTCCCCGGGGTAAAAACGCCAATCGCTTCCATTGCTGTTTTGGGCCGAAACAACGACATTCCTGTCAGAAATTGATGGATCGACTGCCATGGAACGCACTGGATTTGAGCCCTTCGGCGAGCAGCTGGTGTCCGCAACGGACACCCAGCCGCGGTCGCGCGCGTCGAAGCTCCTGCTGCGCGCCGGCACGGGCCTGTTCTGGTCGCTGGTGGCGGGCATCGTGCTCGCGCGTGCAGCCTTCTTCGAGCCCGGTGTCTATGACGGCTTCAGCCGCGTCGCTTCGCTCGCCAAGAGCTTGATCTTCTGATCCCGTTTATTCCGGGCTGGGGACAGAACTTCCCTCGACCCTGATATGTCGAAAACTTATTTCCCAATCGAGCGTCGCTGCGTATAAATCTTTCTCTTCTGGGAGAGATTTGTGTCGCAGAATCAAGCATCCAGCCCGGCCGACGCCAAGCCGGCCACTGCCGTAAGCCGCATTGTCGCGCTGATTCCCGGCATCCTTCTCTGCATTGCCGTAGCCGGCATCTCGGCTCTGCTCGAGCGGGCCGAACTGGGCGTGTTCGAGCATCCCTATGTCGAGGCGCTGGTGATGGCGATTCTGCTCGGCATGGCGCTGCGCAGCTTCTGGAAGCCCGCGCCGCGCTGGCAGGCGGGCATCGCCTTCAGTGCCAAGCAGCTGCTCGAAGTCGCGGTCATGCTGCTCGGGGCCTCCATCAGCTTTGCCGCCATCGCGGCCTCCGGCGTCGCGCTCCTCCTGTCGATCGCGGCCGTCGTGGTGATCGCGCTCTCCCTCTCCTTCGGCATCGGCCGCGTACTCGGCCTGTCGACGCGGCTGTCGATCCTGATCGCCTGCGGCAATTCGATCTGCGGCAATTCCGCGATCGCGGCTGTGGCGCCGATCATCGGCGCCAACAACGACGAGATCGCATCGTCGATCTCCTTCACCGCCATTCTCGGCGTGATGATGGTGCTGGGCCTGCCGCTGCTGATTCCGCTGCTGCATCTCACGGCCACGCAATACGGCATCCTCGCGGGCCTCACCGTCTACGCCGTGCCGCAGGTGCTGGCGGCGACGGTGCCGGCGGGGCTGGTCTCGACGCAGATCGGTACGCTCGTGAAACTGATGCGGGTGCTGATGCTGGGGCCGGTCGTCGTCGGCCTGTCGCTCGCCGCCTCGCGCTGGCAGAGCGGCGCCAAGAAGACCAATGTCGGCTTCTTCCGCCTCGTCCCCTGGTTCATCCTCGGCTTCCTCGCGCTCGCGACGTTGCGCTCGCTGGAGATCGTGCCGGGCACCGTGGTCGGGCCGGTGACGAAGATCACGAGCTTCCTCACGGTGGTGTCGATGGCGGCGCTGGGCTTGGGTGTCGACGTCCGCGTGCTGGCCAATGTCGGGGGCAGGGTGACGGCCGCCGTGACGCTGTCGCTGATGCTGCTGCTCGGCATCAGCATCGCGCTGGTGCATTGGTTCAAGTGAGAATAATCGCGCGGCGATGGCAGTGCACCCGCTCCCCTTGTGGGAGAGAGTGGCTCGCCGCGTAGCGGCGAGACGGGAAGGCAGCGTGCAAGCGTCGAGATGAATCAGATCACATCCGCGAGCGAATGCCCGTGCAGCTCGATGTTGAGCCCCTGCAGGCCCATGTCGCTGATCTCACCGCCCATCGCCTTCAGGCTTTCCTCGCGGATCAGCGACATCAGCCCGCGGCGGAGCGCCAGGAATTCCGAGGACATCATCATCGATTGCTGCCGCGGCCGCTCCAGCGGGATCGGGATTTCCGCCTTGATCGAGCCCGGACGCGCGGTCATGCAGTAGACGCGGTCGGACAGGAAGATCGCCTCGTCGATGTCGTGGGTGACGAACAGCACCGAGATCTTCAGCCGCTGCCACATGTTGGTGAGGATCTGCTGCATGATGACGCGGGTCTGCGCGTCGAGCGCGCCGAAGGGCTCGTCCAGCAGCAGCACTTTCGGCCCCGTCGCGAGCGCGCGGACGATGCCGACGCGCTGCTTCATGCCGCCGGAGAGCTTTTCCGGATAATGCTTCTCGAAGGCCTCGAGACCCGCGAGCCCGAGCAGCGTGCGGGCAGCGCGCTCGCGCTGCGAGCGCGCCATGCCGCGCATCTTCAGGCCGAACTCGACGTTCTCCCGCACGGTCTTCCAGGGAAACAGCGAATATTGCTGGAACACCATGCCGCGCTCGGCGCTGGGGCCGTTCACGCGCTCCCCGTCGACGGTGACCACGCCGGTGGTCGGCTTGAGGAAGCCGGCGACCGCATTGAGCAGCGTCGACTTTCCGCAGCCGGACGGGCCGACGATCGAGACGAACTCGCCGGGCTTCACGTGAATCTGCGTATCGGTGACGGCCTCGACCGGTCCCTCGATGCTCTCGTAGCTGAGCGAGAAGTTTCTGACCTCGATATGACCCTGCGGTGCTTTGGTCGGGATTTCGTTCATTTCAGCCTCCACGGCATCACCAATCGTCCGGCGCCCCGGATCAACATGCTCGATCCGAGGCCGAGCACGCCGATCGCGATCATGCCGAGCGCGATGTCGGCGTACTGGACCAGCGAATAAGCCTCCCACGTGAAATAGCCGATGCCGTACTGCCCCGAGATCATCTCGGCGGCGATCAGCGACACCCAGGCCACGCCCATGCCGACGGTCAGGCCGGTGAAGATGTGCGGGAGCGACGCCGGAAAATACACCTCGCGGAAGATCGAGCGTTCGCGTGCGCCGAGACATTGCGCCGCGCGCACCAGCACCGGGTCGACGAGCGACATGCCGTGCAGCGTGTTGACCAGGATCGGGAAGAACGAGCCGAGGAACGTGATGTAGACGATGCTCTGCTCGTTGGTCGGCCACAGCATGATCGCCATCGGCACCCAGGCGATCGCAGGGATCGGCCGCAGCACCTCCGCGACGGGGAAGATGATCTCATGCGCCAGCTTGAAGCGTCCCATGATCAGGCCGAGCGGCACGCCGACGATCGCCGCGAGGGAGAAGCCGATGAAGATGCGCCGGCAGCTCAGCACGATGTGCATCAGGAATTTGGGATCGTGGATCGCCTTGGTGAAGCTCGCATAGACCGCGAGCGGCGAGGGCACGTTGGTGAAGCGCACGAAGAACACGACGCGGTAGGTCGTGAGCAGGTGCCAGACCAGCAGGAAGGCGGCGAGCGAGACGATGCCGATCGCGATCGCGCGCAGCCCGTCCCGGTTGAGCCGGTACCAGCGCAGCGCGAGCGTGCTGAAGGAGGGCGGTGCCGCGGGTGGAGTGGTGGCGGGCACGGAGGTCGTTTCCGCGATTGCACTTGCCGACATGCTGTCCTCGGTTTGTCTGAGGAGGGCGGGACTGCTCACGTCTTGCCTCCGCCGACCGCCGCCTTCACCGCGTCGTCGAAGCCCAGCACCTTGCCGCTGATCTTGGCGGCGTAGGCTTCGGCGTCCTTCTTGAGCAGGAACGGGGCGACCTCGCCATTTCCGACCGCAAAGAACGCCTGGTTGGCGAACAGCTTGATGCCGCGTGTGCCGTCGAAGACGTAGGCGACATTGATCTTCTTGCCCTTGGCCTTGAAGTCGGCATAGGCGCCGAGCGTGCAGGCGGCCGACGAGAACGGCAGGATTCCGGCGTCGTCGACCCAGACCTCGCCGGCCTTGCGCGGATCGGTGATCGGCTTCTTGCAGAAGGAATCCTCGCCGGAAATCTCATAGTTCTTCGTGCTCGCAAGCTGCGCGTCATAGTCGAGCTTCATCTCGGCAAAGGCCTTGCGGATGTAGCTGTCGTCGACCCATTTTTTCGGATCGAACTCCTTCATGCGGCCGAGGTTTTGCAGCACCTTGACGTCGGCCGTGGCGGCGTCGATCAGCGCCGGCTTGATCGTGGGATCCGTGGTCATGTTGCCGCCGGGACCTAAGAAGATGTAGACGACTTCCTTGTTGATGCCGGTCCATTCCTGGATTTTCTCGGCGGCGAGCTTGGGATCGTCGCGCAGCCACTGATTGGCGGCGATCAGAGCCTTGAAGTAGGCGACGACGACTTCAGGATATTTCTCGGCGAAGTCCGTACGGGCCACGATGCCGTGGAAGGTCGGCAAATTGGTCTCGACACCGTCGAAGATCTTTCGCGCAAAGCCCCGGAACGGCAGCAGCTCGGCGAAGGGGACGAAGTCGGCATGCGCGTCGATCTTCTTCTCCTGGAGGTTGGTCGAGCCGACCTCCGGGCTCTGGCTGACGAGCTGGAAGAAATCCGACCCGTAGCCGCGGTCCTGCATCGCTTTGAGCACCATGCCGTGCGCGGCGGAGCCGAATGGTACGCTGACGAGCTTGCCCTTGAGGTCGGCGAGATCGTAGTAGGGCGAATCCTTGTGAACGACGATGCCGTTGCCGGAGCCGGACAGGCTATAGGCGGCGATGCCGATCAGGCGGCTCTTGCTCTCGGGATTGCTGTCGAAGGTGAAGCCGTTCACGATCAGCGGGTAGTCGCCCATCATGCCGATCTGCAGCTTGTTCGCCATCATCGCGTTGGTGACGGGCGGGCCGGAGGTGAAATTCTGCCATTCGATCTCGAATTTGATGTTGGCGTATTTGCCGTCTTTCGGCAGGTATTTTTCGAGGAGATGCAATTGGCGGATGACGGCGCCGGCCGTGACCGTGTTCGTCGTCGTGTCCTGTATTCCGATGCCGAGCGTGACGGTTTCCGCCGAGGCCGGCGGCGCGAGAAGAAGCGCCAGCGACGTCACCGACATCGCGATCGAGAGCGTGGGAAGATGGCGGACCATTCTCATCCTCATTCGGTTGGATGTGCTGTGGTTGCCATGATTGGGTGAGGGCGAGAGCAGGGCAAATCCGGAATGTCCGCCGCAGTCGATTAGTTGCCGGGAAAAGCTGATTGCATACTCCTTGGGCAGTCCTGCACTATAAAGCCGCTTGCCTGTGCATCGACCCTGATCGCGGCCGCTTTAATCGGCCGCCTGGCCGCGCATCTCCTCGAGCACGTCGGTCCGGCAGACCACGATCTGCGACCGCTTGGTCACGACGATTCCCTTTTCCTGCATGCGCTTCAGGCTGATCGTGACCCATTGCCGGGTCGCGCCGACCATGTGAGCGATGTCGGCATGGGTGAAGGCCGCCGCGATCACCCGGCCGTCGGCGTCCTCGACGCCGTAGAGGTCGACCAGATGCAGCAGCAGATGTGCGAGGCGCTGCGTGATCGAGCGTGTTCCCAGCATCTGGGCCAGCGCCGAATAGCACTTGCCCTTGAAAGTAAGCCCTTCGATCAGGCCGATGGCCAGATTCGGGATATCCACGGCAAGCGCTCGCAGCTCTTTTCCGGGCAGGTGCACGACGCTGCAATTGCTGGATGCAACACCGGACCATTGGTGCACGGTGCCTTCGAATACCTCGGGCCCACCGACGAAATTGCCGACATGCCAGTAGGCCAGCGTGATCTCGCGGCCGAGCGGGGAGGTGTAGAACACCCGGATACGGCCGCTCTCGATCAGCCAGATACCGTCATGCCTGCCGCCTTGGCTGAACAGCGTCTGGCCGCGGTTGAGCACCTTGCGGCGGCCCTGCTTCAGCACCAGCTCCCGCTCGCGCTGAGTGAGCTTGTCCATCAGCGCCGGCGGTCCACCGATCCATTGCTGGTTTTCGGTGAGCAACAGCGAGGAGCTGCCGGCAGGCCGGACCGTTGCGGGAACCGTCCCGCGAACCACATTGGCCGCCTGCAACATCATCTGCCTCCGGAACGTTCAAATCGTTCTAAAGACGAGCAATGTCCGTGCCAATCACTCCACTGTCATCGCCCGCGAAGGCGGACGATCCAGTATTCCAGGGATTGCAATGGGATACGGAGAAGCTGCGGCGTACCGGATTCCCCGCTTGCAGACTATGCTGGAGCTTCGGCGCCCCTGGACTTCAGCCCCGGCGAAGCCTTGGCGTAGCCGGGTCGCAGGGAATGCCTGCGGAGTTGGTGACGTGGTTTGGACCTACCGCCCCGCCAGGCTCAGCAGATATGGCTTGGGATAGATCCCCCGGTCGTGCCCATCCGAAAACGAGATGTTCAGACCGTAACCGAGATCGCCGATCTCGGTGATCGCGATGCCGGGAAACCGATCGGGGAAGCGGCCGTCGAAGCGGGCGCGGGTGCAGTGGGCGCATTTGCAGGAGAGGCGGAGCTGCTCGGCGGGCAGGCTGAGTGCATCGCCCTCGGTTGTGCGGACGAGGAGCGTCGCGAGATCAGCGCTTGCTTCATAGTCGGCCACGGTCGGTGCCACCAAGGTCATGGTCATGACGTATCTCCGACCTCTCTTCTACGTTGTCGCTGGCCGGCGCGAATAGCAACTAATTGCCGGCGCGGAGGCGCGGCGAGGCAGGTCGCCCGACCTTTACTGCTTCCTCTTCGGTCATCGCCCGCGAAATGTGAAACTAATCGACCGGAAATTTCAGTTCCGCATTGCCGGAGTCCCGTCTCTCCGAAACCTTGTGCGCCATCGCGACAAGGAGAGACGACGGATGAGCGCATTTCAGAAGGAAACGGTTTTGTCGGTCAGACATTGGACCGACTCGCTGTTCAGCTTCACCGCGACGCGCGATCCCGGCTTCCGCTTCCAGAACGGGCAGTTCGCCATGATCGGGCTGGAGGTCGAGGGCAAGCCCTTGATGCGGGCCTACAGCATGGCGAGCGCCAATCACGAGGATGCGCTCGAGTTCTTCTCGATCAAGGTCCAGGACGGGCCGCTGACCTCGCGCCTTCAGAAGATCAGGGAAGGCGATATCATCCTGGTCGGCCGCAAGGCCACGGGCACGCTGATCACCGGCAATCTCATTCCCGGCAAGCGTCTCTTGCTGCTCTCGACCGGCACCGGCCTTGCGCCCTTCGCCAGCCTGATCAAGGACCCCGACGTCTACGAGAATTACGAGACCATCGTGCTTGCCCATGGCTGTCGCCAGGTCTCCGAGCTTGCCTATGGCGAGCACCTGGTGGATGGCTTGCGCAATCACGAATTCTTCGGGCCGCTGATCCGTGACAAGCTCGTCTACTATCCCACGGTCACCCGCGAGCCGTTCAGGAACCGCGGCCGCATCACCGACCTGATCGCTTCGAACCAGATGTTCGACGACATCGGGCAATCCGGCCTCGATATCGAGACCGACCGCATCATGCTGTGCGGTAGCCCGGCGATGCTCGAGGAACTCCCCGCGATGTTTTCCGCGCGCGGCTTTGTCGAGGGCAATCACAGCCGGCCCGGCCACTTCGTGATCGAGAAGGCTTTCGTCGAGCGCTGAGGACAAATCGGCCTCCGGCGACAACTAATTGCTATCGCCGGAAAGCCCCCTGAACAAATCTGATGCAAAGGCGCCGGACCTGCCGGCGAACCAGGAGCAAGCGATGGCACTAGATCAGATCGTCGACGGACTTTCGGAGGTTTCCTGCGACGTGCTCGTCATCGGCGGCGGCACGGCCGGCCCGATGGCGGCGCTGAAGGCGAAGCTGAAGAATCCGAAGGCCAACGTCGTCCTGCTCGAAAAGGCCAACGTCAAGCGCTCCGGCGCGATCTCGATGGGCATGGACGGGCTCAACAATGCCGTCATCCCCGGTTACGCGACGCCTGAGCAGTACACCAAGGAAATCACCATCGCCAATGACGGCATCGTCGACCAGAAGGCGGTCTATAAATACGCGCAAAACTGCTACAGCATCATCGAGGAGCTCGACAGTTTCGGCATCCGCTTCCTGAAGAACGAGAACGGCGACTACGCAGTCAAGAAGGTGCACCATATCGGCACCTATGTCTTGCCGATGCCGAACGGCGAGACCGTGAAGAAGGCGCTGTACCGCCAGCTCCGCCGCGCCCGCATCCTGATCTCGAACCGTTACATGGCGACGCGACTTCTGAAATCCGCCGACGGCCGCATTGCCGGCGCGATCAGCGTCAACACCCGCACCGCCGAGATTCTGGTGATCAAGGCCAAGGCCGTGATCCTCTGCATGGGCGCCGCCGGCCGGCTCGGTCTGCCGACCTCGGGCTACATGTTCGGCACCTACGAGAACGCCGCCAATTCCGGCGACGGCTATGCCATGGCCTATCACGCCGGCGCCGCGCTCGCGAACCTCGAATGCTACCAGATCAACCCTCTGATCAAGGATTACAACGGCCCGGCCTGCGCCTATGTCGCCGGCCCGTTCGGTGCCTTCACCGCCAACAACGAGGGATCGCGCTTCATCGAATGCGACTACTGGTCCGGCCAGATGATGCTCGAGTTCTATAACGAGCTCTTGTCCGGCAAGGGTCCGGTGTTCCTCCAGCTCAAGCATCTGCATCCCGACACCATCTCCGAGATTGAATCGACGCTGCACAAGGTGGAGCGGCCGACGCGCGGCCTGTTCCAGCAGGGGCGCGGCGTCGACTACCGCAACGAGTCGATCGAGATGCACATTTCCGAGATCGGCTTCTGCTCCGGCCACAGCGCCTCGGGTGTGTTCGTCGACGACAATGCCCGCACTACCGTGCCGGGCCTCTACGCCGCCGGCGACATGGCGAGCGTGCCGCACAACTACATGCTCGGCGCCTTCACCAACGGCTCGGTCGCGGGCATCGATGCGATGGAGTTTGCCGACAATCACGATTTTGCGGAGTTCGATGCGCAGGATGTGGCGAAGGAACGCGACCGCGTGCTGGCACCGACCAGGCGCGAGGACGGCATTCCGCCGAACCAGGTCGAGTACAAGACAAGGCGCTTGGTCAACGACTATCTCCAACCGCCGAAGGTCACCCGCAAATACGAGCTCGGGATGCGCCGTCTCGCAGAGACGCGCGAGGACATGCAGGAGCACATGATCGCGCGCAACGCACACGAATTGCTCCGCGCGCTCGAAGTGCAGTCGATCATGGACTGCGCCGACATGGCGGTGCATGCCTCGCTGTACCGCGAGGAAAGCCGCTGGGGCCTCTATCACTGGCGCACGGATTTTCCCGAGAAGGACAACGAAAACTGGTTCTGCCACACCCTGCTGAGCAAGCAGAACGGCAAGATGACCAGCGAGAAGCGTGCCGTGGAGCCCTATGTCGTGCCGATCGCCGACGACGAGAAGGACCTCTACGACAAGCAGCGCATCCGCGCCTCGGCCTGACCCACCAGAACATAGCAACAGGAGACATCCAATGCCTCTCGCTTCCTATCAGACATCGGTTCCGGTGGTCGTCGACGACGCCAAATGCATCGCCGACAAGGGCTGCACCGTGTGCGTCGACGTCTGCCCGCTCGACGTCCTCCGTATCAGCGACATGACCGGCAAGGCCTACATGGCCTATGACGAGTGCTGGTACTGCATGCCCTGCGAGGCCGATTGTCCGACTGGCGCCGTCACCGTCAACATTCCCTATCTGTTGAGGTGATCATGTCGAGCCCGTTCGAATCCTACGACGACCTCGAAGACGCCGACGAGCGGCTTCAGGCCGCCGATCCCGCCGAGCGCCGCGTCGCCATCATCGCGCTCGGCCATTCCGGCGATCCGGCTGCGGTCGTCCATCTCGCCAACATGGTCGCCGATCCCGACGCCGGCGTGCGCCAGCAGGTCGCGATGGCGCTCGGCGAGTTCGACGGGCCGGAAGCGGCGAGTGCGCTGGTGAAGCTGCTGGTCGATCCCGAAAGGATCGTGGCATCGGCCGCGGCGGACAGCATGGCCGAGTTCAAGGATCCCGCCTGCGCCGAAGTCATCCTGCCGCTGGTGAAGCACGCCCACGCCTTCGTTCGCATGGGCGCGTTGCGCGCGCTGAAGGAGCTGCGCTGCAAGGACACGCTCAAGCCGGCGCTGGAAGCGCTCCAGGATACGGATGCCGCCGTCCGCGTCCAGGCGATCGGTGTGATCGGCTTCCTCAAGCTGGAAGAATCGATCCCCGCGCTGACCGCGCTGATCAACGATCCCGACGCCCATGTGCGCCGCGCTGCGGTGAGTGCGCTGGCGTTTTCCCAACTGAAGCCGGCGGCGGAGACGATTACCCGCGCGCTGAAGGACACCGACTGGATGGTTCGCGAGATGGCGGCGGAGACGCTCGGTCTCAACGTCAACGGCGCAATTGCCGCCGATCAATTGGTTGCATGCCTTGCCGACGAGTTCTGGCAGGTGCGGCTGAAGGCGATCCGCAGCCTCGGCAGGATGAAGATCGAGCGCGCGGTGCGCTCGATCGGCAATTGCGTCAATCACGACCAGGCCAATTTACGCAAGGAGGCGGCTGCCGCGCTCGGCGAGATCGCCCATCCCGACGGCGAGGCGTTCCTGGCCGTCATCGCCGACGATTCCGATCCCGATGTCCGGAAGAACGCGCGCTGGGCGCTGCAGCAGATCGCGGCCCGAAAGGCGCGGGCAGGGGCATAGAAGCGCGGCGCGCTGGCGCTCTGGACTTCCGGAGCCAGACGTTTATTGGTCTTCGCCAATGGGATCGGCTGCCGTGAACGCGGCCGGTCCGAAAAACAGCGAGGACGCCGGCCATGACGACATTGACGGTTAAAGACCTTCTCCCCGAGGATGGAACGAAGGGGACGCTGGTCGGCCGCGTCTGGCTGCCGCAGGCGAATGGCCCGGCCGTGGTCGCCGTGCGCGGCGATGGCGTGTTCGACGTCACCGCGAAATTCCCCACCGTCAGCGCGCTCTGCGAGGAGGACAATCCGGCCAAGGCGCTTGCTGCGACCAAGGGCGAGCGCATCGGCGAGCTCGACGCCATCGTGGCCAATACGGCACCCGATAGGCGCGACCCGAAAAAGCCGTGGCTGCTTGCGCCCGTCGATCTCCAGACATTGAAGGCGGCCGGCGTCACCTTCGCCATCTCGATGTTGGAGCGCGTGATCGAGGAGCGGGCGAAAGGCAATCCGGCCTCGGCCGAGGCGATCCGGAAAGAAGTGACGCGGCTGATCGGTGACGATCTGTCGAAGCTCAAGCCTGGCTCGGACCAGGCCATGCATCTGAAGCAGGTGCTGATCGATCAGAATGCCTGGAGCCAGTATCTCGAGGTCGGCATCGGTCCGGACGCCGAGGTCTTCACCAAGGCCCCGACACTGTCCTCGGTCGGCACCGGCATGGATGCCGGGCTGCATCCGAAGTCGACCTGGAACAACCCCGAGCCGGAATTGGTCCTGTTCGTGTCGAGCCGCGGCAAGATCGTCGGCGGCGCGCTCGGCAACGACGTGAACCTGCGCGACTTCGAGGGACGCTCTGCGCTCTTGCTGTCGAAGGCCAAGGACAACAACGCCTCGTGCGCGATCGGCCCGTTGCTGCGCCTGTTCGACGACAGCTTTACCCTCGACGACGCGCGCAAGCTCGACATCAGCCTGAACGTGAAGGGCGCGGACGGCTTCGTTCTCGACGGCCATTCCTCGATCAGCATGATCAGCCGCGATCCCACGGACCTCGTCGAGCAGACGATCGGCAAGGTCCATCAATATCCAGATGGTTTCGTGTTGTTCCTCGGTACCATGTTCGCGCCGGTCAAGGATCGCGACGCGCCGGGGCAGGGGTTCACCCACAAGCGCGACGACATCGTCACGATCTCAGCGCCGCAGCTCGGCAAGCTCGTCAACCGCATGCGGACCAGCGACGAGTGCGAGCCCTGGACCTTCGGCATCGGTGCGCTGATGAAGAATTTGGCGCAGCGGAAGCTGATCTAGCTTTTCACCTCTCCCCGCGCTTGTCCGCCGAAGCTTCAGCGAAGGCGGATGCGGGGTGAGGGGGCTTCTTCGCGAGTCGATTTGGTCGACATCCGCAGAGCTCTACGTCCTCATTGCGAGCGCAGCGAGGCAATCCAGGATCGCTCCGCGAAGAGGCTTTGGTTTGCTTCGCTGCGCTCGCGATGATGGGGAAGAGAGGTTGCGGGTCCGTCTTTGACCGTCCTCGCAGAGAGTGCCCTCATCCCAACTACCGCATCATTTTCTTCATCTTTTCGTTGCATTTCTGGAACTAAAACGCTTTGGGTGTGTCGTAGATAGCGCCCATCCGCCCGCCCTGCATTTCCGTTCAATAGTCAGATAATATGACTAGTCGGAACCGATGTTCCGTGAAATAGTGCCTTCACCGTCCGGAAAGGGCGGTCGTCGGGTGTCATGCTACCAATGGGGCGCCCGGGATAACATTTGGGAGACACGCCTGATGATCCTCAAAGCCCTCTTCGCGGCCAGCGCCACGGCCGCCTTGCTCCTCGCGCTGCCGGCCAGCGCCGCCGAACTCACCATCGGCTTTTCGCAGATCGGATCGGAATCCGGCTGGCGCGCAGCCGAGACGTCGGTCTCCAAGCAGGAGGCCGCCAAGCGCAAGGTCAATCTCAAGATCGCCGACGCGCAGCAGAAGCAGGAGAACCAGATCAAGGCGATCCGCTCCTTCATCGCGCAGAACGTCGATGCGATCTTTCTCGCGCCGGTCGTCTCGACCGGCTGGGACTCGGTGCTGAAGGAAGCCAAGGAGGCCAAGATTCCGGTCGTGCTGCTCGACCGCGACATCGATCCCTCCGGCAAGGATCTTTATCTCACCGCCGTGACCTCCGACAGCGTGCACGAAGGCGAGGTCGCCGGGGACTGGCTGGCCAAGACCGTCGGGGCTAAAGCCTGCAACATCGTCGAATTGCAGGGCACGGTCGGCGCCAGCGTCGCCGCAAACCGCAAGAAGGGTTTTGACACCGCCATCGCCAAGCATGCGAACCTGAAAGTGGTGCGCAGCCAGACCGGCGACTTCACCCGCGCCAAGGGCAAGGAAGTGATGGAGAGCTTCATCAAGGCCGAAGGCGGCGGCAAGTCGATCTGCGCGGTCTACGCGCATAACGACGACATGATGGTCGGCGCCATCCAGGCGATGAAGGAAGCCGGCCTCAAGCCCGGCAAGGAAATCCTCACCGTCTCCATCGACGCGGTCCCGGATATCTTCAAGGCGATGGCCGCCGGCGAAGCCAATGCCACGGTCGAGCTGACGCCGAACATGGCGGGTCCGGCACTCGATGCCATCGCGGCCTTCAAGGGCAAGGGCACGGTTCCGCCGAAGTGGATCCAGACCGACTCCAAGCTCTATACTGCCGCCGACGATCCGCAGAAGATCTACGACAGCAAGAAGGGCCTCGGTTACTGAGGCGGGCGCCGCGCCGGACCGTTCCCTGCGGTCCGGCAGCCCCTTCGAAACCGCTGCGCGTACGACTAGGCTGGGTGTTCGCGTCATCCGCGGGCACCGGTGGGAGTGAATTTGCCATGGAGAACAGCCCGGATCCTGCTCCGTCCCTGCTGGAGGTGCGCGGGCTCAGCAAGAGTTTCGGGGCGGTGCGCGCGTTGCAGGAGGTCGACTTCACGCTTCGCGCAGGTCAGATCCATGCGCTGCTCGGCGAGAACGGCGCCGGCAAGTCCACGCTGATCAAGGTCGTCACCGGCGTGTTCCCGCGCGATGCCGGCATCGTCAGGCTCGGTGGCGAAGAGGTCGCGCCGCGTTCGGCCAAGGCTGCGCTTCAGGCGGGCATCGCCACCGTCTACCAGGAGGTCAACCTGCTGCCGAACCTTTCGGTGGCGCAGAACCTGTTCCTCGACCGCCAGCCGATGCGTTTCGGCATCGTGCGTGAAGGCGAGATGCGACGTCGCGCCAAGGCGTTGCTTGCGGATTTCGGTCTCGACATCGACGTATCAGCACCGCTCGGCAGCTATTCCGTCGCCGTACAGCACGTCACCGCGATTGCGCGCGCCGTCGATCTCTCCGCGCGCGTGCTGATCCTGGACGAGCCGACCGCCAGCCTCGACCGTCACGAAGTCGAAATCCTGTTCGGCATCATGCGCCAGCTCGCAAAGCGCGGCATCGGCATCGTCTTCGTCAGCCATTTCCTCGACCAGGTCTACGAGATCTCCGATCGCATCACCGTGTTGCGCAACGGCCGCCTGGTCGGTGAGCGCGAGGCCGCCTCGTTGCCGCGGATCGAGCTGATCCGGATGATGCTCGGCCGCGAGCTTGCCGAAACCACCAGCGCGCGAGCCGCGGCAGGCGAGCAGATGCCGCGCGAAATCTGCGCCAGTTTCGAGAACTACGGCAAGGCCGGTTATATCGCGCCGTTCAATCTCGAGCTGCGCCATGGCGAGGTCGTCGGCCTTGCCGGCCTGCTGGGCTCGGGCCGCACCGAAACCGCACGGCTGGTGTTCGGCGCCGAGCGCGCCGACCGCGGGCAGGCGAGGGTGGAAGGCGCGCCTGTCCGGCTGCAGTCGCCGCGCGACGGCGTGCGCCACGGTTTTGGTTACTGCCCGGAGGAGCGCAAGACCGACGGCATCGTCGCCGAGCTCACCGTGCGCGAGAACATCGTGCTGGCGCTTCAGGCCAAGCGCGGCCTGCATCGGCCGCTGTCGCGCCGCGAGCAGGATGAGATTGCGCGCCGCTACGTCAAAATGCTCGACATCCGCCCCTCGGATCCGGAACGTCCGGTGGGCCTGTTGTCCGGCGGCAATCAGCAAAAGGTGCTGCTGGCGCGTTGGCTCGCGACCTCGCCGCGGCTCCTCGTGCTGGATGAACCCACGCGCGGCATCGACGTCGGCGCGCATGCCGAGATCATCCGCCTGATCCGCGGGCTCTGTGACGACGGTCTGGCGCTGCTCGTGATTTCGTCCGAGCTCGACGAGATCGTGACCTATTCGGACCGCGTCGTGGTGCTGCGCGATCGCGCCCATGTCGAGGAGCTCGCGGGCGAGGCGATCGACGTCGGCAGCATTCTCACAGCCATTGCCGCCGATGGCGCCAGCATCTCGCATGAGAGCCGGGCATGACCGCGCTGTTGCCGCGCCGCGGCCTTGCCCAGATCCTGGCGCTGATCGTCATTCTGGCGGTCGATCGCGTTGTCTCGCCGCAATTCTTCGACCTGCGCCTCCAGGACGGCCGCCTGTTCGGCAGCCTCATCGACGTGCTCAACCGCGGCACGCCGGTGGCGCTGCTCTCGCTCGGCATGGTGCTGGTGATTGCGACGCGCGGCATCGATCTGTCGGTCGGCGCAGTGATGGCGATCTCCGGCGCGATTGCGGCGAGTCTCGCCGACACTCACGGCCTGCCCGTGGTGCTGGCGGCGGCGCTCGGCGCGGGCCTGATCTGCGGATTGTGGAACGGATTTCTCGTCGCGGTGCTCGGCATGCAGCCGATCGTGGCGACGCTGATCCTGATGGTGGCGGGCCGCGGCATCGCCCAGCTCATCACCGAAGGCCGCATCGTGACCTTCTCCTCACCGGATCTGGTCTGGCTCGGCAATGGTGCCGTGCTCGGCCTGCCGGTGCCGATTGCGATTGCCATCGGCATGCTGATCCTCACCGCCGCGGTGGTGCGCGGCTCGGCGCTGGGGCTGCTGATCGAGGCGACCGGCGGCAATGCGCGGGCGAGCGAGCTTGCCGGCGTCGGCACCCGCGCGATGATCTTGGCGGTCTATGTCTGGTGCGGCGTCTGCGCCGCTCTTGCCGGCGTCATCGCGGCCGCCGACATCATGGGTGCGGATGCCAACAATGCCGGCCTCTGGCTCGAGCTCGATGCGATCCTGGCCGTGGTGATCGGCGGCACTTCGCTGTTCGGCGGCCGCTTCAGCCTCATTCTGGCCGTGCTGGGCGCGCTGATCATCCAGACCATGAACACCGGCATTCTGCTGTCAGGCTATCCGCCGGAGTTCAATTTGCTGGTCAAGGCGGTGGTGGTGCTCGCGGTGCTGCTGCTGCAATCGCCGAAATTCTCGGGGATCGCAGCAATGATCGCGCGGCTGCGGGGGACGAAAGCATGAAAGGCCTGCCGCCCGTCCTCATCACGGCCATCGTGCTCGTCGCGGGATTCGCGCTCTGCGCGGTGCAATTCCCCAACATCGCCTCGACGCGCGTGGTCGGCAATCTCCTCACCGACAACGCCTTCCTCGGCATCGTCGCCACCGGCATGACCTTCGTCATCATCTCCGGCGGCATCGATCTGTCGGTCGGCTCGGTGATCGGCTTCACCACGGTATTCGTGGCGCTGGCGATCGAGCGCTGGGGCGTGCCGCCGCTGCTCGCCTTCGTCGCCATTCTCGCGATCTCGGCGGCCTTTGGCGCGGCGATGGGCGCGATCATCCATGTCTTCGATCTGCCGCCTTTCATCGTGACGCTCGCCGGCATGTTCCTGGCCCGTGGTGCAAGCTTCCTGCTCTCGACCGAATCGGTGCCGATCACCGCGCCGGTCTATTCCACCGTGTCGGACTTCGCTTTGCGGATGCCCGGTGGCGGGCGATTGACGGCGATCGCGATCATCATGCTCGTGATCGTCATCGGCGGAGCATTGCTGCTGCAGCTCACCCGGTTCGGCGCCAACGTCTACGCGCTCGGCGGCAACCGGGCCGCGGCGAGCCTGATGGGCGTGGCCGTCGGCAGGATGACGGTGAGGATCTACATGCTGTCGAGCGTGCTCGCGGGCATTGCCGGCATCGTGTTCTCGTTTTACACCAGCGCCGGCTATTCGCTCTCCGCCGTCGGCGTCGAGCTCGACACCATCGCGGCCGTCGTGATCGGCGGCACGCTGCTGACGGGCGGGCAGGGCTCGGTGATCGGCACATTCCTTGGCGTGCTGATCCAGGGGTTGATCCAGACCTACATCAATTTCGACGGCACGCTGTCGAGCTGGTGGACCAAGATCGCGACCGGCGTATTGTTGTTCGCCTTCATCGCCTTGCAACAGGGGCTGGTCGCGCTGGCGCGCCGGCCGGCGGCGAAGAGCGTGGGAGCTGCCTCATGACCTCGCGCATCGTCGTGATCCCGACGCGGCGGGCCCATTCCAACCACGCGGAGGTGGCGCAGTCGATCGGCATCGACATCATCGCCGGCCGCTACGGGGAGGGGACGCGCCTGCCCGGTGACGCCGAGATGATTGCGATGTTCGGCGTCTCGCGGCCGGTGCTGCGGGAGAGCGTGAAGACCCTGGTCGCCAAGGGCCTGCTCACCACCAAGGCGCGGGTCGGCACCGTGGTGCGCGAGCGCACCGCCTGGAACATGTTCGACGCCGACGTGCTGGCCTGGCACCTGGACGCCGGCATCGACAAGCGCTTCCTCAACGACCTCGCCGAGATCCGCCTCGCGGTCGAGCCGCGCGCGGCCGGGCTGGCGGCGGGGCAGCGGTCGGAGGCGGATCTCGCCGAGCTCCGTCGCAGCATGGAACGGATGCGGCTCGAAGCCTCCGACTCCGTCGGCTTCGCCGATGCCGACCTCGCGCTCCACGTCGCCGTGGCGCGCGCGTCCGGAAATCTTTTCATGCGCTCGATCGGGCATGTCATCGAGGCTGCGTTGCGCGCCTCGTTCCTGCTCAGTGCGCCGGTCGAACCCGAGGACCGCGACACCGTGCTGCTCTGGCACCAGAAGATCGTCGATGCCATCGCGGCCGGTGACGCCGCGACTGCATCGGAGGCGATGATCTACGTCATTCACAACGGCATGCGCCGCCATGAGGGTGCGGTGACCGTAGCCGCGCCGGGCGAGTTGCCATCCGCGGAAGCTGGAGAAAAATCGTGACTGAACTTCGCATCGCCATCGTCGGATTCGGCAAGATCGCGCGCGACCAGCATGTCGGCGCGATCGCAGCGGTGCCTGGCGCGACGCTCGCGGCGGTCGCCAGCCGCAACGCATCGCTGCCGGGGCTGCCGCATTTCGCCACCATCGAGGAATTGCTGGAGCAGGGCCCGCCGATCGACGCCGTGTCGCTCTGCACGCCGCCTCAAGTGCGCCGCGCCCAGGCCGCTGCAGCGCTCAAAGCCGGCAAGCACGTCATGCTGGAGAAGCCGCCGGGCATCGGCGTTGCCGAGCTCGATCCGCTGATCGCGATGGCGGGGGAGGCAAAGCGAACGCTGTTTGCGACCTGGCATTCGCGTCATGCGCCGGCAGTCGAGCCGGCGCGCGAGTGGCTCGCGACGCGGCGGATCGCCTCCGTGCATATCAATTGGAAGGAGGACGTCCGCGTCTGGCATCCCGGGCAGGCCTGGATCTGGGAGCCGGGCGGGCTCGGCGTGTTCGATCCCGGCATCAATGCGCTGTCGATCCTGACCAGGATACTGCCGAAGCCGGTGTTCGTCACCGCGGCCGATCTTTCATTCCCCGCCAATTGCCAGGCGCCGATCGCCGCGAGCCTGACGCTGACCGACCTTGGCGGCCTGCCTGTGACCGCCGAGTTCGACTTCCGGCAGACCGGGCCGCAGAGCTGGGATATCCTCGTCGAAACCGACCAGGGCCGGTTGACGCTGTCCGGCGGCGGCCGGCGCATGGCGATTGACGGCAAAACCGTTGCCGAGGCGCCGGATGAGGAATATCGGGAGCTTTACCGGCGCTTCGTCACGCTTGCCGAAACCGGCGCGAGCGACGTCGATCTCGCGCCGCTTCGTCTGGTCGCCGACGCCTTCCTGCTCGGCAGGCGCACTGTCGTCGAACCGTTTGTGGATTGATCATGGCTGGCTCGAAAATAGCAAAAGACGTCTTCGGAACGCTGCCGGACGGCCGCAGCGTGGAGCGCATCGTGCTGCGCGGCGAGGGCGGATTCGAAGCGCGCATCATCACCCACGGCGCGGTGATCCAGGCACTGATCGCGCCGGATGCCAGGGGCGGCCATGACGACGTCGTGCTCGGCCATGACACGTTCGCAGGTTATCTTGCCGAACGGAAGTTCTTCGGTGCCACCGTCGGCCGCTACGCCAACCGCATCGCCAACGGGCAGTTCTCGCTCGACGGCGAAACGGTGCAGCTTCCCGTCAACAACGGTCCGAATGCGCTGCACGGCGGCCTCGACGGCTTCGACCGCAAGCTCTGGGATATTGCGGAGATCGACGACGGCGCCAGGCCTGCAGTCACGCTGACTTACACGAGCCCGCATGCCGAGGAGAACTATCCCGGTCGGCTCGATGTGCGCCTGACCTATCGCGTCACCGGCCCGGCCGAGATATCGCTGACCATGGAGGCGCGGACCGATCGGCCGACCATCGTCAACCTGACCAATCACAGTTTCTTCAATCTGGAAGGCGCAAATTCGGGGACGCCAACTCTCGATCACAAGCTGATGGTCGCTGCCGAGCATTTCCTCGCGATCGATCCCACCGCCATTCCGTTGCCGGAGCCGCCGCGCAGCGTTGCCGGCACGCCGTTCGACTTCCGCGAGCCGCGGCCCGTCGGCCAACGCATCCGCGAGAACGACCAGCAATTGCGCAACGGCAGGGGTTATGACCACACCTACTGCCTCGCAAGCGACGGCAAGCTTGCTCTGGCGGCGCGGCTGGAGGCGCCGCGCTCGGGGCGCGTCATGGAACTGTTCACCGATCAGCCCGGCCTCCAGGTCTATTCCGGCAACTATCTCGACGGCACGATTTCGGGCAAGGGCGGCAAGCTCTATCGCCAGTCGGACGCCATCTGCCTTGAGCCGCATATGTGGCCCAATTCGCCGAACCGGCCGGATTTTCCGAGCCCGCGCCTCGATCCCGGCCAGGTCTACCGCCATCACACGGTCTATCGCTTCGCAGTGAGGTCGCCATGATGGAAGAGGTGCCGACGTCCGTTCTGTCGGACGATCCCTGCCATCTCGGCGAAGGGCCGACCTATGACGTGACCACCGATACGGCCTGGTGGTTCGACATCCGCGAGGGGCGGCTGTTCGAGGCACAACTCGGCCGTGGCGGCATTCGCGTCCACGTGCTCGGCCGGATGGCGAGCGCGCTCGGGCGCATCGACGCCGGCCGCCAGTTGATCGTCGCGGAGGACGGCCTCTATATCCGCACGCTCGCCGACGGCGCGATGACGCTGCTCTGTCCGCTCGAAGCCGACAATCCCGCGACGCGCTCCAACGATGCCCGCGTGCATCAGTCCGGCACGTTCTGGATCGGCACCATGGGCCGCAAGGCGGAAGCAGGGGCAGGCGCGATCTACGCGTTCCACCGCGGCAAGATCTCGCTGCTGTTCCCGCGTATCAGCATTCCCAACTCGATCTGCTTCTCTCCGGACGGCGGCATTGGCTACTTCGCCGACACCGCGCGCGCGGTGCTCTACGCGGTGCCGCTCAATCCCGCGACCGGTCTGCCGCGCGGCGAGCCCGAGGTGTTGCTGCGCCACACCGGCATCGGCGGTCTCGACGGCTCGGTGTGCGACGCCGACGGGCGGATCTGGAATGCGTGCTGGGGCGCTAGCCGGGTCGACGTCTATAGCCCGCAGGGCGAGCGCCTGCGCTCATTGAGCGTGCCGGCAAAGCAGGCGAGCTGCCCGGCCTTCGTCGGCCCCGATCTGTCGCGCCTCCTCGTCACCTCGGCCTGGCAGGACATGGACGCGGCGGCGCGCGCCGCCGATCCGCAGGCCGGCCGCACCTTTCTGCTCGAGGCATCCGCGCGAGGGCGCGCGGAGCCCGACGTCAAGCTTGCATAGGAGGACCGAAGCCGCATACGACCAACGTTCTCGACGAAACGAAGAAACAGTTTGACACCCAAGGGAGTGAAATATGCTGAAACTGAAGACGACATTCCTCGCGCTGGCGCTGGCCGGCGCTGCGACGATGGCCACGGGCGTCGCCGCTTCCGCGCAGGACAAGGCGACGGTCGGCATCGCGATGCCGACCAAATCCTCCGCGCGCTGGATCGACGATGGCAACAACATGGTCAAGGTGCTGAAGGAGCGTGGCTACAACACCGACCTGCAATATGCCGAGGACGACATCCCGAACCAGCTCTCGCAGGTCGAGAACATGGTGACCAAGGGTGCCAAGGCGCTGGTGATCGCCGCGATCGACGGCACCACGCTGTCCGACGTGCTCAAGCAGGCCAAGGCGAAGGGCATCACCGTGATCGCCTATGACCGCTTGATCCGCGGCACGCCGAACGTCGACTATTACGCGACCTTCGACAATTTCCAGGTCGGTGTGCTCCAGGCGCAATCGATCGAGAAGGGGCTCGGCCTCAAGGAAGGCAAGGGCCCGTTCAACATCGAGCTGTTCGGCGGCTCGCCCGACGACAACAACGCGTACTTCTTCTACAACGGCGCGATGAGCGTGCTGAAGCCCTATATCGACAGCGGCAAGCTCGTGGTCGCCTCCGGTCAGATGGGCATGGACAAGGTCGCGACCTTGCGCTGGGACGGCGCCACCGCCCAGGCCCGCATGGACAATCTGCTCAGCGCCTACTACGGCAACAAGAAGGTCAACGCGGTGCTGTCGCCCTATGACGGCCTCTCGATCGGCATCATCTCCTCGCTGAAGGGCGTGGGCTACGGCAGCGCCGACCAGCCGATGCCGATTATCTCGGGCCAGGACGCCGAGGTGCCCTCGATCAAGGCGATGCTGCGCGGCGACCAGTACTCGACCATCTTCAAGGACACCCGCGATCTCGCCAAGGTGACCGCCGACATGGTCGACGCCGCGCTCGCCGGCAAGCAGGTCACGGTCAACGACACCAAGACCTACGAGAACGGCGCCAAGACCGTGCCGTCCTATCTCCTGAAGCCGGTCGTGGTCTACAAGGACAATTGGGAGAAGACTCTGGTCGATAGCGGCTACTACAAGAAGGCGCAGTTCCAGTAAGGGGCCTATTCCCTCTCCCTGCTTGCGGGGAGAGGGTGCGGGTGAGGGCGAACTCTTCGCGGAGACTCTCCCTCACCCGATCGCTTCGCGCATAGCCGAAGCTCTGGCTCGGCGTTTCCAGGAACGGCCGCACAAAGCGGCCTATGCTCTCCCCGCCAGCGGGGCGGGCTGAAGTAACGGATGGGACATGAAACGATGACCGCAATGCTGGAGATGCGCAACGTCAGCAAGAGCTTTGCCGGCGTCCAGGCGCTGCGCGACGTCAATTTCTCGGTCGACGCCGGGCAGATCCATGCCCTCGTCGGCGAGAACGGCGCCGGCAAGTCGACGCTGATGAAGGTGCTCAGCGGCGTCTATCCGCACGGCAGCTACGAGGGCACCATCATCTTCGAGGGTGAGGAGCGGCGTTTTCGTGACATCAACGATTCCGAGGCGCTTGGCATCATCATCATCCATCAGGAGCTGGCGCTGATCCCGCTGATGTCGATCGCGGAAAACATCTTCCTGTCGCATCCGCCGTCAAAGTTAGGCGTGATCGACCGCGACGAGGTGTACCGGCGGACACGGGACCTGCTCGCGCAGGTCGGCCTGAAGGAATCCCCGGATACGCTGATCACCGACCTCGGCGTCGGCAAGCAGCAGCTGGTCGAGATCGCGAAGGCCTTGTCCAAGCGGGTGCGGATGCTGATCCTGGACGAGCCGACCGCCAGCCTCAACGAGGCCGACAGCGCCGCGCTGCTCGAACGCCTCATGGCCTTCCGCGACCAGGGCATCGGCTCAATCCTGATTTCGCACAAGCTCAACGAGGTCGCCAAGGTCGCCGACCACATCACCGTGCTGCGCGACGGCCGCACCGTCGATAGCATCGATTGCCGTGCCGAGCCGATCCAGGAAGACCGCATCATCCGCAGCATGGTCAACCGCGATCTCGCCCATCGCTTCCCCGAGCGCAGCGTGAAGATCGGCGAGCCTGTCCTCACCGTCGAGAACTGGTCGGTCTATCACCCCATTCATCCCGAGCGGCAGGTCATCAAGAACGTCAACTTCGGCGTCAAGCGCGGCGAAGTCGTCGGCATCGCCGGGCTGATGGGCGCCGGCCGCACCGAGTTTGCGATGAGCCTGTTCGGCCGGTCCTGGGGCACCAATATCAGCGGCAGCATCCGGCTCGAAGGCGGTGAGATCGCGCTGCCGAGCGTCGCGGCGGCGATCGACGCCGGCCTTGCCTATGTCACCGAGGACCGCAAGCAGCTCGGCCTGATCCTCGCCGACGACGTCCGCAAGAACATCACGCTCGCAAGCCTCCACCAGGTCGCGCCTAACCGCGTGATCGATGACATCGCCGAGCTGAAGGTCGCCAGCGATTACAAGAGCCGCATGCGCATCCGCTGCTCCGACGTCTACCAGGAGACCGGCCAGCTCTCCGGCGGCAACCAGCAGAAGGTGGTGCTGTCGAAATGGCTGATGACCGATCCCAAGGTCTTGATCCTGGACGAGCCGACCCGGGGCATCGACGTCGGTGCCAAATACGAAATTTACTGTATCATCAACGAGCTCGCGGAGGCCGGCCGCGGCGTCGTGGTGATCTCCTCGGAGATGCCCGAGCTGCTCGGCATCTGCGACCGCATCTGTGTCATGAACGACGGCGCCTTCGTCGGGGAATTCAAGGGCGTAGAGGCGACGCAGGAAAAGATCATGCGTGCCATCATGCGCAACGACAGAAATTATGGGAGCAGCGCCCTGGCGGGCGCCGAGATGGGAGGATCGCAGCCATGACCGACAAGACGGTTTCGCTGCCCGAGGAGCGCCGGCACGGCAGCTTCATCAAGAACAATTTGCGCAATTACGGCATGCTGCTGTCGCTGATCGCGATCATGCTGTTCTTCCAGGTCATGACCGGCGGCACGCTGCTGCAGCCGCTCAACCTGACCAATCTGGTGCTCCAGAACAGCTACATCGTCATCATGGCGCTGGGTATGCTGCTCGTGATCGTCACCGGCCATATCGATCTCTCGGTCGGCTCGGTCGCGGGCTTCGTCGGCGCGGTGGCCGCCGTGCTGATGGTGACATACAAGGTCGACTACACGCTGGCCTTCATCGCCTGCCTGCTGCTGGGGGCGGCGATCGGCGCGGCGCAAGGCTATTGGGTCGCCTATTTCAAGATCCCGTCCTTCATCGTGACGCTGGCCGGCATGCTGGTGTTCAAGGGCCTCGCGCTCGCGGTGTTGCAGGGCCAGTCGCTCGGGCCGTTTCCGGCGACCTTCCAGAAACTGTCCTCCGGCTTCATTCCGGAAGTGCTGCCCGAGGCCGGCACGCTGCATCCGACCTCCATGCTGATCGGTGCCGTGCTCGCGCTCGGCCTCGTCTATGCCAGCGCCAAGGGCCGCTCGCGCGAGCAGTTGCACGGCATCGAGGTCGAGCCTTACGCGTTCTTCCTCGGCAAGAGCATTCTTTTGGCCTGCGCCGTGCTCTATTTCACCTATCTGATCGCCTCGCATCGGGGCCTGCCGAACGTGCTGGTCATCATGACCGCGCTGATCGCACTCTACGGCTTCGTCACCCGCCGCACCGTGATTGGCCGGCAGGTCTACGCGGTTGGCGGCAATGCGAAAGCGGCAAGCCTGTCGGGCATCAAGACCGAGCGGCTGACCTTCCTGACCTTCGTCAACATGGGCGTGCTGGCCGCGCTCGCCGGCCTCGTCTTCGCCGCGCGCCTCAACACCGCGACCCCGAAGGCCGGACTCGGCTTCGAGCTCGACGTCATCGCCGCCTGCTTCATCGGCGGCGCCTCGGCCTATGGCGGAGTGGGGCGTGTCGGCGGCGCCGTGGTCGGTGCCATGATCATGGGCGTGATGAACAACGGCATGTCCATCCTCGGCATCGGCATCGACTATCAGCAGGTCATCAAGGGCCTGGTGCTGCTCGGGGCGGTGTGCATCGACGTGTATAACCAGCGAAGGTGAGGGGACGATAGTGCCTGCGGCGCTGCCGGCGATCTGCCGGCAGGTTGCTCATTGAACCGAAGGTAAAATCGCCGCGCTCGGTTCCAGCCGAACTATTGCTCAGAGATTGGGTATATGATCGAATGGCGGGATGGACCAAATCCGGCCAGAGCCCGACCTCGTCGTCTTCGATTGCGACGGCGTGCTCGTCGACAGCGAGCTGTTGAGCTGCCAGTGCCTGTCCGACGAGCTGTCCGCATTCGGGATATCGCTGACGCTTGCGCAGGCGCTCGAGCTGTTTCTCGGGCGGAGCACGAGCGCGGTCACGCAGCATTATCGCGAGCTCGGCCACGTGCTGCCGGTCGATTTCCCCCTCCGGCTGAAATCGCGCGTGCTGGCCGCCTTCGAGCAGGCGCTCCATCCGGTTCCGGACGTCGAAATCGTCCTGTCCGGCCTGCGCGTGCCCTATTGCGTGGCCTCGTCGAGTGATCTCGACCGCGTCGCGCTGTCGCTGAAGGTGACCGGCCTTGCGCCATCTTTCGGCCAACGGATCTACACGGCGCAAATGGTCAGGCACGGCAAGCCGGCCCCGGACCTGTTTCTCCATGCGGCGGCGAAGATGGATGTGCAACCTGCGCGCACGCTGGTGATCGAGGACAGCGTCAGCGGAGTGCAGGCGGCGAAGGCGGCCGGCATGACCGTCTGGGGATTTGTCGGCGGCAGCCATTATCGCGGACGCGACGGACAGGCTATATTGTCCGGCGCCGGGGCCGATCGGGTCTTCGCGCGCATGAGCGATTTCTGGAAGGACGCCTGACGCCCGCCATGGCCGCCGAGAACGAAAAATCCAGGCTCGACGATGCCGCGCGCGCCGGCTGGCTCTATTTCATTGCCGGCCACACCCAGGACGAGATCGCAAAGATGCTCCAGGTCTCGCGCGCTTCGGCGCAGCGGCTGGTGTCGCTGTGCCTTGCCGAACGTCTGATCACCTTTCGGCTCGAACACCCTATCGCCGCCTGCATGGAATTGGCCGCGCGGCTGAAGGAGCGTTTTGACCTTGCCCATTGCGAGGTGGTGCCGGCCGATCCTGCTGCGCCGCAGGCCACCGCGGGAATTGCCGAACGTTGCGCCAATCTGCTGGACGCGACGCTGCGGTCGGAGACGCCCGTCATCGTCGCACTCGGCACGGGGCGCGCGGTGCGCGCCGCGGTCGAGCGCGTCACGCCGATCGACCGGCCCAATCACCAGATCGTCTCGCTGGTCGGCAATATCTCCGCTGACGGTTCTGCGAGCTTCTACGACACCGTCGGCCGGCTCGCCGACCGCACCGGTGCGCGCCACTATCCGATGCCGCTGCCGTTCCTGATGTCCTCGGAGGACGAGCGCAACAAGATGGTCAGGATCGAGCCGATCGCGAAGGTGAAGGCGGTTGCGGCCAAGGCCGATCTGCGCCTCGTCGGCATCGGGCAAATGGACCAGAAGGCGCAGGTCCATGTCGACGGCTTCGTCACCCGCGACGAATTGTTCGAGATGATGCGCCAGGGGGCCATCGGCGAGATCACCGGCTGGGCCTATGATTCCAAGGGCCGCGTGCTCAAGGGCGGCACCAACAAGCGCCTCACCAGCATTTCGCCGGAAGTGCCGGCGAGGACCACGACGATCGGGGCCGCCGTCGGCGCGGCCAAGGTGCCGGCGATCGCGGCCGCGCTGAATGGACGCCTGATCAACGGCCTGATCACCGACGAGGCGACGGCGAGGGCGATTCTGGAGCGGTAGGGCCGTTCGCCGTAGCCGCATCGGGACTGCGCTCCCTCTCCCGCAAGCGGGAGAGGTGGAGCAAGCCGCGGGCGCTTGCCCGGACAACTGCCACCACACTCGCAGTACGCGACATCCTTCCCGCATCGCAGCACTCAGAAGTTGCCAAAACGCCCGCGCGACTGCTTGACAATCTTCCGTCCGTGAGTTGAACATACGCCCAACGCGTGGGCATATGCTCAAAACGCGAGTTTGAGGGAGGTCACCGTGAAACACGTCCTCGGCGCCGTCGGCGCGTCTTGCCTGTTGCTGGCCGTCCCCGCGATGGCCGAAACCACCCTGACCATCGCCACCGTGAACAACGGCGACATGATCCGCATGCAGGGGCTGACGGCTGAATTCACCAAGAAGAATCCCGATATCACCGTCAAATGGGTGACTCTCGAGGAGAACGTGCTGCGCCAGCGCGTCACCACCGACATTGCCACCAAGGGCGGCCAGTTCGACGTTCTGACCATCGGCACCTATGAGGTGCCGATCTGGGCCAAGAAGGGCTGGCTGGTGCCGCTCGCCAATCTCGGCGCGGATTACGACGTCGCCGACCTGCTGCCGAAGATCAAGGACGCGGTCTCCGTCGACGGCAAGCTCTACGCCGCGCCATTCTACGGCGAGAGCTCGATGGTGATGTATCGCACCGATTTGTTCGAGAAGGCCGGCCTGAAGATGCCGGAAAAGCCGACCTGGGATTTCGTCGTCGACGCGGCCAAGAAGCTCACGGACAAGAGCGCCGGCACCTACGGCATCTGCCTGCGCGGCAAGGCCGGCTGGGGCGAGAACATGGCGTTCCTCTCGGCCATGGCCAATTCCTACGGCGCGCGCTGGTTCGACGAGAAATGGCAGCCGCAGTTCAATACGCCGGAATGGAAGACGACGCTCACGACTTACGTCAATCTCATGAAGGACGCCGGCCCTCCCGGTGCAAGCTCGAACGGCTTCAACGAGAACCTCGCGCTGTTCAACGCCGGCAAATGCGCGATGTGGATCGATGCGACGGTTGCGGCGTCCTTCGTCACCAATCCGAAGGATTCCAAGGTCGCCGACAAGGTCGGCTTTGCGCTGGCGCCCAACACCGGGCTTGGAAAGAACGCCAACTGGCTGTGGGCCTGGAATCTGGCGATTCCCGCTGGCTCCAAGAAGGCGGATGCGGCCGAGAAGTTCATCGCCTGGGCAACGAGCAAGGACTACACCAAGCTCGTGGCCTCGAAGGACGGATGGGCCAACGTGCCGCCGGGCACGCGGACCTCGCTCTACCAGAATCCTGAGTATCTGAAGGTTGCGCCGTTCGCGAAGCTGACGCTGGCCTCGATCGACGCGGCCGACCCCAACAAGCCCACCGTCAAGCCCGTGCCCTATGTGGGCGTGCAGTACGCCGCGATCCCCGAGTTCCAGGGCATCGGCACGCAGGTCGGCCAGCAATTCTCCGCCGCGCTCGCGGGATCGATGACGGTCGATGCCGCGCTCGCCGCCGCGCAATCCGCGACCGAGCGCGAGATGAAGCGGGCCGGTTACATCAAGTGAGCCCGAGCTCTCCCTGAGCTCAAACTTGCGGCCATCCACCGCTATCGATGGATGGCCGCCTTCTTCCCGCAGGCGGAGAAGTTAGGAATGGCAACCCGGCAAACGCAGATTCTTGCGCGCTCGCTCCTGATGCCGGCGGTCGGGCTGCTCTTCATCTGGATGATCGTCCCGCTCGCGCTGACGATCTATTTCTCGACGTTGCACTACAGCCTGCTCGACCCCGGCTCCGAAGAGTTCGTCGGCCTGGAGAATTTCCGTTACTTCCTGACCGATCCCGCCTTCCTCGCCTCGCTCCAGAACACGCTGGTGCTGGTCGGCTCGGTGCTGGCGCTGACGATCCTGCTCGGCATTCCGCTGGCGCTGCTGATGGACCAGCCCGTGATCGGACGCAATTTCGTGCGGCTGATGGTGATCGCGCCGTTCTTCGTGATGCCGACGGTGAGCGCGCTGGTCTGGAAGAACCTGTTGATGCACCCCGTGTCCGGCCTGTTCGCCTGGCTCGCCAAGCTGGTCGGGTTGACGCCGATCGACTGGTTCACCGACGCGCCGCTGCTCGCGGTGATCCTGATCGTGGCCTGGCAATGGCTGCCGTTCGCGACGCTGATCCTGCTGACCGCGCTGCAATCGCTCGACGAGGAACAGAAGGAAGCCGCCGAGATGGACGGCGCCAGTGCGGTGTCGACCTTCATCTACATCACGCTGCCGCATCTGGCGCGTCCCATCACGGTGGTGATCCTGATCGAGACCATCTTCCTGCTGACGGTGTTCGCCGAGATCTTCGTGACGACCGGGGGAGGGCCGGGCCTTCAGACCACCAACATCGCTTTCCTGATCTATTCGCAGGCGCTGATCCAGTTCGACGTCGGCAGCGCGTCCGCGGGCGGCCTCGTCGCGGTGGTGATCGCCAACATCGTCGCCTTCTTCCTCGTCCGCATCGTCGGCCGCAATCTGGAGGCCTGAAGCATGGCGCGAATGGCGACGACGCGGCGGGTGGTGATATCGACGATCGGGGCGTGGTTCTTCGGCTTCCTGATCTTCTTCCCGATCCTCTGGATGGTGCTGACGAGCTTCAAGACCGAGCTCGAGGCCTTCGCCATTCCGCCGTCCTTCCTGTTCTTCCACTGGACCACGGAAAACTACGTCACCGTGCAGGAGCGCAGCGACTATTTTCACCACGCGCTGAACTCGGTCATCATCGCCGGTGGCTCGACGCTGATTGCGCTCCTGATCGCGATCCCGGCGGCCTGGTCGATGGCGTTCTCGCCGACCAAGCGCACCAAGGACATCCTGCTCTGGATGCTCTCGACCAAGATGATGCCGCCGGTCGGCGTGCTGGTGCCGATCTACCTGATCTACAAGAGTTTCGGCCTGCTCGACTCCCGCATCGGCCTCGTCTTCATCCTCTGCCTCGGCAATCTGCCGATCGTGATCTGGATGTTGTTCACCTATTTCAAGGAGATTCCGCGCGACATCCTCGAAGCCGCGCGCATGGACGGCGCCACCATCGGCCGCGAGCTCGTCTACGTGCTGACGCCGATGGCGATCCCGGGCCTCGCCTCGACCATGCTGCTTAATCTGATTCTCGCCTGGAACGAGGCGTTCTGGACGCTCAATCTGTCGACCTCGAATGCCGCGCCGCTCACGACGTTCATCGCCTCCTATTCGAGCCCGGAAGGGCTGTTCTGGGCAAAGCTGTCGGCGGCCTCGACGCTGGCGATTGCGCCCATTCTCGTCCTCGGTTGGTTCAGCCAGAAGCAGCTCGTGCGCGGGCTCACCTTTGGCGCGGTGAAGTAGAAGGGGCTGCGATGGGTCAGATCACACTTCAGGACGTGCAGAAATCCTTCGGCCCCGTGCACATCATCAAGGGCGCCGATCTGGAGATCGCCGACGGCTCCTTCGTGGTGTTCGTGGGCCCCTCGGGCTGCGGCAAGACCACGCTGCTGCGGCTGATCGCCGGGCTCGAGGACGTCTCGGGCGGCAAGATCCTGATCGACGGCAAGAACGTCGTCGACACGCCGCCCGCCAAGCGCGGGCTGTCGATGGTGTTCCAGTCCTACGCGCTCTATCCGCACATGAGCGTGCGCGGCAATATCGGCTTCGGCCTGAAGATGGCGGGGCTTTCCAAGGACGAAACCAACCGCAAGGTCGAGGCGGCCGCTGCGACGCTGAATCTCACGCCCTATCTCGACCGCAAGCCGCGCGAGCTGTCCGGCGGCCAGCGCCAGCGCGTCGCGATCGGCCGGGCCATCGTCCGCGAGCCCAAGGCGTTCCTGTTCGACGAGCCGCTCTCCAACCTCGACGCGGCGCTGCGCGTGCAGATGCGGATCGAGGTGACGCGGCTCCAGAAGCAGCTCGGCACCACCGCGATCTACGTCACCCACGATCAGGTCGAGGCCATGACGATGGCCGACAAGATCGTGGTGCTCAACGGCGGCAAGATCGAGCAATACGGCTCGCCGCTGGAACTCTACGATAAGCCCGCCAATCTCTTCGTCGCCGGCTTCATCGGCTCGCCCAAGATGAACTTCGTCACCGGCGAGCACGCCTTGCAGAAGGGCGCGGCGACGATCGGTGTACGGCCGGAGCATCTCAAGATCGAGCGCGACGGGGCGGGCGGATGGCAGGGCACGATCGCGGTCGCCGAGCATCTCGGCAGCGACACGTTCCTTTATGTCGATGCCGGTCCGTTCGGAATGCTGACGGCGCGCTATATCGGCGAATTGAGCCTGCATGCCGGCGACCGCGTGTCGCTGGTGCCGGACCCCGCGCGCATTCACCGCTTCGATGCGGGCGGAAACGCCATTCGGGGCTGACAAGAAACGGCAAGAGAACGGAAAGACCAAAATGTATCTGGAAAAATTCAGGCTGGACGGCAAGACCGCGTTCATCACCGGCGGCGGGCAGGGCATCGGCCTTGGCTGCGCGGAAGCGCTGGCCGAAGCCGGCGCGAGGGTCGTGATCGGCGACCGCGACAGCAAGGTCGCCGACAGCGCAAAGGTCGAGCTGAAAGCGAAAGGCTACGACATCGAGACGGCGACCATGGACGTGACCGACACCAGGCGCGTCGCCGAAGTTGCCAACGACCTCGTCGCCCGTCACGGCAAGGTCGACATCCTCGTCAACAATGCCGGCATCGCCCGCAGCGAGACGCCGGCGGAGACCGTCACCGACGAGCACTGGCTCAACGTCATCGATGTCAATCTGAACGGCACTTTCTGGTGCTGCCGCGAATTCGGCAAGCATATGCTCAAGGCCAGGAGCGGCGCCATCGTCAATGTCGGCTCGATGTCCGGCTTCATCGTCAACAAGCCGCAGGAGCAGTGCTTCTACAACGCCTCCAAGGCCGCCGTGCACCATCTGACCAAGTCACTTGCGGCCGAATGGGGCGCGCGCGGCATCCGCGTCAACGCGGTGGCGCCGACCTATATCGAGACGCCGCTCAACGCCTTCGTGAAGAGCAACCCGAAAATGTACGACGCCTGGATCGGAGGAACCCCGATGGCGCGATTGGGGCAGGTCGAGGAGATCGCCTCCGTCGTCCTGTTCCTCTCGTCCGAGGCCGCGAGCCTGATGACCGGCAGTATCGTGCTGGTGGATGGCGGCTATACTTGCTGGTAGGCTTGCGTCAAAACTGACGAAGCGACCGGGAGCGACAATGCCGCGAGCGTATATCGGCGTCGACGTGGGGACCACGAGCACGCGGGCTGGGGTGTTTGACGAGGCCGGCACCCTGCTGGCGACTGCGCGGCATCCGATCCGGATCTGGCACGAGGCGGGCGACGTCGTCGAACAATCGTCCCAGGACATCTGGGATGCCTGCACGACCTCGGTGCGCGCCGCGATGGCGGAGGCTGCAATCGCGCCCGACAGCGTCGGCGGCATCGGCTTCGATGCCACCTGTTCTCTCGTGGTGCTTGACCGGCAGGGCGAGCCGCTCACCGTCAGCGCCTCCGGCGAAGCGCAACGCAACGTCATCGTCTGGATGGATCACCGCGCCACGGCCGAGGCCCGGCTGATCAACGAGACCGGGGACCCGGTGCTGCGCTATGTCGGCGGCTCGATTTCACCCGAGATGGAGATGCCGAAACTGCTGTGGCTGAAGCGGCGCATGCGCGCGAGCTTCGACGCGGCCGGCCACTTCTTCGACCTGGCGGATTTCCTGACCTGGCGCGCAACCGGCTCGCTCCAGCGCTCCACCTGCACTGTCACCTGCAAGTGGAACTATCTGGCGCATGACGGCGGCGGTTGGAGCGCGCCGTTCTTCAAGCGCATCGGTCTCGCCGACTTCGTCGCGGAAAATTACGGGCGTATCGGCACCGAGATCGTCGCCCCCGGCACGCGGCTCGGCGCGGGACTCACGCGCGCGGCGGCGGCCGAGCTTGGCCTGTCGCCCGGCACGCCGGTCGGCGCATCGCTGATCGATGCGCATGCCGGCGGTATCGGCGCGATCGGAGGCCGCGACGGATCGGACGGCGCAACGGAGGTCTGCGACCGTCTCGCCTACATCATGGGAACGTCGGCCTGCATCATGGCGACGACCAGGGAGCCGTGTTTCGTGCCCGGCGTGTGGGGTCCTTATTATTCCGGCATGGTGCCGGACTTCTGGCTCAACGAGGGCGGGCAGTCGGCCGCCGGCGCGGCGATCGACCATCTTCTCAAATCGCATCCCGGGCACGTCGAGGCGAGCGCGGCGGCGCGCAGCGAAGGCCTCGACCTCATCGATTTCCTCGAGCGCCGCATCATCGCGCGCGCAGGTGATGCCAGTCGCGCCGCGCTGCTCGCCCGCGACGTCCATGTGCTCCCTGAGTTCATCGGCAATCGGTCGCCTTACGCCGATCCCGACACGCGCGCGGTGGTCGCGGGCCTCGATCTCGACACCGATATCGCCTCGATGGAACGCCTGTTCGTGGCCGGCCTCTGCGGACTTGCCTATGGTCTCGCCGAGGTGATCGAGGCCTTCGCCGCGCACGGCGTCCATTCCAGCATCATGATCATGGGCGGCGGCGCGAGCCGCAGCCCGCTGGTGCGGCAGATCATGGCCGATACGACCGGTCTCACCGTCGCGCTGCCGCAGACGAAAGAGCCGGTGCTGCTGGGCGCCGCGATGCTCGGGGCGGTGGCCGGCGGCGCCTATGCCTCGATCGGCGAGACCATGGCAAAGATGTCGGCGCTGGGCCGGAAAAGCGAGCCGACCGTGCCCGAGATGGCCGTGTTTCACACGCGCAAGCGCGAGGTCTACAAGCTGCTGCGCGAGGTCGATCGCGGCAGCCGCGCCGCGATGCGCGACATCGCGAGAGGTTGAGACGGATGTTGATTTCCTGCGGCGATGCGCTGATCGATTTCGTCCCGACGCGAAATGCCGACGGGCGCGAAGCGGTGATGCCGGCCGTCGGCGGCTCCTGCCTCAACGTCGCGATCGGCATGGCGCGGCTGGGCGCGCCCACCGGTTTCGTCGGCGGCATCTCGACCGACATGTTCGGGCGCATGATCGCCGATCATGCAACCGCGTCGAACGTCGAACTCGCTCTCGCCACCTGCAGCGATCACCAGACCACGCTCGCTTTCGTGCGCATCGTCGCCGGCGAGTCGCATTATGCATTCTACGATGCCGAGACCGCGACGCGGAACTGGACCTATCGGCGCGGGTCGATTCCGTTTGCGAACGTCGAAGCCCTTCATGTCGGCTCGACCACGCTGGTCAATGATCAGGGCGCGGCCGAAACGAAAGCGCTGATCGCGGACGCGCGGACGTCGTCGACCATCTCGTTCGATCCGAATTGCCGCCCCAACCTCGTCAAGGACAAGCCGGCCTATCTCGCGCGCATGGCGGAGTTCGCGAGCACCGCCGATCTCATCAAGATGTCGGACGTCGATTTTTCCTATCTCTTCGGCGACGAGCCGTATCACGAGCGCGCGAGCGCGCTGCTCGGGCAGGGCACGAGCCTCGTCGTGATCACCCGTGGCAGCAACGGTGCGATCGCATGGCACGCGGGGGCAGGGCAGATCGAGGTCGCCGCGCCCAGGATCGATGTCGCCGACACCATCGGCGCCGGCGACAGTTTCCAGGCGGCGCTGCTGTTCGCCCTGCACAAGCAGACACGCCTCGCCCGGCAGCGGTTGAAGGACATCGGCGCGGACGAGCTCCGCCGCGCGCTGTCCTTTGCCGCCAATTGCGCCGGGCTCACCTGCACGCGCCCAGGTGCCGATCCGCCCTGGAGCCATGAGATGGGCTGGAGCTGACGGCGCGCATCACAGCCGCGCCACGACCCTCTCGGCGCATTTGAGGAAGGTGCGGATCAGCGGGCTGTGAGTGTCCCGGCGCCAGCAGACGGCGATGTCGATGGAGTCGGTCGCATCCCGCAGCGCCCGGAACACGATGCCGCGCGGGGCCCCGAGCTGCGCACAGGCGGGCACGATCGCGAGACCTTCACCGGCGAGAACGAGGCTCATCGCCGAGTGCACCGTCTCGACCCGGCTTGCGACCGGCATCACGACCTGGTGCCGCCGCAGCAAGGCCGCGACCGCGGACGAGGCGGGGTCTTGCTCCGGCGGCGGCAGTGCAATCAGGGGGCGGCCCTGCAATTTCGCCATCGGCACTGCGCCGAGGCGCGCGAGCGGTGAGCGGATCGGCATGGCGAGCATGAACGGTTGCGCGCCAATCCGCGCCACCTGGATCTCGGGATGATGGATCGCCGGCATGCACAGCGCGACCGTGACGCTGCGATCGAGCAGCCGTGCCTCGCGCGTCGAGGCGCTGAGCTCGGCGAACTCGAGGTCGACACCGGGAATGGACCGCCGCAGCTCCGGGATCAGGCGCGGCAGCATCGCATTCGCCAGCACGAACATGTATCCGACCGAGATCCGCCCGCGGCGCCCGGCTGCGACCGCGCGGGCGGCTTCGACGCCGTCGGCCGCCAGCGCCAGCGCCTCGCCGGCGCGCACCAGCAGGGCCTGGCCCGCCGCGGTCAGGTCCATGCCGCGCGTGCCGCGGCGGAACAACGGCGCGCCGATTTCGGCCTCCAGCTTGCGGATCTGCACCGACAGCGGAGGCTGCGCCATGCGCAGCCGCTCGGCGGCCTTGCCGACGCTGCGCGCCTCGGCGACGGCGACGAAATAGCGGAGCCGGCGAAGATCCATTGGCATACCGAAAACGTATGGGTTGACCATCAAAATCGTATTGGACGGCGAGTTAACAAAACTGTCATTCTCGCTGTCAATGGTATCGGCCAACGGCGGCCGGCTTCGGAGCGTGATGAGACGATGAACGGCGATCCCTGCCTGCTGTCCGCAACCGAACTGCGCGGCCTCATTGCCGAAAAGCGGATTTCCCCCGTCGAGCTCACCCGTGCCGTGCTTGCCCGCGCCGAGGCGCTGCAGCCCGAATTGAACTGCTTCATCACGCTGTGCGGCGACGAGGCCATGGCGGCCGCGCGCGTGGCGGAGCGCAAGATGATGGCCGGCGAGCCGCTCGGCCTGCTGCACGGCATCCCCGTCACCGTCAAGGATATCGTCAACACCAGGGGCGTGAAGACCACCTTCGGCGCCGTGCCCTGCAAGGATAACGTGCCGGCCGAGGACGCGGTGGCAGTCGCGCGGCTGCGCAGCGAGGGCGCGATCCTGATCGGCAAGACCACGACGCCGGAATTCGGCAGCAAATGCCTGACCGACTCGCCGCTGTTCGGCCGCACCCGCAATGCGTGGAGCGCGGAGCGTTCCTCCGGCGGCTCCAGCGGCGGCGCGGCGGTGGCAGTGGCCAGCGGCATCGCGCCGCTCGCGATCGCGACCGACGGCGGCGGCTCGACGCGAATTCCCGCCGCCTGCAACGGCGTCGTGGGCTTGAAGCAGAGCAATGGCGTGATCGCGCACAGCCAGGCGCTGGATGCGTTCGGCAACCAGACCTATGTCACGCCGATGACGCGCGATGTCGCCGACACCGCGCTGATGATGCAGGCGATGGCCGGGGAGGACGCTTGCGATCCCTGGTCGATCGGCATGCCCGTGCCCGATTTCATCGGCACCGCTATTCCGCGCGGCGATCTGCGCGGGCAGAAAATCCTGTTCTGCCTGTCGCCGCCGGGACGCCCCGTGTCTGCGGACGTCGCCACGGCATTCAAAGAGAGCCTCGATCGGCTCGCGAGCCTTGGCGCCGAGCTCGAGGAATTCTCCGGCGACGGCTTCGACATCGAGCCGATCTGGCGCGCCATCAATCACACGGTCTGGCGGACGCGCTTTGCCAGGCTCGCGGACGAGCACGGGGAGGCGCTGAGCGAGGCCTTCCTCAAACAGCTCGCGCTCGCCACCGACGTCAGCGGCGTCGCCTATCAGGAGGCGATGTTCGCGCGCACCGCGCTGTTCCGCCGGGTGCAATCCCTGCTTGCGCGCGGACACCTTTTGGCGATGCCGACGCTCACCCGCACCGCGCTGCCGATCGAGCAGGACCTGTTCGGCACCATCGAGATCGACGGCAAGCACTTCGACAGTGTCCGGCCGCATTGGTTCCCCTGGACCATGCCGTTCAACATGACCGGACACCCCGCGATCAGTCTGCCCTGCGGCTTCGGCCGCGACGGCCTGCCGATCGCCCTGCAACTGGTCGGGCGTTTCCGCGCCGATGCTGAATTGCTGCGCGTGAGCGCGCTGTTCGAGGCTTCGCAGGACCTTCTGTCACGTTGGCCCGGCTGAGGTGAGGCAGATGCCGCAAAGCACTTGCCTCCGGCGCCCGGACATGTTGATCGTGCCGCGGGTGAGCCCTGAAGCCGAGCGCGCATGAGCGTATTTGTCCTCCGACGTCTGTTGACCTTGCTGGCGACGCTGGTCGGCGCATCCGTGATCATTTTCCTGGTGCTGGATGCGCTTCCCGGCAACGCCGCGCAGATGCTGATGGGCGCCGATGCCTCGGCCGACGCGGTGCGCGCGCTCACCGTCAAGCTCGGGCTCGACCAGCCGCTGGCAGTTCGCTATCTGCAATGGATCAAGGGCCTGCTGGTCGGCGATCTCGGCAACTCCTATGTCTACGGCACGCCGGTCGCCGCCCTGATCGCGGAGCGGCTGGTGCTGACCATTCCGCTCGCGATCATGTCGATGCTGATCACGGTGACGCTGGCGCTCTCGGCCGGCATCTACACCGCCGCCAACCACAACAAGCTCGGCGACGTCGGCGTGATGTCGCTGACGCAGGTGGGGATCGCGCTGCCGAATTTCTGGTTCGCGATCCTGCTGGTGCTCTTGTTCTCGGTGCGGCTGCAATGGCTCTCGGCGGGCGGCTTTGCCGGCTGGGAGGACGGCATCTGGCTCGGGATCAAGTCGCTGCTCCTGCCGGCGGTCTCGCTCGCGGTGGTGCAGGCCGCGATCCTCGCGCGGGTCACGCGCTCGGCGGTGCTGGAGGTGCTGCGCGAGGACTTCGTCCGCACCGCGCGCGCGAAGGGGCTCGGCAAGCGCGAGGTGCTGTGGAGCCATGTGCTGCGCAACGCCATGATTCCCGTGATGACGGTGATGGGGCTGCAATTCGCCAATCTGCTCGCCGGCACCATCGTGATCGAGAACGTGTTCTATCTTCCGGGCCTCGGCCGCCTGATCTTCCAGTCGATCGCCAACCGCGACCTGATCGTGGTGCGCAACTGCGTGATGCTGCTGGCGACCATGGTCGTCATCGTCAATTTTGTGGTCGACGTGCTCTATGCTTTCATCGATCCCCGCATCAAGGTCCACGATCTGTGAGCGCGCCGCTGACCACTCTGGTTGACGCGCCGATCGCAACGCGTCCTTTGCCGGCCCGGACGTTCTGGCGCCGTGCGCTGCGCCACCGCAGCTTCGTGCTCGGCGGCGCGCTGAGTCTCCTGGTGCTCGCCGCGGCGCTGCTGTCGCTGGTGTGGACGCCCTGGTCACCGTACGAGATCGACATCGCCTCGAAACTCCGGCCGCCCTCGGCGGCGCACTGGCTCGGCACCGACGCTTTCGGCCGCGATATCGTCTCGCTGCTGCTCGCCGGCGCCCGTTCCACCATCATGGTCGGCATCATCGCCGTCAGCATCGGTCTCACCTTCGGCGTCTGCCTCGGCCTGGTGGCGTCGGCCAGGCGCGGCTGGACCGAAGAGATCATCATGCGCTTCTCCGATTTCACCTTTGCCTTTCCGGCGGTGCTCTCCGCGATCATGCTCGCCGCGGTCGCAGGACCCGGCATGGTGACGTCGATCGTCGCGATCGGCATCTTCCAGATACCGACGCTGACGCGGCTGACGCGCGGCTCTGCCAACGCGATCTGGGCGCGCGAATTCGTGCTGGCCGCGCGCGCCGCGGGGAAGGGCAAGTTTCGCATCACCATCGAGCATGTGCTGCCCAATATCCTGTCGATCCTGATCGTGCAGGTGACCATCCAGTTCGCGCTGGCAATTCTCGCCGAAGCCGCGTTGTCCTATCTCGGTCTCGGTACGCAGCCGCCGCAGCCGTCCTGGGGGCGGATGCTGAACGATGCGCAGACGCTGCTGTTCCAGTCGCCGATGCTCGCCGTCTATCCGGGCGCGGCGATCGCGGTCGCCGTGCTCGGCCTCAATCTGCTCGGCGACGGACTGCGCGATCTGCTCGATCCACGACTGGCGCGGGAACGATGACGATGGGCGAGCGCTCGACCATGCCGCTGATCGAGGTCGATAACCTCGGTGTGCGCCTCAACACCAGCCGCGGGCCGGCGCAAGCCGTGCGCGGCGTCAGTTTCGCGCTGAAGCGCGGCGAGACGCTCGGGCTCGTCGGCGAATCCGGCTGTGGCAAGTCGGTCACTGCGCTGTCGCTGATGGGACTGCTGCCGGACAGCGCCGTCGTCACTGGCAGCATCAGGCTTGACGGCAGCGAGCTCGCCGGGCTTCCGGATGCGGATTATTGCCGCTTGCGCGGCAACCGCATCAGCATGATCTTCCAGGAGCCGATGACCGCGCTCAATCCGATGCACACGATCGGCCACCAGGTCGCCGAACCGCTGCGGCGTCACAAGAAATACTCGGCGGCCCAGGCGCGCAAGGAGACGATCGCCTTGCTCGACCGCGTCGGGCTGCCCGACCCGGCGAGGCGCGTCGATGCCTATCCGCACCAGTTCTCGGGCGGCCAGCGCCAGCGCGTCACCATCGCGATGGCGCTCGCCTGCGAGCCCGATCTTCTGATCGCGGACGAGCCGACCACCGCGCTCGACGTCACCATCCAGGGCCAGATCCTCGACCTCATCGCCGATCTCGTCGAGGAGCGCGGCATGTCGATGATCCTGATCTCGCACGATCTCGGCGTCATCGCCGAGAACGTGCAGCGCATGATGGTGATGTATGGCGGCGTCGTCGTCGAGAGCGGGCCGACCGATGAGGTGTTCCGGCGGATGGGGCATCCCTACACGCAGGGCCTGTTCCGCGCCCGGCCGAAGCTCGGCGCGCGCAAGGGCACGCGGCTGACGACCATCTCGGGCACGGTGCCGGAACTCGCGGATCTGCCGTCCGGCTGCACCTTCGCCGATCGGTGTCCGCTCGTGATCGAGCCGTGTCGCACCGCGCTGCCGCCGATGGTGGACGTCGGCCCCGGCCACTCCGTGCGCTGCATCCGGACGGACGTCTCCATGGCCGAAAATGTCGGAGCGCTG
Source organism: Bradyrhizobium sp. Bra78 (assembly GCF_024519855.1). Taxonomy (NCBI): domain Bacteria; kingdom Pseudomonadati; phylum Pseudomonadota; class Alphaproteobacteria; order Hyphomicrobiales; family Nitrobacteraceae; genus Bradyrhizobium; species Bradyrhizobium sp. Bra78. Next base: position 301,499 of record NZ_JALJRE010000003.1, on the reverse strand, counting down.
TCCGCATGAGCACCGCGCCTCTTCTCGACGTGAAGGATCTGGAGCAACGCTACAAGCTGCCGCGCGAGAGCCTGTTCCAGCCGCCCGGACAGGTGCGCGCGCTCAACGGCGTCAGCGTGCGGCTGGCCGCCGGAAAGAGCCTCGGCATCGTCGGCGAGTCCGGCTCGGGCAAGTCCACCTTCGCGCGGGTGGTGATGGCGCTGGAGCGGCCGACATCCGGCCAGGTCGCGCTGCTCGGCCAGGACCTCAACCGCATCTCCGCCGATGAGCTGCGCCGCGCCCGGCGCGATTTCCAGATGGTGTTCCAGGATCCCTACGGCTCGCTCGATCCGCGCCAGACCATCGCCCGCATCGTCGCCGAGCCGCTCACCGTGCTGGACGGCGCCGACCGCACTACGTTCCGGGAACGCGTCGCCGCGGTGCTGCGGCAGGTCGGCTTGCGCGATGCCGACATGGACAAATACCCGCACGAATTCTCCGGCGGCCAGCGCCAGCGCATCGCCATTGCGCGCGCGCTGATCACCCAGCCCAAGCTGATCGTCGCCGACGAGCCGGTCTCCGCGCTCGACGTCTCCGTGCAGGCCCAGGTCCTGAACCTGATGCAGGATCTCCAGGAGCAGTTCGGCCTGAGTTACGTCCTGATCAGCCACGACCTCGCCGTCGTCGACTATCTCTGCGACGAGGTCGCGGTGATGTATCTCGGCCGCATCGTCGAGCAGGGCCGTCCCGAGGACCTGTTCGAGCGCGGCGCCCATCCCTATACGCGGGCGCTGCTCGACGCCGTGCCGCGGGCGCGTCCCGCGGGCGGCCGGCGCCGGCGCGGGGCCCAGGCGATCGCCTCGCAATCGGCGACCGCTGCCGGATGCCCTTACGTCGCGCGCTGCGGGCTCGCCGACCAGCATTGCCGCGAGGTTCTGCCTGAGCTACGCAAGGTCGGGGAAGCCCATCTCGCCGCCTGCCACAAGGCGGAGGCAGTGATGGCGTTGCCGCCAGCGGCCGCGGAGGGTTAGTCTCGGGCGCGGGATTGGCGTAGACTGGGACTAGAGAAGGCAGGGGAGTTACGCATGTTCAGGAAACTATCCATCGTCGCACTCATTGCCGCGTTTGTCGCGGCGCCGCTGCCGGTGCTGGCGCAAAGCAAGAAGGACAGCGTCGTCATGGGCATGACGCTGGAGCCGCCGGGGCTCGATCCCACCAACGCGGCCGCCGCGGCGATCGCCGAAGTCACGCTCTACAACATCTACGAGACCCTGACCAAGATCAACGAGGACGGCTCCACTTCGCCCCTGCTGGCGGAAAGCTGGACCGCTTCGCCTGACCTGAAGACCTACACCTTCAAGCTGCGCAAGGGCGTCAAATTCCACAATGGCGAGCCGTTCGACTCCGCCGCGGTGAAGTTCTCGTTCGAGCGCAATGCGGCGCCGACCAGCACCAACAAGGACAAGAGCCTGTTCCAGAGCTTCGAGTCCGTTGCCGCGCCCGATGCCGATACGGTCGTGATCACCCTGAAGAATTCCGAGCCGAACCTGCCGTTCCTGATGGGACAGGCGAGTGCCTCGATCGTCGAGCCGAAGAGCGCAGCCACCAATATCACGCAGCCGGTCGGAACCGGGCCCTATCAGCTCGGCGCCTGGGCCAAGGGTTCCTCGATCACGCTGACCAAATGGGCGGACTACCGCAACGCATCCGCGATCAAGCTCTCGAAGGTGACGATCCGCTTCATCTCCGATCCGGCCGCCCAGGCTGCGGCGCTGCTGTCGGGAGACGTGGATGCATTTCCGCGCATCGCGACTCGCGTCGTTGCTCAGTTCAAAAGCGACCCGCGCTTCACGGTGCTGATCGGCGGCTCCAAGGCCAAGACCATCGTCGCGATCAATCATCGGAAGAAGCCGCTCGATGACGTCCGCGTTCGCCGCGCCATCCTCGCTGCGATTGACCGCAAGGCATTGATCGACGGCGCGGTCGAGGGGCTCGGCACGCCGATCGGCAGTTTCTACACGCCGGGATCGCTGGGCTATGTCGACACCACCGGCATCAATCCCTACGATCCTGAAAAGGCCAAGAAGCTGCTCACTGAAGCCGGCGTCGCCACGCCGCTCGAATTGTCGCTCAAGCTGCCGCCACCGCCCTATGCGCGGCAGGGCGGCGAGATCGTCGCGGCCCAGCTCGCCAAGGTCGGCATCATCGCCAAGATCGAGAACGTCGAATGGGCGCAGTGGCTGTCGCAGGTGTTCGCCGGCAACGGTCCGCACAATTTCGACCTCACCATCGTCAGCCATGTCGAGCCGTTCGACCTCGTCAAGATCACCGAGCCGGACTATTATCTCGGCTACAACAACGCGGCGTTCAACGCGCTCTACAAGCAGATCGTGTCGACGCCGGACCAAACGGCCCGCGCCAAGCTGCTCGGCGAAGCCCAGCGTATGCTGGCCACCGACGCCGTCTCCGCCTACCTGTTCCAGCCGCAATGGCCCACCGTCATCAACAAGAAGCTGAAGGGCGTCTGGAAGGAAGTCCCGCAGTTCGAGAACGATTTCTCGGCGTGGGCCTGGGAGTAGGGGGCGCGGAAGCACCCTCATCGTTCGAGCGCGCACGGCCCGTTATTGTGCCCTCTCCCCTTGTGGGAGAGGGCAGTTCCGCTCGTCGATGCGGACTCACTTGGGTGAGGGTATGTCTCCGCGTATGACCCTCTCTCTCATTCTTGAGCAGCTTTGTCCGCGGATAGAGACCCCTCATCCGGCGCTTCGCGCCACCTTCTCCCACAAGGGGAGAAGGGAGAGAAGACCGCAAGATTTCGGAATATTAGCAATATACCTCTGTTTTGCCCGACGTGTCAAACAGCAGGAATGCCCGTTGCTGCGCCTCTCCCTTGCGGGAGAGGGCAGCGACGCCGGTAGACATGAACTCACTCGGGTGAGGGGTCTGTCTCCGCCTCGTGGCCTGCCCGCACAAGCCGTTGATCTTGCTATCCCCGGCTACTGTGCATGGGGTTGTTTTCGCAGTTTTTGTCTAGATCTGCTGGTAGATCAGGATCGGCAGCGTCATGATCTGGAATCCGCCGAGCAGGATCGGCGTGACATAGGCGCTGATCGCGAGCGCGAAGACGAGCAGCGAGCCGGCGAGGATGCCGGGCAGACTGAGCGGCAGCGTCACCTCGATGAAGGCGCGCAAGGGGCTGGCGCCGAGATTTTCCGCGGCCTGCTCCAGCCGCTCGTCGATGCGGCCGATCACGCCGGTCAGGGTCAGCACCATGAAGGGGACGTAGATGTGGACGAGCCCGACCACGATGCCGGTCTCGGTGTACATCAGCTTCAGCGGCTGGCTGATCACGCCGAGCGAGATGAGCGTCTGATTGATCACGCCCTTGTCGGGCAGCAGCGTCATCCAGGCGAAGGTGCGCACCACGATGCCGGTCAGCATCGGCGCCAGCACCGCCATCAGCAGCAGCGCGTGCCCGGTGCGGCTCCTGATGCGGGCCATCCAGTGTGCCAGCGGATAGCCGATCAGGAGCGCGACCAGCGTGGTCACGAGCCCGATCCGGATCGTGGTCCAGATCACCTCGAGATAAAACGGAACATCAAACATGCGGGCGTAGTGACGCGTGGTGAAGGCGACCTTCGGCGCCACCACCGGATTGCCGGTGAGCACGCTCATCAGCGCCATCAATCCGATCGGCAGGAAGAAGAACAGCGCAAACAGCAGTGCGCTTGGCAGAACAAAGAGCGCAAGGCCGTTGGGGCACGGGGTGGTGGCGCTGCTCATCGCGTCCCCGTCTGAACGCGTGCCGCGGCCTGGTCGATGGGATCTCCGGTCATCCGCCGCAGCTTTGGATAGGTCGCGGGCACAAGTGCGCGGATGTCCTCGTCGGTGAGGCGGGCGAGCATGGCGCGGCCGTTCGAAGTGGCGAGCGCCGGTCGCGCAAGGAGCGCAGCAGCCGCGAGGTCGAGCTCTTCGGCTTGCCCAATTCCAGGCCCGACGCGGAAACGGGCAAGCGGAAATTTCCGGCAGGGTGGTGCCCAATTGCGCAGATGCGGCGGAAGCTCGCTTGGCCAGGATTTCGAAGCGGCGCACCGCGGATGGCGGTGCGCCGCTTCTGGGGATCAAGCCGCTTCCGCGGCGACGTTGCCGATCCAGTCGCGGGCGAGCGTGACATCGGCCTGCGACAATTGATGGCCTGCCGGCAGGACCTTGTGAGTCACGTCGGCGCCTGCCTGCGACAGCAGCGCCGCGAGGCGTGCCGAGTTGCTCGCCGGGACGATCGGATCGCCTTGTCCGGACAGGAGCAGGACGGGCTTGCCGCCGAGTTCAGCCTTAGGCGAATCCGACAGCGGCACCATCGCGCGGAGCAGGATCGCGCCCGCCAGCACGTTCGGCTCTAGCAGCAACAGCGCGGCCGCGATGTTGGCGCCGTTGGAGAAGCCGACCGCGACGGGCGCGGCGATGCCGTAGCGCTGCCGTGCCTCGCTGACGAAGTCGCCGAGCTCGTGCGCGCGGCGGCGCACGTCTTCCTCGTCGAACACGCCCTCGGCAAGACGGCGGAAGAAGCGCGGCATGCCGTGCTCGAGCACGCGTCCGCGCGGCGAGAGCAGGGCGGAGCCGGGCGAGATCATCTTGCCGAGCCCGAGCAGATCGTTCTCGTCACCGCCGGTGCCGTGCAGCAGCAGCAGCGGTGGGGAGCCCGCGCTGGTCGCGGGCTCGAAGCGATGGACGAATGAGGTGTTGGTCACGACACGCCCTCCTCCAGGTTCGGCAGCACGCCCTCGATCTGCTTGCGTTGCGCTTCGAGGAAGCTCGGCAGCTTCAGGTCACGTCCCAGCGTCGCCACGGGCTCGTCGACGGCGAAGCCGGGGACATCAGTCGCGATCTCGAACAGCACGCCGCCGGGCTCGCGGAAGTAGATCGAGCGGAAGTAGTTGCGGTCCCTCTGCTCGGTCGGGTGCAGGCCGTGATTGCTCACGAGCTTTTGCGCCATCTTGCCCTGTTCGGCATCGTCGGCCGCGCGGAAGGCGATGTGATGCACCGAACCGCCGCCCTGATGCCCGCGCAAGAAGCCCTTGGCCTCGTAGATGTCGACGACGCTGCCCTCGGCATCGCCTGGGGCCTTGAAGCGGATCACGGAACCTTCGCGGCCCGTTTCCTTGAAGCCGAACACGTCGGTGAGGACCGCCGCCGTCTTCGCCGCGCTGTCGAGCAGCAGCGTCACGCCGTGGAAGCCGCGGATCGCATGCTCGGCCGGCACATCGCCATTGCTCCAGCCCGGTTCGTTCTCGGCACCGGGGATGCCGACCAGCGCGAGCGCCATGCCGTCGGGATCGGTGAACGGCAGCACGGACTCGCCAAAGCGCTTCTCGAGCGCCTCATAAGCAATGCCCTTTTCGGTGAAGCGCTGCGTCCAATAGCCGAGCGAGCGCTGCGGCACGCGGAAGGCGGTCTGATGGGTCTCGCCGACGCCGCGGCGCCCGGCCGGCACGCCGGCCCAGGGGAAGAAGGTCAGGATGGTGCCTGGCCGGCCGGTCTCGTCGCCATAATAGAAGTGGTAGGTGCCGGGATCGTCGAAATTGACCGTCTTCTTGACGAAGCGCAGGCCGAGATCCCTGGTGTAGAAGCCAAAATTCCTGATGGGGTCGCCTGCAATCGCGGTGACATGGTGCAGTCCAGACATTGTCGTCCTCCAAAACTCTGGCAGCGTCTTGCTCTGACCGGAAATATCGTTCCGCTTTGGTTTGGAGACAATCCATGCAAATATGACGTCTATGTCTACGATTTGGAAACAATCGCGGAGGCCGGCCCTTGGATAAGGTCGCCAGCCTCCGGGCCTTCGTCAAAGTGGTCGAAAGCGGCAGCTTTGCCGAGGCCGGCCGGCAATTGCGGCTGTCGCGCTCGGCGATCAGCAAATACATCGCCGACCTCGAGGAGAGCCTCGGCGTCCAGCTCCTGAACCGGACCACGCGGCACGCCAGCCCGACGGAGAATGGTCAGCGCTATTTCGAGCGCGCCGTCGTCATCCTCTCGGAGATCGAGGCCGCCGACCAGGCGGTGACGCAGGCCCAGTTGGCGCCGCGCGGCCTGTTGCGCGTCAACGCGCCGATGTCGTTCGGCACCATGCGGCTCGGGCCGGTGCTCGCCGACTTCATGGCGCGTTATCCGGAGCTTCAGCTCCAGATCGTGCTCAGCGACGATCTGCTCGATCCGGTGCAGGACGGCTTTGACGTGACGCTGCGGATCGCGGAATTGGAATCTTCGAGTTTGATCGCGCGAAAAATCATGCCGGTGGCGCGCATGATCTGCGCCTCGCCGGATTATCTGGCGCGCCACGGCACGCCAAGGCATCCGCAGGATCTACGCGAGCACGCCTCGCTGACCTACGGCTTCCTGCTCACCGGCAATCAATGGAAGCTCACCGGCGCCGACGGCGATCACTGGATCCAGCCGGCCTGGTCGCTCTGCGTCAACAACGCCGAGGTGCTGCGCGACGTCGCGATCAAGGGCAGGGGGCTCGCGCTGCTTCCCGAGTTTATCGCCGCGGACGCTTTGCGGAAGGGCGAGCTGCGGACCGTGCTGGACGTCTATTCCGCGCCGCCGCTTGCGCTCTATGCGGTGTATCCGCCGACGCGGCATCTGTCGGTCAAGGTACGGCTGTTCATCGACTTCCTGGTCGAACGTTTTGGCCGGGAGGAGGAGGCAGGCGCGCGTAAAACCGCTGCGGCTAACTGAACGAGCGCTGTTCGGTGCCGTGAAGCAAATCGTTCAACGAATTCATCGAAGCCCGCCGAAGCGCGGCAAGTTCACGCGCGGCACTCTGGCATTCGGGAGGTGACATCAAGGGCGCCGCCAACTCGATGTCGCGGCAACGCTCGAACAGGCGGACGAGGCCGAGCGCGCTCGCCGCGCTGCCAAGCTGGTGCGCCAATCGCGCGAGCTGCTTGTGATCGCCGGACGCGGCGGCCGCAGTGATGTCGGCGATCAGCTTTTCGCCGGTCTGATCCAGCAGATCATGAAGCTTCGCAATCTGTGAGGCGCCGAGCAGCTCTTTCTGGTCGTCGAGAAAATGCTGGTCGATCAACGCGCCGGTCGCAAGCGGAGCGTCGGTCGCGGCATGCTCGGGCTCGTCCTCGATCGCCTCGCGAAGCGCGTTGATCAGGATCGGCTTGCTAACGACCTTGGTGATCCCGGCGCCTGCGAGCCGCTCGCGGGTGCCGCGCGACACATCGGCAGTCACGACGATGATCCGCGGCATCGGCTGCAGCGGGAGGTGCCGAATGCGCGCGGCCGCCTCCACGCCATCCATGTCGGGCATGTGCAGATCCATCAGGATGACGTCGAACGTCTGGTCGCCGGCGAGCGCGACCGCGGCTGCGCCGTTCGTTGCGATCGCGCAACGGTGGCCGAGCCGGTTCAATATGGCTTCGCCGACCTCGCAATTAACAGGGTCGTCATCGACCAGCAGGACGCGGCACTGCCGCGATGGCGGCGAAGGCGCGCCTTGCGCGGTGCCGCTGGCGGCGTGGCCGAGCGGCACTTCAAACGTGAACGCGCTGCCGGCGCCCGGCGTGCTCTCCACCGTCAGCTCGCCGCGCATCAGCCGGGTGAGGCGGCGCGCGATCGCAAGTCCGAGGCCGGTGCCGCCGAACCGCCGCGCAATGCTGTCGTCGGCCTGGACGAAATCCTCGAAAATCCGCTCGTGCATGTCGGGTGCGATGCCGATGCCGGTGTCGCGAACGGTGATGCGCAGCAGGATCTGGTCATCATGCCGCCCGGCGGCCGCGTTCAAGCCTACCCCGCCGCGCGGGGTGAACTTGATCGCATTTCCGATCAGATTGAGCAGGATGCGGTTGAGCCGCACCGGATCGCCGTGCACGGAAGTGTTGACCGTCGTATCGCAGGACAGGTCGAAGGTCAGTCCCTTGCCGAAGGCCTGCGGGCGCATCAGATCGGCGGCCGTCTCGATGAGCTGGTCAAGCCGGAAGTCACGCGTCTCCAGCGCTTCGACGCTGGCTTCCAGCCGTGCGTATTCCAGGATGGCGTCGACCAATGCGATCAGCGTTTCGCCCGATGCGGCCGCAGTCGCGAGGTGACGCCGCTGGGCATCGCCGAGGCCGCCGTCGTCGAGCAATTGCAGCACGCCCATGACGCCGTTCAGCGGCGTACGCAACTCGTGGCTGACGACCGCGAGGAAGCGCGATTTGGTTTCGTTGGCAGCCACCGCCGCGCTGCGCGCGCGCTCGGCGGCGTCGTGCTCGGCAAGAGCCTGGTCGCGGGTCTTCTCCAGCTCGGAGGTGCGCTCGATCACCTTGCGCTCCAGCGTCGCGTAGGATTCGCGCAAATGCGCGGCCATCCGGTTGAACTGGTCGCCGAGCGCTTCCAGCTCGTCGCCGGTCTTGATCGCGAGCCGCAGGCCGAGATCGCCGCTGCCGATCCGCCGCGCGCCCTGCGTCAGGATCTGGATCGGCACGGTCATGCGCCGGCTAAGCCAGAGCGACACCAGCACCGCAATTGCGAGAAGGACGACCAGGAGAAACGTCGAGCGTCCGATCGATGCATAGATCGGCGCGTAGGCTTCGGTGAGCGGCAGCTCGACGAACACCAGCCAGCCCAGCGAGGGGACCGTTGCGTAGGTCGACAGCACGCGCTGGCCCGACAGATCCTCCTTGACCAGGCCGTTCGAGGGCGGCCCCACGCCATCGAGCGCGGCGCGGACGTCGGCATGGCCGGAAAGATCGCTCCTGCGCAGTGCCGGCCATAAATCGGGATGCGCGATCAAGACCCCCATGCGGTCGACCACGTAGGCCTTGCCGGTATTGCCCACCCTGATCCCGGCGACGAGGTCCCAGATGAAGCGCAGATTGACCTCGGCGACGATCACGCTCGGATCGCGGCCGACGCCGCGCGCGGCGATCGTCATGAACGGTTCGGTGTCGCTGAAGAAGTAGACCGGCCCGTAATAGGTGCGGCTCTCGTTGGCGCCGCGGAAGGCCGGGGTGGCAGAGAGGTCAGCTTTGCCGCCGACTCTGTCCGCGACACGGCGCGACACGCGCACCTGCTCGCGGCCCTGCGAGTCGAGCTCCGCAATTTCGGCGATTGCGGGCGAAAGGCGCAGGAGGCGGATGGCGTTCAGACGCTCGTCTTCGTTCGAGGACAGCTCCGGCGGCAGCCGCGAGAGCCATTTGATCTGGTTTTCGATCTGGCCGATGAACTGGCCGATCTGAATGGCCGCGGAAGCGGCCTGCTCGCGCTGGGTCGCCGCGAGAAGTTGCTTCTGCTCGCGGTAGGAGAACCAGACGTCGAATCCGGTGCTGATCGCAAGTGCTGCAAAGGCGAGGGCGACGATCGAGTAGAGATATTTGCGGAACAATCGGCCGGGAGGCGTCGGCAAATGCTCCTGGTCGACCGTCTCGTTCACTCGCGGATCTCGTCGGCGCGCGCGAGCAGCGTGAATGGAATCGTCAAATCCAGAGCGCGGGCGACCGTGCGGTTGATCAGGAGGTCGTATTTCCGCGGCGATTGCACCGGAAGATCACCGGCCTTGGTTCCGCGCAATATCAGGTCGACGTAGTCGGCCGAGCGCACTTCGAGTGTCGGCCCGTAGCTCATCAGCCCGCCCACATCCATGAAATAATGGAACGGATAAATCGTGGGCACGCGATGGCTCGCCGCAGCCGTCACGACGGCCTTCCGGTTGACTACGAGAAAGCTGTCGACCAGCGCAACCATCGCGGCCTTGGGCGGTTCGGAAAAGCGCCCGATGGTTTCGTCGATCTCCGTCGGCGCGTTGACGGGGGCGGGGACCACGGACACTCCGGCCGTCGCGGCCTCCTGCTCGATGGATTCGAGGAAGAAGCGGCCGCCGCGAGGTGTGGTCGCCGGGTTGAACAGGACGCCGACGCGCGCAAGATCCGGCACGGCCTCCCGGATGAGCTGGAGCCATTTGCCGCCCATCTCGGCGGTGCTGTTGGTGAAGCCTGTGACGTTGCCGCCGGGATGCGCGAGGCTCTCGACGAAGCCGTTGCCGACCGGATCGTTGGCGGTCGCGAAGACGATCGGGATGGTCTTGGTGGCCGCCAGGACTGCCGCGGTATCGATCGTCGAGCCGGTCACGATCACGTCCGGCTTGAGCTCCATCAATTCCCGGACCGCGGTCGCGAGCTTGTCCGCTCCGCCGAAAGTCGAGCGGAGCTCGAATCTGAAGTTGACGCCTTCGACCCAGCCTCGCTGCCTCAAGCCGACGATGAGGCCACCCAGGCGGGAGGACGGGCCGTCGATCATGCTTCGTCTGGTCAGTTCGTCGTCGAGCGGCAATGCCGTCAGCGATGCGACCACGCGCATGCGATCTGACGTTGCGCCGAGCGCAATCCAGCCTGCCGCGGTTGTGCCTGCAAGCCGTATGAAGCCGCGGCGATCGAGCGCGAGCGCGGAAGGCCGTTCGGTCATGGAATTCTTTGCACGATGGTCGGTCCCAAGCCGGTTGCTTAACGCGAAAGGGCGGTGTCCACAATTGATGAAAAAATGCGCTTATGAATGTTCGTTCGCAGCATTCGGCAGTCCGATACCGTATTGCTGTCCCGGCCAAGGAGTCGCTGTTTCGAGCTTTGTCTGCTCCGTGCCGATCTGTAACGCATTGTGGCGTTGCAACATTTTCCGCTTGGGTTGCGAGGTCGGTCCGGAGAAGTCGATTTCGTAGCTGCCGATTTTTGAAGCGCTGTTTCAAGTTGTTTCGAAGGTTTTCAATGCGCAAGATCTATCTCGTTCCGGCCCTCGTTGGTCTGCTCACCTCCGTTGCAGCCGGGCCCCTTGCGGCCCAGGGCGCCGTGCCGAAGCAGAAAGCCGCGCCGGCGCCGAAAGCTGCCGCAGCCGGTACTGCACCCACTGCCGCCGGCGCGACGTCGGCAGCCGCCGCCGAGACAGCGGCCGCAGACGACAAGATCAAGGCGATCGACGGTTTCCGTTCCGCCAAGTTCGGCATGAACGAGGCCGACGTGCGCGCGGCGATGTCCAAGGATTTCGGCGCCAAGCCCGACGCGGTCAAGGCACAGGACAATGCCTCGGAATTGACGCACAGCCTGCTTTATTCAGCGCCCGACCTGCTGCCGAACGGTGGCACCGCCGAACTCTCCTACGTGTTCGGCTACAAGTCGAAATCGCTGATCCAGGTCGGCGTCGTCTGGTCGAAGGGCACCGACGCGGCGATGACGCCGGAGAAGCTGTTCTCCAACGCCAACATCCTGCGCGCCCATTTCCTCAGCGAGGGATTCAAGCCCGACTCCATCGCGGTCAACATGCCCGTCAACGGCGGCATCGTGATGTTCCGCGGCAGCGACCCCAGGGACCGCTCGGTGATCCTCCTGCTCCAGGGCACGTTCGAGAACAAGGAGAACAACCAGCGTGTGCTGACGCCGACCAGCCTGCTGCTGTTCTACGTGGCCGACGCCAAGAGCCCCGACATCTTCAAGCTGCCGCCCGGCCAGTTCTGATGCCGGACAGCCGCACGACATTCTCCCACCCGGTTGTGGATCGGCGCCAATGCCGATGACGAGGATCTGAAATGCGCAGGCCATCTGCGAGGCGAGACAATGCCGAGCTGACGCTGCGGGGGCTTGCGCGCTTCCGTTCGATGTCACTGCTCTGCGCGCTGCAGATGGTCTTCCTGCCGGTGTTCAGCGTGCGCCTCCAGGCACAGACGGCGAACGTGATCACACCCGATGGCCGCACCGGGACCAGCCTTCAGACCTCCGGCAGCGTCACCAACGTCACGACCTCGACGGTCTCGGGCAACAACGCCTTCAACTCGTTCTCGCAGTTCAGCGTCGGGCAGGGCAACACCGTCAATCTGCAACTGCCGACCGGGACGCGGAACCTCGTCAACATCGTTCGCGACGCGCCGGTCTACGTCAACGGCACGCTCAATTCGTACATGAATGGTGCGATCGGCGGTAACGTCTATTTCGCCGATCCCAAGGGTTTCGTGGTCGGCCGCAGCGGCACCGTGAACGTCGGCAGCCTCAACGTCTCGACGCCGACGCGGGAGTTCACCGACAGCCTGATCGGTGCGCAGGGGCAGATCAACGGCTCTGCCGTCGGCCATCTGATGGCGGGCTCGTTCCCGGTCTCGCCGGACGGCAACATCCGCATCTACGGCCGGGTCAACGCCATCGACGGCGTGCGCCTGACCGGGCAGAACGTCTTCGTCGGCGGTGCCAGCCAGCGCGACATCGCCAATCTCGATCACGCCGCGAAGTTCGCAGCCTCGGTCAATTCCAAGGGCCTGCGCAGCGCCAGCGCCATCACCGTGAGCAACGGCTCGATCCATATCGGCGCGGTCAACAACGCCAGGATCAACGGGCGCCTGACCGCTCGCAGCAAGACCTCGACGCCGAGCAACATTACGGTGCAGGCCGGCAACAACATCGACCTCGGCAAGAACGCCAGGCTGAGCACGGCGAGCAGGACGGGAGATGCCGGCGGCGTTCTCGTCAAGGCCGTCAACGACGTAACCGTCAGGAGTGGCGCGAAGTTCAATGCCAGCTCGAAGATGGGCAATGCGGGCCTGGTCGAGCTGAGCGGAAACGGCGTCATCGACGTCGGCAGCGGGGTTACCATCAACCTCAGCGCACCGGCCGGCCGGGCTGGCACGCTGCTGATCGACCCGACCGATGTGGTCATCGGTGACGCAAGCCAGGGCGACACCGGCGTGACGCTGTCGAACAGCTCGGTCGCCAACGCCATTGCGGCGCTGAGCGCCGGCGCCACCTATCTGGTCCAGGCCGACAATTCGATCACGATGCTGGCGCATGCGCTGGTCGATGCCCGACGGCTCGATGCCAATGGTCATTCGACAGGCAATGCCAACAACGTCACCATCGACGCGCCGAATATCACCATTTCGAGCGGCGCCAGGATTCTAGCCCAGGTGGTCGATTTCGGTGGCTCCCACTACACCAACGGCAACGTCACGCTGACGGCGACGGCGAGCGACACCAGGCTGTCGGGCCAGGCCACCGCGACCACAGGGATCACGGTCGACGGCCAGATCACCGGCGGCGACATTTCGATCGGCGCGACGTCGATCGCGACGTCCAGCTTCACGAGCTCGGTCCCCGGCCTCTTCACGCTGGTGGGCACCACGCTTGCGGCCTCGCTTCTCGGCATCAACGGCGGCTATGTGGCCGCGAGCGCCACGGCGACGGTCAACATCAACGGCAACGCCAACATCAACGGCGCCGGCAATATCATGATCGCCTCGCATGGCTCGGAGACGGCGCAGGATCCGGCGATCGCGAGCACCTTGCTCGGCGGCTCGCCGATCGGCGCCGCCGCGGTCGTCGGCAAGCTCGACGGTAACGTCACGACCAACGTGGCCTCCGGCGCCACGATCAGCGCGGGCGGCAACCTCGCCATCCACGCCACCAACGACGCCACGCTGAACGTGACTGCGGTCGCGGCGACCTCCAGCGCGCAATTCATCGAGACCGTTGCCTATTCTACCGGCTCGGTCTCGACCACGGCGAACGTCGCGACCGGTGCAAACCTTTCCGTCGGCACCGTGATTGCATCCGGCAATTCGCTGACGCTGCGTGCGATCAACAACAACTCTTTCTCGACCGGTGCCACGTCGGTTGCGCTGAGCACGCCGAATGCGAGCGGCGGGATCGGCGGCGCGCTTGCCATCAGCGACGTCACCACCTCCGCGACCGCGAAGCTCGGCTCGTCGCTTGGCGCCAGCGCCTCCTCCAGGATGAACGGCTCCGTGACGGTCGAGGCGACGTCGAACACCACGAGCAACTCGACCATGGCCTCGACCATCGTCGGTACGCCGGCCCTGATCGGCGCTATCCAGGAGTTCATGGTTTCCTCGCCAACCCTTAGTCCGCTGATCGCCCAGCAGATGGTCCCGCTCTTTCCGGTGAACTTCGATTTGAAGGTTGCCGCCGCGCTGTCGCTGGCCAACAGCACCGAAAACGCGACCGCATCGATCGGGCAAAATCCAAGCGGTGGCACACCCAGCCTCTATATCAACGGCAACGTCGCCGTCGTCAGCACTCTCATCGACCGGGGCGTGCGGAGCAACGCGACGGCTGCTGCGATCACGTCGAACGCATCAACCGGCGAGGGGGTTGCGATCAGCGCCGCGGTCGCCTGGGGCAATTTCAACCACAATTCAAACGCCTATATCGGCGGCGGCACCGTGATCAACGCAGCCAACATCGCGGTCGACGCCAGCACCTGGATGCCGATCACCAATACCTGGCTGAAGTGGGACGGATTGACCGAGGTTCTCAGCCACCTCAACGGCAATCTCGGCGTCGGCGGCAACATCCTGACCAGTTATGCCAACGCCACGGCCGACGCCGGCGATACCGCCGCCGTCGCCGGCTCGGTGAACCATTTCGTCGTGGACAACAACACCACGGCGTGGGTGGCCAGCAGTGCCAGCCTGACCGCGACATGCACGACGGCGGCTTGCGGCAGCAGCTGGTCCGCGACGGTGAACAACGGCGACGTCCACGCCTACGACGCCAGCATCCAGATCGCGGCGACGACGACGACGGCCTCGATCGACGCCGCCGGCAATGTCGGCACGCTCGGCTTCCTGCCCGGCAACACGTCCGGCGGCTCCTCGGTGGGCGGCTCGCTCAATTTCGTCCAGTTCAACACCAGCACGATCGCCGGCGTTTCCGACCAGGCGACGCTGCGGGCGGCGGACGACATCGCCGTCAACGCGATCACCTCGGACCAGTTTGTCGCGGTGGCGCCGTCGTCCGGAAAGGCGGCCGGCGCGCTGGCGCTGAACGGCATCACCTCGCTCGGCTTCCTCAACAACACGACGCACGCCTCGATCTCCAGCCAGGCCAGCGTCTTTTCTCCGACGCTCAACATCCTGGCGCAACAGGACCTGTCGGTCGTGACGATCGCCGGTGCGGTCAATGTTGGCGGCGGCTCGGCGGTTGGATTGTCCGTTGCCTATCTGGGCGCGAATATGGATACGTCCGCCTATATCGGCGACAACCATTCCGACATCCGGCCCGGGCCGTTCAGCACCGACGATCCGTTTGCCGGCAACAGCGGCGGAAGCGGTTCGGTCAACGTCGACAACCTCACGATCAGCGCCACCACCTCAGGCCGGATCACGTCAGCGGCCGTCGCGGCTTCGATTACCGAGCCCTCATTGTCCAGCTTCGCCGACAAGGCGGGCGCCGCCAGCGCCGCCGCGACCGGCGGGCCGGCCGGAATTGCGCTGGCTGCAAACAAGATCAGCTCGAGCTCCGGATCGAGCACGAACGGCTTCACCATGGACCTCGCGGGTAGTTCGTCGGTGAGCGACGTCTCGCTCGGAACCAGTGCTTATATAAGGAATACGTCGGTCAATAAATTCACCACGGCGACCGCGGCGAACACGGGCACGATCGTGCAGGCGCTCAACGACACGATCCTCAGCAACGGCTCCGGCTCCGCCGCGGCCAACATGTCGGGCTCGTCGGCTCAGGGAGCCGCCGTCGGCGCCGCCATTGCGGCTGCGATGTCCAGCAATGCCACGCTCGCCTATATCTACGGCACCACGATGCAGAACCAGACGTCTGTGACGGTGCAGGCGCTCAATGGCGGGTCGGAAACCGTCGTCGCCATCGGGGTTGCGGGCGGGACGTCAGCCAATGCGGCCGCGCTGTCGGGGTCGGTCGGCATCATGACGGACAGCGCCAACGCCTACATCGAGAGCTCGACCATCACGGGCTACGCGACGGGGACCAATCGCGCGATCGAGGTCGACGCCTATCAGACCACGAGCATCGCAATCGGCGGCGGCTCGCTCTATGTGTCCGGCGGTAAGGCCGGTGTCGGCATCGGGCTGACTTACGCGTCGATTGCCGATCCCACGGGCGGCAATGCCACTGACGCGCATATCCGCAGCACGTCGATCTCGAACTATGACAGCCTGCTGGTGCTGGCCGACAGCGCCAGCGTCATTGCCGCCGGTGCGGCCACGGGCGGGGCAGGGGCCAACGGGCTTACCGGTGCGATCGTCGTCGACGAGGTTACGCCCACGACGACGGCCTATATCAACAGCAGCTCGACTGTGAACATCAACGTCGGGCGCGTGACGGTGCTGGCGGACAGCGGCGCTGTGTCGGACCTCGATACCGCGCTCGGAAATCTCGTCAAGAAGTCGAACAATAATCATCTCGCATCGGACACGTGCACGGCCGCCGCCGGCAATGGCACGCAGAACTGCATCGATTTCAGCGCGGCGGCGCTCAACGATGGCATGGGTAACGGTCCGGGCGCCAGCATCATCTCCGTTGCGGGCACCATCCAGGCCGGCAAGAACAATGTCGGCGCCTCGATGGTGTACGATACCATCGCGACGACGCATTCGGCCTATATCGCCAACGTCCGGATGTCGGCCCTCGGCAGGGTCAGTGTGAATGCTGTCGACACCACGAAGATCCAGTCGGTCACAATCGGATTCGGCCTGGCGACCAGCCAGTTTGCCGGCGTCGGCGGCATGACGATCAGCTCGATCGCCAATACCGTTTCGGCGGCTATCGGAAACAGTCAGTCCGACACGACGCAATCGACCGTGACGGCCTCCAACATCTCCGTCAGTGCGAGCGACAATTCCAGCATCACCGGAACGGCCGCTATCGCGGGCGCCTCGACGCAGGGCAGCGCTGCTGGTCTCGCGCTCGTCTACAGCAGCATCGCCAACAATGTCGGCGCCGGAGTCACCGGCTCCAAGCTGACCGCCTCGGGCAATCTCGCCGTCAGCGCGAACTCGAACGCCAGCATCTCGACCGTTGCCGTCGGTATCGCGATGTCCTCGCAGGTCGGCCTGGCCGGTTCGGTCGCCACCAATCTGCTGGGAACCAACGTCACCGCCGGCATCACCGCTGCCGGCACCAACGGTATCAACGGCGCCGATGTGACCGCGAACAACAACGTTGCCGTGATCGCCGGCAACAACGACAAGGCGGCGGTATTTGCCGGCGCCGTGTCGATCAGCAAGGGCGCGGGCGGCGCCGCGGGCTCGCTGGTGACCAGTCAGATTACCGGAACCACCGCGGCCTATATCAGCGGGACGAACACCAAGGTCGATGCGCGCGGAACCAGCGCGACCGATACGCTGTCGGTCAACAACGGCACGCTCGTTCATGCCTTCGATCTCGGCGCCGCACAGACGCCGAGCGACAACACGCCGGACCTCTCCGAGAACCAGGACACGGTGCGCGGCCTTGCCGTCGTCGCGAGCTCGCACCAGGCGGTCGTGACCAACGTGGCGTCGCTCGCCGCAAGCAGCGGCATTGCGATCATGATCAACCCGATCACCAATGTGATGAGCGGAGCGACCCGGGCCTATATCGACAGCGCAGCCATCGACTCCCGCCTGACCTCGTCGACGCTGGCGCCGCAGATCGAGGTCGCCGCCTCGAGCTTCTCCTATTCCGGCGCGTTGGGCGTCGGCATCGTGCCGCCCACCGGTAGCGGCGGCGGCGGCGCCACCATCATCAGCACGACGATGTCACGCGACACGCGCGCCTACATTACCAATTCCACTGTCGGCGGCGTGTCCTCGTCGAGCCCGACGGTCGGCGCCGTCACCGTGAAGGCCAATGCCGAGCAGGACGCGTCCTCGATCGCGATCGGATTCAACACCGGCTCGGTCGGGCTGAACGTCTTCCAGGCAACGACGGAAGCCTATGTCGATGGCGGCGCGCTGACGGCGGCGTCACTCACGGTAAACGCCAACAACAACACCGGCATCTTCTCCGCGAATGGCTCCGGCGCCTATGGCAGCCAGGCCGCGATCGGCGCGGCGTTCCTGGTCCAGGTGTCATCAAACCGGACCGAGGCGTATGTCGGTGACGAGTTCCACTATCAGGGCAACGGCGCCGCGCATACGACCGCGCTCAATCTGAGCGGCGCGCTCGACGTCGAGGCCAACACGAAGAACCGCTTCGAGGCCTATGCGGTCGGCGGCGCGCTCTCGACCGGGACGGCCGCGATCGCCGGTATGGCCAACATCGAGATCGCCAGCAACACCACCATCGCCGGCGTCTACGACACGACCCTGCAATCGGTCACCGGCGGGGCCGCCGGCGCGGTCACCATCAACGCGAACGAGGACGTCGCGATCAAGGAGATCGCCGGCGCGCTCGCGATCGGTGCCAGCGGAGGCGGCGTCGGCGTCGGAGCGGCCGCCAATGTCATCGTGTTCAAGAGCCAGACCACTGCCGAAAGCCGCAACAGCAATCTGAACTCGTCCGGTGCGATCAATGTCGGCGCGCTCAGCACCAAGGAAGTGCTGTCCTACGCGGTCACCGCCGGCATCGGCGGCAGCGTCGGCATCGGTGCGACCGTCGGCGTCATCATCATCGGCACCAACACGGCCGATCCGGATACGCAGGGCGAGCAGACCGGCCAGCTCAACCAGGGCGGCAACGGCACCATCGCGTCAGTAAACGCCGGCACCAATTCCTCGCACGGCAGCAACGCGGTCGCGAGCGGCACAGCTGGCAATCCGAACAATGCCAATGTGACGTCGACCTACGACGTCAGCAGCGTGCTCACGGGCGGCAATGACGGCGTCACCGCGCAGATCGCGGGCGGCAACGTCACGGGTTCTGAGGTCCATGTCGCCGCCACCAGCGCCAATGCGGCCAAGATGTACCTGCTCGGCGCCGGCTTCGCAAAGAACGTCGGCATCGGTGCCGGCATCGGCTACACCAGCGTCGACAGCAGCGTGCTGGCCAATCTGAGCGCGGTCGTGTCCGCGCCCTCCGTCAGCGTCGCGGCGGTCGTCAAGGACGCCAGCACCGGGCCTTATGCCGGCAAGACCATCGACACCGAGGCGATCGCAGGCGGCGCGGCGCTTTACTTCGGCGCGGACGCGGCCGTGGCGGTCGGTAACGTTGCCAACACCGTGACGGCACAGCTCGGCGGCCAGGTCACCGGCACCGGCGGCACCGGCGTCGCCGTCATGGCGCAGGACTCCTCGACCCAGGTCGTCTTCACCGGCGGCGTCACCGGCGGCGCCGTGGCCGTCGGCGCTTCCGTCGCCACCGCGGGACGATCGAGCTCGGTCGCGGCGAAGGTTCTGGACGACACCACCGTCAATGCCTCGACGCTGGCGGTCGGTGCATCCGGCGCCGGCACCATGACCACGACGTCAACCGCACTCGGCGGCGGTATCGTCGCCGGCGTTGGTGCGGACGCAGAGGCGCACGAGAACTCGTCCGTACTGGCCGAGATCGGATCGGGCGCCTCGATCACCACGTCCGCGACCGGCGTCGGCACGCTGGTGACCGCGTCGATCATGCCCAATCTGTCGAGCAGCGCGATCGGCGTCTCGGTCGGCGGCGGCGCGGTCGGCGTGGCCGTCGCCAAGTCTACGGTCGGAGCCACGGTCACGGCCGATGTCGGCGACAATGCCGACTTCTCGGGCGGTGCGCTCGCCGTGACCGCCATGGCGCTGGTTCCGACCAGCGGCACGACGACCTACGCCTGGGCGCTCGCAGGGGGCGGCGGCTCGCTGATCGGCGCGCAGGGCAGTTTGGCCATGGCTTCCGAGAACGCGACGGTCAGCGCGTACGGCGGAACCGGGATTACGCTTCCCAACGGCGATGTGGTCATTGCGGCTGAAAGCGACAGCAGCCAATACGCCCAGGCGACCGGCCTTTCGACCGGGTTCCTGGCACTGGGTGCGACCGTCGCCCAGACGTCGTCGAGCGCGCATACCTACGCCTATCTGGGGGCGCCCGCGGATATGGACGCGACCCATCTCAATCACACCGACTACACCGGCATCCTGCAGATCACGGCCACCGGCAAGGATACCAACGTCTCCAGCGCAACGGTCGGCGCGGGCGGCACTTACGCCGGCGCCGCGGCGGTCGCGACGACGAGTTCGACCGCCGTGACCGATGCGCGGTTCGACGGTGGCGCGACGGATGACACGCTCTATTTCGGCGGTCTCAATATCCAGGCCAAGCACACCACGAATTATGCCGCCAGCGGCGACGCCTATCAGGCGTCCACGGCCGGCGTCTCCGCCGGCAACGCGCAGAACGACGTCGACTCGACCACCACTGCCGAGATCGGAACGCATCTGATCATCAACTCGGCCGGCGGCGACATGGTCGTCATCTCCAACGACATCGTCAACCAGGCCGGCGGCGGCGCGCGGTCGGGCTCCGGCGGCTCGTTCTCGGGCGCTGCCGCGCTCAGCGACTCCCACGTCACCCAGACGGTCACCACCAATATCGGCGCCGGCACGGTCCTGAGCCTGAACGGCGATCCGCGGACCTCGGCGGCGGTGATCAACATCGAGGCCTACAACACGCTGAACACCAACGACACGGCGAGCCTGGCCACGGCCAGCTTCTTCGCCGGTGGCGGCGCCGAATCCAACATGACGGCGAACGCCACGCTTGCGGTCAACATCAATGCCCGCGAGCTGTTCAGCGTCGGCAAGATCTATATCGGCACGGCTGCGAAGATGGCGGCGGCCAACAATGCCAACGCCAGTCTCTACGGCGCGATCGCCGGCGTCGGTGCCAGCACCAACAGCTGGGTCCACGCGGACCAGGCCGTCAATGTCGGCGACCACGCCAAGGTCGAGGCCTGGGGCCAGATCAACATCTATGCCGGCATGTCGGGCGATACCATCACCTTCAGCAGCGTGCAGGCAACCGCGACGACGGTGGTCTACAACAACACCGCCGTTCCGATCTCCGCGCTCTACCGCGGCACGGCCAATGCCGGCGACACCACGAGCCTGACACTCGCCAACACCTCGAGCGTGCTCGGCGTACAGAACATTGCCCTGGGAGCGACCCAGGGTCAGGTCACGGCCTCCGGCAACGGCAGCAACTACAATCCGTATCTGGACATCTTCAGCGCCAAGAACAGCGACAACCACAGCCACACCAGCGGAACCGGCGATGTCGCGCTCAATGGCCTGGTGGTGGCGGGCATCAACAACGATATCACAATCACGATCGACATCGGTGCGAGTGCGCCGACCGCGAGCACGACGAGTGCTTACTCGTCACTGCTGTCCGGCGGTTCGTCGACACCCACCCTCGAATATGTCGCCGACGTCGATCACTTCAACCCGATGATGAGCTGGAACCATCAGGTGGTCCAGTACACCATCGTCGGCGGCTTCAATCCCTACCAGAACGTCGTCAACCAGCTCGTCACGCTGACCGGCCTGACCGAGACGCAAATCCGCTCGCAGCTCGCGGCGGCGACGCCCGCGGCGCCAGCGACGATGTCGCCGTCCGGCACCGATCCGACCGGCGACATCCAGCGCCAGATCAACACATTGATCCAGCAGGCGCCGTATACCTCCGACTCCCCCGGCAACGCCTTCGCATTCGGCGACATGCTGGTATCCGCCGGCAACGTCTCGATCCTGGCGCAGAAGCTGACTGGAAACAGCGGCACGAACCCCGCGGCGCCCGCGGTCATCGCGCGCAGCTCGCCGATGATCAAGATCGAGAACAAGGGCCTCGACTTCATCGACCTGGCCAACCTCACGGTCACCAATGTGACCGGAGGAAACATCACTTATCGCCAGATCGACCATGTCGACCCGGATTCGCACTCCAATGTGACCTTCACCGCCACACCGAGCGCGACGCCGATCATCGACATCTCGGCCACTTACAACCGCCTGGATCCCTTCAGCGGGCTCGGCGTCGACCAGAACGGCAACCAGCTGACCCGCACGCCCGACATCTACTTCGACGGCGCCGTCAATAACGAGAACGGCCTGCTCAAGATCACTAACAATCTCGGCAGCATCGTCGCGTCGCAGTCGCTCAATGCCGCGACCGTCCAGATGGTGGCGCCCAACGGCTCGTTCGTCTTCCTGGGCGGCCTTGGCAGCTTCTACACCTCCAACCACGATGTTCTCTCGCAATGGGCGGGTGTCGAATTCAAGCCGGCTGACGATGACACGCTGACGGCGGTCATGGCGGCGGCGACCTATCTCGGCGCCTATGGCGACTACGCGACCAGCCCGCATATCGGCGCGGGCGGCGGCCACCCATATTCCTACTATTGCTGCGTCGACGGCAATACCGGCGTTCAGCAAACGGCGAGCAGCAGCACGATCTTCACCGCGCGCATGCTGGATCTGTACTACGACGGCCTGTCGCTCTATTCGGCGATCTTCCTGCCGATGGGCCAGGGTGCGCCGGGCAACGGTAATCCCAACGCCGGCAGCGTGCCTAACGCCGCTACGCTCGCGATCATGGAAGGGCCGACGGTTCAGACCATCTCCACCGCGCCGTGGGAGCGGGATACCTATACCGGCCAGGGCGTCTACAGCAACACGACCTACGATTACACCACGACCTCGACAGATTCCCAGGGCAACACCACCACCACCAACCACACGTCCACGTTCTACTCGCCATTCAATTGCGCGGGGTGTTCTGCCTACTTCCAGGTCGTCAATATCCAGCCCGACGTGATCACGCCGAGGACCGCGCAATCGAACTCGTCCTCGAACAATAGCTCGACCGCGACCGCGGGGTACCAAACGCCAGCTAACGCGCCTTTCATCTTCGGCAAGGCGATCATCATCTCGGCTGGCGTCATCAACATCAACGGCACCATCCAGAGCGGCACGAGCAGCGATTACTCGGTCGATATCGGCGGCGCCGCGTTGACCGCTATCAACACCCTCAAGACCAGCAACAATGGCGCGGACTTTGCCCAGGCCCAGGCCAACGCGCGGAACGGCAGCTATTACGACATCACGGCCTCTGCGACGACGGAGGCCGCCAGCGACATCAAGATCGGGGTGAAGTACAACGCTCTCACCGACCAGATCATGGTGAACGGCGTGGTGCAGGGCTCGGGCGGCTACGTCTATTTGAACGGAAAGATCATCTCGACCTCGACCCAGGATGGAGTTTCCCAGGGCACTATCGCGGTCAAAGGCGGCGCCGGCTCGATCACGGTCAACAACTCAACCGGGCTCCAGCTCGTCACCAACACCATCAATACCGGCGTCAGCGCGCCGAGCGTGATCGAGATCGTCGATCAGCTCCAGCAGCAGACGACGTGGTACGTCTACAATCCTTCCGCTGCGGGCAGCCAGCAGGTGTCGACGTATCGGACGAGCGGCGTCAATGCGAGCCAGTACACCGACTCGATGCTGACCGGCCTCAGCGGCACGGCAGGCATCCAGTACGCGCCAAAAGCAAACATGTATTACCAGTGGGTCGATACGGCCACGCTCGATCGTCCGACGGACTCGACGCAGTTCGACTACGGCTGGCATTACACGCCCAATGCGACCACCGGGCAGAACTGGACCCGCACGATCAGCCTGGTTTCGAATGTGATGCAGGCCACGGGCGGCGGCGGCAACACCGGCCAATTGCAAAGCAGCAACTTCCAGGAAGTCGTCACCGCGACCGGCGGCTATCACAGCGGCGGCGGCGGCACCCATCCCGAGAAGTGCTGCGGCGCGGACGGCCAATACAATTGGTACCAGGAGATCTACGATCACCTGACCCTGACGCTGACGAATACGGTCAAGGCGTCGAACCCGATCAACATCTCGTTCAGCGGCGGCGGCAACAGCACGGTTTCGGTCACTTCGAACTCCGGCATCGTCGTCAACGGTCCGATCAACAACCTCTCGGGCACGACGACGGTCAGCGCCACCGGAGCCAATTCGGCCGTCACCTCCGGCGCGGACGCGAACAACCCGATGATATCGGGCAGGAGCGTGATTCTCTCGGCGGATGGCGGTATCGGCACGATCGGCGCGAACGGTGTTCCCGTCCAGGTGCAGGTCTATGGCGGCAGCCTGACGGCTAGTTCGATCGACCACGACATCGCGATCGCGGCCATCGGCTCGCTTTCGATCAACCAGGTGAAAGTGAATTCGGCAGGCAGCGCGCCGCCGCAGGGCAGCGTCTCTATCTCGGCGACCGGCGACATCAACTCGGCGTCCCCCTACAACGGCGCCAACCCCGTCGTGACCGGCAAGAACGTCGAGATCGACTCCACCGCCGGCGCGATCGGCGCGACGAGCAGCGTCGTCAATGGCGCGTCTACCCTGACCAACATCAATCCGCTGGTGATCCAGGCGACGGGCACCGCGCAGGCCGGCGGCAGCGTCGATGGCGGCGTTCTCGACAGCGCCTCGGCCACCGGCACCTACATCGTCCAGTCCAAGGGCGATTTGCGCCTCGGCACGGTCCAGTCGAGCGGCGGCCCGGTGTTCCTGGAGGCGGCCGGCTCCGACGGCAATCAGGCCAACATCCTGAACGGCCGGGCAGCGGTGGGTCTCACCCAGGCGCAGAGCCAGCATCTCCAGGACGTCTGGGCCAGCCTCGACCTGCTCAGCGGCAACGCCGCCACCAACGCCGTCAACAGCTACCAGTCAATGGTGACGTCGGCCTATAACGACTAC
The DNA here is from genome assembly GCF_024519855.1 of Bradyrhizobium sp. Bra78. Lineage (NCBI taxonomy): Bacteria > Pseudomonadati > Pseudomonadota > Alphaproteobacteria > Hyphomicrobiales > Nitrobacteraceae > Bradyrhizobium > Bradyrhizobium sp. Bra78. The sequence goes on along the minus strand of NZ_JALJRE010000003.1, from coordinate 277,069 downwards.
TTCCAGCTCAAGAACATCGCCTTCGCGAACGGCAGCACCTACAACCCGACCTCGGTGGGCCTGACGGTGCTTCGGGCGCAAGTGGCTGCCAAGCTCGGCATCGATCCGGTCAACGTCTCGACGATGGACATGAAAGTCGAGGCCACCACGCGGTTCCTGAGGGACCAGTTCCTGCTCGGCAAGATCACCACCGACGAGCTCAAGAGCTCGCTGACGGCACTGCTTGGCACCGCCCCCGCAGATCCGCTGGGGGCCGTGTTCGGCAGCTCGCTGTCGTCGGCGTTGTTCACGAAGCTGTTCGACGGCGTCTCCACGGCCAATCAGCGCATGCCGAGCAACACGGCGCTGCAGACAGCGCTGAACTCCTACAATGCGGGCTACGCCTACACGCTCGCATCGACCGAGCGGGTCTACGGCATCATCACCGCCGGCGCGCAGTGGACGCAGAGCCAGCTCGCCTACACTGTGTCCTCGTCGGCCGTCGGCGCCGCACCGCCGCCGATCGACGAGAACGTCGTTGCCAATGTCAGCGCGAACCAGATCATGCTCTACGCGCCGCGCGGCTCGGTCGGCAATTCGGCCGCGCCCCAGACTTTCAACTTCACCAGCGTCGATTCCTCGGCGCTGTCGCCGGAGCAGAGGGGATTGCTCGCGACGGCGGGTCCCGGCCAGCTCACCGTCGGCGCGACCACCGACCCGACGACCCATGTCGTGACCTATACGGTCAGTTTGTCGCAGCAGAACCTCGTCGTTGTCGACAATCCGATCGCGATCTCGGCCAAGGCGCTGACGAATGTGTATCTCGGCAGCAAGAACAGCCTCACGCTCGGCGGCATCACCGCGAACTATGGCCCGATCGCGGCCGCACAGGCCAACGGCATCGAGGTCACCGGCCGCGGCGACGTCAAGCTCGACGCTGTAACCAGCATCAGCGCCGCCGCCGGCGTGACCGGCACTCCGGTGATATCAGGCGATATCGGCAACCTGACCCTGATCGCCGAGCATGGCAATGTCGGCGCCTCAGGGGCAGCCGGAAGCAATCCCGCGACCAACGCGAACGCGATCCAGATCGCCTTCGCCGACCCGGCCAACGACCAGCTCGACCAGGTCTCGTCCGCTCAGGGCATTTATGTGAAGCAGACCACCGGCGATCTCATCCTCGGCAATATCTCCGCCGGCAATGCGATCCAGCTCGCGGCGAGCGGCAGCATCTACGCCGAAGCCGGCTTCACGGACCGTTCGGCGATCCATATCCTGGGCACCGACCTTGATCTGCGCGCCGGCGGCAACATCGGCTTCAATGGCTCCATCTTCCAGCCCTTGCAGGTGAATATCTCGGGCAGCGTAACCGGCTCGGCGTTCGGCGATCTCAGCATCCTGGCGGTCACCGGCGATCTCGTGATCGGCGCGAGCGGCGCCTACGGGACGGTGACGGCCGGCGGCGCACTGACGTTGAACGTGCCGCGCGGTGCGCTCACCATCAATGCCGACATCACCAGCGACGGCCTGATGCAACTGCTCGCCAACCGCGGTTTGACCTTCGCCGCCGGCTCCAGCGCAGCGCCGGTGGTTGCGACCAGCAGCTCCGACGGTATGACGCTGGTCGCCGCGACGCTGTCGATGGGCACCTATTCGGCCATCAACGCGGCCGGCGTGATCTCGGTGACCACCACGGGCGATGCGACGATCGGCCAGCTGAATTCGTCGCTGTCCTATGCGGCGGCTTCGAACGCGCCCTCGATCATCGTCACTGCCGGTGGCGTCGCCTCGCTCGGAGCGATCATCGACAATGGCGACGGCCAGACCAAGTTCGTAGCGTCCGGCGCGGGCGCCGAAGTTTCGTTGAGCGCATCGAACGGCATCGGCAGCGCGACGAGCCGGTACGACTTCAACGCTGCGCGGCTGTCGGCAAGCACGAGCGATGGCGACATCTATCTGAAGGCTCTGACCGACACCGAGGCGAGCCTGCTGTCCGCGATAAAGGGCAGCGTGGACATCGTCGGCACAGGCGAGCTGACGCTCGATCAGGTGCTGGCGGGCACGGCAACCGGGGCGAGCGGCTTCTTCAGCGCCGTTACCAACAACGGCAGCATCGTCATTGGAACCGCCGACACCAGCGGCTCGCAGACGGTCCACGCCAGCCAGAACGTCACGTTCAAGGCGCTGGCGGCCACTGGCAATAGCGGCGACATCGGCAACGTCACCGTCACTGCCGACAACGGCTTCATCCTGGCGCAGACAGTGATGGCGGGCGGCGTGCCGACACTCGGCTCGGTCTCGGCCAACGGCTCGGCGCGGCTGATCGCGGCAGGGACCAACACCGGTCATAACCTCACGGCGTCGACCGGCAACGCGGTGCTGCAGGGCACCGTCGTCAATTGGGACAATCTCAATGTCGGCGGTTCGCTCGGCATGACCGCGACGACAGGTGCGATCACGCTCGGCACCGCCGTCAGCGGCGGCACGCAGACCCTGCACGCCGCGGGCGACATCGTATTCGCCCAGCTCACCACCACAGGCATCCCCGGGGATGCCGGTGATATCGACCTGCGCGCAGATGCCGGTTCGATCCGGGGTGGATCGATCTTCGCCAACGGCGACACGCACTTCGCTTCGGCGGGATCGGTCTCGCTCGACCGGATCAGCGGCTCCACGATCAAGCTGTCCTCGCCGGGTGACCTGACCATCGGCTTCGTCAGCGTGCGGAAAGAGCTCGACCTCGCGGCCGACACGATCAACGTCAGGGGCGAGCAGATCCGCTCGACGCCGCAGATCCCGCTGATCATGAACGTGACGGGCTACAACGGCGGCACCGCGACCTCGGCCAACGTCTCGATCGATCCTGACAGCATCATCATCAACCAGTTCAGGGTGGTGGACGCCAACTTCTGGACCGACGCGCGGGCCGTCGCGATCCTGAGCGGCTATGTGCCTGGTCAGCTCATGCTCACCACGGCGACCCAGCAGGTGTTGCTCAACAACCGTACGCCGGCTCCGTCCAACTGGCCGACGCTCCAGCTCTATCAACCGGGTGGCGTGTTCACGATGAGCCAGGTCGGCAACGCCAATGTCAGCAACGCCTATGTGGTGTTCTACACCGGTGACATCTCGGCGACTGTCACCAACTACGGGCCGACCCACACCTGCTGCAACGACTTCACCGGCGCCAGCATGATCCGCAACATCTCCGTCGACGGCGAGGGCAGCGAGAGCATCGAGACCTGGCTCGCGAAGAAGGACGGGGGCACGTTCTACCTGCTCGGTCTCTCCGGCCAGGCACGGCTCGACGCGCTGCTGACGCCGCGGCCGGTCGAGACCATCGGTTCCGGGCCAGCCGTCAACATCGAGGGATTGAGCGACATGCGCAAGCTGCGCCGCCAGGGGCAGCGCGCGGGGCGCACGGGCTGGAAGGACGCGGCGGTTGAGACGACGAAGCCGGCGGTCGGCCGGCTCGCACAGGCGTGGTAACGGGATTCGGGATGCGGATTTGGGGGGCAGCTTTTGGGGTCGGGCTTGCAGCTTGCTGCATCGCAGCCTCGCGCGCGCAAGTTCCCTCGATCAACCCCGGCGTGATCCAGAACGACATCGACCGGCAGCGCCGCCAGCTCGAGCAGCGGAGCGCGCCGCCCAAGCTCAACGGGCCGGCCGTGATCGGCGGCGAGCGGGAAAAGTCCCAGCTCCTGAGGCCGGGCGGGCCGAAATTCCGCCTGCGCAAGGTCGAGTTCAGCGGGTCCAAGTTCATCACGCCGGCCGAGCTCGATGAGATCGCGAAGAAATATGTCGGCAAGAACGTCGACATCGCCGCGCTGTTGCAGCTCGTCGCCGACATCAACGCCATCTACACCGAGCGCGGCATCGTCACGGGTATCGCGACGCTGCCCGAGCAGGATGCCAAGGGCGGCATCGTCCGCGTCAAGCTGACCGAGGGCCGGCTTCAGAAGACGACCATCGAGGGCAACAAGCAGACCCGCACCGACTACATCCTTCAGCGTGTCAAGGAGCCCGAAGGCGAGGTCCTCGACGTTCCAAAACTCAATCGCGACGTGATCTGGTTCAACCGGACCAACGACGTGCAGATCAAGGCGCTGCTCCAGCCCGGCACGAGCTTCGGCCTGACCGACCTCCAGTTCGCGGTGATCGAGCCGCCGGTCGACACCCTGCAGCTGTTCACCGACAACCAGGGCGTCGAGAACACCGGACGCTGGGAGGGCGGGGCCTTCTACAAGCGCCACGGCCTGTTCGGCGTCGACGACCGCCTGACCTTCTACGGCGTGCGTTCCGACGGCAATCTCAACGGCAACGTCGCCTACAGCGTTCCGGTCAATCCCTGGGGCGGCCGCGTCGGCGTCAGCTACACCGAAGGCAAGATCAAGATCATCCAGGGACCGTTCGTCTCGCTCGACGTCACCGGCCGCTCGAGCCAGGCCGCGGTCAATTTCAGCCAGCCGGTCTGGGTGACGCAGAACTGGCTGGTGCTGCTCAACGCCGCCGAGACCGAAGGCAAGACTGTGAGCCGCTTCGCCACCGTCGCCGTCACCGACGATCACTACGACAAGGCCACGGCAGGCTTCTCGGTGACCAATTCCGGCGACGCCTATTCGATCACGGTCTCTCCGGCCGTGAACTATATCGAATGGCAGGACCATGTGCTCGGCAACAACCGCTCGTTCAACACCTATACCGGCTCGTTGATCGCGACCAGCGCCGCCGGGCCGGCGAATTTCAGCACAAATTTGCTGGCGAGCTGGCAGTACACGCAGGAGAAGCTGCTGCCGGGCGACCAGATATTCTCGATCGGCGGTCCCACCACCGTGCGCGGTTATCCCTCCAACTCGGCGTCCGGCGACAGCGGCTATTACTTCAACGCCGAACTGCAGTACAACTGGTCGCAATGGCTCAGGGGTTTCGGCACCTACGTCTTCACCGACTGGGGCGCGGTGTATTCGACATTCCCGGGGGTCACCGAGCTGAGTTCGGTCGGTGTCGGCTTCTCCTGGACCTACGCGTCGTTCCTGACATTCGAGGCAAATTACGCGACGCCGCTGAAGGTGGCGGTCTCGACCCAGAAGCACTACGAGGCCTATGGCCGCGTGATCTTCCGCCCGCTGTTGATGTTCCAGAAGCCGGAAAATCCGACGCCTGTGGCAGCGGTTGCCGGCAAGAGCAAGTCGTAGAGGCGGATTGCTCTCTCTCGGTCGTCATTGCGAGCGCAGCGAAGCAAACCAGAATCTTTCCGCCAATGAACTCTGGTTGCTTCGCAGCGCTCGCAATTAGCGCCGCACCGTGAATCCCTCTGCTCCCCGCCTATGTTCCCATTTCGCCTGCTCGAGCTCAGGCTGGTCGCATTCTACTTCCGGATAGCCGATGCAGAGATAAGCGATGAATTTCCAGGAGTCCGGCACGTCGAGAATGGTGTGGATGCGATCCGGATTGAGGATCGATACCCAGCCGAGGCCGATGCCGTCGGCGCGCGCGCCGAGCCACATCGCGGTGATCGCGGCGACCACGGAGTATTCCGTCGTCTCCGGCATGGTCGCGCGGCCGAGGCCGTGACCGATGTCGCTGGCCTTGTCGGCGAACACGGCGAGGTGGCCTGGGGCCTGTTCGAGGCCCGACAGTTTCAGCGTGGCATAGCGCGCGGCGCGCTCGCCGGCGTAGGCATTCAATGCATCGGCGTTGCACGCTTTGAAATCGTCGATCACGGCGCGGCGCCGCGCGGCATCCTCGACGATGACAAAGCGCCAGGGCTGGCTGAGGCCGACCGAAGGCGAAAGGCAGGCGGTTTCGATCAGCCGCGCGATGGCGCCGTCCGGCAGCGGGTTCGTTCGAAAGCGGCGCACGTCGCGGCGCCACACGAACAACTCGCGCAAGTGCTGACGGAAGGTGTCGTCAAACTCGACCATGATCAGTCTCCCATCCGGAACGATGCCGCCACCAGCAGGATGAGGATCTCGCCGCTCTGCTCGAACGCGCCGAGGATGTCGCCGGTCTGCCCGCCGATCTGGCGGACGGCGAGCCGCGCCAGGATCAGGCCGGCGAGGGACAGCAGGATCAGGCCGACGAGCGCCTTGCCCGGCCCGAGCGCGAGGGCGAGGGTGAGCGTTCCGACAGCAAAGGCGATGGCGATGCTGCGGCGCGGCGGCTCTCCGGCGCTCGCCGACAGACCGTCGGGGCGCGCCGGCGCGACCAGCGACATGAAGGCCGGTACTCCGGCGCGGGCCGCGGCATGCGCAGCGCAGAGCGCCAGCGTGACCGTCCACTGGTTGGCGATGACGGCGAGCGCGCTCCAGCGCAGGCCGAACGACAGGATTAGCGCGCAGACGCCATAAGTGCCGATCCGGCTGTCGCGCATGATCTCGAGCTTGCGCTCGCGGGTTCGCCCGCCGCCGAGCCCGTCGGCGGTATCAGCAAGACCGTCCTCGTGCAGCGCTCCGGTGATGAGAGCAGTCGCGGCCAGCGCGAGCAGGGCGGCAGGGCCCGGCGTCAATCCCAGCCTGCTCGCGATCGTATAGGCCGCAGCGCCCGCGAGGCCGACCAGCAGTCCGGCGACCGGAACGGCCCAGGTCGCGCGCGCAACGGCGCCGTCACGGGCGGGCTTCGACGATGCCACCGGCAGGATCGTGACGAAGGACACAGCGATCCTGAGATCGGCGACGATGTCTTTCAGAAGTTCGGCGCGCGGCATCATTTCAGTTTCATCGGCAGGCCCGCGACGATGAACTCGACCTCGTCGGCAGCGGCCGCGACGGTCTGGTTCATGATCCCGGCGGCGTCGCGAAAGCTGCGTGCCAGTGCGTTGTCGGGCACGATGCCGAGGCCTACCTCGTTGGTGACGAAGACGACGGGACTTTTGAGGCGGGGCAAGGCGGCGGCGAGTTCGCTCACCTCGCGTTCCCAGGCGCGCTCCGCATGCATCAGGTTGGAGAGCCACAGCGTCAGGCAGTCCACGAGCCTCGCGCCGCCGCCATCGGTTGCGGCCAGCACCTCGACGAGATCGAGCGGCACCTCGCGTTCGATCCAGTCGGTTCCGCGGCGTGCACGGTGCTTGGCGATGCGCGCCTCCATTTCCGCATCGAGCACCTCGGCCGTCGCGACATAGACGGGCTGCCCGGGGAAGGCGCGCGCGCGCGTTTCCGCGCGCTTGCTCTTGCCCGATCGCGCTCCGCCTGTGATCAAGATGACGGCCATGAAGGTCTCCTGCCGGCCAGCACTAATCACCAAACGAGGCCAAAGACAAAGCCGAAATCAGACGGGCAGGGGCTTGCGCTCCGGCCGTGCTTTGCGCAACAGGGGCGGGACAGGAGGCGTGCGTGGGTTTTGCGGGTGCGATGGCGGTAGCGATAGCGGTGGATGCCCTCATGGGCTGGCCGTTATGGCTGTTCGCGCGGATCGGCCACCCCGTGACCTGGCTCGGCCGGCTTATTTCCACGATCGATGACGCATGCAATCGGCCGTCCGATCCGCCGGCGCTCCGTCGCGCCGCGGGTATCGCCGGCGCCCTCGCGGTGATCGCGCTCTCCGTCGCGCTCGGCTGGGCGCTTCAGTCCCTGCTTTCCCTGGGCTGGATCCAGATCGTGCTGGTCGGCGTCCTGGCCTGGCCGCTGGTCGCGCTACGCTCGCTGCATGACCATGTCGCCGCAGTCGCGGCGCCTTTGCAAGCCGGCGACATCGCCGCAGCGCGCGACGCGGTGTCGCGCATCGTCGGTCGCGATCCCGCGGCGCTCGACGAAGCCGGCATCGCGCGCGCGGCGCTCGAGAGCCTCGCCGAGAATGCATCCGACGGCATCGTGGCGCCGGTGTTCTGGGGCGCGCTGTTCGGCTTGCCGGGAATCTTCGGCTACAAGGCGATCAATACGCTGGACTCCATGATCGGCCATCGCAACGAACGGCACGAGGCCTTCGGCTGGGCGGCGGCGCGCATCGACGATGCCGCCAATGTCATTCCGGCGCGCCTGACCGGATTTCTGTTCGTGCTGCTCGCGCCGCGACGCTTTGAGGCGCTGTCATGCATGACGCGGGATGCACGCCGTCATCGCTCGCCGAACGCCGGGTGGCCGGAAGCGGCCATGGCGGGCGCGCTCGGCGTACGGCTCAGCGGTCCGCGCATCTATCATGGCAGCATCACCAACGAGCCCTGGCTCAACGAAGGCGCGCGCGATCCGCTTGGCCCCGATATCGGCGCGGGACTGACGGTCTACCGCCGTGCCATGCTGCTGCTCGCCGGAATCCTTGCGATCCTGGCTTTCGCGTGAAAGAACAAAAGATGCGCGAGCACGGTGGAAATCTCGATCTGGCCCGGCAGCGGTTCGGCGGGCGCGCGGAGGACTGGATCGATCTGTCGACCGGGATAAACCGGCTGCCTTATCCCGTCGGCGAGATCGGCGCGCATTATTGGAATGCATTGCCGTCGCGCGCCGAGATCGAAGCGCTGCACCACGCTGCGCAGCACGCTTACGGCACAAGCGCACCGGTCGTCGCGATGGGCGGCGCACAGGCCGCCATTCAATTGCTGCCGCAACTGGCGCCACCCGGCCGCGCCCGGATCCTCGCGCCGACCTACAACGAATATGCCGGCGTGTTATCGGCCGCGGGCTGGGACGTCCAGGAAGTCGATGAATTCGACGCGATGGCGGGCGCGGATATTGCGATCGTCGTCAATCCGAACAATCCGGACGGCCGGTGCCATTTGCAAAAGGATTTGCTCGCACTGCTGCCGCGCGTCGGCCGTCTCGTGATCGACGAGAGCTTTGTCGATGCCGTTCCGCAACTATCGCTCGCGCCGGAAGCGGCCCAGCCGGGACTGCTGATCTTGCGCTCGTTCGGAAAATTTTATGGCCTCGCCGGTCTGCGACTCGGGTTTGCTATCGGCAATGCGGCCGACATCGGCAGGCTCTCGGCAATGTCGGGGCCATGGCCGGTCTCGGGAGTGGCGATCGCAATCGGCTGCCACGCGTTGGCTGACAATTCGTGGGCGGAGGCCACGTCCGCGCGGCTCGTGCGGGACTGTGTTCGCCTCGACGTGCTGGTGCAAGCCCAGGGCTGGCGGCTCGTCGGCGGAACGCCGCTGTTTCGTCTCTACGAGACGCCCGACGCGCTCGCCGCGCAGGAGGAACTGGCGCGCGGCCAGATCTGGTCGCGTGTGTTCGCAAAGGAGCCGACATGGCTGCGGCTCGGGCTTCCCGGCAGCGAGGCCGAATGGACGCGCCTTGCCGAGGTGCTAGCGCGCTAGCGCGAGCAGGCCTTCGACATCGAGATGGGTTTCGACGTGAGCGGCGAGCGCATCGAGCGCGCTCTCGACCCTGGCATGATAGGGCTCGTCGCCCGTGGGAATGTCGAGCTTTGCCAAAAACGCCTTGCGAAAATCATCCGAGGTGAACAGGCCGTGCAGATAACTCCCTTGCACGCGTCCATCACGCGAGATCGCCCCTTCCGGTTCGCCATTCAATCTTGCGAATGGCTGCGCGCGATCCGGCCCGTCGGTGCGGCCGATGTGGATTTCGTAAGCCTCGATCGGCCGATTGGTCGCCGCATGCACCGCGGAGACGCGCGTCAGCGTCTTCTGCGGGGTCATCTCCGTGGTGACATCCAGAAGTCCGAGCCCCGCCGTGTCGCCGGCTGGGCCCTCGACCCCATCAGGATCCGCAACGCTGCGTCCGAGCATTTGATAGCCGCCGCAGAGGCCGAGGACGTGGCCGCCGCGGCGGTGATGGGCCAGGAGATCGATGTCCCAGCCCTGCGCGCGCAGGAATGCGAGATCGCCGCGGGTGGATTTGGAGCCCGGAATGATGACGAGGCGCACGTCACCGGGGATGGCTTCGCCCGGGCGCACCATCACGAGGTCGACGCCAGGCTCGAGCTTGAGCGGATCGAGATCGTCAAAATTGGCGATCCGTGACAGCGCGAGGCAGGCGATCTTGCACTGGCCCGGCTTTCGCGCATCACTCAGGCCCAGCGCGTCCTCGGCCGGCAGCTCGCCGGCGCGCGTGAACCAGGGCAGCACGCCAAGGCCGCGCCACGCGGTCTTCGCTTCGATCAGTCTGTAGCCGTCGTCGAACAGCGTGGGATCGCCGCGGAACTTGTTGATGACAAAGCCCCGGATCATCGCGGCATCGTCAGGGTCGATCACCGTCTTGATGCCGACGAGCTGGGCGATGACGCCGCCACGATCGATGTCGCCGACCAGCACGACCGGCACGTCGGCCTTGCGCGCAAAGCCCATATTGGCGATGTCGGCCTTGCGCAGGTTGACTTCGGCGGGACTGCCGGCGCCTTCCACCAGCACGAGATCGGCGCGCGCCTTCAACCGCGCGAAACTCTCCAGCACCGCGCCCATCAGTGACGGCTTCATCGCCGCATATTCGCGCGCACGCGCGGTCGCGATGCGTTTTCCCTGCACGATCACCTGCGCGCCGACGTCAGTCTCGGGCTTCAAGAGCACCGGGTTCATGTCGGTGTGCGGCTCGACGCCGGCGGCGAGCGCCTGCAGCGCCTGGGCGCGGCCGATCTCGCCGCCATCGACGGTGACGGCGGCATTGTTCGACATGTTCTGCGGCTTGAACGGCAGCACGCGCAGGCCGCGCCGCGTGAAGGCGCGCGCGAGGCCGGCGACGATGAGCGACTTGCCCACGTCCGAGCCGGCTCCCTGAATCATCAATGCGCGCGCCATCGTGGAAGACTTAGAACTCGACGCCGGCTTGCGCCTTGATGCCGGAGCGGAACGGATGTTTCACCAGCGTCATCTCGGTGACGAGATCGGCGATCTCGATCAGCTCGTCCCTGGCGTTGCGCCCGGTGAGCACGACATGGGTCATCGGCGGCTTCGAAGTCGTCAGGAACTCGACCACCTCGGCGATATCGAGATAATCGTAACGCAACGCGATGTTGATCTCGTCGAGCACGACCATGCGCAGGCTGGAATCGAGGATCAGCTCCTTGGCCTTCTCCCAGCCGGCGCGTGCGGCGGCGACGTCGCGGGCGCGGTCCTGCGTCTCCCAGGTGAAGCCTTCGCCCATGGCGTGGAACTGGCAGAGATCCCCGAAATGGCCGGTGAGCAGACGCCGCTCGCCGGTGTCCCAGGCACCCTTGATGAACTGCACGACTGCGCAGGGGAAGCCATGGGCGACGCAGCGGACGATCATGCCGAAGGCCGAGGAGGATTTGCCCTTGCCGGCGCCGGTGTGGACGATGACGAGGCCCTTCTCGCCGCTCTTGGTCGCCATGATCTTGTCGCGGGCGACCTTCTTCTTCGCCATTTTCGCGGCGTGGCGGGCGTCGGTTTCCTCGGCCGTCTGGGTATCCGGTTCAGGCGTCATCGTACCTGGTCCTTCGGCTTGACAAGAGGCGGCCGGGGGCAAATGGTGGCCCGGCGTTGGTTCCTGTCCTATGACAGGCGAAGAGGGAATGCGATAGGGTCCGAATCGGCAAGATTTGGGTCCAAAATGCAGCCGCCCCCGCGACCGTGACCGGAGAGATGCCCGAAGCCACTGATCCCCTGGGGATCGGGAAGGCGGGGATCGAAGGGGAAACCCTGCTCCGCAAGCCGGGAGACCTGCCAGCGCGGACGATCTTGGACCGGCGGACGGGGTGTTCCGCGACGGGGAAACGGACCTTCGCGAGAACGGTTCGTGGGCCTCTTCGCTTCCCGCTGTTTATTATGGAAGAGGCGATGACCGTCACACTTCACGTCTGCATCACCTGCCGCGCCGGTCAGACGCTTGACGAGGGCGAGACGACGCCCGGCAAGCGCCTGCATGGCGCGATCATCGAGGCCGGCGTGCCCGACGGAGTCAATGTGGTTCCCGTCGAATGCCTGTCGGCATGCAGCCAGGGTTGCTCGGTCGCGCTCAGCGCGCCCGGCCGCTGGTCCTACGTCTATGGCCGTCTCTCGGATGCGAACGCGCAAGACGTCGTCGCGGGGGCTGCAGCTTACGCCGCAGCGTCTGACGGAATCGTACCGTGGCGCAGCCGCCCGGAAATCTTCCGCAAGCAGTCGCTTGCCCGCATTCCCCCCATCGCCGTCGTGCCGGAGGCCGCCGAATGAATTCGCTCGCAAAAGTCCCGGTCACGGTGGTCACGGGCTTCCTCGGTTCCGGCAAGACGACGCTGATCCAGCATCTCCTCGCCAACCCCAACGGCAAGAAGCTTGCCGTGCTCGTCAACGAGTTCGGCAGCGAGGGCGTCGACGGCGAAATCCTGAAATCCTGCGCCGATGCCAATTGCCCGGAAGAGAACATCATCGAGCTCGCCAATGGCTGCATCTGCTGCACCGTCGCCGACGATTTCATTCCGACCATGGAGAAGTTGCTGTCGCGACCCGTCAGACCAGATCACATCCTGATCGAGACCTCGGGCCTGGCGTTGCCAAAGCCGCTGCTCAAGGCATTCGACTGGCCGGAGATCCGCTCGCGCATCACGGTCGATGGCGTGATCGCGCTCGCCGACGCCGAGGCCGTCGCCGCCGGCCGCTTCGCGCCCGACCCGATTGCTGTCGAAGCGCAGCGCGCGGCCGACGAAAATCTCGATCACGAGACGCCGCTGTCGGAAGTGTTCGAGGACCAGATCGCCTGCGCCGATATCGTGCTGCTGACCAAGGCCGATCTTGCCGGCAGCGCGGGCATTGAAGCCGCCAAGGCGGCGATCACAGCCGAGATGCCGCGCCTCGTGCCGATGCTGGCGATCACCGACGGCGCGATCGATGCGCGTGTGATCCTTGGTCTCGGCGCTGCGGCGGAGAATGATCTCGCCGCGCGTCCCTCGCACCACGACGGCGAGGAGGATCACGAGCACGACGATTTTGCCTCGGTCGTGATCGATCTTCCTGAAATCGCCGACATCGACGCACTGGTGGCGTCGGTGCAGCGTCTGGCGAGGGAGCAGAGCGTGCTGCGCGTCAAGGGCTATATCGCAGTGGAAGGCAAGCCGATGCGTCTCTTGCTGCAAGCGGTCGGCGAGCGCGTGCGGCACCAGTTCGACAAGCCCTGGGGTGCGGGTATCAGGCAGTCAAAGCTCGTCGTGATCGGCGAGCACGGCGATATCGACGAGGCCGCGATAAGAGCGGGACTCGGACTTTCAGGACCCGGCATCTGATGCACGTCGTTTTCCGCGAGAGCCGTGGTCTCGAGGAGACCGCGACGCCAAGGGACATCGGCCAGGACCCGGCCGATCTCGTGGTGCTCTCGTATTCGGATTCCGACCTTGCCGCATTCGCGGCGGGCTGGCGCCGCGGCCGCGACAGCCTGCCATCGTTGCGGCTCGTCAATCTTGCGGAACTGCGTCATCCGCTCTCGGTCGACACCTATGTCGAGCGCACGCTGTCACAGGCGCGCGGCATTCTGGTGCGCCTGATCGGCGGTGAGTCCTACTGGCCCTACGGCCTCGCAACCCTTCAGCAACTCGCGCAGGCGCGGGGTATCGTGCTCGCCGTGCTGCCGGCCGACGGTCGCGATGACACGCGGCTGGATGCGTACTCGACCTTGCCGGTCTCGACGCTGCGGCGGCTCAAGGTGCTCTGCGATACCGGCGGTCCCGTCGCGGCCCAGGCTGCGATCGCGCAGCTTGCGCTCGCCTCCGGCCTCTATGCCGGACCGGTCGTCGGCGAGATGATCGTTCCCGAGATGGGCTTTTATGATCCCGCGCGTGGTGTGATTGCCGCACCGTCGGACGGCGAGGGCAGGCCGCGCGCGCTGGTGACCTTCTATCGGTCCTATCTCACCGCCGCGGACACCGGCCCGGTCGATGCCCTGATTGCCGCGCTTCGTGAGAAGGGATTTGACGCATACGGCGCGTTTGTCACCTCGCTGAAGGGGGCAGGTGTCGCGTGCTGGCTGCAGGATTATTTTGCGAAGACTCCTCCCGCAGCGATCATCAATGCGACGGCGTTCTCGGCCATGGGCGACGACGGAACGACGCCGTTCGACGCCGTACCATGTCCGGTGTTCCAGGTCGCGCTCTCCACGGCGCGGCGCGAGGACTGGGCGGCGTCGCTGCGCGGCCTGTCGCCCGGCGACCTTGCGATGCATGTGGTGCTGCCCGAGGTCGACGGCCGCCTGTTCGCGGGCGTGGTGAGTTTCAAGTCGGCCGCAATGCGCGATCCCGATCTGCAATTTTCGCATCTCGCTCACAGGCCCGACGAGGAGCGCGTAGAGGCCGTCGCTGCGCGCGTTGCAGCCTGGCGGCGCCTTGCGGAGACGCCGGCCGCCCAGAAGCGGATGGCGCTCGTGCTCTCGACCTATCCGGGGCGTCCGCACCAGATCGCGCATGCGGTTGGTCTCGATGCGCCGGCTTCGGTCGAGGCTTTGGTATCCGACCTCGCCGATTGCGGCTTCGAAGTTGGACCGGTCCACGCGCTCGGCGAGACGCTGCTGGAGCGGCAACTGGCCTGGAATGTCGCCGATTACAGCGCCGCGCTCTCGCACCTGCCGCAATCGTTGCAGGATGATCTCGCGCGAGCCTGGGGCGCGCCGGAGGCCGATCCGAGCTGTCGCGACGGCGCGTTCCACTTCGCCGCGATCCAGTGCGGCCGCTCGATCATCGCGGTTCAGCCGGAGCGCGGCGATGCGACCACGCGCGATTCCGACTATCACGATCTCGCCCGCACGCCGCGCCATGCCTATGTCGCGTTCTATCTGTGGCTTCGCGCGCAGCGCATTGACGCTGTCGTGCACATGGGCGCGCACGGCACGCTGGAATGGCTGCCCGGAAAATCCGTGGCGCTGTCACAGAGCTGCTGGCCGGAAGCCCTGGTAGGCGATTTGCCAATCATCTATCCCTTCATCGTCAACGACCCCGGCGAGGCCGCGCAGGCGAAGCGGCGCTTGGGTGCCGTCACCATCGGCCATCTGCCGCCGCCGCTGGCAGCATCAGCGGTGCCGGAAGGGCTGCGAAGGCTCGAACACCTTCTCGACGAGTACTCGACGGCCGATGGCCTCGATCCCGCCCGCCGCCAGCGTCTGATCGCCGCGATCTGCGACGAGGCGCGCGTCGCAGGCCTCGAAGACGATCTCGGCCTCGATGCATCGGCAGCACCGGCCGAAGCGATCCCGCGGATCGATCGCCTCGTCTGCGATCTCAAGGAAAGCCAGTTCGGCGACGGCTTGCATGTGTTCGGCCGCGGTGCCTGCGGCGACGCGGAACGGGACGCGCTCCGTGCCGCGCTCGCCGGTAAACGTGTTCTGCCGGGGCCTTCAGGCTCTCCTTACCGCGGGCGCCAGGACGTGCTGCCGACCGGGCGCAACCTCTATGCCGTCGACCCGCGCGCGGTGCCGACGTCGTCGGCGCATGCGCAGGGCATCAAGCTCGCGGAAGAGCTGCTCCGCCGCCATTTACAGGATCATGGCGACTGGCCGAAAGGCCTCGTGGTCGATCTCTGGGGCTCGGCGACGATGCGCACGGCCGGCGAGGAGTTCGCGATGGCGCTGCATCTGGCCGGCCTCGCGCCGCGCTGGGATCACGCCTCCGGTCGCGTCACGGGCTACGACATCATCGCTCCGGCCGAACTCGGCCGTCCCCGCATCGACGTCACGCTGCGCGTCTCGGGCCTGTTTCGCGACGTCTTCGCGAACCTTGCGCAATTGTTCGAAGCCGCTTCCGAGGCGCTCGCGGCGCGCGATGAGGAGGGCGATGAAAATCCATACCGCCATCGTGCATCCCGCGTGTTCGCGCCGCGACCGGGGCAATACGGCGTCGGTCTTTCGGCGATCCCGGATGCCTTCACGGCCGAGACGCGCGACGCGGCCGGCGAAGCCTGGCTGTCGGCGTCCTCCTGGGCGTTCTCTGCTGACGGCGAGATCAAGCCCGATCGTGCGGGCATCGAACAGCGGCTCGCGTCGGCCGATGCCTTTGTCCACGTCCAGGATCTGCCGGAGACCGATCTTCTGCTCGCCGCCGACTATGCCGCGCATGAAGCCGGCGTTGCTGCGGCTTCGGCACATCTCGGTACGACGGGCCCGTCACTCTATCATCTCGATACGACCCGGCCCGAGCAGCCGCATGCGCGCACGCTGACCGAGGAAATCTCCCGCGTGGTCCGCGCGCGCGCTGCCAACCCGGCCTGGATCGCCGGCATGATGCGTCACGGTTTTCGCGGCGCCGCCGAAATCACCGCGACGCTCGAGCACATGGCCGCATTCGCGCACCTGGCCGGCGCCGTGCCGCCGCATCTGTTCGATCTCTATTACGATGCGACGCTTGGCCATGACGACGTCCGCGCGTTCATGGCGCACGAAAATCCGGCGGCGCTCGCTGCGATGGAGACATGCTTCACGCGCCTGCATGAGGCGTCACTCTGGCGAACGCGCCGCAATTCGATCGCGGCGGCGTTGCGGGAGGCGTCATGAGCGCTTCCGTGGTCAAGGGTTGGTGTCCCAGCGCACTGCGCCCGATGCAATCGGGCGACGGCCTCGTGGTCCGCGTGCGGCCGTTCGGTGGGCGGCTCGATGCGGCACAAATTTCCGGACTGGCCCATCTTGCCGAACGCCATGGCAACGGTCTGATCGACGTCACCAGCCGCGCCAATCTCCAGATCAGGGGCGTCAACGACAGCAGCCATCGGCGGCTGCTCGACGGCCTTTCGCAACTGGCTCTGCTCGACCCGGACGCTGACACCGAATCCCGCCGCAATATCCTCGTGACGCCGTTCTGGCGCACCGGCGACGAGACCCAATTGCTCGCCGCCGAGCTCGAAGAGGCGCTCGCGGAGTGCAAGCTCGACCTTCCGACCAAGTTCGGCTTCGCCATCGATGACGGCACCTCGCGCGTGCTTGCGGGCGATTCCGCGGATGTGCGGATCGAGCGTGATCGTTCCGGCGGGCTGCTGGTGCGAGCCGATGGCGACAAGCTCGGCCGCCCGGTCGCGCGCGGCGAGGCCGTGACCACCGCGCTCGCGCTCGCCGAATGGTTCGTGGTCTCGGGCGGCGCCAAAGGCGGACGAGGGCGGATGGCTGCGCATCTTGCCGCCGGGGCAACCTTGCCTGCGGCATTGCGCGGCGAGGCCGAGCCCGCCCCGATCATGGCCGCGGCGCGTCCCGGCCTCTATTCGCAAGGTGCGATGGTCGGCGTCGCCTTTGGACAGATGCCGCATGCGACGCTTAACCGGCTCGCCGATTGCGGACATGCGCTGCGCATGACGCCATGGCGGATGGTTCTGAGCGAAGCCAAGCGCGTGATGCCGAACGCGACCGGCCTGATCACCGAGGCCTACGACCCCGCGCTGCGCGTCATCGCCTGCAGCGGCGCGCCACGCTGTCGTGAGGCGCATGCCGATACGCGCGGCCTTGCCGCGGCCCTGGCCCCGAACATAGGCGCAGCCGCACGCCTTCACGTGTCCGGCTGCGCCAAGGGCTGCGCCCATTCCGGTGCGGCGGCCATCACGCTGGTCGCGACCGGCGCGGGCTTCGACCTCGTGCGCGCCGGGTCGACGCGCGATGAACCGATCCTGCGTGGGCTGAACCGCGACGACATCGTCAGGGATCCCTCCATCCTGATGGGAGGACACTGATGCCGCATCGCTACGAGACAGACGGCGCTGCGATCTATCGGCAATCCTTCGCCACCATCCGGGCTGAAGCGAATCTCGCGCACTTCACGCCGGACGAGGAGCAGGTCGTGGTGCGGATGATCCATGCCGCCGGCATGGTCGGCCTCGAAGCGCATATCCGCTTCACGCCAGGCATGGCCGTCGCTGCCCGCGCGGCCTTGCAGAAGGGCGCACCGATCCTGTGCGACGCGCGCATGGTCTCCGAAGGAATTACGCGCGCGAGATTGCCGGCGGCCAACGCCGTGATCTGCACGCTCGGCGACGAGACCGTTCCCGCGCTGGCGCAATCCATGCGCAACACGCGCTCAGCCGCAGCGCTGGAACTGTGGCGGCCGCATCTGGGTGGCGCGATCGTTGCGATCGGCAACGCGCCGACGGCGCTGTTTCATCTCCTCAACATGCTGGAAAATCGCGACTGCCCGCGGCCGGCGGCGATCATCGGCTGCCCGGTCGGCTTTGTCGGCGCGGCCGAATCCAAGGCTGCGCTGATGACCGATCCGCCGGTGCCGGCGCTGACGGTCGAGGGCCGTCTCGGCGGTTCCGCGATCACGGTCGCCGCCGTGAATGCGCTGGCGAGCCGGAGCGAGTAAGATGGGACGCATCATCTGCTGCGGTCTCGGCCCCGGTGCCCCCGATATGATGAGCGTGCGCGCCGACCGCACGGTGCGCGGTGCGGAGCACGTCGCCTATTTCCGCAAGAAGGGCAGGCCGGGACAGGCGCGGCGCATCGTCGAGGGCATGCTCGGAAGCGGCGTCACCGAATATCCCATGGAGTATCCGGTCACGACCGAGATCGCCTTCGACAGTCCTGAATACGTGCAGCTGCTCGCCGGCTTCTACGACGAATGGGCCGAGCGGCTGGCGCAGCTGGCGCGCGCGGTCGACGTCGTCGTGCTCTGCGAGGGCGATCCCTACTTCTACGGCTCTTTCATGCATCTGCACACGCGCCTGCAGGGCCGCGTCGAGATCGAGGTGATCGCGGGCATTCCCGGCATGGTGGGCTGCTGGAATGGTGTGGGACAGCCGATCGCGCTTGGCGACGACGTGACGACGGTGCTGATGGGCACGCTGGCCGAGGACGAGCTCGAACGGCGTATGCGCGATTCCGACGCAATCGTGATCATGAAGACCGGCCGCAATCTCGCAAAGGTGCGCCGCGCGCTCGCTGCCGCCGGCCGGCTGGACGATGCCTGGCTGGTCGAGCGTGGCACCATGCCCGGCGAGCGCGTGGTGCGACTCGCCGCCATCGATGCCGCCGATTGTCCTTACTTTGCGATCGTGCTGGTGCACGGCAAGGGCCGGCATCCGGACGCCGCCGAATGACGGGCACGCTGACCATCGCGGGCCTCGGGCCGGGCAATGATGCGCTGGTGACGCCCGAGGTTTCCGCCGCGCTGGCGGCCGCGACCGACATTCTGGGCTACGCTCCCTATGTCGCGCGCGTGCCGCCGCGGGCTGGGCTCAACCTGCATCCGTCGGACAATCGCGAAGAGCTGCAGCGTGCCGGCGAAGCCCTGCGGCTGGCTGCCGAAGGCGGTCAGGTCGTCGTCGTGTCTTCCGGCGATCCCGGCGTGTTCGCAATGGCCTCAGCCGTATTCGAGGCGCTCGAACGGGCGCCGCAATGGCAGGAGCTGCCGATCCGCGTGTTGCCCGGCATCACCGCGATGCTGGCGGCGGCTGCGCGCGCCGGCGCGCCGCTCGGCCATGATTTCTGCGCGATCAACCTCTCCGACAATCTCAAGCCCTGGGCGGTGATCGAGAAGCGCTTGCGGCTCGCGGCGGAAGGCGATTTTGCCATTGCGATGTACAATCCGCGTTCGGCAAGCCGGCCGGAGGGATTTGGCCGCGCGCTTGCGGTGCTGAAGGAAGCCGGCTGCGGCGGGCGCCTCGTGATCTTCGCGCGCGCGATCAGCGCGGCTGACGAGACAATCGAGATCGTGACGCTGGACGACGCGACGCCCGAGATGGCCGACATGCGCACGCTGGTGATCGTCGGCAATTCGCAGACACGCCGCGTCGGCCGCTGGGTTTATGCGCCGAGGCAGGCGCGATGACCGAGCCACTGCATGATTTCGGCGACGCTCTCGACCCGCCGGCGCTCGGGCAATTCCGGGCGCGAGATCATGATCACGGGCAGGCTCAGCATGCGGGCCGCATCGATCTTGGCACGCGCGCCGTCGCCGCCGGAATTGCGGGCGACGATCCAGGCGATGCCGCGCGCGGGCAGCATCTCCAGCTCGGTGTCAAGCGTGAACGGCCCACGCGACACGATCACATCGGCCGGGAACGGCAGCGGCGCCTCGGGCGGATCGACGAAGCGCAGCGTGTAGGCGTGCTGCGGCCTGGTCGCGAACGGCGCGATGTGCTGGCGACCGATGGCGAGGAACACGTTTGCGGGCCGCTCGGGCAGTGCGACGACGGCGGCGTTGACGTCCGGCACTTCGATCCAGTTGTCGCCGGACGCTTGGGCCCAAGGCGCACGCTCCAGTGCGATCAGCGGCGTGCCGGTTTCCGCGCACGCTTCAATCGCGTTGCGGCTCATCTCGGCGGCGAAGGGATGCGTCGCGTCGATGACATGCGTGATGGCTTCCGCGCGGATGTAGTCGGTAAGCCCGCGTACGCCACCGAAACCGCCGATGCGGGTCGGCAGCGGCTGGTCGGCGGGCGCGCGGGTGCGACCGCCATAGGAATAGACGGCGTCGATGCGCGCGCGAGCGATTTCAACGGCGAGCAAGCTAGCATCGCTCGTTCCGCCCAGAATGAGGGCGCGTGTCATGGCTGATCCCTGGCTAACCATCATCGGTATCGGTGAAGATGGCCTTGCCGGGCTGTCGGAGGCAAGCCGAAAGGCGCTGCGTGAGGCCGAAACCGTCTTCGGCGGCGAGCGTCACCTCGCGCTTGCGGGTGTGACCGGGCGCGGCCACCTGTGGCCGGTGCCGTTCGATGCGGACGTTGTGCTGACTTGTCGCGGCAGTCGGACGGTAGTGCTCGCGTCCGGCGATCCGTTTTGGCACGGCGCCGGCGCCGGCCTTGCCGAAAAGCTGGATGCAAGCGAGTGGATCGCGCATTCGGCGCCCTCGACGTTTTCACTCGCTGCCGCGCGGCTCGGCTGGCGCCTCGAAGCAATTGCTTGTCTTGGTCTCCACGCCGCGCCGTTCGAGCGTCTCGTACCGCTTCTGGCGCATGATGCGCGCATCATTTGTCTCGTGCGCGACGGCAAGGCGGCCGGCGATCTCGCGAAGTGGCTGAGCGCGCGCGGATGGGGCGCCTCGGCATTCTGGACTCTCGCGGCGCTCGGTGGGCCGCGCGAAAGCATCAGGATGCATCGCACCGACGGTTTTGCTGATGATGTCGCTGGAGACCTGGTCGCGGTCGCCGTCGAGGCAAACGGCGCCCAAGGCATTCCCCGCAGCTCCGGCCTACCAGACGATCTGTTCGTCCATGACGGCCAGATCACCAAGCGGCCGGTGCGCGCGCTTGCGCTCTCGGCGCTGGCGCCGCGTTCCGGAGCGAGGCTGTGGGATATCGGTGCCGGCTCGGGCTCGATCTCGGTCGAGTGGGCGCTGTGCGGCGGGACGGCGACCGCGATCGAGGCGCGCGAGGATCGCGCCGCCAACATCCGGGGCAACGCGGCGCAATTCGGATTGGCGCATCGGATCGATGTCATCGCGGGCGAAGCGCCCGCAGCTCTGGTCGCGCTGGACGCACCTGACGCCGTCTTCATCGGCGGTGGCCTCGATAGCGCGGTGTTCGATGCCATCTGGTCGCGCATCGCACCCGGCACGCGGCTCGTCGCGCATGCCGTGACGCTGGAGACGGAAGCACTGCTCGGCGAACTGCACCAGCGCCACGGCGGCGAGCTGATGCGGGTCGAGATCGCCCGTGCCGGTTCGCTCGGCCGCTACCGGTCCTGGGAGGCGGCGCGGCCGGTCGTGCAGTGGAGTGCGGTCCGATGAAAGTTGCCGGACTCGGGTTCAAGAAGGACGTCACGCTGGCTTCGCTGCGCGAGGCGCTGCTGGCGGCCGGCGGCACTGCAGGCCTCGCGGCGTTAGCGACCGTCAGCGACAAGGCCGACACGGAGGCGCTGAAGCAGCTTGCGCGCGAATGCGGTGTGCCGATCAGGGCCGTTCCGCCCGCCGCGCTTGCAGGCATCCCGACGCCGACCCAGTCAGAGCTCATCAGCGAAAAATTCGGCACAGGATCCGTTGCCGAAGCTGCGGCGCTCGCGGCAGCCGGGTCCGGCGCGCGGCTGATCGCGGCGCGCGTGGTCTCCCAGGATCGCACCGCGACCGCGGCGATCGCGGAAGGAGACGGCCCATGACGGTGCATTTCATCGGTGCCGGGCCGGGCGCTCCAGATCTGCTGACGTTGCGCGGACGCGACCTCATCGCCGCCTGTCCGGTCTGCCTCTATGCGGGCTCGCTGGTGCCCGAGGGCGTCTTGGCGCATTGCCCGCCAGGGGCGCGCATCGTCAACACCGCGCCTTTGTCGCTCGACGAGATCATCGCGGAAATCACGGCCGCGCATGCGGAAGGTAAGGATATCGTGCGCCTGCATTCCGGCGATCTCTCGATCTGGTCGGCGATGGGCGAACAGCTCCGGCGCCTGCGCGCCCTCGGGATTCCATATACGGTGACGCCAGGCGTGCCTTCGTTCTCCGCCGCCGCGGCAGCGCTCGAAGCCGAACTCACGTTGCCCGGGCTTGCCCAATCGGTGGTGCTCACGCGCACGCCGGGCCGCGCCAGCGCGATGCCTGAAGGCGAGAAGCTCGCCGCATTCGCTGCCACCGGCGCGGTGCTTGCCATCCATCTGTCGATCCATCTGCTCGACAAGGTGATCGCAGAGCTGACGCCGCATTACGGCGCCGACTGCCCGGTCGCGATCGTCTGGCGCGCGAGCTGGCCGGACCAGCGCATCGTTCGCGCGACGCTGGCGACGCTCGATGCCGCTGTCGGCGCCGAGATGGAGCGCACCGCGCTGATCCTGGTCGGCAGGACACTGGGCGCGGCGGACTTCGACGAGAGCCGCCTCTATGCCGCCGATTACGATCGCCGCTACCGGCCGGTCGGCGCCGAGCCGCGCTTTCCGGAGGTGTCGTGATGGCAGCAGGCCTCGTCATCTCCGCACCGGCCTCCGGCGTCGGCAAGACCACGCTGACGCTGGCGCTCGCCCGCGCCTGGCGCAATCGCGGATTGAACGTGCAGTGCTTCAAGAGCGGGCCCGACTATATCGATCCTGCTTTCCACGCCGCCGCCACGGGACGCGCCTCCGTCAACGTCGATAGCTGGGCGATGGATCGCGGGGCAATCGCGCATCTCGTCGACCGCGGCGCTGACGCCGACGTCGTGCTGGCCGAGGGCTCGATGGGCCTGTTCGACGGCGTCGCCGCGCGAGGTGTCTCCGGCACCGGCGCCACCGCCGACATTGCGGAGATGCTGGGCTGGCCGGTGGTGCTGGTGATCGATCCTTCCGGCCAGGCGCAGACGGCGGCCGCGATCGCCGCGGGCCTGCGCGACTACCGCCCCGGCGTGCGCCTTGCCGGCGTGGTGCTGAACCGCGTCGCGAGCCCGCGCCACGAAGACCTCGTGCGGCGTGCGCTCAACGATGCCGGCATCGCCGTGTTCGGCGCTCTGCCGCGCCATGCCGAGATCAGTCTGCCGAAACGGCATCTCGGCCTGGTGCAGGCCGAGGAGCAGGCGGAGATCGGCAAGCTGATCGACGAAGCTGCGCGCTTCGTCACCGAGCACGTCGATCTCGATGCGGTGCTTCGATCGGCAGCCAGCTGGTCGCCGCAACCCGCCGCGAACGCCTTCAACGTGACGCCGCCCGGCCAGCGCATCGCGCTTGCCCGCGACCCCGCATTCTCGTTCGTCTATCCGCATATGCTGGAGGCGTGGCGTGCGGCGGGCGCCGAGATATCGACATTCTCGCCGCTTGCCGATGAAGGTCCTGATGCGGGTGCGGATGTGTGCTGGCTGCCCGGCGGGTATCCCGAGCTGCATGCCGGGACGATCGCTGGCAATGCCCGCTTCCGCGACGGATTGCGCGCCTTCGCCGAGACGCGACCGGTGCACGGCGAATGCGGAGGCTATATGGTGCTGGGAGCCGCTCTGACCGACGCCGACGGCATCAGTCATGAGATGACGGGCCTGCTTGGCCTCGAAACGAGCTTTGCCAAACGCCGCATGCATCTCGGTTACCGTCTCGCCGCGCTCGCCGTGCCGATGCCGGGGCACCAGGTCGGCGCACGCCTGCGCGGCCACGAGTTCCACTATTCCACTATCGCGGCGCAGCCCGATACACCTCTGGCGGTCGTGCATGACGCCACCGGCGCGGTCATCGCCGAGACCGGCTCCCGCCGCGGGCATGCCACCGGCACGTTCTTCCATCTGATCGCGGAGGACCGGTGAGCGGCTTTGTCACTTTCATCTCCGCCGGACCCGGCGACCCCGAGCTTCTCACGCTCAAGGGCGCCGCCCGGCTGCGCGAGGCCGACGTCGTGCTTTATGACGACCTCGCATCCGGCGCGATCCTCGATCTGGCCCGGCCCGGCGCCAATCTCGTCGCGGTGGGAAAACGGGCAGGCCGGCCCTCGACCAAGCAGCACCACGTCAACCGCCTGCTGGTCGACTATGCGGCTACGGGGTCGCGCGTGGTGCGGCTGAAGTCGGGCGATGCCGGCATCTTCGGCCGGCTCGAGGAGGAGCTCGACACCTTGCGCGAAGCCGGCATCGGCTACGAGATCATCCCCGGCGTCACCTCGGCCTGTGTGGCCGCGGCCCATGCCGGCATTCCCCTGACCCGGCGCCACACCTCGCGCCGGGTGCAGTTTGTGACCGGCGCCGATGTCACCGGCGAGCTGCCGCAAAACCTGAACTGGGCGGCGCTGGCCGATCCGGAGGCGACGACCGTGGTCTATATGGGCCGCCGCACGTTTCCGGCGCTTGTCGCGAAATTGATCGAGCACGGCCTCTCGCCGACCACCCCGGCGCTGTTCGCCGAATCTCTCGGCCGCCCCGACGAGCGGCTGGTTCGCACCACGATTGCCGAGCTTGCCGAGCAGCTTGGGCGAGGCGGCGCCGCTTCGACGGCGGCCGTGATCCTGTTCGGCGCGCTGGCGGGGGATTATCCGTCATGACGGCGTCGGCCGCCCTTCGCCCCTTGACGCCGGCTCCGCGAAAGGGGCACACAGGAGATGCATGGTGCTCCACGCGGCGCAAAGCGCCGGAGCATAATCGGGAATGGGGGTGGGCGGACCCAGTTGCGGCGCCCAAAACCCCGGCCGCCCCCGCGACTGTAAGCGGTGAGGGGCTCCGAACCGCCACTGAGCCGAAGGGTTCGGGAAGGCCGGAGAACCCCAGTGAACCGCGAGCCAGGAGACCGGCCGTGCACGTTTTGAGGCCAAGGCCGTCGGGTGTGACGGCAGGAAGGATCTGAGAGCCATGCATATCGAACCCGGGATCGTGACGGGCGCCAAGCTCGTGTTGAGTTACGCAACCGGCATCGCCGCAGGCGGCGTTGCCCTGAAGCTCGCGGCCGAGACCGTGCGCGAGCAGGGGATCACGTCGTTGGCGGCGCGGACGCTCGCCACCACCGGCCTGGTCTTCACCTTCTTCGAGATCATGCCGCACTTCCCGGTCGGGGTCTCCGAGGTGCACTTCATCCTCGGCTCGACCTTGTTCCTGCTGTTCGGCGCGGCGCCCGCGGCCTTCGGCCTCGCGATTGGCCTGCTGCTCCAGGGGATGTTCTTCGAGCCGGCCGACCTGCCGCAATACGGCATGAACGTCACCACGCTGCTGGTGCCGCTGTTCGCGATCCAGGCAATCGCCGCGCGGATCATTGCCCGCAACACCGCCTATGTCGATCTCAGGTATCGCCAGGCGCTGGCGCTTTCGACGACCTATCAGGCCGGCGTCATCGCCTGGGTGGCGTTCTGGGCGCTCTACGGCTCCGGTTTTGCCGTGACCAACCTCGTCAACATCGCGACTTTCGCGGCGTCCTATGCGCTGGTCATCGTGATCGAGCCGCTCGCCGATCTCGCCGTGCTGGCGCTGGCGAAGTCGTTGCGCGGCGTCACCGCGCCCGGCCTCGTCACCCCGCGTCTGCACAACGCGGCTTAAGAGACAAGCGAAAGGCGGCCGTCATGGCCGCCTTTCGCGGGCAAGATGCTCACGCTCTCCCTGATAGGCATCGGTTGCGGCGATCCCGAGCAACTCACGCGCGCCGCGATCCGCGCCATCAACGCGGCCGATCTCATCCTGATTCCGCGCAAGGGGACGGCCAAGTCCGATCTCGCCGATCTCAGGCGCACGATCTGCGCGGATGTCCTTACCAACCAAACGACTGATATCGCCGAGTTCGATCTTCCCGTGCGCGATGCGGCCGAAGCGGACTACCGCAAGGGCGTGGACGATTGGCACGATGCCGTGGCCGCAACCTGGTCGCAGACGATCGCAAATCGCCTCGAGGGCGAGGGCAAGGTCGCACTGCTGATCTGGGGCGATCCCTCGCTCTATGATTCCTCGCTACGCATCGCGCGGCGGCTCAATCCATTGCCTGAGATCGAGGTCGTGCCCGGCATCACCTCGATCCAGACGCTGTGCGCGGCGCATGCGCTGCCGCTCAACGACGTCGGTGAGCCGTTCCTTGTCACGACAGGACGCCGTTTGCGCGAAGGCGGCTGGCCGCAAGGCGTCGATACAGTGGTAGTGATGCTTGACGGTGGCACCGCGTTCCAGTCGCTCGATGCTGGCGAGCTTCATATCTACTGGGGCGCCTATCTCGGCATGCCCGACCAGATCATCATGTCCGGCGTTCTGGCAGAGATCGGCCCGCGCATCGTCGCTGCGCGACAGGACGCGCGCGAGCGTCACGGCTGGATCATGGACAGCTACATCCTCAAGCGCAGGCCGTAAGCGAGGCACGATGCTCCCCGAATGGGTCTCCCAGGAATGCCCCGAGATCTCGGCGGTCCACCGCGAGGCGGCGATCGCGCGGCAGGCGCAACTCACGAAACCAACCGGCGCGCTCGGCCGGCTCGAGCAACTCGCGATCGAGCTTGCGGGCCTGCAGGCGACCGAACAGCCGCGCGCGGCGCGGGTGCCGATCATCATCTTCGCCGGCGATCACGGCATCGTCGCGCAGGGCGTGTCGGCCTATCCGCAAGAAGTGACCATCGCGATGATGGCGAATTTTGCGTCCGGCGGCGCCGCGATCTCGGTGCTGGCGCGTGAGCTTGGCTCCAGCCTGGAGGTCGTCGACGTCGGCACGCTGGCGCAGGAGGAGACGGCAGGCATCGTGACCGACAAGCCGCGTCGCGGCACGCGTGATTTCAGCGTCGAGGCCGCGCTCGCAGCTGCAGAGCTGGCATTTGCTTTCGAAGCCGGCCGACGAGCGGTCATGCGCGCGCGGTCCGGGCAGCCCGATCTTCTGATCTTCGGCGAGATGGGCATCGGCAACACCACAACGTCCGCGGCGATTGCAGCCAGCCTGCTCGGCGTGAGCGCCGAGGAGATCGCGGGCAGCGGCACCGGCGTCGATGCGGCCGGCCGGGCGCACAAGGCGCGGGTGATCGACGCTGCGATAGCCCGCCATGGCGTTGCGGGCGCATCGCCCGAAAAGATACTGTGTGCCGTCGGCGGTCTCGAGATCGCAGCGATCGCAGGCGCGATCATCGCGGCCGCGCAAGCGCGCATTCCCGTGCTGATCGACGGTTTCATCGTGTCGGTGGCGGCGCTGGTCGCGGCGCGGCTCAATCCGTCGTGCCAGCCGTTCCAGCTCGCCTCCCACCTCTCGGCGGAGCAGGGGCATCGGCTGGTGCTGCGCGCGCTGAATGTGCAGCCGCTGATCAGCCTCGATCTCAGGCTCGGCGAAGGATCGGGCGCCGCGATCGCGCTGCCGCTGGTGCGGTCGGCCTGCACCCTCCACAACGACATGGCGACGTTTGCGCAGGCCAATGTGCCGGATCGTCCAGCCTGATCCGGCTCAAACCATTCGCTGATTGACGGACACGACGCGCCAGCCGGTTGCGAGCCGGTCGATCCGGGTCAGCGACAGCGGATCGATCACGAAGCGCAGGGCCGCTTGTGGCGCGAGATCCAGCGCGACGCACAGCGCCGCGCGGATCGTGCCGGAATGCACGACAAGCGTCGCGGCCCCGGTTCCGATCCCCGACAGTCCCGTCCGGACACGCGCGACCTGATCCTCGAAGCTTTCGCCGCCGGGCGGCCGTTCGCAAGCCGGATCGCTCCAGAACCGCGCATAGGTCTCGCCGCCGGCCGCTGCGAGATCGTCGTGCCGCCGGCCGGTCCAGTCGCCAAAGTCCTGCTCACCGAATTGGGCCATCTGCACCGGTTCGAGTCCCAGTGCGCGCGCCGTCTCAACCGTGCGGCGCGCCGGGCTGGCATAGCCCGCGCCGTCGCGTGGCAGTCTCTGTCGCAGCGCCTCCAACTGTGCGCGATCGCCAAGATCGGCCGGCGCGTCGGCGGCATGGATCGTCCCGGGAATGCCGTCGACGCGCGCATGCCGTATCAGCCAGAGGAAGGTCTCGCCTTCCATGCTTATCTCCAAGGAAGTTGGTCGCTGTGGCAATAACGCCGCAACTGGCACATTGACTCTGTCTGGATCGTAATCCTAGATGCTCGCGACGGTTTCCCCGAGAGGGGATGAAAAGGGAATGCGGTGCGGGGAATTTGTCCCCAATGCCGTGGCTGCCCCCGCAACTGTAAGCGGCGAATCTTGCGTCACGAGCCACTGGGTATCTCGGTCCCGGGAAGGCGACGGAAGGTAATGACCCGCGAGCCAGGAGACCTGCCGTCAGCCGTGGTCACACGCGAAGATGTCGGTCGGGGAGTACAGACATTCGGCTTCATCGGAAGGCTGACAGGCCCAGGGTGAGACCTCGTTCGCTGTGACGTGCCACTGACGTCACACCGAGGTCCAAAGCCGTGTCTTCCATCCGTATTGTACGACCGCGCCGCTTCCTGCTCGCTTCCGCTGCTCTCACATCGCTCGCAGCCGCCGACCTGCCCGCTGTCGTCGCGCAGCAGGCCCGCGAACCCCTGCCGCCGGTTGAGGTGTCGCCGGCCCAATCCCGCAGGCAGGCGAGGCCAGCCGGTCGCGAGGGGCAAACCGCACGCCGCGCCTCATCGCGCAGGTCCGCTGGCACAGCGGCAGAGCCAAAGCCCACGGTGCCGGGTGCGGCAGCGCCGGAACAAACGCCGACACCGCTCAACAGCAACGCGGTGGCGGAGAGCGCCTCGCGGCTCGGCCTGACCGTGCGGGAGACCCCCGCCACCGTCGAGGTGATCTCAGCCGAGACCATGCGCGATCAGGGCTACCGCACCGTCTCCGACGTGGCGCAAGGCGCCGTCGGAGTCACCGCCGGCGACAATCCGGCCGAACCCTCGGCCTTCTCGATGCGCGGCTTCACCAACAGCCAGATCAACACGCTCTACAACGGCATCAAGATCGGCCCGCAGAACATGACCTCGCGGATCATGGACACCGCCAATCTCGAAGCTGTGGAAATCCTCAAGGGCCCGGCCTCGCTGATCTCGGGCGAGGGCGCCGCTGGCGGCGCGATCAACTTCGTCAACAAGCAGCCGCACACGGGGCCGATCCGCAGCGAAGCCGATTTCTCCTGGGACTCGCTGAACTCGTTCCGCGCCCATTACGGGTCCGGCGGCAGCACCAATGTGCAGGGGCTGGACTATCGCTTCGACATCAGCCGCTCCTCGCTCAACGGCTTTGCCGACGATACCAACACCAGGACCCTCGACGTCTCCGGTCAGCTCAACTACCGCATCTCCGACAGCCTCAAGGTCTGGGGCGCGATCGAGTACCGGGAAGACCGCTCCAAGGCTTATTGGGGCGCGCCATTGGTGCCGGTGGCCTTCAGCGGCTCGCACGCGACGGCAGGCATCGTCTCGGGCACTTATGTCTCGAGCTTCAACCCGTCGAATCTCGGGTCGATCACGATCGACGACCGCACCTTCAACACCAACTACAACGTCCTCGATAATCGCAACGTGGCGCAGGAGGTCTGGCTGCGTGGTGGCTTCGAGTTGAAGCTTGCCCCCGACCTGACGTTGAAGAGCCAGGCCTATGCCTACGGCGCCGAGCGCTCCTGGTTCAACAACGAGGTCGAGGCGTTCAACACCGCGACGAACACGGTTGATCGCAGCCGCTTCTATGTGGCGCACAGCCAGCGTCTGGTCGGCAACATCACCGACCTGACCTGGGATGCGAACATCGCAGGCTTCGACAATCGTCTCGTCACGACGCTGTCGTCGAGCTACCTCGACTTCGTCAGGCCGGGTGCCGCGAATTTTCCCGGCGATTCCGTTGATCTCGTTGATCCGAACCGCGGCTTCTACGGCCTGCTGACGACCAAGCAGCAGACCGCGCGTATCGACAACGAGGCGCTGTCGTTCGAGGACCGGCTGAAGCTCACGCGCAGCTTCGCGCTGGTTGGTGGTCTCCGTGTGGAGCATATCGGGCTCGATCGCAACTCGACCGACGTCAACGGTCTGGAGAACGCGAATTTTCCGTTCTCGAAATCCTGGACGCCGGTCACCGGCCGTATCGGCTACACCTGGGAGGCCGTTCCGGGCCTGACCTTCTTCAGCCAGTACGCCACCGGCGCCGACATCTCCGCCAACAACATCTTCCTGCTTGGGCCCACCCAGCCGCTCGACCTGACGACTGCGCGTACCTATGAGACCGGGGTCAAGCATCTGTTCTGGGACAACCGGGCGGAGTGGTCGTTCTCCGCTTACGACATCCAGCGCAAGAACGTCTACGCGGCCGCCGGCGGCATGGCGCTCAACATCGCCGGGCGGCAGGAGTCGAAGGGCATGGAACTTGCCGCTTCGGTGCGCCCGATCGAGCCGCTGCGGCTCTGGGGTAATATCGCCTATGTCGATGCCCGCTACGCCGACTACAATTTCGTCGGTGGCACGTTCTCCGACAACACGCCGCCGAACGTGCCGCGCATCGTTGCCAATGCCGGCGCATCGTACCGGTTCTTCACGCCTTGGCCGGTGGAGGTCGGCATCACCGGCCGCCACGTCGGCGACCGCTACAATACCGACGCCAACACCGTGACCATGAATGCCTACACCGTCGGCGATGTCTACGCCTTCGTCGATATCCCCAGGACGATCTTCAATGCGGTTGACCAGGCTCGCCTGACTTTCCGGGTGCGCAACTTCACCGACAAGCGCTACGCGATCTGGGGCGACCCGTTTTATCCCGATCAGATCCTGTTGGGTGCGCCGCGCACCTACGAGCTCTCGGCCGCGTTCAAATGGTGAGGCGCTGACCGCATGATGAGCGCGATCGTCCTGCTGCATCGCTGGCTCGGGATCGCGTTCTGTCTCCTGTTCGCGATGTGGTTCGCGAGCGGAATCGTGATGCACTTCGTTCCGTTTCCGTCGCTGGCGGAAACGGAACGCTTTGCCGGACTCGTGCCGCTGGATCGCGCGCAGGTGAGGATCTCGGTCGCCGATGCCGTGACCGCGACCGGAATTGCCGATGCCAGCCGCGTTCGCCTGGTCCAGCGCAGCGACGGGCCGGTCTATATCGTCTCAGGACCATCGCGCACAGGCGCAGTCCACGCCTCCGACGGAGCCGGCTCGTCTGTCGCCTCGTCCGATATTGCGCTGGCCATCGCGCAAGACCACGCCCGCCGGCGCGGGCTCGACGCCGCGCGGGCGATGATCCTCGCCCACGCGGATTATGACCAATGGAGCGTGCCGAACGGCTTTGACCGCCATCGGCCCTTGTTTCGCATTGCCCTGGGCGATGCCGCGG
The DNA here is from genome assembly GCF_024519855.1 of Bradyrhizobium sp. Bra78. NCBI lineage: Bacteria > Pseudomonadati > Pseudomonadota > Alphaproteobacteria > Hyphomicrobiales > Nitrobacteraceae > Bradyrhizobium > Bradyrhizobium sp. Bra78. The sequence continues at coordinate 245,721 of NZ_JALJRE010000003.1, read as the reverse complement.
GAACGGAGGTCTATGTCTCGTCGCTGACCGGCGAGATCGTCCTGGATACGACGCGGAAGGAACGAGGCTGGAATCTCGTCGGCAGCGTGCTGCACTGGATCTATCCGACGGCTTTGAGGAGCAACTGGCCGCTGTGGGATCGCGTGGTCTGGAACTTGTCGCTGCTGGCCTTGAGTGCGGCGGTGCTCGGCGCGGTGCTCGGGATCGCGCGGGTGAAATTGCGCAGGTACAAGGTGTCGTCGCCTTATCGTGGCTGGCACGCGCTCCATCATCTCATGGGCCTTGCGGCAATGACGTTCGTCCTGACCTGGATCTTCAGCGGTTGGCTCTCCATGGATCACGGGAGGCTGTTCTCGCGCGGGCAGTTGACCGCAGCCGAAGCCGGCGCGATGAATGCCCGGCCGGACTGGACGGCGGCCTCATCGTTCGGTCAGCAGCCGCTATCGCCGTCGGCCCGCGAAATCGAATGGTTCGTCTTCAACGGCAATGTCTATCGGCGGGATCGGATCGACCTTGATGGTCAGACATTGATCGAGGCGGAAGAGGCGCCCCGCGCGGGGCCTGCGGGATTTCTGGATGTGCACGAGGTCCAGAGGCTGACCGCGCGCCTTGCGGCCGGCTGCGGCGCACCCTCCGTCCTTGCTGATAACGACGACTACCCCGCCCAGTCCATCGTTCCCGGCGCGCCCGTCTACCGCTCCCGCTGCGGTGATCTCTGGTTCGACATCGACGGCGCCGACGGCAGCCTGTTGCAACGGCTGGACGCCTCCCGGCGGGCCTATCGCTGGTTCTACAGCGCGCTGCACACGCTCGATTTCCCTGTCCTCATGACGCATCCGCGTCTGCGCGACGTCCTGATCGTCGGGCTTTGTGCACTCGGCCTGGTGTTCTCCGTCACCGGCATCGTGATCGGCTGGCGGCGTTTGCGGGCGACTTTCGTGACGTGAATTACACCCGCAGCAGCGCCTCGATATGTCGTGCGGCGCACAGCAATGTGCGGTCCTGTCCGCGCCGGGCGATGATCTGGAGGCCGAAAGGAAGTCCGGCCTTATCACGCCCGCAGGGGATCGAGATCGCCGGCAGCCGGGCGTGATTGACGAAGGGCGTGAATACGGCGTGCCCGCGGGGGCTCGCCGGGCGACCGCCGATCATGTCGGGTCCGAGCTGGGTGAACGGCCAGGCGACGCAGGGCACCGTCGGAGCCAGCAGCAGGTCGGTGTCGGTGAAGAAAGTCGCAAAAGCATGGGCGATCGACGTGCTGGCGACCAGCGCCCGGGCGACATCGCTGCCTGACCAGGCGAGACCGCGTTCGACCTGTTTGGCGATATCAGGATCGAAAGCGGCCGGATCCTTGCGAAAGGCATCGCCGTAGAGAGCGGAAAGGCCCGCGTGCTGAAGCGGCATGATTGCGTCTTCCGTCGCATCCGGCGGCCAGACGGGATCGCGTCGTGCGAGAGGTAAACCTGCGGCGGCGAGACGCGCACTCGCGGAGGCGAGGCCATTTGCGACGACATCGTCGACTGCGACGTCGAGCCCGAGACGCGGCGAGAACGCGATGCGCAGGCTGGAGATGTCCCTGGCATCTTGCGCGATGCTCGCCGAGTCCGGATCGCGCGGATCGTCGCCGGCCAAGGTTTCGAACGCCAGGGCGATATCGCCGACATCAATGGCGATCGGCGCAATGACGGACAGGCCGAAGAATGGCTCGGCGAAACCGGGCCCATAGGGGATCGCGCCGAAGGACGGCTTGAAGCCGGCGACGCCGACATGGGCCGGGGGCCTGCGGCTGGAGCCGCCGGCATCGGTGCCGATCGCGAGTGGCACAAGGCCGGCTGCGACGGCTGCGGCGGGTCCGCCCGAAGAGCCGCCCGGCGTCAGCGCGGGATTTTGCGGATGCCGCGTTGGCCCGAACAGCGGCGACGTCGTGACGCCCTTGCTGGCGAACTCGGATGTCGCTCCTATGCCGACAACGACCGCGCCGGCGCGACGCAGCCGCTCGATCGCGATGGCATCGCGTGGCGCGACAAAATCGGCAAACAGACGCGAGCCTTGCGTTACACGCCAGCCGCCGACCCAGATGTTGTCCTTGACGATGACGGGGACACCGGCGAGAGGCATCATCCCGCCGGCGCGCAGGCGATCGTCGACCGCGGCGGCATCGGCGAGTGTGCGGGCGGGATCGGTTGTGACGACCGCGTTCAACGCCTTGCCGGCCTCGATCCGGGCGAGCGCGGCCCTGGCTGTCTCGACGGCGCTCGTCCGCCCGGCCGTAACGTCGGCTGCGATCTCCCGCGCGCTATCTGCCGGCTTTGTCATGGTCCCCCCAGATCAGCGCCAATGTGCCGCACAGCGCAAGACAGGCCAAGGCGACAAAGGCCGCGCCGAGGCTGGCTGCACCATCGAGGATCGATACCAGCGCCGGCGCGGCCAGCAGGCCCAAATAGGAGGCGGTCAGCACCGCGCCCGTGGTCTCGCCGATCCGGTTCTGCGGCGCGAGGCGCGCGATCTCGGCGATGAAGACACCGTTCCACCCCGAGGCCGTCAGGCCGAACAATGCGGCGAACGCAAACTGACCGGGGCGGCCGAGCGATGCGCCGTCGAGGCCAAGCAGCGCGGCGCAGATGGCCATGCCGAGGCCAATGACGATGAGCACCATGCGCGAAGCGTCGAGGCGCATCGCGACATAGCCCCAACCGAGCCGGCCGACCAGGCCGCCGGCCTGCGCGCAGGCAAGCGCCATCCCGGCCTCGATGTGGCTGAGGCCAAGCTCGCGGGTGCCGAGCGTGACGAAGATGGTGTTGAGCGACACCTGCATCGCGCTGAACGGCATCGAGGCCAGCGCCAGCATCGCGATCCGCCGGTCCGCGGTCACCAGCGCCAGCCGGGCGCGCAGATCGAGCTTCGGCGGCGGCGCGATCTTGCCGGCGTAGGCCGGCCGCAGCCATTCGAACAGGGCGATCGCCAGAAGAGCGCAGGCACCGACGGCCGCATAGCACCAGGCGGGGCCAAACGAGATGGCGAGTGCGGGCAGCGCGAGCGAGCCGAAGACCGCGCCAATCTGGTTGCCGGTCTGGCGCACCGAGAACACGAAGGCGCGCCGCTCCGCGGTGACGAGCCGCGCCAGCAACGCCGCGCTCGCGGGCGTCTCGGGCCCCATGGCAAGACCGAGGCAGAGGCCTGCTGCAAGCAGCGCGGCGGTCGATCCGAGCGACGCCAGCGCCATGCTGGCGACGATGGCCACCGCGCACAGGCTCGCGATCCGGAGCGAGCCGAGCCGCGCGATGAAGCCGCCGCCCCAGAACGAGGCGGGGATGCCGACGGCGAACACCGCGCATGAGAACATCGAGAGCTGCCAGACCTCGATATGGGCGCGCGGCGCCACCACGCCCGGCGCAAATAAGGCCAGCGCCACCAGCGCCTGAAGCCAGGTCATTGCTCCGAGCGCCGGCAGCAAAGCGGAAGCTGGCCGAGCGGCCAAGTTTGCGTCTACCATGGCGCTGCGCTCACGGGAGGAACATTGTGGCAGGCGGCATTTCCATTCACGCGGTCGATGTGGCGAGCGGACGTCCCGCGCAGGGGCTGCGCGTCGAGATCTGGCGGATCGATCCGGACTCCTCGCGCGTCGCCGACGGGCGGCTCGGCGCAAATGGTGTACTCGATCATCCCATTGTCCAGGGCGCTGGTGTGACGGCAGGCGAGTACGAGGTCCTGTTTCATCTCGGAGAGTTCTTTGGCGACGGCGACGGTTTTCTCACGGTGACGCCGTTCCGCTTCCGCATCAAGCACGTTGACGGGCATTTTCATCTGCCGCTGAAATTCACGCGCTGGGGCTATTCGCTGTTCCGCGGCGCCTGATCAGTTGGTCAGCCGCCGCGACAGTCCCGTGACGCGCTCCATGACCGCGACCATCGCGACCGTCGCGATGATCAGCACGCTCGAAAGTGCTGCGATGGTGACGTCGAGCTTGCCTTCGAGGTCCTGCCACATCCGGATCGGCAGCATGTCGGTTGCGGCATCGCGCAGGAACAGCGAGACCGGCACGTTGTCGAACGACGACATGAAGGCGATGAAGGCCCCGGCAATGATGCCGGGCCGGATCAGCGGCAGCACGATGCGGCGGAACGTGTAGAGCCGGCTCGCGCCCAGCACCGCCGAGCTTTCGAGCAGGGTCGGTTCGAGCTGGGCCAGCGCCGCAACGGTGTTGCGCACGACATAGGGGACGCAGACCACGGTGTGGCCGATCACCAGCGTCAGCGGCGACACCGGCAGGCCGACCAGCGAGAACAACATCAGCGCGGCGAGACCGAAAGCCAGCGCCGGAAGTACCAGCGGCGACATGAAGAGGGAATCGAGCAGCCGCGCCGACAGCGTCCGCGATCGCGAGATCGCAAGTGCCGCCGCAACGCCGAGCACGACGGACAGGCCCGTTGCCCAAAGCGCGACGATCAGGCTGTTCTTCGCCGCGAAGTGGAGCTGCCAGGCATCCCAGAGCTCGGCGTACCAGCGCAACGAATAACCCGGCGGCGGGAACCGCAGCGAGAAGCCACTGGTGAAGGAGACGATCAGGACCACCAGCGACGGTGCAATGATGATGATCAACGCGATGATCGCGATGACGGTCATGACGAATTCGAAACTGATCGCTTCCAGGGTGCGCTTGCGCCCACTCATCACGCGCCTCCATAGCCGCGCGACATGCGGCCGAGCGTGGTGAAGACGGAGACGACCGCGAGCACGGCGAGCAGGAAGATGATCGAGATCGCAGACGCGAACGGCCAGTTCTGCAGTGTGGACGCCTGCTGATAAAGATACATCGGCATGAACAGCATCTGCCCTCCGCCGATCAGCGACTGGGTGATGAAGGCGGTGATCGCGGCGGCATAGGTCAGCGTGCAGCCGGCGATCACGCCGGGCAGCGACAGCGGCAGCACGACCCTGAAGAAGGTCCGCCAGCTCCCGGCGCCGAGCGAGCAGGAGGCGTCGTCGAGATTGGAGTCGATACGGCCGAGCGCGGTGATCAGGGGCAACGTCATCAGCGGCATCTGCACCTGAGCCAGCGCGATCACCACGCCGAACTGGGTATAGAGCAGTTTCAGCGGCGTATCGGTGATTCCGAGCGATTGCAGCGTCGCATTGATGATGCCCTGGCGCCCCAGGATCACGATCCAGGCGAAGGTGCGCACCACGACGCTGGTCAGGAGCGGCAGCAGCACGATCAGGATGATGATGGTCTGCAGCCGCGGCCCGACCCGCTGGTAGAGCCAGGCGATGGGAAAGCCGAGCACGAGGCAGACGGCCGTCACCTCGGCCCCCAGCAGCAGCGTCGAGCCGAGCACCCCTAAACTGAAGGGATCGGTGAGGAAGTGCAGGTACTGGCCGAACCCCCAATGGAGCGCGGCCGTGTCGTTGTGCAGCGAGAGCCAGAGCAGCTGCAGCAGCGGCGCCACGAAGAAGACCAGGAAGAACAGCGCCAGCGGCGCTGCCAATCCCATCCCGTAGGACGTCACGTCCCGTGATGCCGGTGCTGTGCCCATGGCGCTAGATCTTGATCTCGCGGTTGAAACGCTCGATCCAGGCCGAGCGCTGCTCGTTGATCTTTTTCCAGTCCTGGAACACGAACTTCTGCTTCAGCTCGGCGGTATCCTTGGCCAGCACGCGCGCGATCTCGCCGCCCATCTTGACCTTCGAGTTGGTCGGCACGATCAGATAAGGCGGGTTCATCAGCGTGGTCTGCACCTCCGGCGTCAGCGACGCTTCGATCAGCTTGAACGCGAGTTCGCGGTTGGGCGAGTTCTTGACGATGTGGATCGTGGTCTTGAAGGCGATGGCACCTTCCTTCGGCGCCACGAACTCGACCGGCACGCCGCGCGCTTTCAGGATCTGGATCGCGTTGAAATTGCCGGGCGAGATGTCGATCTGGCCCTGCTGGAACAGGGTCGCGAGCGCGCCGGGATTGGCGGCCACGGCGGCGAGATTGGGCTTCAACTCCTCCAGCGCCTTGAAGCCCGGATCGACATTGGCCTCGGAGCCGCCGCGCATCTTGGCGATCTCGACCAGCCAGCCGGTGCCGAGCGTCGAGTTCAGATTGGTGATGCCGACGCGGCCCTTGAACTCGGATTTCCACAGATCGGCCCAGGAGGTCGGCGGCGTCTTGATCGTTTCGGGATTGTAGGTGAGGCCGACGACCTGGAAGAACGGGGCGGGGCCCATCGGCTCCTGCGCCTCGGCGATCAGGTCCTTGTAATAGGCGCTCTTCTCGACCGGGTACGGCTCGACCAGATCCTGGCCGATCGCGACAAGCGCCGGACCGGGATCGTGCAGCATGACGTCGATCGGCGGATTGGCCTTGGCAGCATTGACCTTCGCGATCTGGTCGACCGACAGCATCGGATCGAGCACGATCGCCGCGTCGGCGCTGGCTTTGCGGAACGCCGGCACCAGCACGGCCTTGTGCGCTTCCTCCCAGCTTCCGGTGAAGGTTGCAAACACCAGTGGGCGGGCCTGGGCGTAGCTCAGCCCGGGAAACGCCTTCATGGCGCCGAGGGTGAGTGCGGTCGTCATCAGGCTTCGGCGGTTCATGATCATGTTCGAACTCCCTTTGGACAAAGACTGGATCTAAAGCGTTGCAGGAAAGGCGTTGGCGAGCGACGGGGCGAGCGGTGCGAGGCGCACCGCGGCGCCGCTCTCCAGCGCGCGCGTCTCGCCGATACGCGCCTGGGAAACTTTGACGCCGGAGCCGTCGGCGGTGGTGACCTCGTGGACGACGGTGGCCCCTAGCGGCAGCGACATGCCGACCACGCCGGCAAAGCCGGTCTCGTCGCCGACGAATTGCAGATGCTCGGGCCGGATACAGACGGTGACGCGGCCGCCTTCGGTCAGGGCGCCGCCCGCTGGCCGCGCGATGATCTCCGCGCCGGCGTCGAGGCGCACCTTTGCAGCGGTTCGGTCTGCCGATACCACAACGCCGGGCATCCGGTTGCTGGCGCCGACAAAGGTGTTCACAAACAGCGTCTGCGGACGATCATAGACGTCCGATGGCGACCCGAACTGCTCGAGCTTGCCATGGCTGAGCACGGCGACGCGGTCGGCCATCGACAACGCCTCTTCCTGGTCGTGCGTCACGATCAACGTCGTGATCCCGGAGACGCGCTGCAACCGCTTGACCTCGATCTGCATGTCGAGCCGCAGGTTCTTGTCGAGCGCAGCAAAGGGCTCGTCGAGCAGCAGGATCGACGGCTTGATCGCGAGCGCGCGGGCGAGTGCGACACGCTGCTGCTGGCCACCGGAAAGCTGCCGCGGCAGCCGCTCCGACATTGTCGGCAATTGCACCAGCTCAAGCAGGCGCTGGGCCTCGCGCTGGCGCGTCGCCTTGTCGACACCGCGGGCGGCGAGGCCGTAGCCGACGTTCTCGCTGATCGAGAGATGTGGAAACAGTGCGTAGTTCTGGAACACGATGCCGACGGCGCGGCGGTTCGGCGGCAGTGCGTCGACGATGTCGTCGCCGATGATGATCCGCCCCTGGCTCTGCGCGATGAAGCCGGCGATGATCCGCAGCAGGGTGGTCTTGCCGCAGCCGGAGGGGCCGAGTAGCGCAATGATCTCGCCGCCCTTGATGTCGAGATTGATGTTCTCGACGGCAAGCGCGCCGCTCGGATAGCGGTGGGTCACCGCGTCGACGACGAGCGAACGGCCGCCTTGCGTTTCAGCCATGGTGTTGCCTCCCGTTCTCCTCGGAGAGAAAGCAAGTCTCGTGCCCTGGTCTGCCGCCAGCCGTGCAACTGAAAACCGATCCTACCGCTCGCATCGTCAGACCCTTCTCACTGGTTGTCGCGATGCTCGAGCCGGGCGGCGAGCACCTCGGCCAGGCCAATGGTCGGTTTGGCAGCAGGCCTTCGGAACGTCCCCGCGGTGGCCTTGCGCAGGCGCAGCGCAACCAGCGCCTCGGCCTGCTTCACTGAGGCCGCCACTTGATCAACCACAGGGACGGGGACCCGGTGGGCGACGCGCTCGGCGAGACCCGAAAGCGGGGCGCCCGCGAAGATCAGAACGTCGGCCTCGTCCTCGACGATCGCACGTTGCGCGAGCTCGACGAGCACATCCTCCTTTTCGGTGCCGACCTCGGAGATCGCTTGGAACGGCGTATCGAGCATGCGGATACCGGCGCAGCGCTCCCACAGCCCGTGGGCGCGGACGCATTCCTCGTACCAGGGCCCAAGGGCCTGTGCGAAAGTGACGATGGCAAAGCGGCGCCCGGCCATGCACGCCGTCAGCATCGCCGCTTCTGCCATGCCGACCACGGGAATGTCGAAGGTCTCGCGTGCGGCGAACAGGCCTGGGTCGCCAAAGGCTGCGATAATCGCAGCGTCGACGTTCCGCTGCTGCTCGGCCAGCATCTCCAGCGCGATCGCGCCGCCGATCTGGGCCTCGGTGCGCGTCGAGATATAGGGCACACCGCGCGTCGCGGTGCAGGGGATCAGCTCGGTGCCGGGGGACGCCGCGCGCTGTCCGACGCCCGTCATCAGCCGGGTGACCTCGGTGCTGGTGTTCGGGTTGAGCAGCAGAAGCTTCATGATTGCGACGCCGTCCGCCTGGGTTGGGATTTGGCGAGGACTTCGAGCAGCGCCGTGCCGGTGCGTGCGACATGAGCGCCGAGCAGGCGGCCGGCCGCCTCGCCGTCGCGCGCCTCGAGCGCGGCAAGAATACCGGCGTGCTCGTCGACGGAATTGCTCCAGCGGCGGTCGGCACCGAGTGCGAGGTAGCGCGCGCGCTCGGCGCGGGAGATCAGCGTCTCATGCGCCTCGCGTAGCGGCGTGTTGCGGGCCATACGGACGATGGTGTTGTGGATCTCGCCATTGATGGCGAAGTAGTCGTCGAGCTTGCCGTTACGGTGATGACCCTCCATCCGGGTCTGAAGCGTGCGCAAGCGGGCAAGATCGCGCTCGGTGGCGCGCTCCGCGGCGAGCTCTGCGGCAAGTCGCTCGATGCCGGCCAGCGCCTCGAACAATTCCGAGATCCCGCCGACCGCGATATCGGCGATGCGCGGGCTGCGGTTGGGACGGAGCTCGATCAATCCTTCGGCGGCGAGCACCTTTATCGCTTCGCGCAAGGGGGTGCGCGACACGCCGAGCGACTTCGACAGCTTGGTCTCCTGGGTCTGCGATCCCGGCGGCAACTCGCCGCGAATGATCATCGTCCGCATCCGCGTGGCGGCACGCTCGTGCAAGCCCATCCGCTTGAGTTTGGGCGACTTTCGTCCCGGGTTTGGTTCGGATTTCTGCTGCACGCCGGACTTCCTGCCTGCGCATGATCCTATCCACTCCCAGCCAAATACGATGCCCAAATTGGCGACGTATGTGGCTCAAAACAAATGCATATCGAACAAATTGTATGCAGCATGCAGATTGCGGCTTGCGTAGCGCGATGCCGGCAAGGATGATCTTTCGAGGGGGCAATCGCGCCCCGCAATGGAGCGTCCGTGATCGATGTCAGTCCTGCGCAAGCGTCTCGGCATGATCACGCCGTCTTCCAATTCGGTGCTGGAGCCGGTCACCAGCGCCATGCTTCACGGCGTCGACGGCGTTACCGCACATTTCTCCCGTTTCCGCGTCACCGAGATCGCGCTCGACGCGGCAGCGCTGAGTCAGTTCGATGCATCGGTGATGCTGCCCGCCGCTGACCTTCTCGCCGATGCCAGGGTCGACGCCATCGCCTGGAACGGTACGTCGGCAAGCTGGCTCGGCATCGGCCGCGACAGGAGCCTTTGCGAGGCGATCACGGCGCGCACCGGCGTGCCGGCGACAACCTCGACGCTCGCCTGCATCGACGCCGCCCGCGCGGTTCGAGCCGAACGCGTCGCGCTCGTCTCGCCCTATACGGATGACGTGCAGCGGCGCATCGCCGACGTCTGGGCACGGGAGGGTATCGCGCCACACGTCGAGCGACACCTCGGCCTGCGCGACAATTTCTCGTTCGGCGAGGTCGCGCCCGCGACGATCGCGGACATGATCCGTGCGGTGGCGGCGGAGGGTGCCGACGCCGTCGTCATCCTCTGCACCAATCTGGACGGCGCAGCGCTTGCGGCCTCGCTCGAGCAGGAGCTGAATATCGTTGTGCTCGACTCCGTTGCAGTCACGCTGTGGCGAAGCCTCGGCCTCGCCGGTGGCGACATCGCGGCCCTTGCGCCGTGGGGACGGATATTCCAGACAATGCCGATCATCAAATGACGGAGACGCACGTGCTTCAAGGTCAAGTGACGCAGCTCGATCTCGCCATTCGCGGCGGCACCATCGTAACGGCCAGCGACGAGTTTCGCGCCGATATCGGCATCCGCGACGGCCAGATCGTTGCCATCGCCGACAGCATCGAGGGCGCGGCGCGCGAGATCGACGCGACGGGCCTGCTGGCGCTGCCGGGCGGGATCGACAGCCACGTCCACATCTCGCAAGCCTCAGGCCCCGACGTGGTGATGGCCGACGATTTTGCCTCGGCGACGCGCGCGGCGGCAGCCGGCGGCAACACAATGGTGCTGCCCTTCGCGCTCCAGGAGAAGGGCACCTCGCTGCGGACCTGCGTCGAGAACTACCGCAAGCTTGCCGAGAGCGAGTGCTATATCGACACCGCGTTCCACCTCATCATCTCCGATCCGACCGCGGTCGTGCTCGGGCAGGAGCTGCCGGCTCTCGTCAAGGACGGCTACACCTCGTTCAAGGTTTTCATGACCTATGACGACCTCGTGCTCAGCGACAAGCAGTTGCTGGAGGTGTTCGACGTCGCGCGCCGCGAGGAGGCGCTGGTCATGGTCCATTGCGAGGGCTATGACGCCATCCGTTTCCTCACCGCCAAGCTCGAACGCGAAGGCCATATCGCGCCCTATTATCACGGCACCTCGCGCCCCCAGGCCGTCGAGCGCGAGGCGACGCATCGGGCCATCAGCCATGCCGAGGTGATCGGCGTCCCCATCATGATCGTGCACGTCTCCGGGCGAGAGGCCATGGAGCAGGTGCGCTGGGCCCAGCAGCGCGGATTGCCGGTCCATGCGGAGACCTGCCCGCAATACATCACGCTCACGGCCGACGACATGAAGGGCCTGAACATGGACATCACGGGCGCGAAGTATGTCTGCTCGCCGCCGCCGCGCGATGCCGAGAGCCAGCAGGCGATCTGGGAAGGCATCACATCAGGCGTTTTCCAGACCTTTTCGTCCGACCATTGCCCGTTCCGCTACGACGATCCCAAGGGCAAGCTGACGCCGAATTCCCGCACCTCGTTTCGCTGGGTGCCGAACGGCATTCCCGGTGTCGAGACGCGGCTGCCGATCCTGTTCTCGGAAGGCGTCTCGAAGGGACGGATCAGCTTGCAGAAATTCGTCGAGCTGACCGCGACCAACCATGCGCGCATCTACGGCCTTTATCCGCGCAAGGGCTCGATCGGCGTCGGCTTCGATGCGGATATCGTGCTGTGGGATCCCAGGCTGACCAGGCCGATCCGGCAGGTCGACCTGCATCACGGCGCGGACTATACGCCCTGGGAAGGGTTTGACGTCACCGGCTGGCCCGTCACCACGATCGCGCGCGGGCGCGTCGTGTACGAGCAGGGCAAGATCGTGGGCGACAAAGGGGCGGGCCGGGTGCTCAGCCGCGGCAAGTCCAGCCTGGTGTGATGCGCCACGAAGGTGCGCGGCCACTGCTCGCGACAATCGCAGCCGGCATTGGCGGCAACGCACCATGCGACCCTCCACGTCGCATCTTATTGTTCGTACAATAAAGAGAGGCTGAGCCGACCGTCGTGCATAGCTCATAGGCATTCGGATGGTCCGCAGCGCCGGTTGATCGCCTGCAAATTAGACAGTCGATCTCGGGCACTCGGATTGCAATGCAGCAGGCTCGCGGGTTTCGTGCAGAAAAACCCGTGGTGCGCTGCACTTTTCTCGCGTGGGACGGTTAGCGTTTGCCTGCTCTTTGCGCGAGCAGCACTGCACCAAAATGGGCAGCGGATGCCGCGGCGCGACGGCGTCGGTCACGCGCTGGAGTGGCGGATTGCGACAACTCCGGCCCTTTCCCGAGCCCGTGGCTCTGTCGCACCCTCGCAGACAGTGGCATGAGAAGGGATGCAAGATGAGCGCTCCCGGTTTGGCATTGGACTCGGCATTGAACTTGGCGACGGACGGGAAGGACCCGGCGTCCGGTTCGGACGTCATCCGTGACTGACCCTTGGACATGAGCACTGACGAAAATCGCTGGGAAGTCGGCACCGATATCGGTGGCACCTTCACCGACATCATCGCGATCCGGCGCGATACCGCTGAGGCGCGGATTGCGAAAGTGCCGTCGCGCCCGCAGGCGCCGGTCCAGGCGATGCTGGAAGCGATCGAAGCGGTGGGGCTGCGCAAGAGCGAGGTCAAGCGCTTCGTCCACGGCACCACGCGCGTGACCAACGCGATCGTCGAGGGCCGGCTGCCGAAGGTGGCGCTGGTCGCGACCGAAGGATTTGCCGACGTGCTGGAGATCGCGCGCTATCGCCGCCGCGATCTCTATCGTCTCGACGTGCCGCCGAAATCGCCGCCGCTGGTGCCGCCTGAACGATGTTTTGGGCTTGTCGAGCGTCTCGATCACGAGGGCGGGGTGCTGAAGGCGCTGGATGAAACGGAAATCCGGCGTCTGGTGGCCTGGCTGAAGCAGACCGGCGTCCAGAGTGTCGCGGTCGCTCTGCTTCACGCCTATGCCAATCCCATCCACGAAAAAATCCTCGGCGAACGCCTCAAGGACGTCGTTGCCCACGTCTCGCTGTCGCACGAGGTCAATCCCGAGGCGCGCGAATACGAGCGCACGTCGGCAACCGTGTTCAATGCGGCTGCGATGCCGATCGCTGTAGAATATCTCAGCGAGCTCGAGCAGCGCCTGCCGATCGGGCTTGGCCTGCAGGTGTTTCATTCGGCCGGCGCCATGATCCCGATCTCCGCCGTGAAGCGGCGGCCGCTGGTGATGGCGATGTCCGGCCCGGCGGCCGGCGTCTCGGCCTCCGTCAGCATCGCGCGCCAGCTCGGCACGTCGCGCATGCTGACTTTCGACATGGGCGGCACGACGACGGACGTGTGCCTGATCGTCGACGGCCAGGCCGAAATGACCGACGGCCGCATGCTCGGCGACAAGCCGTTGCGCCAGCCGATGCTCGCGGTTCATTCCATCGGGGCGGGTGGCGGCTCGATCGTGCGCAATGGTCCGGGTGGCCTGACGGTCGGGCCGGAAAGCGCCGGCTCCGAGCCGGGACCGGCCTGCTACGGCCGCGGCGGCACCGAACCTACGATCACCGACGCCAATGCCGTGCTCGGCTACCTCAATCCCGAGACGAAGCTCGGCGACCGGATCGGGATCGATATCAAGGCTGCTGCTGACGTCATTGATCCCATTGCGCGCGCATTGGGACTGAGCCTGACCGAAACCGCGCTCGGCATCGTCAAGGTCGCGAACGCGACAATGGCCCGCGCGCTCCGCCGCGTCACCGTCGAGCGCGGAATCGACGGGCGCGACTGCATGCTGCTCGCCTTCGGCGGCGGCGGTCCGATGCACGCTGCGGGTCTTGCCGATCTCTACGGGATTGCAGAGGTCGTCGTGCCGAGCGCCTCGAGTGCGTTCTCGGCGCTGGGTTGTCTCACCGCCGACTTCAGCTTCCTCCAGCAGCAGACACTCCGCGCGGCGCTGGACGGCATCGATCTCGCCCGCGCGTCGGAGCGCATCGACACGCTGATCGAAGATGCCTCGGCGCCGCTGATCGCCAATGGCATCGCCAAGGCTGAAATCCAGATCGAGCTGTTGGCCTTGATGCGCTACGCGGCGCAGAATGACGCCATTCCGGTGTCGTTCGCCTTACCGCTGGATGTGGCCAGGCTGAAGAAGGACTTCCTGGCGCGGCATCGCGAGCTCTTCGGCTATGCGACGAGCGAGAGTTGCGTCATCGAATCCGTGCGGGTGCAAGCGCGCCGCCCGTCCACGACCGTGGTGAGCCGGCCGGCGACCGCCGTCAGGGCGGTGTCCAGCGGTCGCCGCGTTTGCTCGTTCGAAGGCTTCCACGACATCGCAACAGCCATCATCGACCGCGCCTCGTTGACCGACATCGTCGGCGGTCCGGCCATCATCGAAGATGCGTGGTCGACGGTGGTGGTGCCGCCGGGTTGGCAGGCGAGGCCGGACGTTTCAGGCAATCTGTTCCTGACGCGGAGGGCGGCATGAAGCTCGATCCTTTCGTCGTCGAGGTCATCCGCCACGGTCTTTCCGCCGCGGCCGAGGAGATGAGCCTGGTGATGACGCGGTCGGCGCGCTCGCCGCTGCTGCGCGAGGCCGGCGACCTGTCGTCGGCGATCACGGACGGCCGCGGCGATCTGGTCGGGCAGGGCCGCGACATCCCGATCCATCTCGGCGCGATGGCCTATACGGTTCCCGAACTGCTGAAAGTGGTGCCGCGCGATAGCCTGAACGACGGTGACGCGCTGATCTACAATGTCGGCGCGCTCGGCGGCAATCATCTCAACGACGTCAAGGTCGTGCGGCCCGTCTTCGTCGACGGCGAGATCGTGGCGTTCGCCGTCAGCCTTGCTCACTGGCCCGATATCGGCGGCACCTGGCCCGGCAGCTATTTCGCAAGGGCCATCGACACCTTCCAGGAAGCGATGCGGATTCCGCCGGTGCTGATCGCAACTTCCGCCGGCGTCAACACACCGATCGTGCAGTTGCTCAAGGCAAACGTCCGCGATCCCGAATCCTGCGAGGGCGACCTTCTCGCCCAGATCGCGGCGACCAAGGCCGGCGAGAAGCGTATCGTCGAGCTTTGCCGCGAGCACGGCAAGGCGGTCTTCATGGCGACGCAGTTGCGCCTGCACGATCTCTCCGAAATCGAGATGCGCGAGGCGTTGCGCGACCTGCCGGACGGTGTTTACGAAGGCGAGGACCATCTCGACGACGGCAGCGAGAACAATGCGCCGGCGCGGATCCACGTGAAAATCACCATCGCGGGTGACGAGGCGACCTTCGACCTCTCCGAAAGCTGCGACCGCGTCTCCAATTTCTGCAATACGACGCCGTTCATGGCGCGCTCGGCGGTGGCCTATGCCGCGCGCATCATGAGCGGGCGCGATATGCACCAGAACGCCGGCGCGCTACGGCCACTGACCATCATCACGCGCCCGGGCTCGATCCTGGAGCCGGGCTGGGCCGCGTCCGTCGCCGCCGGCAACCACGAGACCTCCATGCGCATCGTCGATGCGATCTTTCGCGCCATGCAGCACACCATTCCAGAGCGCCTGTCGGCGGGCGGGGCGACCACGGCGGGCGTGCTGTTCTTCGCCGAACCGCGCCAAAACGGCTCGTGGAAGATGCTCTACGAGGTTCACGGCGGCGGCGAGGGCGCGCGGCACGATCGGGCCGGTATCTCGGCCACCCGGGTGCATCTGTCCAACACCTCGAACACGCCGGTCGAAGTCATCGAGGCGAACTACGCCATCCGCCTCGAGCAGCAGGCCATTCGCCGGCATTCCGGCGGCGCCGGCGCGCATCGCGGTGGCGACGGTGTCGTTCGCACCTATCGTATCCTTGCCCCCTCGATGCATCTGACCACCTGCATCGAGCGCATGGTGATTCCTCCGTTCGGCATGCAGGGCGGCGAACCCGGCAAGGCCTGTCGGATCTCGTTGATCAGGCAGGGCGGAAACGTTCCGATCGACGGCAAGTCGAACCTGGTGTTGCAGCAGGGCGATCTCGTCACGGTCGAGACTTGCGGCGGCGGTGGTTACGGCGCCGTGGCCGCGGAATGAAGGGATTGCGATGAGCAGATTGCTGCGAACCGGGCTGAATGCGGGCGACAGCGCACCCATGGCTGTGATCGGCGGCGAGGGCGTGTACTTTCATCTCGCTGACGGCCGCAAGCTCATTGACGGCAGCAACACCGGCGGCGGCCTCGGCCATCGCCATCCCGCGATGGTGGAGGCGATCCGCCGCGCGGCGGATACGCCGGTCGTCAACGAAGGCTGGACCTGGGTCGGCCGCGAGCAGGCCGCCGACGACCTGATGGCCACTGCCTTCAACGGCGAACAGGATTGGGTCGGCGCGGTGCGCTTCTGCATCAGCGGCAGCGAGGCCAACGACATGGCGCTGTCGCTCTGCCAGGCTCTCACACAGCGCTCGGCGCTGGCGACACGCGAGCGCGCCTATCACGGTATCACCGGCCTGTCTCGCAGCATGACGGTGCAGCCGCAATGGCATGGCGGGCTCGCGGTGCACTCAGGCGGCTCGAAGCTGCCGGCGCCGATGGCGCCCGTGCGGGTTCTCCCGGCGCCGGATGGCGCGATCTATGGTGGGCCGGCCAACAACGCCCCGCCCAGCGAATATCTGGCAGACGCCACGCGCGTGCTCTCGGACACCGCAGCAACGATCATCGACTACACGCAGGGCGGCATCTATTACGATGGCGCCTATCAGGATGAAGTGGCCCGCTGTGCGCGCCAGGCTGGCTCGTACTGGATCGCCGACGAAGTGGTGACCGGCGCCGGCCGTGCCGGCCGCTGGTTCGCGTTCCAGGGAGCCCAAAGCCGTCCCGACATCGTGACACTCGGAAAATCGCTTGGCGGTGGTGCAGCTGCCGTCGCTGCGGTCGTGGTGTCGAAGGCGATCGTCCAGCGGCTCGAGGGCTCCAGCTGGCAGAATTACGGCACACTGCGCGGCCATCCGATCAGCATGGCTGCTGTCAGCGCCTATCTGAAGGTCGTCTCTGACGAAAACATTCTGGAGCACGTGCAGACGCTCGAAAGGCTTTTTACCCGCCGCCTGCTCGCGATCGCGGAAAAGCATCCGAGCGTGCGGCGTGTGGCGGGGCAGGGGCTGCACTGGACGGTGGAACTGCACGGCCCGGATTGGCGCTCCTGGCGTGCCGACACGAGCGAGGTGCCGATCGCCTCGCGCGTCGCGGAGCGCGCCCTGGAGGCCGGCGCGGTGATCGGAACCAGCGGCGAGCAGACTTCGCTGTTCCTGGCGCCGCCGCTTGTCATCTCCGCGCGCGAGGCCGAACTGCTGCTCGACGCGCTCGACCACGGCCTCGATATTGCCGACAAGGAGCACGGGTGAGCGCGGATCACGCGAGGCACGCACTGCCGCCCCGAAGGGGGCGACTGGCAATGCCCGGCGGGGCTGCGCTAAGCTGCCGGCGCCGGACAATCACTGAAGCCGTGGCTTCCCCCAAGAAATCACCAAGAGATCACCAGGAATTCGCTGATGCGCATCGTTAATGTTGCCGCCGCCCAGATGGGCCCGATCCAGAAGGCCGACAGCCGCGAGGCCGTGGTCAAGCGCATGATTGCGTTGATGGACGAAGCCAAGGCGAAGGGCGCCGACCTGATCGTCTATCCGGAGCTTGCGCTCACGACTTTCTTCCCGCGCTGGTATGCGGAGGACCGGGCTGAATTCGACATCTGGTTCGAGCGCGAGATGCCGAGCGCTGCGACGAAGCCGTTGTTCGAACGAGCCGCGCGCCACCAGATGGCGATGAATTTCGGCTATGCGGAGCTGACGCCGGACGGCCATCATTTCAACACCGCGATCCTGACCGACAAGTCGGGCAATATCGTCGGCAAATATCGCAAGGTCCATCTGCCGGGTCATGTGGGGTACGACACCAAGCGCTCGCACCAGCATCTGGAGAAGCGTTATTTCGAGCCGGGCGACCTCGGCTTCAAAGTCTGGCGCGAACTCGGCGGCATCATCGGCATGGCCATCTGCAACGACCGGCGCTGGCCCGAGACCTACCGTGTGATGGGCCTGCAGGGCGTCGAGATGGTGCTGATCGGTTACAACACGCCGTCCGTCAACGCGGAGAAGAGCGAAGAGGGCGTCGAGAAGCGCCTGTTTCACAACCGCCTGTCGGTACAGGCCGGTGCTTACCAGAACGCGACCTGGGTCGTCGCGGTGGGTAAGGCCGGTGTCGAGGATGGGCACCCGCTGTTCGGCGGCAGTCTGATTGTCGATCCCAACGGCGAGATCGTCGCGGAGGCCAAGACCGAGGGCGACGAGGTTCTGGTTCACGCTTGCGACCTCGACGCCACCGCCTTCGGCAAGACCACGATCTTCGATTTCGCCCGGCATCGCCGCATCGAGCATTACGGCCTGATCACCAGCCAGACCGGCGCAGTGCCGCCGCCGGAGAAGTGACACTGATGGCTGGCCATACCGCACCGGGCATATCCTTGCACGAGCTCGATCCGCGCGACCGCTACAAGCTGCTTTGCGGCGTGGTGGTGCCGCGGCCGATCGCGCTGGTGACGACGCTGGACGAGAACGGGGCGGTCAACGCCGCGCCGTTCAGCTTCTTCAATGTCTTCTCGGAGAGCCCGGCGCTGATCGTGCTCGGGCTCCAGCACAAGCCGGATCACAGCCCGAAGGACACGACCCGCAACATCCATCGCGACGGCGAGTTCGTGGTGCACATGGTGGACGAGGCGCTGTCAGCGTCGATGAACGACTGCGCGATCGATTTTCCCTCCGGCGACAGCGAGGTCGTAGCGACGGGGCTGGCCACGCTTCCCTCCGTCGACGTGAAAGTGCCGCGTCTGGCCGCAGCACCGTTCGCGCTGGAATGCCGGCGGCATGTCGTGCTGAATTTTTCGCCCGACCGCGAGCTGCTGGTCGGTGAGGTGCTCAGGGTTCACGCCCGCGAGGGCCTCGTCGATGAAGCCAACATGTATGTCGATCTAGACGCCTACCGGCCGATCGGCCGCATGTTCGGCAATCTCTACACGACGCAGCGGGACACGTTTGCGCTTGTCCGCGAGAGCCATGCGCAATGGCTCGCGCGGCAGGACGCCAAAGAGCTGAAGGACGCCTAGTGAGCCGAGAACTGCACCGTACCCAGCGCCATGGTAACGGCCGCCTGTGTCGGGTCGATCACGGGAATGCCAAGGGCGTCTTCCAGCGGCCGGCGATGGCGTGCCATGCCGGCGCAGCCCATCACGATGGCGCGGGCGCCGTCCTCGTCGCGCAGCGCACGGCCGATGTCGATCATCCTGGCGAGTGTACCTTCGCCCGAGGCGCTTTCCGCAACGCTCATGTTGAGCGGCCGTTCGCCGGCGAGGCGGTCGGTCAGCCCCATCTGCCTGAGGTAGCGCATGTGACGCGGGATCGAGCGCTGCGCAATCGCGATGACGCCAAATGTCTCGGCGCGGGCGAGCGCCGTCAGCACGCCGCACTCGGCGATCCCGAACACGGGCCTATCGGTGCCTTCGCGGCAGACCTGCAGCCCGGGATCGCTGTAGCAGGCGATGACGAAGGCGGCCGAGCTGTTGTCGCCTTCGACCAGCCGGCGCAGCGGCATCGCGACGCCGTCGACATCCGCCTGGCTTTCAATGCCGAACGGACCCTCGGCCAGCGTCTGGCAGACCAGTTCCGGACCGCCCTCAAAACCGAGCGGCTTCAGCGCGTCCTCCAGCCCTTGGGTCACGGCAGGGTTGGAGTTCGGATTGATGACGAGAATGCGCGGCCGGGGCATGACGGTCTTCCTGCAAAATTTCGATTACTTGCCTCGAGCCTATCATGGAGTGCCTCATGACTAAACCCGCTTACGACCTGATCATTCGCGGTGGGCGCGTCGCGACGACGACCGACGTGTTCGAAGCCGACGTCGCCATCTCCGGCGAGACCATCGCGGCGATCGGCCGCGGGCTTCCAGAAGCCAAGCGTGAGATCGACGCCCGGGGCAAGCTGGTGCTGCCCGGCGGCGTCGACAGCCACGCCCATATCGAGCAATTGTCCGCGGCCGGCATCATGAATGCCGACACATTCGAGAGCGCGACCGTCTCTGCCGCTTTCGGCGGCACGACCACGGTGATCCCCTTCGCGGCCCAGCATGTCGGCATGAAGCTGCCGCAAGTGGTCGAGGATTATCACGCGCTGGCCAAGAAGGGCGCGGTGATCGACTACGCCTTACACATGATCATTGCTGATGCGACCAGGGAGACGGTCGAGGAGCACATTCCGGCGCTAGTGAAGCAGGGTCATGCGTCGATCAAGATTTTCATGACTTACGACCGGCTCAAGGTCGATGACGAGCCGCTGCTCGACATCCTGCTTGCCGCGCGGCAGTCCGGCGCGATGTTGTGCGCCCATGCCGAGAACCACGGCATCATCGCCTGGATGGTGAAACGCCTGCTCGCGCGCGGCTACACGATGCCGAAGTACCATGCCGTCAGCCACGCCCGCGTGTCGGAGGCGGAAGCCTTCACCCGGCTGATCGGCATGGCAGCGCTGATCGACCAGCCCATCATGATCTTCCACGTCTCGACCGCCGAAGGCGCCAAGGTGATCCGCGACTCGCGCGGGCAGGGATTGAAGGTCTTCGCCGAGACCTGTCCGCAATATCTGTTCCTCACCGCAAATGATCTCGACAAGCCCGGCGCGGAGGGCGCCAAGTGGATGTGCAGCCCGCCGCCGCGGACACATTCCGACCAGGAGGCGCTGTGGCAGGCGCTGTCGCTCGGCGATCTCCAGACCATCTCGTCGGATCACGCGCCGTATCGTTTCGACGAGACCGGCAAGCTGCGCGCCGGGCCAAACCCGAACTTCAAGCAGGTCGCCAACGGCCTGCCGGGACTGGAGTTGCGGCTGCCGCTGCTGTTCGATGCCATGGTGTCGAAGGGACGGCTCGGCCTCGAAAAGTTCGTCGAGCTGACGTCGACGGCGCCGGCCAAGATCTACAATCTGCATCCGCGCAAGGGTTCGATCGCGGTGGGCGCCGATGCCGATATCGCGATCTGGGATCCCAACCGCGAGGTCGTGATCGCCGACGAGATGATGCACGATCTCGCCGGCTACACGCCGTTCGCAGGCCGCAAGCTGAAGGGCTGGCCGGTGTCGGTACTCTCGCGCGGCCGGGTGATCATCGACGGCAACAAGTGCCTCGCGGATGCCGGCAGCGGCAAGTTCCTCGCGCGCAGCGGCGGCGAGGCGGCCAGGCCGACCGGACGGCTCGTCGCCGATATGGATCCCGAGCGGAATTTTGGAGCGAAACTGCTGTGACTGTGGATCGCTCGCGATGAAGATCGTCATCTTCGGCGGCACCGGGTTTGTCGGCCTCAATGTTGCGGAGGCGCTGCTCGCGCGCGGCCACGACGTGACGCTGCATGACCGCGCGGAGTTGCCGCCATCCGTGCGGCGATCTCTTGCCGACTACGGTGCGCGGCTTAAAGCCGTGCAAGGTGATATCACCGATGCGGCAACCATCGATGCTCTCATCGCCGAAGGCGTCGATGCGATCGTGCTCGGCGCGGCGATCACCGCCGGCGATGACCTGGAGAGAGCGTCGACCGCCCGCGTTCTCGAAATCAATGTGATGGCGCAGATCCCCATCCTGCTCTCCGCGATCCGCCATGGCGTGCGCCGCGTCGTCAATCTGTCGTCGGCATCGGCCTACGGCGCTGCGGGCGCACGGGTCGATGTTCTGTACGAGGAAACGCCCTGCGATCCGGTCTCGTTCTACGCCATCAGCAAGTTCACCTCGGAGCGATCCGTCGCGCGCCATGCCGAACTCTTTGGCGGCGATTTCCTGAGCGTGCGCTTAAGCGCCTTGTTCGGTCCGTGGGAGCGACCGAGCTCCGTACGGGACACGCCAAGCCTCCAGTTCCAGATTCTGGTCGCGTTCGCGCGTGGCGGGCCGGCGGTGATGCCTGAACCGGGCATGAGAGACTGGATCTACGCTCCGGATGCCGCGGAAGCCGTGGCGATGCTGATCGAAGCCGAACGGCCGCGCCATCGGCTCTATAACATCTCCAGTGGCGAACTATGGCCGGCCCTGCAATGGGGCGAGGCCTTTGCAGCGCTCCATCCCGGCCTGGAGTGCCGGCTCGCGGCGCCCGGAGAGAAGACGGTCATCAAGCCGCATGGACCATATCGCGCGCCGCTGTCGGTGAAGCGGATGGCGGATGAGTTCGGCTGGCGCTCGCGGTCCGGCTGCGCCGAGTCCGCGGCGGCGATGAGCGCCTGGCTGAAGCAGCATAAGGAGTGGATCTGACATGCGGCTGCAAGGGCGCACGGCCGTCATCACCGGAGCGGGCTCGGGCATCGGCCGCGCCAGCGCAAAGCTGTTCGCGGAGGAGGGCGCGCGTCTTGCCCTGGTCGATCGCGATGCCGAGGGCTTGCAGGACACGCTGCGCCTCGTCGGCGAGGCGACGACGCATGTCGGCGACGTCGGCGATGCCGGTTTCGCCGGGAGCGTTGTCGGCGATGTCGTGGCCCGGCATGCACGGCTCGATATCCTCATGACCGCGGCAGGCTTCTCCTGTGGCGGCACGGTGCTGACGACGAGCGTGGAGGACTGGGACGCGGTGTTTCGCACCAATGTCGGCGGCACCTGGCTGTGGGCGCGCGCCGCCGTGCCGCAGATGCAGCGGCAGAAGAGCGGCTCGATCATCACTCTGGCGTCGCAACTGGCCTTGGCCGGCGGCAAGGGCAACAGCGCCTACATCGCCGCCAAGGGCGCGATCGTCAGCCTCACGCGCACGATGGCGGTGGACTTCGCCACCGACGGCATCCGCGTCAATGCGATCGCACCCGGCGCGATCGATACGCCGATGCTTCGCCGCAGCTTTGCCCGTCACGCCGATCCGGACGCGGTGCGCGAGGCCTCGCGCACCCGCCACGCCATGAAGCGGTTTGGCGAGGCTGAAGAGATCGCGCAGACGGCGCTGCATCTCGCCAGCGATGCGTCCTCGTTCACGACCGGCACCGTGATGGTGGTCGACGGAGGCTGGCTCGCGGCATGAGTGACGGGCTGACAGATCTCGAGGCGGATGTTCGCGCCGATCTCGCCAGGATCGCGCATCCCGGTGCTGCCTGGCTCGAACCGAAGATAGGACCGGACGGCAAGCCGGCGCTGGACGTGCTCGTCGTCGGCGCCGGCCAGTCGGGTATCGCCATCGGCTTCGGCCTGATGCGCTCTCGCGTCAGCAACATCCTGCTGCTGGACAAGGCCGAGGAAGGGAAGGAGGGTCCGTGGCTCACCTATGCCCGCATGCCGACGCTGCGCAGCCCGAAGGATTACACCGGGCCGGACCTCGATATTCCGAGTCTCACCTACCAGTCCTGGCACGAGGCCCGCTTCGGCAAGGAGAGCTGGCAGGCGCTGAACCTGATCCTGAGGGAGCATTGGGCGGAGTATCTGCTATGGCTGCGGCGGACGATTGGCTTGCCCGTGCGCAATGGAAGCGAGCTTCTCGAGATTGCACCCGCATCCGACGGCCTGCTCGCCGCGCGCGTGAAACGTGGCGATGCCATCGAGACACTCTACGCCCGCAAGATCGTGCTGGCGACAGGGCAGGAGGGCATGGGCGACTGGATGATTCCGGATCCGCTCCGCCATCTGCCGGCCGGTTTGGTCGCAACCGTGGCAGACGACATCGATTTCGAAAACCTCCGCGGCAAGCGCGTTGCCGTCATCGGCGCCGGCGCATCGGCGTTCGACAATGCGGCGACTGCGCTCGAAGCCGGCGCTGCGGAAGTGCACCTGCTGTGCCGCCGCGCGCAGATCCAGGTGATCCAGCCCTATCGCTGGCTGACCTTTCGCGGCTTTCTGCGTCATCTCAGCGATCTCGATGATGCCTGGCGCTGGCGTTTCATGCGCACCATCCTCGAGATGCGCGAAGGCTTTCCGCAGCCGACATATGATCGCTGCGCCCGTCATGCCAATTTCACATTGCATGAAGGCGCGCCGCTGGAATCCGCGCGTCAGATGGCTGGCGGCATCGAATTGCAGACGCCGCGGAGCGCCATCACGGCGGATTTCGTCATCTGCGGCACCGGCATCGACATGAACTTTGCCGGGCGCGGCGAGCTACGTGCATTCGCAGCCAATATCGCGACCTGGGCCGATCGTTACCAGCCGCCGGAGCGCGAGCGCAACGCGCGGCTCGGCCGCTTTCCCTATCTCGCCGACGATTACGCCTTCACCGAGCGCGTGCCGGGCCAAACGCCGTGGATTGCCGACATCCATCTTTTCGCCATCGCCTCCACCATGAGCTTCGGCCCGTCGGGATCGTCGATCAACGCGATGACGACGGCTGTACCAAAGCTCGTCAATGGCCTGACGCGTGGCCTGTTCCGCGGCGATATCGCGCGTCACTGGGCCTCGCTCTGCGCCTATGACGTGCCGCAGGCCGTGGTCACGCGGCCGGCGCGAAAAATGGGGGAATCCACATGATTGTCCATGCTCCACCGCGACGAAGCGTCCTTTCGGGACTGGCGCGCAACTTGCTTGTTTCTAAACCTGCCTTGCGGGCGTTCTTGTCGAAATTCAGGGAAAAACCAATGCGTCTAGTGTCTTTCAGGCCGGCGGCCTGCCTTGCCGCCACCGCAGCACTGCTGCTCGTTGCTAACGCGCCAGCGCAGGCTCAAACCAGGGCGGAGACTTTGCGCTACGTCACCGGTGCATCGGTCAACACGCTCGATCCCAACATCCCCGGCTCGACCCGCGAGTCCTTTGCGCTGAGCATGAGCACCTACGACCGGCTGGTGGCGTTCGGCCGCAAGGAGCTCAACGGCAAATGGGTGTTCGATCTCGACAAGATCACCGGCGAGCTCGCCGAATCCTACGACGTCAGCCCCGACGGACTTAAGCTGACGTTCCGCCTGCGCAAGGACGCCAAGTTCCAGGATGGCTCGCCGGTCACGGCCGACGACGTGAAATGGTCGCTCGATCGCTGTGTCACCGCGCCTATTCTCGGCAAGGCGCAGCTCCTGACGGGTTCGCTGACGTCGGCCGACCAGTTCAAGGTGATCGATCCCCTCACCATCGAGGTGACGCTGCCCAAGCCGGACAAGCTCGCGCTGCCGAATCTGGCCACCGTCTATCCCATGATCATCAACTCGAAGCTGGCGAAGGAGCACGCGACCGCGGATGATCCCTGGGCGACCGCCTGGCTCAAGGAGCACACCGCAGGCAGCGGCGCCTATGTGATCGAGACCTTCAAGCCGGGCGAGCAGGTGATCGTCAAGCGCAACGAGGACTGGAATCGCGGCTCGCCCGGCAAGCCGGCGTTCTTCAAGCGCGTGATCATACAATCGGTGCCGGAGCCCGCGACCCGCGCCAATCTGGTCGAGCGCGGCGATGCCGACCTCGTCGTCGATCTCCAGGCCAGCGATGTGCAGTCGCTCGAGGCCAAGGGCAAGCTCAAGGTGATCTCGACGCCGCAATACAATTCGATCACCTTCGTCTCGATGAACAACCAGATGCCGCCCTTCGACAACGTCAATGTCCGCCGCGCAATCGCTTTCGCGCTGCCCTATGACGACATGTTCAAGGCCGCGCTGTTCGGCCGCGGCGCGCCGCTGTTCGGCGCGAGCTGGCCGGACGGCAAGCCGGCGAACGGCATCTATCCGTTCCAGGCGCCGCTGAAGACAGATCTCGACAAGGCCCGCGAATATCTCAAGGCCGCCGGTCTTCCCGAAGGTTTTTCGACCACCTTCAGCTTCAATGTCGGCCAGGCCTCGACCGCGGAGCCAATGGCTTCGCTGGTGAAGGAATCGCTCGCCAAGATCGGGATCAAGGTCGACATCCAGAAGCTGCCGGACGCGCAGATGTCGACGCAGATCAACGAGAAGAAGCTGCCCTTCTTTACCGAGGGCATCGTCGCCTGGCTGCCGTCGACCGACTATTTCTACCGCAACTTCTACACCGGCAATCAGCGCTGGAACTACAGCTCGATCAACAATCCCGAGCTGGCCGCGATCGCGCAGGAGGCCCGCTTCGAGCCGGACAAGGCCAAGTACGAGGAGGATGGCCGCAAGCTCAATGCCATCCACTTCAGCGAGATGCCGCAGATCCCGCTCTGGCAGCCCAACCAGGATGCGGTCATGGCTTCGTCGATCGAAGGCTACACCTACGAATTCCATCGTCAGGTCGACTACCGCGATGTCAGCCGCAAGTGACATCCGCAAAAAGGGACGCTGAAAGGTCATGACCGGTCTTGGCGCAACGATGGTGCGGGCGGGCAGGCGGCTTCTGTCGTCGCTGCCGGCGCTGTTCGGAGTGCTGGTCTTCACCTTTCTGTTGATGCGTGTCCTGCCCGGGGACCCCGCGGTGTTCTTCGCCTCGGGGCCCAACGCCGGCAAGGAAGAGATCGAGCAGATCCGCAAGCAGATGGGGCTCGACAAGTCGGTTCCGGAGCAGCTCGTGTTCTATCTCTCCGATATCGGCCACGGCAATCTCGGTCGCTCCATGATGACGGGGCAGCCGGTGCTGAAGGATCTGCGCGAGCGGCTGCCGGCCTCGCTCGAACTTACCTTCACAGCGCTCCTGATCGCGCTGATCGCAGCGGTGCCCCTCGGCGTGGTCGCGGCGCTGAAGCCGGGGTCGCCGGTCGATCACGGCGTGCGGCTGTTCTGCGCGCTCGGCGTCTGCGTACCGACCTTCGTCTCGGGTCTGCTGCTGATCTATGTCTTCTACTATCTGCTAGGGCTTGCGCCAGATCCGACCGGGCGGATCGACGTCTTCACCTCGCTGCCGCCGCAGCGCACCGGCTTCCTGTCGGTCGATTTCCTGCTTGCCGGAGATGTCGAGGGCTGGTGGGCGGCCTGCAAGCAGTTGATCCTGCCGGCGGTTAGCATGGCGCTGTTCGTGATCGCGCCGCTGGCGCGGATCACGCGCGCCTCGATGCTGGTCTCGCTGGGCAGCGATTTCGTCCGCACCGCGCGCTCGGTCGGATTGTCCTGGCGCAAGGTCGTCATCACCTATGCGCTGAGAAACGCCATCCTTCCCGTCATCACCATCGCCGGCATTGTGTTTTCGACCATGCTTGGCGCCAATGTGCTGGTGGAGAAGGTGTTCTCCTGGCCGGGCGTTGCCTCCTACGCGCTCGATGCGCTGCTCTCCTCCGACTATGCGCCGGTGCAGGGGTTTGTGTTGCTGATGGCCAGCCTGTTCGTGCTGGTCAATCTCGTGGTCGATATCTGCTACGGCATCGCCGATCCCAGGGTGTCGATTGGATGACCAGCGCAACGCTTCGCCATTCGGTCTGGATTCTGCGCGGCAACCCGCTCACCGCGGTCGCGGCGACCGGTGTTCTGCTGTTCGTCCTGGTTGCGATTTTCGGCCCCTGGATCGTGCCTTATGATCCTGTGGTCTCCAATGTTTCGGAAGCGCTGCAACCGCCGAGCGCGGCGCATCTCGCCGGCACCGATCAGCTCGGTCGCGACGTGTTCAGCCGCCTCGTCATTGCGGCGCGCCTCGATCTTGCCATCGCGGTCTCCGCGGTCGGCATCTCCTTCCTGATCGGAGCTGTCGTCGGTTCGTTCTGCGGCTATGCCGGCGGCAGGCTCGACCGCGCGGTCGGCCGCTTCGTGGACGTGATGATGGCTTTTCCGCTGTTCGTGCTGGCGATGGCGATGGTCGCCGCGCTGGGCAACCGGATCGAGAACATCGTGATCGCGACCGCGATCATCAATCTGCCTTTCTACATCCGCTTCGCGAGGGCGGAGGTCAACGTCCGGCGCAATGTCGGCTGGGTGGAGGCGGCGCGCGCCTGCGGCGAGAGTCATTTCTCGGTGGTGCTGCGCTTCCTGCTGCCGAACATCCTGCCGGCGATGGCCGTGCAGATCTCGCTCAACCTCGGCTGGGCCATCCTCAATGCCGCGGGCCTGTCGTTCATCGGCCTCGGCGTCAAGCCGCCGACGCCGGAATGGGGCATCATGGTCGCGGAAGGCGCGCGCTTCATCTCGACCGGACGGTGGTGGCTGGTGGCCTTTCCGGGCCTCGCGCTGATGATGGCCGTGCTGTGCTTCAATCTCCTCGGTGACGGTATGCGGGACATTCTCGACCCGCGGATGCGCACATGAGCGAAGAGCTGCTCAGGATCGAAGATCTCCACGTTTCGTTCTCGACGCGGCGCGGCATGGTCGAGGCCGTGCGCGGCGTGACGCTCGACGTCGAAGCCGGCGAGATGCTCGGCCTCGTCGGCGAGAGTGGATCGGGCAAGTCGGTGACCGGTTTTGCGACGACGCGGCTGCTCGATACGGCCGGCCGCGTCACCGCAGGCAAGATCCTGTTTCGCGGCCAGGACGTCACAAAACTCAGGGGCGACGACCTCCGGCATCTCCAGGGCGCTGCGATGTCGATGATCTTTCAGAACCCGCGAGCGGCGCTCAATCCGATCCGCGCGATCGGCTCGCAGATCGCGGACGCGATCCTGACCCACAAGCGGATATCGAAGGGCGCCGCCCGCGCCGAGGCGCTGGATTTGCTGCGCGCGGTTCAGATCCGCGAACCCGAGGCGCGGATGAACGCTTATCCGCACGAGCTTTCCGGGGGCATGTGCCAGCGCGTCATGATCGCGATCGCGATCTCCTGCAATCCCGCGCTCTTGATCGCCGACGAGCCGACCACCGGCCTCGATGTCACGACTCAGAAGGTGGTGATGGATCTGCTGGCGGACATCGCCGCCGCGCGCGGCATGGCGACGATCCTGATCACGCACGATCTCGGGCTCGCTGCGCGCTATTGCCGCCGTATCGCCGTGATGGAGCGGGGACGCATCGTCGAGGAGGCGAATCCTAAAACGCTCTTCTCCACGCCGCAGCACGCCTATACGAAGCGCCTCGTAGCTGCATCGCCGACCGCGACGTCCCGGATCGAGGATCTCGTGACGGAGGAGGAGCGGGAGCGCCAGGCGACTTTTGTCAGCAAGCCAAGACCCGAACTCGCGCATGGTACGCCGCCGCTCCTGGAAGTGCGCAAGCTTGCAAAGCGGTTCGACCAGGGCGCTGCGGCGGTCGCGGACTTCTCGATGACGATGGCTGGCGGCGAGAGCGTCGGTCTCGTCGGCGAATCCGGCTCCGGCAAGAGCACGACATCGCGGATGATCTGCCGGCTGATCGACCCGAGCGAAGGCGAGATCGTGTTCGACGGACAGTCGATCGGACATGTGGCGTCGCGTGACTTCCATCGCTCGCGTTTCCGCAAAGACATCCAGATGGTGTTCCAGGACCCGAACGAAAGTCTCAATCCGCGCTTCACGGCGTTCGATTGCATCGCCCATCCCCTGACGCGGCTCGATGGCATGCGTGGGGGCGATGCACTGCGCAAGCGAGTGGAGGAATGCGCGGAACGGGTGGGTTTGCCGCTGGATCTCTTGCCGCGCTTTCCACACCAGCTTTCCGGCGGGCAGAAGGCCCGCGTCGGCATCGCCCGGGCGATCGCCTGCAGGCCGCGGCTGCTGGTGCTGGACGAGCCGACTGCGGCGCTCGACGTCTCCGTGCAGGCGGTGGTGTTGCAACTGCTTGACCGGCTGCGGCGCGAGAACGACATCGCGCTGCTGTTCGTCAGCCACGATCTCAACGTGGTGCGCATGCTCTGCGACCGCACCATCGTGCTGCGCAATGGCGGCATCGTGGAGCAGGGGGAGAGCCGGGCGCTGTTCGATAATCCGAAGACCGACTACACCCGCAAGCTGGTCGAGGCGATCCCGCATATCGAGACCGGGCCGTTGCTGGCGGCCGCGCTTTGAGGTCTGGACCGGCCAAACTGATGACGAGATTCCACTGGCGAAGGCCCGTCAGTGGCACACCATTTGCACGCCAATGAGCTCTGGTTTCACCTGCTCTTGGCCAATGATGGCCGGCATAACGGCACTATTGGGAGGATTTCATGGATCGCAGGACCGTATTGAAGGGACTGGCCGGCGCGGGCAGTCTGGCGTTGACCGGCATCTCGGCCCCGGCGATCGCACAAGGCGCCGCCGCGCGCACGCTGCGCTTCGTTCCGCAAGCAAACCTTGCAAATTTTGACCCGATCTGGGGTACGCAATATGTCGTGCGCAATGCTGCGGCGCTGGTCTGGGACACGCTTTACGGCATCGATTCTTCGCTCCAGCCGCAGCGCCAGATGGTCGAGTCCGAGCAAGTCAGTGACGACGGCACCATCTGGACGTTCAAGCTGCGGCCGGGCCTCAAATTCCATGACGGCGAGCCGGTGCTGAGCAAGGACGTCGTCGCAAGCCTTGCGCGCTGGGCGGTGCGCGATCCGATGGGCCTGATGATCACGGCGCTCCAGCAGGAGCTCACCGCCGTCGACGACCGCACCTTCAAATGGGTGCTGAAGCAACCTTTTCCGAAAATGCTTTACGCACTCGGCAAGAACAACTCGCCGTGTGCGTTCATCATGCCCGAGCGCATTGCGCAGACGGACCCTTTCAAGCAGATCGGCGATTATGTCGGCTCCGGCCCGATGAAGTTCGCCAAGGCCGAGTGGGTTCCGGGCGCGAAAGCCGTGTTCGAGAAATTCGCCGACTACGCACCGCGGCAGGAGAAGTCGTCATGGCTCGCCGGCGGCAAGCAGATGCTGGTCGATCGCATCGAATGGATCGTGATGCCGGATGCGGCCACTGCGGCTGCGGCGTTGCAAAACGGCGAGATCGACTGGTGGGAGAACCCGATCGCAGACCTCGTCCCGGTCCTGAAGAAGAACAAGAACATCAGCGTCGACATTGGCGATCCCCTCGGCAATATCGGCTCGTTCCGCATGAACTTCCTGTATCCGCCCTTCAATGACGTGCGGGCGCGTCGTGCGGTGCTGATGGCGATGAGCCAGGAAGACTATATGCGCGCAATCGTCGGCGACGATAACTCGCTCTGGAAGCCGCTGCCCGGTTTCTTCACGCCGGACACGCCGCTCTATTCCGAGGCGGGCGGCGAGATACTGAAGGGCAAGCGCGATCTCGACGCGGCCAAGAAGCTGCTCGCCGAGAGCGGTTATTCCGGCCAGCCCGTGACGTGCCTCGTGGCGCAGGACCAGCCGATCACGAAGGCGATGGGCGATGTGACCGCGGACCTGCTGAAGAAGCTCGGCATGAATGTCGACTTCGTCGCGACCGATTGGGGCACGGTCGGCTCGCGCCGTGCGCTGAAGACCCCTCCGGGGCAGGGCGGCTGGAACATGTTCCACACCTGGCACGCGGGCGCGGACTGCACCAACCCCGCGCCCTACACCGCCATTCGCGCCAATGGCGACAAGGCGTGGTTCGGCTGGCCTACCAGCCCGGCCACGGAAAAGGAGGTCACGTCGTGGTTCGAGGCCAAGAGCCTCGACGAGGAAAAGGCCGCCATCGGTCGCCTCAACAAGGCGGCGATGGACGACGTCGTCTATGCGCCGACCGGCTTCTTCCTGAGCTACACGGCGTGGCGCAAGAACGTCTCCGGCATCGCCAAGGGGCCGTTGCCGTTCTTCTGGGGCGTGTCGAAATCCGCATGATGGTGCACTGAAGCCAGATGCTCTCCTACATCCTCCGTCGCATCGTCGCGACCTTGCCGGTGATGGCAATCGTCGCGCTGTTCGTGTTCAGCCTGCTTTACATCGCGCCGGGTGATCCGGCCGTGGTGATCGCGGGCGACCAGGCGAGCCCGGAGGATGTGGAGCGCATCCGCCAGAGCCTCGGCCTCGACCGGCCGTTCCTGATCCAGTTCGGAAGCTGGGTCTGGCGCATCCTGCACGGCGATCTCGGCACCTCGATCTTCACCAATCTGCCGGTCTCGACGATGATCGGGCAGCGTCTCGGACCGACGCTGTCGCTCATGGTCGTCACCCTGCTGCTCACGATCGTGATCGCGGTGCCGCTTGGGGTGCTGGCGGCGTGGAAAGCCGGGAGCCTGATCGACCGCGTCATCATGGGCTTCGCGGTGTTCGGCTTCTCGCTGCCCGTCTTCGTGGTCGGCTACATGCTCGCCTACGTCTTCGCGCTCCAGCTGGAATGGCTTCCGGTGCAGGGCTATACGCCGCTTGCGGCAGGCTTCTGGCCTTGGCTGGAGAATTTGATCCTGCCGGCTGTCGCGCTCGGCTGCGTCTATATTGCGCTGATCGCGCGCATCACCCGCGCCACCATGCTCGAAGTGCTGCAGCAGGATTATATCCGCACTGCGCGCGCCAAGGGCCTCGGGCAGGGCGGCATCCTGTTCATCCACGCGCTCAAGAACGCGGCGGTGCCGATTGTCACGGTGATTGGGATCGGCATCGCGCTTCTGATCGGCGGCGCGGTCGTCACGGAGAGCGTGTTCGCGATCCCTGGCCTCGGCCGGCTCACGATCGATGCGATCCTGCGCCGCGACTATCCCGTGATCCAGGGCATCGTGCTGCTGTTCAGCTTCGTCTACGTCCTCGTCAATCTGATGATCGACGTCACCTATACGATCGTTGACCCGAGGATCCGCTATTGACCGACACGACTTTCAATCCACAA
This sequence comes from Bradyrhizobium sp. Bra78, assembly GCF_024519855.1. Taxonomy (NCBI): domain Bacteria; kingdom Pseudomonadati; phylum Pseudomonadota; class Alphaproteobacteria; order Hyphomicrobiales; family Nitrobacteraceae; genus Bradyrhizobium; species Bradyrhizobium sp. Bra78. The sequence goes on along the minus strand of NZ_JALJRE010000003.1, from coordinate 213,476 downwards.
GCGCTGCCGGCCGGCCTCGTCCTCGCGCCGCAACTGCCCGAAATCCTGCGGCCGGTCAAAATCCGGCGCGGCTTCATCGGGCTCTTGCGCGGCCATCCGACCGTTGCGATCGGCGGCGCGCTGCTGCTGACGCTGGTCCTGATCGCGATCTTCGCGCCAATTCTCGGAACGGTCGATCCGACCGCGCTCGCGCCCGCCAAACGCACCCGTGCGCCCAATGCCGATTTCTGGTTCGGCAGCGATGTGCTCGGCCGCGACATCTATTCGCGCGTGCTGTTCGGCGCGCGGGTGTCGCTCACGGTCGGGCTGTCAGTCGCGATATGTGCGTCCGCGGTGGGTCTTGCCATCGGCATCGTCTCCGGCTTCATCCGCTGGGCCGACGGCATCCTGATGCGCTTCATGGACGGCCTGATGTCGATCCCGCCGATCCTGCTGGCGATCGCGCTGATGGCGCTGACGCGCGGCAGCGTCGGCAACGTCATCCTGGCCATCACGATCGCCGAGATCCCGCGCGTCTCGCGCCTTGTCCGCAGCGTGGTCCTGTCGCTGCGCGAGCAGCCCTACGTGGATGCGGCGGTGGCGTGCGGCACGCGGACGCCGATGATCATCGTGCGCCACATCCTGCCCAACACGCTGGCGCCGATGCTGGTGCAGGCGACCTACATCTGCGCCAGCGCCATGATCACGGAGGCGATCCTGTCCTTCATCGGCGCGGGCACGCCGCCCACCATTCCGTCCTGGGGCAACATCATGGCCGAAGGCCGCGCGCTGTGGCAGGTCAAGCCCTACATCGTGTTTTTTCCGGCGGCGTTTCTCTCCGTCACCGTGCTTGCCGTGAACCTGCTTGGCGACGGCCTTCGCGATGCGCTCGATCCGCGCATGGCCAAGAGCCTCTGATGCACCGAGGCTGAACGCGATGGCTTTGCTAGAAGTCGAGGACCTCCAGACCCACTTCCGGACGCCGAGCGGCATCAACCGCGCGGTCGACGGTGTGTCCTTCCATGTCAACGAGGGTGAGACGCTCGCCATCGTCGGCGAGTCCGGCTGCGGCAAGTCGGTGACCTCGATGTCGCTGATGCGGCTGATTCCGGAGCCGCCCGGCAGGATCGCCGGCACCATCCGCTTCGCGGGCAGGGATCTTCTGCAGCTTTCCGACCGCGAGATGCGCGCCATCCGCGGCAACGACATCTCGATGATCTTTCAGGAGCCGATGACGAGCCTGAACCCGGTGTTGACCGTCGGCCGCCAGATCCGCGAGACGCTCATGATCCATCAGGGCCTCGACAAGGCGGCGGCCGAGGCGCACGCGATCGAGATGCTGACCCTCGTCGGCATTCCCGAACCGGCGCGGCGCGTGCGCGAATATCCGCACCAGCTCTCGGGCGGCATGCGCCAGCGCGTGATGATCGCGATCGCGCTCGCCTGCAATCCGAAGCTCTTGATCGCGGACGAGCCGACCACCGCGCTCGACGTGACCATCCAGGCGCAGATCCTGAAACTGATGCTGGACCTGAAGCACCGCGTCGGTGCGGCAATTATCCTGATCACTCACGATCTCGGCGTCGTCGCCGAGATCGCCGAGCGCGTCATGGTGATGTATGCCGGCCGCAAGGTCGAGGAGGCGCCGGTCGCCGAGCTGTTCCGCTCGCCGCGCCATCCCTATACGCAAGGCCTGCTCGGCGCGGTACCGCGGCTCGGCTCGTCGCTGACCGGCACCGCGCGACGGCTGGCCGAGATTCCCGGCCAGGTGCCTGACCTCCGCAAGCCCATCATCGGCTGCGTCTTTGCCGGCCGCTGTGCGCTTGCGACCGATCTCTGTCGCCAGTATGCGCCCGGGCTCGAGGAAAAGGGGCCGCGCCACGTCGCCGCCTGCCACTACGCTGCCAAGGGAGCCGTTGCGGCATGAGTCCCCCGCTGCTCCAGGTTAACGACCTCAAGAAGCACTTTCCGGTCAAGACCGGGCTGTTCGGGCGCAAGTCCGAATGGGTCTATGCGGTCGACGGCGTCTCGTTCGAGGTCGCGCGCGGCGAGACGCTGTCGCTGGTCGGCGAATCCGGCTGCGGCAAGTCGACGGTCGGCCGTGCCATCCTGCGGCTGTTCGACATCACCGCGGGCCAGGTCATTCTCGACGGCCAGCGTATCGACGACGCACATCCGAGCACGATGCGCCAGATGCGCCGCCGCGTGCAGGTGGTGTTCCAGGATCCGTTCTCGAGCCTCAATCCGCGGATGCGCGTGCGCGACATCCTGGCCGAGCCGATCCGCAATTTCGGCCTCGCCAAATCCGCAAGCGATCTCGAAACGCGCGTGACGGCGCTGATGGACACGGTGCGCCTGCCGCGCGAGGCGCTGAACCGCAGGCCGCACGAATTCTCCGGCGGCCAGCGCCAGCGCATCGGCATTGCGCGCGCACTCGCGGCCGAGCCCGAGCTGATCGTCTGCGACGAGGCGGTCTCGGCGCTCGACGTTTCGGTCAAGGCGCAGATCGTCAATCTGCTCCAGGATCTCCAGAACGAGTTCGGCCTGGCGCTGTTGTTCATCAGCCACGACCTCGCGATCGTCGAGCACATGACCCACCGCGTGGCGGTGATGTATCTTGGCAAGATCGTCGAAGTGGCGCCGCGCCGCGAGATATTTGCCGCGCCGAAGCATCCCTACACGAAGGCGCTGCTCTCGGCCGTGCCACTGCCCGAGCCGGGGGCTCAGCGCAATCCCATCATCCTCAAGGGCGACGTGCCGAGCCCGATCAACCCTCCGCGCGGATGCCGCTTCCACACCCGGTGTCCGCTGGTCTTCGACCGCTGCCGGACCGAGGAGCCGGTGCTTCGCGCAGCCGGAAGCGAGCAGTGGGTGGCGTGCCATCTCGACGCATTGCCGCAGGGTTAGACTGTCATCGCGAGCGGGTCCGGGCCGCGTGGTTCAGTCATGTTCCGCAACATATCTCAACATCTTCGCCAAATTTTGATCGGTTGATCGCGGCTAGGGTCGGTTCAAACCCAACGAATCGGAGCCGCCGCGGTGTCTTTGAAATCATCCCTTAAGCGAGGGAGTGCCGGCCTCGCCTGCCTCGCGCTGGTGGCCCTGAACGCGTCCTATGCGGAAGCGACCCTGGACGGTTTGGCCGGCACTTGGTCAGGGACGGGTTCGATGAAGCCTGCCGATGGTCCCCGCGAGAAGGTGCGCTGCAGGGTCGCCTACAACGTCACGAGGCTGGGCCGATCGCTCACTCTGGATTTGCGATGCGCGAGCGATGCCTACAAAATGGTCTTGTCCGCCAACATGGAGCAGAACGGCAAGGAGTTTTCGGGGAATTGGTTCGAGAGCGAATACCGCCAGGGTGGCAAGATCTACGGAACGAGTTCGGAGGACGGATTGATAGAGGCAAGAATTGAAGGCAACACCGTTGCGGCGTTGGTGACGATCCGGACCGCGGGCAATCACCAGTCGTTCGTCATGGATGCGCCTGGTGCCTGGGTCTCGCAGGTCGCCATAGAGCTGAACAAAGATCCGAAGTAACGGCCGCGCGAACGCCCTTGCCGGGTGCCAGGCGATGGCCCGTCGCAACTTTCAACCTTGTCGGCGCAGGAAGCCCGTGATCGTGACCTTGTCCCAGATGCCGGCCTCGGCAAAGGGATCGGCGTGGTTGAAGGCTTCGACTTCGCTGCGGCCGGGCGCCTCGATCAGGAACAGGCTGCCGATCATGGTCTGGCCATCATCGGAGACGAGCGGCCCCGACATCACGATCTTGACGCCGAAGCGCGAGGTGTCGCTCAGAAAGGCCTTGTGCGCGTCGTAATTGGCCAGCCGGGTCGGCAGTGCGCCGGCGCGGTCGAGGGCGTGAATAGCGAACAGCATGGTGTCTCCTTTTATGTCTCGTTTTCTTGGGACGGCCGCAAAGGCGGCCGTCCGTGCTTGTCTTGATCGGCTGGCCTATTTGGCGCCGAGCTTGCTGGCGTCCTCGAAGGTCGGGCAGGTCCGCTGCTCCAGCGGCACGTCGAACGGCTGGTAATTGTCCTTGGTGATGACGGTCGGCTTTAGCACGATCTCATTGATAACCGGCTGGTTGCGCAAGCTGCGGATCGCCATCATGGTGCCGAGGCATCCTTGAAAAAATCCGTTGTAGTCGCCGCTCGCCAGCAGCTTGCCGGACTTGATGGCATCGATCGCCTCCTTGGTGCCGTTGATGCCGATCACCTGGGCCTTGCGGTTGGCACCGTCGAGCGCCTCGATCGCGCCGACCGCCATGGCGTCGTTGGCGGCGAGCACGCCGTCGATCTGCGAGTTCGACTGCATCAAATTCTCCATCACCTGGAGCGCCTGCAGCCGCTGGTAGTTGCCGGGCTGCGAGGCCAGCAGCTTGGCACCCGCGTTTTCCTTCAGCGCGTCGTTGAAGCCGCGGACGCGGTCGACGTTGGTCAACGAGCCCTTGACGCCCTCGATGATGACGATGTTGCCTTTGCCGCCGAGCGTCTTGAGCAGGAAACGCGCAGTCTCCAGCCCAAGGCTGTAATCGTCGGCGCCGACGAAGGAGAGGAACTTGCCGCCCGCGGAGCGGTCGGTGATGTTGACGACCGGGATCTTTGCCTCGTTGATCTTCTCGACGCCCGGCACCATCGCCTTGTAGTCGACCGGCGTGAAGACGATCGCGCTCGGCTTCTTAACCACGACGTCCTCGATCTGGCTGAGCTGCTCGGGGATGGAGTCCGGCTTGGTCGGGATGTACTGGAGCGTCTTCGCGTTCAGCGCCTTCGCCATGCTGTCGGCGCCAACCCGCACCGTCTGGAAGAACGGGTTTGTCTGGTTCTTGGTGAAGACGGCGATCGTCTCGCCGTCGGCGCGCGCCTGCGTCGTGAACGCGGCCGCCATCAGCAGCGGCAACGCCAAATAGGACGTCAAGTAGCCCAGTTTCTGTTTCATGTTGTCTCCATCCCTCGTTTTGCTTGTTGGTAGTCCAGGAACTCATTGCGCGCGGCGGCGGGTCTTCATGTCGAGCCAGACCGCGAGAATGACGATGATGCCGGTGACCAGCGGCTGCCAGTTGGCGCTGACCGACAAGAGATTCATGCCGTTCAGCACCAGCGTCAGGATCAGCGCGCCGATGAAGGTGCCGAACACGGTGCCGACGCCGCCGAACAGCGAGGTGCCGCCGATCAGCACGGCCGCGATCGCGGGCAGCGTCAGGCTTTCGCCGATGTCGGCCTCGGCCGAATTGAGCCGCGACAGGAAGATGATCGAGGCGAGCCCCGCCATGGTGCCGGAGACGGCGTAGACCAGCAGCAGGCGGCGTGCGACGGGAATGCCGGACAGCCGGGCCGCGACCGGGTTGGCACCGATCGCATAGATCTCCTGGCCCCAGATCGTGCGCTGCGCAAACAGCGTCCCGATCCCGAGGAACACCAGCAGCAGATAGACCGGGATCGGCAGGCCGAACAGATAGCCGCTGCCGATCTGGCGGAAGCCCGCCGGAAAGCCGTGCAGGGTCTCGCCCGCCATGTACCAATAGGTCAGGCCGTTCAGCACCCAGAGCATGCCGTAGGTGGCGATGAAGGAGGGGATGCGCAGGGCAGTGACCATGACCCCGTTGAGAAGCCCGACGATGCCGCCGCAGGCGATTCCGGTCAGGATGCCGAGCGCCGGCGAGCCTGTCTTGTGGATCACGGTCCCGGCGATACAGGCGGACAGCGCGACGTTGGCGCCGACGGAGAGGTCGAGGCCGGCGGTGAGCACCACCAGCGTGAGACCGGAGGCGATGAAGAAGGTCAGGCTGGCCTGCCGGAGCACATTGAGGATGTTGCCGAGGCTCAGGAAGGAATCGCTGAGCACCGCGAGCACCGCACAGATCAGCAGCGCCGCGAGCAGGCGATAGAATACCTGGACCGCATCCTGCGACAGCAAGGAACGGGACGGCACGATGGCCTCCTTGGTGATGTCGGTCATGCGCGGCTCCTGAGACCATCGAGGAACAGCGCGACGATGACGAGGACACCGACGCTCGCGACCTGCACCGAGGATGGCATCGAGATCAGGTTCAGCCCGTTGCGCAGCACACCGACCGCGATCACGCCAAGCAACGTGCCGAGCAGCCAGCCATTGCCGCGCTCGAAGGAGGTGCCGCCGACCGCGACGGCCGCAATCGCATCGAATTCGAGGCCGAGGCCGGCGGTGGGGTGGCCGGAATTCATCCGCGCGGTCATCAGCAGGCCCGCGATGCCGGCCATGGCGCCGCCGATCGCATAGACCGCGATCAGAAGCCGGTTCGGCGAGAGGCCGGCATAGCGCAGCGCCTCACGGTTGCCGCCGAGCGCGAAGATGTAGGTGCCGAAGCGGGTGTGATAGAGCAAGCCGTGAAACGCGGCGTAAGTCACCAGCGCCATCACGATCGGCACGGGGATGCCCAGTAGCGTCGCCGAGTAGATGTCGCGCACGCTGTGGGGGATGCCGACCACGCTCTGGCCGTCGCTGACGATCAGCGACAGGCCTTGCGCCATGCCGAGCGTGCCGAGCGTCGCGACGAAAGGCGGGATGCCGAGGATCGCGACCAGCCAGCCGTTGACGGTGCCGAAGGCGGCTCCCACGAGCAGGCCGGCACCGAGGCCGAGCAGCATCGATTGGGTCGCGAGCGAGACGATGGCGACGCAGAGCGAGGTCAGCGTCAGCACCGCGCCCATCGACAGGTCCAGCCCCTCGGTCATGATGATCAGGGTTATCGGCAGCGCCAGCATGGTCAGGATGGTCGACTGCACCAGCACGTTGGAAAGGTTGGCGACCGACAGGAAGCCGGGCGCGATCGCGCTGAACAGCGCGATCAGCAGCACCAGCACGATGGCAACGCCGGGAATGCGTTGCAGCGGATGGGGCTCGGAAACGACCGCGGCCTCACGCATGATGCATCCCCAGTCGCACGATGTTCTCCTCGGTCAGTTCGTTGCGCGTCAAATGCCCGGCGATGCGGCCCTCGCGCATCACATAGGCGCGATCGCAGACATGGCAGATCTCGACCTGCTCGGACGAGATCATCAGCGCAGCGGCGCCTTCCGCGACCAGCCGGTCGATCAGCGCAAAGATCTCGGATTTGGCTCCGACGTCGATTCCCCGCGTCGGCTCGTCGAAGATGAAGAGTTTTGAACCGGCCGCCAGCCATTTTCCGATCACGACCTTCTGCTGGTTGCCGCCTGAAAGCAGGCCGACGGTCTGCCGCGCGCTTGGCGTCGCGATCCTCAACTGCCGGATCAGGTCGTCGGAGGTGCGCTGTGCGCTGCGCTGGTTGAACAGGCCGCTCGGGAACAGCTTGCGCAGCGCCGACACCACCAGATTGTCGCTCACCGACCGCAGCAGCGCGAGACCCTCGCTCTTGCGGCTCTCCGGGATCAGCGCGATGCCGCGGCGGGCGGCGAGATCAGGCTCGCCGGAAATGCTCTTGCCGTCGAACACGATCTCACCTGACGTCACGGGATCGGCGCCGAAGATCGCGCGCGCGACTTCGCTGCGGCCGGAACCGACCAGACCGCAGAGGCCCACGATCTCGCCCCGCCGGACCTCGATGTTGATGTCCGAAATCCCTGTCGAGGCGGTCAGTCCCCTGACCTCCAGCAGCAGCTCGCCGGGCTTGTCGGCAAAGTTGCGCGGGTAGGTCATGTCGACGTTGCGGCCGACCATCATGCGGACGAGCTGGTCCGGCGTTACGTCTTCGGGCCGGACGCCGTCGATGCGGCGGCCGTCGCGCAGCACGGTGATGCGGTCGCCGAGCGCGAACACTTCGGCCATGCGGTGGGAGATGTAGACGATGGAGACGCCATCGGCCTTCAGCCGCGCGATCAGCGCGAACAGAAGCTCCGTTTCGCGGTCGGACAGCGCCGCCGTCGGCTCGTCCATCACGAGGATGCGGGCGTTCTGGCTGATCGCTTTCGCGATCTCGACCATCTGCTGCTGCGCCACGCCCAATTTGTCGACGATGGTGGAGGGATCGATGTCGAAGCCGATCGTGCCGAGCACGCGCCTCGCGTCGGCCAGAATCCTGCGGCGGTCGATGGTGCAGGGGATACGGCCCTTCGGCTCGCGGCCGAGGAAGATGTTCTGGGCGATATCGAGATGGGGGACGAGCGAGAACTCCTGGAAGATCACCGCGATGCCGAGCTTCTGCGCATCGGCGGTCGAGGAGATCGCGACCTTCTCGCCCTTGTAATAGAACTCGCCGGCGTCGGCGCGGTAGGCGCCGCACAGCACCTTCATCAGGCTCGACTTGCCGGCGCCGTTCTCCCCGAGCAGCATGTGGACTTCGCCGGGGAAGACGGCAAAGGACACGTCATCCAGCGCCTTGACGCCGGGAAACTCCTTGCTGATGCCGCGCAGCTCCAGCAGCGGCGTGGGCGAGACAGGCTCGATGGCCAATGCGGCGGTGCTCATGCGCGCGCTCCGCTTGCAAAGATCTTTCCGGGGTTCATCAGTCCATCAGGGTCGAGCGCGGTCTTGATCTGTCGCATCACGTCGACGGCTTCGCCGAGCTCGTCGGTGAGATAGTCGATCTTGCCGAGGCCGATACCGTGCTCGCCGGTGCAGGTGCCGTCCATGGCGATGGCGCGGGCGACCATGCGGGCCTGGAGCGCCTTGGCGCCTTCGGCCTCTTCGGGCTTCGCGGGGTCGATCAGGATCAGCATGTGGAAATTGCCGTCGCCGACATGGCCGACGATCGGCGCAATAAAGCCGTGCTCATCCGCATCGCGCCGGGTCTCGGTCAGGCATTCCGCCAGCCGCGAGATCGGCACGCAGACATCGGTGATCACGGCGCGCGCGCCGGGCCGCAGGCCCAGGCCCGCATAAAGCGTGTTGTCGCGCGCGTGCCAGAGCCGGCTGCGGTCTTCCGCCGCCTTGGCCCAGGCAAAGCCATGGCCGCCATGATCGGCGGCGATGGCTTGCGCGGCCTCGGCCTGCTCGGCGACGGAGGTCTCGGAGCCATGGAATTCGAAGAACAGGGTGGGAGCCTCGCGATAGCCGAGCTTTGCGTAGGCGTTGATGCCGCGCATCATGACGTCGTCGAGCAGCTCGATGCGCGCGACGGGGATCGCGGACTGGATCACGGAGATCGCCGTGTCGACGGCATTGTGCAGCGTGTCGAAGCTGCAGACCGCTGCCGAGATCGCCTGTGGCACCGGGTGCACCTTCAACGTGATCTCTGTGATGATCCCGAGCGTGCCTTCGGCCCCGACGAACATGCGCGTCAAATCGTAACCGGCGGCCGATTTGCGCGCGCGCCTGGCGGTTCGGATGACCCGGCCGTCGGCGAGCACCACCTCGAGCGCCATGACGTTGTCCTTCATGGTGCCGTAGCGCACTGCCATGGTGCCGGACGCGCGCGTCGACGTCATGCCGCCGATGGAGGCGTCCGCGCCGGGATCGATCGGAAAGAAAAGTCCGGTCCCTCGAAGCTCGGCATTGAGCTGCTTTCGCGTGATGCCGGGCTGCACCACGACATCCATGTCGCTGTCGTGCACGGTCAGAACCCTGTTCATGCGCGAGAAGTCGAAGCACACGCCGCCCGCGACGGAAGCGGCATTGCCTTCCAGCGAGGTGCCGGCGCCGAACGGCACGATTGGCATATTCGCGGCCGCGCACAGCTTGACGATCTCCGCGACCTCCTGGGTGGTCTCGGGGAAAACGACGATGTCGGGGGGCAGGTTGCGATAATGCGACTCGCTCTGCCCATGCTGGTCGAGCACGGCGCGAGCGACGCTCGCGCGCGGACCGATCATCCCCGACAGGCGATCGGCCAATATGCCCGTGCTGACACGCGGCCCCATCCTCACTCCCCGTCTGCTCCCTGTTGCCGGACTCTTGTCGGTCCGTCGCCGTCCAGTCTAGGCGGCTCTTGCGTTGCTCGCGACCTGCTTCAGGCCGAAATCGTAATTGAGGTGAAAATAGTCGCCGTCCACCATGCGACCATCCGGCGCACGCCCCGCCGGATGACGGGTGAACTCGCGGATCAGGCTGTCCTTGACGCCGAACACGACGTCAGAGTCGAGATATTTGTCGCCGGCGACGAACACGTGGGTCACGAGCTGCTCGAAGCCGGGCGCCGAGATCATGAAGTGCACATGCGCCGGACGCCAGGGATGGCGGCCCTGCACCTCGAGCATCTCGCCGACCGGGCCGTCATGCGGGATCGGATAGGCGGCCGGCTTGATCGACCAGAAATGGAAGCGGCCGTTGGCGTCGGTGTGGAAGCGCGCGCGCATCGCGAGATTTCCGATCTCGTCGAGCTGCTGCACGTCGTAATAGCCGTCATCGTCGGAGTGCCAGACGTCCACGATGGCGCCCGCAAGCGGACGTCCGTCGACGGTCGAGACCGAGCCGGTGACCAGCATCGGGTCGCCTTCCATCGGGCCGGAGATATCGGCGCCGCTGTCCTTCTCCGGCGCTGCCTGGACGAAGAACGGTCCCAGCACCGTGGTCTCGGTCGCGCCTTCCGGCACCGGATGGTTGATCGCGTCGACCAGCATGGAGACGCCGAGCGTATCCGACAGCAGGATAAACTCCTGGCGCTTGTCGTCGCACATGTGCCCGGTGCGGGTCAGGAAGTCGATACCGTATTCCCATTCCTTCTGGGTCGGCCGCACCTCGCGGACGAAGGCATGAAGGTGGCGCACCAGAGCTTCGCTGACCTGCTTGATACGCGGATCGGTCGCGCCCGCGATCCGCTCAATCACCGCCTCGGTGATCGTGGTTTCGTTGAAGTTACGCATGTTTGCCTCCGTAGATCACAGCTTCGGCTCGCCGAGGCCGGACAACCGTTCCAGATGCTTGACGGTCGCGATGAAGTCGGTGTCGCCGTCGCCCTGTGCGATCAGCGATCCATAGGTCTCGCGCACCTGGGCGGCGAGCTGAAGCGGAACGCCGACGGCATGTCCGGCGCCGAGGATCAGGTCGAGATCCTTGGCCATCTGCTTGCATGAGAAGCTGGACTCGAAATCGCGGGTCCGCAGCGGCGCGGTCTTGTACTTCACCATGGGCGAGGTCACCGCGCTGTCGTCCAGCACCTTCAGAATATCCTGCCAGGCGATGCCGCCCTTGCGCGCCAGCGCCAGGCTCTCGGCCATCATCGCCGCCGATACCGCGATCATCAGATTGACCGCGAGCTTGGCGTAGCGAGCTTCCTCGGTCGGCCCGAGGTAGGTCTGGGCGCGGGTGAACGCCGCGAACAGCGGCTTTGCGTTTTCGAAGGCGTCTTTCGGCCCCGAGACGAAGCAGGTCAATGCGCCCGTGTGAACGATGCTGGCATTGCCGGAGACCGGCGCGCGCAGATAGAGGATGTCGCGTGCCTGCGCCGCGGCGCCGACATCAGCGGAGGCTTCGACGCTCACGGTGCTGGTCTCGATCAGGACGGCTCCGGGCGCCATTGCGGCGATGAGCCCGCTGGGGCCGAGCAGCGCGCCGCGCAAGGCTGAATCATCGGGCAGGGACGTGATGACCACCGCCTTGCCGCTCACGGCTTCAGCCGGCGAAGCAGCAATCGAAATTCCCTGCGTACGGGCCTCGCTGATCCGCGCTGCGCTCTGGTCGAACGCGGTGACGGCGTAACCGGCCTTGGCGACGAGCGCCGACATCGGCAGGCCCATCTTGCCGATCCCGATGAAAGCGACATTCCTTGAAGCGTCAGTCATTGATCTTGTCCATTGGCGCCTTCAGGCGGCGCGTCCCTGTCGTTCGATGTCCTGCACCAGCCGCCGGCCGGATTGCGCCAGCAACTCTTTCTTCGCTTCCAAGCCCGCAACCAGCAGTTGGCCGTTCCGTTTCTTCCAGGAGCCCCCGATCATGACGGCCTCGATATTGGCGAGGCTGGTCTGCATCACGACGGTCGCGATGGGATCGTGCACCGGAAAGAGGTTGAGATCCGAGGCGTTGATGATGACGAGGTCGGCAAGCTTGCCCGGCGTCAGAGAGCCGATCTGGTTGTCGCGGCCAAGCATGCGCGCACCCTCGATGGTGATCCAGCGCAGCGCTTCGCGGACCGGAATCGTAGTAGTCGCCGGAATCGTGCCGCTCACTTTGCGTGACTCGGCATTGTCGAGTGCCCGTTGCATCGACAGCGCGACGCGCGCGACGCCGAAGAGGTCGCCGGCCAGCACGGATTCGAGGTCGATGCCGATCGTCGGCCGCACGCCGCGCTTGAGCAGCCGCCCGGTGATCGGGAAGCCGTGGCCCTGGATCATCTCGTTCTCTGGCGTGACGGAGAAGGAAACACCGAGATCGACGAGACGATCGAGCAGATCGTCGGGCAGATCGTTGCCATGGACGATGTTGATGCCGGCGCCAACGAGGCCGGCCTCGATCAGCTTCTCCCAGCCATCAGGCGTCTTCGCGGGACCGCCGCCCTGATGCATCGATGCGATCAGCTTGAGTTCGCGCGCCAGGCGGAAATCGTGCATGGCGACGTCCAGCGTCGAGTAGTGCGGGCCGAGGATCGCAAGACCAAGCGTGACGAGGCCGTCGCGGTCGGCGAGGGGCCCTGCCAGCAGCCGCTCGACCTCGCGGCGCGGATGCGGCACTTCCGAGAAATGCGGTTCGCCCGGTTTCGGCTCAGGCTTCGGCGAGCCATGAAAGAAGGCGGCGCGGATCCTGCTCTCGATCAGGCCACGCACGGCGGCGTCGGTGTGAGCAGGCGTCGGATTGTTGTGGCACCAGTCGACCAGCGTAGTGGTGCCGCAATTGATCTGGTTCAGGGCTCCGACGACGGTCGCAATGTAGATGTCCTCGGGCCGGAATACGGTCGCGAGCCCGGCATGCATTCGGCGGAAATATTCCAGCAGCGTCCAGTTCGCGGCATAGCCGCGCAGGGCCGTCTGCCAGGTGTGCATGTGTGCGTTGATGAGGCCGGGGATGACGATGCGCCCCGTGCCGTCGACGATCTCGGTCTCGGCCGCACCGCTGCCGAGGTCGATCGATGGGCGTACGTCGACGATGCGGGTCCCGTCGACCAGCACGTCGCCGGCCGAAAAATCGCCGATCGAATCATCCATGCTGATGACCGTGGCGGATTTGATCAGCGTGCGCCGCATCGCTTTACGCCGCCGCTTCAATGGCAACAGGCCGCTCACCGGCCCAGGCGCGCGCGATCAGGTCGCGGATGGCGCCGCGCTCGAGCGGGCGCGGATTCCAGTAGGCGTTGGTGACCGCGAGATCGGCCGCCTTGTCGATGCCGCTCTCGGGCATGCCGACGTCGCGCAGCGCGACCTTCGCACCCAGCCGTCCTGCAAGGTCATAAAGTCCCTGCGATGCATCGGTCGCACCGATTGCGCGCGAGATGCGTGCCATCGCGTCCGGCACCGCCGGTGCGTTGTAGGCGAGCGCATGCGGCAGCACGATGGTGTGGGTCTCTGCATGCGGCAGATTAAATGTGCCGCCGAGCGTGTGACAGAGCTTGTGATGCAGTGCCATGCCGACAGTGCCGAGGCAGACGCCGCACAGCCACGCGCCATAAAGTGCTTCGGTGCGGGCCTCGCGGTCATCGCTCTTAATGGCGATGGCGGGCAGGGCGCGGGCCAGCGCGCGGATGCCTTCTTCCGCCATCAGCGAGGTGACGGGATTGGTATCGCGCGCGTAAAGCGCTTCCACCGCATGCGCGATCGCGTTGATGCCCGAGGTCGCGGCCAGGCTCGCCGGCAGCGTCAGGGTGAGATCGACGTCGTAGATCACGGTCTCCGGCAGCACCGCCGCGTCGCGCACCGTGGTCTTGAGGCCGTTCTCGGTCTGGCCGACGATCGGCGTCATCTCCGAGCCGGCATAGGTGGTGGGAATGCAGAGCTGGTTGACGCCGGTACGCAGCGCCAGCGCCTTGCCGAGACCCGTCGTCGATCCGCCGCCGAGCGAGACGACGCAGTCGGCGTCGCACGCCTTCATCGCCGCGAGCGCCCGCTCCGTGACATCGACCGGCGTATGCATGGTGGCGCCGGGAAAGATCCCGGCGTAGAGCGAGCCAAGCGCCGTCCCAAGGCTCTTGCCCTGCGCCTCCTGCTGCGGCGTCGTCAGCACCAGTGCGCGCTTGCCGCCGAGTCGCTCGACTTCGGCCTTGGCGCTAGCCAGCGTTCCGCTACCGAACACGACGCGGCAGGGCAGGTTTTCAAAGGTGAACGAACCGATCATGCGCCGGTCTCTTTGATGGGATAATCCACCTGGAAGCGGCCGATCCGCAAGTCGCCCAGCGCCTCGCGGACGCGCAAATGTTCGGGGTGGGTGGCGTAGGCGGCGAGAGCGGCGTGGTCGGTGAATTCGGAGAACAGCACCACGTCGCAGGCGTAATCGACATCGCTGACGTCGAGCCCTACTTCAATATGGGTGAGGCCCTCGATCCGGCCGCGCAGCCCCTCGAACAGGGTTTTGACCTTGGCCCGGGCGGCGGAACGCTCCGCTGGCGTCTCCCCGCGCAGCCGCCACATCACGATGTGCCTGATCGGGCCCGACATTTCCCAGTTTCCTCGCCTGCAATCTTGCTTCTGTTGCGGCCATTTTGGCTTGCGGGATACGGAAATAAAGGTCAATAATCGCAAGTCTCTTTTCCTAAATGTGGAAAAATGGATCGCCTGCTGCAATTGGAGGTATTTGCCAAGACGGCTGAACTCGGCAGCCTGTCCAAAGCTGCCGAAGCGCTGCGCATGTCCAATGCAGCCGCAAGCCGGCACCTCAGCGCGCTCGAGGAGCGCCTCGCCGTTCGGCTGATCGAGCGCAATACCCGCCGGCTGTGGTTGACGGAAGCGGGGCAGGAATTGCTGGAGAGGTCCAGCCGGGTTCTGAGCGAACTGGCGGAGGCCGAGGACATCGTCAGCGATCGCGCGCTGTCGCCGCAGGGCACGTTGCGAGTCACGAGCTCGCTGTCCTTTGCGGTAATCTATCTGGCGCCGATGCTGCCGGCTTTCCGCGCGCGCTATCCGAAGCTCAACATGCAGATCACCACCGCCAACCGCTACCCCGATTTCATCGAGGCCGGCATCGACGTCGCGATCCGGACGCGCGAGCAGGAGCCGGATTCGAACATCATCGTCCGCCGCATCGGCCAGATGCGGCGTGTGCTTGCGGCCGCGCCATCCTATCTCGCAAGCTGCGGCGAGCCGGAACAACCCGCCGATCTCGCGCGCCACAACATGCTGGTCTACAACCTCGCCAACGATCCCTATTCGCTGCGCCTGCGCAAAGCCCATGGCGCGCAAACCGTCCGCATCACGCCGACTCTCGACAGCAATGACGGCCAGGTCATCCGCGGCGCCGCCCTGGCAGGGCTCGGCATCCTCATCCAGCCGCTCTACATCGTGCAAAGCGACATCGCCGCGGGCCGTCTCGTCCCGGTGCTGATGGACTGGGAGTTGCCGCTGCTCACGATGAACATCGCCTATCAGAACCGTGCCGGGCTGCCCGCCAAGATCAGGGTGTTTTCCGACTTCCTGGTCACCCACATCCGCGAGCATTCGCAGCCGGGGATCTGGATCGACGCGGCGAAGTGAGCGGGGAGCATCCATGTATCTCGGCATCGATCTTGGCACTTCGGCGGTCAAGACCGTTCTCGTCGACGGTGCCCAGCGTGTGATTGCAAGCGAGAGCCGGCCGCTCCCGACCGCATCGCCGCAGCCCGGCTATTTCGAGCAGGATTCCGCACATTGGGTCGAGGCAACCTTTGCCACGCTGGATGCGCTGAAGGCGACGCATGCCGGCGCGTTGGCGGCCGTCGAAGGCATAGGGCTGTCCGGCCAGATGCATGGCGCCACGCTGCTCGATGCGAGCTCGAGACCGCTGCGGCCTTGCATCCTCTGGAACGACGGACGCTCGGCCGCGGAGTGTCGTGTCCTGGAACGACGCTGGCCCGCCTTGCGTGCGACGACGGGCAACAAGGCGATGCCGGGATTCACCGCGCCGAAGCTGCTCTGGATCGCGACGCACGAGCCTGAAATTTTCGCGGCGACGAAACTCGTTCTGCTTCCAAAGGCCTATTTGCGCCTGGTGCTGAGCGGCGAGGCAATCGAGGACGTCTCGGACGCGTCGGGATCGCTGTGGCTCGATGCCGCGCGCCGGGACTGGTCGGACGCGGCACTGGCAGCGACCGGACTGTCGCGCGATCAGATGCCGCGTCTGGTCGAGGGATGCGCGCCCGCAACGACACTGCGCGGCGAGCTGGCGCGGCGCTGGGGCATGAGCAAGCCGCCAGTGATCGCAGGCGGTGCCGGAGACAATCCGGCGGGCGCCATCGGCATCGGCGCGATCCAGCCGGGAACCGCCTTCCTGTCCCTGGGAACCTCGGGTGCCTTACTGGCCCCGACGAGCACAATCGCCGCCAATCCCGACCGCGCGGTGCATACGTTCTGCCACGCTATTCCCGCGATGTGGATTCAGGCCGGCGCGATCCTCTCGGCCGCCTCTTGCCTGGCCTGGATCGCGCGCCTGTTCGGCGCCACCGAGGCCGAGTTGCTGGCCCCGTTTGGAACGCGCCCGCAGGCGCCGTCGCCCGTGAGCTTCCTGCCTTATCTTGCGGGAGAGCGCACTCCGCACGACGATCCCGTCGTGCGCGGCTTGCTGGATGGCTTGAGCCATGGCACCGATCGCGGCCCGATCGTGCAGGCGGTGCTCGAGGGCGTTGCCTTCGCGCTTGCCGATTGCCGTGACGCGCTCGCGGATGCCGGCATTGCGATTGCGGAAGCCGACGCCATCGGCGGTGGTTCACGGTCCCGGTTCTGGCTTTCGGTGCTGGCAAATGTGCTGAATGTTCCAATCCATCGCTTCGCGGGAGGCGAAACCGGCGCGGCGTTCGGTGCGGCGAGATTGGGGCGACTTGCTGTCACCGGTGAGGCGATCGCCGCCGTGTGCACGCGGCCGCAGCGTGTCGAGACGTTCGAACCCGACGCAGGGCTGGTCGATGCTTACGCCGAGCGGCTTCCCGCGTGGCGTGTACTGTATCGTCCGCGCCACTAGCATCGCCTCGACGTTGCATTCCCGTGTGTTCGGTATTGCCCTGTGCGGCGGGCTTTTGTTTAATGCGTGAACCGCGCTGACAAGAAGATCGAGACGCGGGTAGGAAACGCATTGTGCGTCGGGAGGCACGATGAACGATCCGATCCTCGAGATGCGCGGGGTCTCAAAATCCTTCTTTGGCATCAAGGCGCTGCGTGCCGTCGATCTCACCGTCCATGCCGGCGAAATTCATGCCTTGATGGGCGAGAACGGCGCCGGAAAATCGACGCTGATGAAGATCCTGTCCGGCGCCTACAGGCCTGATCCCGGCGGCGAGATCCGCATCGAGGGAAGCCCGGTGCGGATCGAAGGTCCGCTCGGCGGCCGCGCGGCGGGCATCTCCATCATCTACCAGGAGCTGTCGTTGGCTCCCAATCTCAGCGTTGCCGAGAATATCTATCTCGGCCGGGAGATATCGCGATCAGGCTTGCTGGCGCGCGGCGCCATGCGCGAGGGCGTCGGCTCCATCCTGAAACGGCTGGGCGCGGATTTCCTGCCATCGACGCTGGTGGCGCATCTCTCCATGGGCCAGCGGCAACTGGTCGAGATCGCCCGTGCGCTGCACGCGAAATCGAAAATCCTGATCATGGACGAACCGACCACCGCCTTGTCGGCCGGCGAGAGCGCGCGGTTGTTCGCGCTGATCCGCCAGCTTCGGGCGGAGGGGCTTGCCATCATCTACATCTCGCATCGCATGGACGAGGTTTACGCGCTCGGCGACCGCGTCACCGTGCTTCGCGACGGCCGGCTGGTCGGGTCGCTCGACAAGCAGGACATCCGGGCCGACACCATCGTTCGGCTGATGGTCGGGCGTGACGTCTCCTCCTTTTACAAGAAGGATCACGATCCTGAGGCGGGGCGAGGGCATCCCGTGCTCGCAGCGACCGACATGGCCGACGGCCAGCGCGTCAAGGGCTGCTCGCTGACCGTGCATGCGGGCGAGGTTGTGGGCCTCGCCGGCCTGATCGGCGCCGGGCGCACCGAGCTTGCGCATCTCATCATCGGCGCGGCACCGCGAACGTCGGGCCGCCTCGAACTTGAGGGCCGCGCGGTCGACATCCGCAGCCCGGGCGCGGCACTCGAGGCCGGCATCGCCTATCTGACGGAGGACAGGAAGGCGCTCGGTCTGTTCCTCGACATGTCATGTCTGGACAACATCAATCTGGCTGTGCTCGCGCGCGATTCGAAGCTCGGCTGGTTTCTGGATCGCGACAAGGCGCGTGAGCGCGCCGACCGCGCCTTCGCGGGGCTCAGCATCCGTGCCGCCGATGTCGGCGTCCCCGCCGGTGGCCTGTCCGGCGGCAACCAGCAGAAGGTGCTCCTGTCGCGGCTTCTTGCCATTGCGCCGAAGGTCCTGATCCTGGACGAGCCGACGCGTGGCGTTGACGTCGGCGCCAAGTCCGAGATCTATTCGATCATCGACAATCTGGCCAAGGCCGGCACCGCGGTCCTCGTCATCTCGTCCGATCTGCCCGAGATCATCGGCATCTGCGACCGCGTCATCGTGATGCGATCGGGGCTTGTTGCTGGCGAGGTCAGGCGAACCGAATCGACGCAGTTGAGCCAGGAAGACATCATGGCGCTCGCCACGGGGATGGAGCAACTCGATGCATGACAGCCCTCCGAAAGCGGACACTGCCACCGCCGCGGGCCTCGCGGCAGCGCAGGAGACGAAGCGTCAGCGCATCAGGCTCGTGATCCGCGCGGCCGGCATGCTGCCGGTGTTGTTGATCCTGTGCGGCGGCTTCCACTTCCTGTCGGAGGGCCGCTTCTTCACCGGACAGAATCTCGGCATCGTGTTGCAGCAGGCCGCAGTGAACACCGTGCTCGCCGCAGGCATGACCTTCGTCATCCTCACCGGGGGCATCGACCTGTCGGTCGGGTCGATCCTGGCGGCCGCCGCCATGGCCGGGTTGACGCTCTCCAAGCTGCCGGAACTCGGGATGCTGTGGCTGCCGGCTGCGCTGGTCACGGGCCTTGGCTTCGGCGTCGTCAACGGCGCGCTGATCGCGCTCCTCCGCCTGCCGCCCTTCATCGTCACGCTCGGCTCTCTCACCGCCGTACGCGGTCTGGCGCGACTGCTCGGCGGCGACACCACGGTCTTCAACCCCTCCATTCCCTATGCGTTCATCGGCAACGGATCGCTGACTCTCGTTCCCGGCATCGCGTCGATCCCTTGGCTCTCGGTGATCGCCTTGCTCGTCATCCTCGTCTCCTGGCTGGTGCTGCGCCGGACCGTGCTCGGCGTGCACATCTATGCGGTGGGCGGCAATGAAAGCGCGGCGCGGCTTGCGGGCATCAAGGTCTGGGCCGTGCTGATATTCGTCTACGGCGTCTCGGGACTGTTCGCCGGTCTAGGCGGCGCCATGCAGGCGGCGCGGCTCTATGCGGCCAACGGCCTTCAGCTCGGTCAGTCCTATGAGCTCGATGCGATCACCGCCGTGATCCTGGGCGGCACCTCCTTCGTCGGCGGCATCGGCTCGATCTGGGGCACGCTGGTCGGTGCCTTGATCATCGCCGTGCTGTCGAACGGCCTGATCCTCGTCGGCGTCTCGGACATCTGGCAATATGTGATCAAGGGCCTTGTGATCATTGGCGCCGTGGCGCTGGACCGCTACCGGCTGCAAGGCTCGGCCAGAACTTGAGGGGCTCCGCCAGACGAGATTCCGTTACGGCAACTGGTCTGCCGTGGCGGGAATGAAGACAGACCAGGGAGGAAGCCAATGTTGAAGACGATCACGCTCGCCGGCGCCGTGACGGCGCTTGCCCTAAGCAGCGCACCATCTTTCGCCAAGGAGCTCAAATCGATCGGCGTCTCGCTCGGTTCGATGGGTAATCCGTTCTTCGTCGCGCTGTCGAAGGGCGCCGAGTTCGAGGCCAAAAAGACCAACCCCAATGTGAAGATCACGACGGTCGGCTTCGAATACGACCTCGGCAAGCAGGTGACCCAGATCGACAATTTCATCGCCGCCGGCGTCGACCTGATCCTGTTGAACCCCGGCGATCCCAAGGCGATCGGGCCGGCGATCAAGAAGGCGCAGGCGGCAGGCATCGTCGTCGTTGCGGTCGACACCGCGGCCGATGGCGCCGATGCTACCGTGACCACGAACAACGTGCAGGCCGGCGAGATCTCCTGCCAGTACATCGTCGACAAATTGGGCGGCAAGGGCGATGTCATCATCGAGAACGGGCCGCAGGTCTCCGCCGTGATCGACCGTGTCGTCGGCTGCAAGAACGTCTTGTCGAAGAACGCCGGCATCAAGGTGTTGTCGAGCGACCAGGACGGCAAGGGCTCGCGCGAAGGTGGCCTCACCGTCGCGCAGGGCTATCTGACCCGCTTCCCCAAGATCGACGCCATCTTCGCCATCAACGATCCGCAGGCGATCGGTACCGACCTTGCGGCGCGCCAGCAAAACCGCACCGGCATCGTCATCACCGCGGTCGACGGCGCGCCCGATATCGAGGCCGCGCTCAAGGACCCCGCGGCGCTGCAGATCCAGGCTTCCGCCTCGCAGGATCCGTTCTTCATGGCACGGCGGGCCGTGCAGGTCGGTGTCGGCATTCTCAACGGCCAGAAGCCGGCTTCGACGGTCGAGCTGCTGCCGTCCAAGCTCGTGACCAGGGACAATGTCGCCCAGTACAAGGGCTGGACCTCGGACCGTTCTCAGTAGAACGCGATCCCTGCGAGGAGCGCTCGACATACGCGATGCCGGACGGCGTTGATCCACGCCGTCCGTCATGGCGAATTTCGCGCAGCGCCGTGAAGACGAGAAATGCCGTCCGCGCGTAGCGCGCCGGTTGATTCAGCAGGCGGTATTTGGACTCGTGCGCGGCGACAAGACGGCCGATGGAAGTCTGCTCGCGAAGGCGCGGGTCTTGGGTTGGACACGCGATCCGTCGATCACCTCGAGCTGGCCGCAGCGATTCAACGTGTGCAGCTTCCGGCCGGGCCATGCCGGTCCGGGCCTCAGCGAGTGGCGGACGACCTGCTTGAACGTCGTCGGCGAGAGTTCGACGATTTCCGCCAGGGCGAGCGCCGCGCCGTATCCGTCGCTGCAATCCTGGACCGGTCGCCACAATCGGTCGTTGATCGTGACGAAATTCCCCGCCGGCCGCGCGCTCGCGCGGTCGATCAGGACCGGATTGCTGGCATGCGGCAACCAGGGACCCATGAGGTGCTCGGCGCAATAGATCGCCAGCGAATCCGAATACCCGCCCGTGCCGTCGCGCCAGGCGCCAAACAGGTAATTCAGGCCGTTGTGCCGCATGATCGTCGCGTCGGCCAGTTCGAATCCCGAAAGCAGCGTCGCGTGCCGCTCCCATTTGTCCGGAAACCGAACGCATTTGTAGAGGGCGACGTCGCCGTTGAGCGAGCTCTCCGGGATCATCCACAATGCACCGTCGTCCTCGATCAGGAACGGATAGGAGAGGTGCCAGGGCTCCTCCAGCACGGGTACGGCGGCTCCGACCGGGCCGGCCTCGTCGAACTCTATCGCGGAAATGATGCCCTTGCCGACCCGGTGGTCGAGATCTTCAAAGAAGACGAATGTTCGTCCCTGCCACGTGATGGGGAAAGGATCGGCGTAGAAGTGATTTCCGGGATCGGCAAGCACGTTCCAGCCTGGTCCTGACAGATCTCCGGTCTGCCAGACGCCTGCGCCCTTGTTGAAGCGCCATCCGACATGCCAATGCGGGGCATAGCAGCAGAGGCGGTAGATCTCCTTGGCGATCGATATCGCGAGGCCGCGCGCGACATAGGCCGCCGGACGCCGTCCAATTCTCCCTGCGGCGGGGCGCGCCAGCTGCGGCACAATTCGCGGCCGTCCCGACAGGATTGCCGCCACCATGGTCAGGGTTCGCGCCATGACCGTTTCGAGCGCACCGCTCAAGCCGGCTGCGATCTCTCCGGAGGGATGGCCGCGGTCGAGGACTGCACCGTCGACCTCGTTGACGATGTCGATCACCGGCAGGTCGCCGGCGAGAATGGCGGCGAGCGCGGCGTTTTCGCCGGCGGTGCCGTTGAACAGCGGGCGGAGATACAGCCGGGCCGAGTTGCCGGGATCCCGCGCGGCGCCGGTGAAATCGACGATCACGTCGGCCGCGCCGGTTCGCGCCTGCATCCGTTCCGGATCGATCTTCAGCCTGTCGGCGCCGCCAGGCTTGCCCTTCTGCAACACCAGACGTTCGAGCGCGAACAGCGCGTCGAGACCTGTGGGCCGTGGCTCTGCCGTGGCCGTCCATGCGATCTGAACCGGCACATCCCGGCCGTCGATCGACAGCGTATCGCGGTCCATCCACCGCCGCGCCTGCTCAATTTCGCAACGAAACTCGATAATCATGTCGAGCCGATCCGTTTCAATGCGTCCGGTCAAATGACCTGGCCGAGAATTCGAACGTATTCCTCCACCATGGCGTCCACCGAATAGCGCAGCTTCAGGCCTTTGGCGTTTCGTCGCAGTTCATCGCTCAGCTGCTGGTCCGACAGGAGCATGGAGACGGCGGCCGACAGCTTGGTATGATCGGAAGCATCGACGAACAGCGCCGTCGGTTTTCCTTCGTAGGACAGCACCTCGCGCAAGACGGGCAGATCGGTGACGACCGAAGGAACGCCCGCGTTCGCGGCCTCGACAGCGGCCAGACCAAAGGTTTCGGCCTGTGTCGGAAAGACGAACACGTCGAGACAGGCGAGAAACTCCGCCATCTGGTGCGGGGTGATCTCGCCGAGCAGATGCAGCCGGTCCGCGACTTTCAAGTCATCCGCCAACTGCCGCAGCCGGGATTCGTCGGCGCCCTGGCCCGCCAGCGCGAGGTGCCAGGACGGTTGATCCGGCAACAGGCGTATCGCCGCATCGAGCCGCTTGTGCGGGTGCAGTCTTGCGGCGCAGCCGAGCAGGACGCGATCCGGCGGCAGGTTGAATTTCCGGCGCGCAGCTTCCTTCGGCAGGGTGAGGGCCTTGTCGTCGAAGCCGTGCGGGACATGCACCATGCGCGACCGATAGGCCTTCGGATAGTGCGAATACTCGCGCTGCATGTCCAGCGAGTTGAGCGTGATGAGGTCGAAGAAGCCGAGGCTGCCCATGAAGATGTCGGCCGTGCGGACCGGCCAGCTCATCGCCAGCGCGGATGACACCTGGTTGGCGATGACGGGCGCGCGGCAGACGAGGCGCGCGACGCCGGCGCCGATGACGTTGCCGAAATGCTGAAACGTCAGGACGGCGTCGGGCCTGGTTGTCCTGATATGGCGGCCGAGCGTCCACAGCATCCGGAGCAGGGCCAGCGGACTTCCCGGCCGGCTCGAGGCGCAGTAGATCGTATCGGGCGGCTCGTCGAACGAGTCCGACTTGCGGAAGAAGAACAGATTGGTGACCCGGTGGCCGCGGGCGGTCAGGCCGGCGCCGAGCAGCCGGGAGATCTCCTGCGCGCCGGCGTTCTCGGCCTGGGTCTGCACGAGAAGGACGTGCAGCTTTCGGCCGCTGCCGCCCGGTGGCGGGAGGGCTGTCGCAGTCGTCTCGCTCAACGCCTTGTTTGGCTGGTAATGGAGCACGGATCCCGACCCGCTGAAGAAACGAAATGTTCACCTTCTTGGCCCCGTACCTACCATGCGGACACCGCGTGAACACCGACTAGCAACAAACGGAGTTAATGCGCGGTCTGACGGACGGCAGCGTTCACGACGGAATTCCGCTGGTTCCACACGAAGGGAAGCGAGCGCGTCAACCATTCGATCCTGGTCGCGCAAGCAGCGGATCACCGCCAATTTAACCATGGATATTTAAGTATTGCCGAGCCGGGCAATTGCCCGATTGACTCGATGTCTATTCGCCGGAGTCCGCGCCGCGGACCGCGTAGGCGCCGCGCTTGGATGCCGACAAGCGCAAAAGTCCCAGAATTGAAGGATCGACCCCGGTTCGCTGCCGGCAGAGGATGTTGAGGGCGATGGTTGCGAGCGCCAGCGACACGGTGGCCGAGATTGCTGCGCCGAGCACGCCGAGCCAGGGAATGAGGACGAGGAATCCGACCAGCCTCAGCGCCACGTTGGCGGCGACGACGGGGACGTACTCGCGCTCATAGCCGGTCAGCTGCAATATCGCCGCAGATGGGCCGCCCGCCGCCTGGAAGGCCGTTCCGATCGCGAGCACGATCAGAACCCAGTGCTGCGCGGCGAAATGAGGCCCGAACAGGTTGAGGAGATGGGGGCCGCCGATCCAGATCAGCAGCAGCCCGCTGACCACGCACAACGCGGTCACTTCCGCCATGAGCCGCAACGTTCGCTCGAATTCCTGGTGGTTCTTGCTGAAATACAGCGAGGGCAGCCGCCGTGCGCCGAAACTGTACAGCGCGGCCGACAGCATGGCGAAGATGTTGGCCAGGCGCGAAGCGGCGAAGTAAATTCCGGCGGTTGCCGGATCCAGCATCCAGTAGACGAGGATCACGTCGAAATACTGGTTCGCGGCTTCGAGGATGGACGCGACCCAGAAATGAAGCGCGCTCGATCTCCAGCGGGACGTCTCGGAACGCACCGCCGTGCCGCGGAAATCCGGCAGAGCTCGCGTGATCGCGATGAGCTGTGCGACCAGGCCGACTGACATGGCAATCGTCATCACGGCGATCAATTCGGCGGGATCGAGCTGCCGATGGCCGAACATGATCGCGAACAGAAACATCACGACGCTGACCCGCCAGAAGAACTCCCTGTTTCCTTCTCCCATGAGAATGCTGACCAGCGAGCGCGCGATCTGGCTGCCAAGCATCAGTCCCGCATTCACGGCGGTATAGGCCGATACCGCGAGTACCAGCAGCCACCCGTCGCCTCTCATGCTCGCCACGATCGCGATCGCGCCGATCGCGATCAGCATCGCGACGAAGGAAATCCTGAGGCTCGATAGCAGCACGCCTTTGGTAAGATCGGGCTGATTTCCTACCCGATACTCGTTCAGAAATCGCACCAGCAGCGATTCCTGTCCGACCAGTCCCACGACCGCTGCCATCTGGGCCACCGAAAGCCAGGTCGCGAAGATGCCGAACCCGTCGGGCGACATCGTTCGTGCCGCCAGCGAGAACAACGCAAACGCGAGCGCGCCGCTACCAACCTTGAGCAGGATGGTTCCGGCAACACCGCGCGTCACGTCGCGCCGCATGAACTGGACGATGGATTCAATCATGGAAGTTTAAGGGGTAACTCCCCCGAAGAGACATTTTCCGATACGGCCGTCAGCCTAGCATGCCGAAAAACCGCGAGTGTTAATGGGCGTCCTCCAGGACCTTGCTGATCGCGAAGACGTCGGGGCCGCGCCGGTTGCTTCACTATGGAACATCGCTGCCCCCATTGTGCCAGATCGAGCAAAGCCCGGCCGGATCGTTTGGCGGCATAGCGTCGCATCGACGGCCGATAAAGCGGAGAACAGCCGTTCGAGCGCGGATTGTCTCACCGGGAATCGCCGCCGACTTGCGGAACCGAAATTTACCGACACATCCCGGGCAAGTCGCGTGCCGGACGTCGCCGAGATGGCCGGGCCTCCGCTTCATTAACCGAGATATCGAGAAATGATCGCGTTTGGTCCTGCGATGCGAGATCAGGCGAGGGAATTGCACGGCAACCATCGTTGACCGTGGGAGCTGAACCATGACGGCGGATAGAAACGTGACCGAGCCCATTGCCGCAGCGAGCGCTTCGACGATCGTTGCCGACATCGCGATCGTCGGAGGCGGCCTTGCGGGCTCGCTCGCGGCGGCCGTGCTCGCGCGGGCGGGGAATCGCGTTGCCCTGATCGACAAGCGCGCGGTCTATCCGGACGAGTTTCGGGTCGAGAAAATCGGCGGTCATCAGCTTGAGCTGTTCCGCAGGCTGGGCTTCATCCAGGGCCTCGCGAGCGCCGGCTGCTCGTACGGGCGTGTGCTCAATATCAGGGAAGGCAAGGTGGTCGATGTCAGCATCGGCCAGGCCTACGGGCTTCCTTATGCCGATCTCGTGGCCATGGCGCGCGGCCAGCTGCCTGATCCTGCCAGCCTGATCGTCGACGAGGTCACTGCGGTCGCCTGTAGCGACGATTTGCAGCATCTCGAGCTCGCTTCGGGACGGTATGTCACGGCACGCCTCGTCGTTCTGGCCACCGGTATGGCCGGCGTTCTCGGCTACAAGCTCGGCATCAAGCGGCGCGTGCTGGCCGAGCGCCATTCGGTCTCGTTCGGATTCACGATTGCCCACAGGGACGGCGCGCCGTTCGATTTCGAGGCGCTGACCTGTTACGGCCAGCGCACGGCGGACGGCGTCGATTATCTCAGCCTGTTTCCCGTGCGTGCTGGCATGCGCGCAAATCTCTTCATGTTCCGCGACCCGACCGATCCGATCATGCGCGAGCTGCGTCGTGATACGGAAGCGACGGTGCTGCGCCTGCTGCCGGGATTGCAGCCCTATCTCGGCGATTTCCGCGTGACCGACCAGGTTCGGAATTGGGTGATGGACCTGTCCGTCGTCGAAGGACATCTCCAGCCCGGCGTCGTGCTGATCGGCGATGCGTTCCAGACCAACTGCCCGGCCGCCGGCACGGGTGTCGCCCGCCTGCTGGTCGACGTCGAACGCCTCTGCAACGAACATGCGCCGCGTTGGCTCATGACCGAGGGCATGAGCCGTCAGAAGATTTCGGAATTCTATTCCGATCCCGACAAGATCGCGGCAGACCAGCAGTCACTGAAGATGGCTCGCTTCCGCCAGGCTCTGACGTCCCGCAACGATATCGGCTGGGACGTGCGGCGGCGGCTCCACTTCCTGCGGCGCAGTATCACCCACCGGGTCGATCAAATGCGGCCGGGCTGGCTCGCGCAGGTTCGAAGCGCGCTACGCGCCTGAGTACTGCAAGCCTGAGCGCCGCACGTGTCGGCGCCTCGCGCCGGTCAGCGCGTGGGCGTTGAGGTGCGGGTCGACAGGAGCCTGAACTCCGACACTCGCTTGGCGGCCAGCTTGAGCCACGGGGCCTGTTTCAGGGCGAACAGGGATAGGGCGCCTGCCGTGCTGCCGGCCTGCGTGACCGCCCACATCGGCGACGGCTGCGCGCCGAACAGTTTCTTGTACGGCTCGTCTCCAATGGTGAAATCGAGCATCCGATCACCGCGTTCGATGCAATCCTTCGCCACATGTTCGAACATCTGCGCGCCGAGGGACTGGCTCTTGTATCCGGCAATGTCGAAGGCGCTCATGATGACGAGGAAGCTGCCTTGATGGCAGAGTCCGAGCACGGCGGCGATCACGTCGCCGTCCATCTTCATGGCGTAGAGCCGGACGAAGGAGCCGAGACCGCGGAGCGCCATCTCGGAGTAGAATGCGTAATATTCAGGGCGCTGGAGCAGATCTCCATCGCCGTGTGCCTGAAAGCGCGGACCGCGAAATTTCCTCATCACGTCCAACGCCTCGAGCACGGACGTGCTGTCGTTGCAGCATGAAAAGCTCAGTGCGCCCTTCTTCTGGAGCTGCCGGGATTTCTTTGCGAGCTCCTTCTGATAGGAGCGATCCAGCGCGCTGGCGCGCCAGGTCTCGAACGGCGCGACGAGAACGGTCGCGTAGGCATTGGAGTCCATCGCGACGCGGCGGGGCGCGGCCAGGAGATTCTCGATCGGGAGCCGTCCGTCGGGCAGCTTGGTCATCCGCAGCAGGTCGAACGGGCGGACGAGGTACCGAATCTCCGCGCACGCATTCTCATCCCTGAGAAGCTCGGAAAATACCTGTGGGCTGCACACCGGCGCCAGGTAGTCGGAGACGCGGAGGTCGGCGAATTCGACGGTCCGTATCGGACCGCGCCGGACCCGCAGCAACGGCAGCACCATCGCAAGGGCGCCGGTCGGGCGGCGGCGGACGACGACAACCAGAGGGGTTGCCCCGGCATGAGACGCAAGTCTGGTGTAGAGGCTATCCAGCCAGAGCGGATGCTGGAACGCTGTGGCGGCCGAGTTGTCGAACAGCTCCGCGTAGTCCGGCGACAGAAAGTCGAACCTCTCCTCGATGGTGATGTCGAACGTGCTGCTGGGTCTGTTCATGTGCAACCAGGGAAAATTAAACAAGCCGCGGGAAGGTCGATCGTGCCGCATCTGCGCTTTATAGCAGGGTCGTTACGGGCGAGACACCGGCAGCGTGCGATTTGCATTAATGCACCGAACCAGCTTCGTATCGTTACCAAACCGTTAAACTTCGCGCGCGAGCGGGCTCGCGCCGGAAAGACCGGCCGCGCTGGCAGGTTATTAACCGCGGCGCTCGTCTTCGAGGTGTTGAACGAGCCTGGATTGGGGCCGTCCGGAGACGAGGCCAACTGCCGCCGATTTCAGGAAGATGGGAGTCTGGGCGAAGAAAGAGCAGTGCTCCATTTATCTCGGCGAGTTCGGAGTGTACGAGCGTGCGCCATCCGACAGTCGCCGGCGGCATTTGTCTTTGGCGGCGAGAAGCGCCGACAGGCCCGGCCGGTTATGGGCGGAATATCCCTGCTTTGGTCGGGCGGACACCGCATAGGGACGGCCGGCGCGTCTGATCGATCTGCCTGCGGCCCAAGATTCCTGTTGTTCATCGACTCCGGCGCCTCTAGCATCCGGCCAAAAATACGCGTCGAGAAGCGTTGCACCGGGAGGACATGATGCGCTGCATTCGTGCATTGCTGGTCGTTGCGTGCGCGTTCGGCTCTGTGCCGGCCCTGTTGGGTACGCCGGCAGTTGCGCAAGGCCTTCCGCAGAACATTCCGCGGAAGGAGCTGCTGATCCTGGAAAACCCCGAAGGAACCGTCAAGAACGCGGGCTGGTTCAACATCTGGACGATCAATGCCGGATCGCAGTCCAACGGGCTGCAACAGGCCGCGCTCGACACGCTATGGTACATCGATCCCGAGAGCGGCCTTGACGGGGTCTGGGACAATTCGCTGGCGTCCGACAAGCCGCAATACAACGCCGACTTCACCGAAATGACGGTCAAGCTCCGCAGCGGTATCTTCTGGAGCGACGGTGTCGAATTCACCGCCGACGACGTCGTTTCGACGGTGACGACGCAGATCAAAAATCCCGCCATGCGCTTCAGCGCGGTGCTGGCGAGCAACGTGGCGTCCGTTGACGCGCCTGACGCTCATACGGTCGTTTTCAAGCTCAAGAAACCCAATTCGCGTTTTCACGCCAACTTCACCGTGCGCTGGGGCGCGGTGTGGATCCTGCCCAAGCACGTGTTCGACAAGGTGGACGATCCGGTCAAATTCGACTTCAACAAGCCGATCTCTCTCGGCGCCTATGTCCTGCACAGCTATGATCCCGACGGCAAATGGTACATCTGGCAGCTTCGTGAGGATTGGCAGCGCACCACGCTTGCGCGCTTTGGCAAGCCGGGTCCGAAGTATCTCGCCTATGTCGACCCCGGACCGCCCGAGAAGCGGGTGATCGCGCAGCTCAATCACGAGCTCGACGTGATCCACGATATTGCGCCGGAAGGCATGTTTGCGCTGGCCAAGCAAAGCAGGACGACGCGGGCCTGGTTCAAGGGCTTTCCCTATGGCCACCCCGATCCGACGCTTCCCGCCGTGATCTTCAACACCCAGAACGAGAATTTCAAGAACCCGGACGTGCGATGGGCGCTGGCGCTGCTGATCGACATCAAGGCCGTGGCGATGGCCGCATATCGCGGGGCCGCCACCATATCGGCGATCGGCGTACCGCCGACCGGAACACATCCGGCGACCTATCACGGGCCGATGGGAGAATGGCTCGGGGCTTTCGAGATCGACACCGGCAAGCGCAGGATCAAGCCCTATGACCCGACGATTGGCAAGCAGATTGCCGATATGCTGCGGCCTGCTATGGGCGACCAGATTCCATCGGGGCCTGCGGAAATCGCCAGGGCGTTCGGCATGGGCTGGTGGAAGACCGATCCACAGGCGGCGCAGGAGCTTCTCGAGAAGGCGGGCTTCAGCAAGCGGGGTGGCGCGTGGCTCACGCCGGACGGCAAGCCCTTCAGCGTCCGTGTCATGGTCGAAGGCGATTTGCGTCCGGTGATGACCCGCGCCGGGACGATGATCGTTCAGCTCTGGAAGCAGGCGGGCATCGACGCCAGGATCGACGTCGCGCAGGGGACGCTGCCCACGCGACGCGCGGCCGGCGATTTCGACACCTTCATCGGCTGGAGCGTCGAAACCTGGGGCGGTCATCAGGACCTGTCCTACTTCCTCGACAGCTGGCATTCGCAGTTCGTCGCCGAGCCGGGCAAGCCGCAGCCGCTGCGCAACTGGCAGCGCTGGTCCAGTCCCGCGCTCGATGGGATCATCGAGCAGATCCGAACCGTCGGATTCGACGATCCGAAATCGATCGAGCTTGGCAAGGAATACGTCAAGCTCGCCGTGAAGGAGATGCCGACCATCCCGCTGATGGCCTACAACGTCTTCACCGCAATGGATCAGACCTACTGGACCGGCTTTCCGACCTCGGAAAACCCCTACACCAACCCGGTGCCGAACTGGGGCAATTCGCGCTACATGTTCGTCAAGCTGAAGCCGGCAAATTAGGACGCGATGACACCAGAGCGCCCGCATCTTTCGCGTCCGTCCGAACGATGTCGGGCATCACCGGTGCCGCCATGAGCGGATACCTCGCCTATGTCGGCCGGCGGCTTGGCCAGTTTCTGCTCGTGGTTTTCATCGGCATCAACATCGCCTATGTCGTCACCCACGCTTCGCCGGTCGATCCCGTCGAGCAGTCGATCTCGGCCGTGACCTCCTACGGCAGCACCGCGCCGGAGGCGATCGAGCAGATGCGCAATTCCCTGCGCGAGCTCTACGGTCTCGGCGGCAACCCCGTCGAGCAATACTTCCAGTTCTGGAAGCGGATCCTGCGCGCCGATTTCGGTCCTTCGCTGTCGGCATTTCCGACCCCCGTCGGAACCCTGATCGGGCGCGCGCTGCCCTGGACCGTGGGACTGCTTGCAGTATCGACCATCGTGGCCTGGGGGCTCGGAAACCTGCTGGGCGGACTTGCCGGCTACTACCGCCAGAGCCGCGGCCTCAAGCTGATGGGGGTGATCGCGATGGGCCTGCATCCGATCCCTTATTACATTCTGGCGATGCTGCTGCTGATCGTGTTCGGCTTCCTTTGGCCGGTGCTGCCGATCTCCGGCGGATCGGCGATGAACCTGCCGCAGACATTGACGCCCGAATTCGTCCTGAGCGTGCTGCGGCACGCCATCCTGCCCGCGCTCTCCCTGATCCTGATCGGCGTGGGAAGCTGGTTTCTCGGCATGCGCGCCTTGGTGTCGAATGTGCTGGCCGAGGACTTCGTCGTCTATGCCGAGCTCGCCGGCGTCAGGCCCTGGCGCATCCTGACATCCTACGTGATGCGAAACGCGCTGGTGCCGCAGGTGACGGGGCTCGCGATGTCGCTGGGCGGAATCTTCAACGGCGCCGTGATCACCGAAAAAGTGTTCGGCTATCCCGGTCTCGGCTCGCTCCTGGTCGATGCCGTCTATGCCGGAGATTACGGGCTCGTCCTCGGCGTCACCACCATCTCGATTCTCGGCGTGTCGATCGGCGTGCTCGCCATCGATCTTCTCTATCCACTGCTCGATCCGAGGGTGAAGATCAGCTGATGAGCGTCCTGCTGCGCGACCTGCTGCGCCACAGCCCCGAATTCCGGATCGGGGCGGTGCTGGTCGGATTCGTTCTGCTGCTCTCCGCGCTGGCGAGCTTCTCGCCTTATCCACCGGAGAGCGTGTATGTGGTTCCGCCCGATCTGCCGCCATCGCTGGTCTACTGGTTCGGCACCACGTCGCGTGGCCAGGACGTGTTCTGGCAATTGAGCTTCGCGATCCGAAATACGCTGATGTTCGGATGCACGGTCGCGCTGGTCAGCCGCCTGATCGCGCTCGTGGTCGGGCTCGTCAGCGGCTACAAGGGAGGCTGGATCGACCGTGCCCTGATGTCGGTGAACGACAGCTTCATCGTCATTCCGCTGCTGCCGATCCTGGTGCTGTTCTATTTCATGATGCGCGACCGCATCTCCTGGCTGATGCTGGCCCTGATCATGGCCTGTTTCGGCTGGGCCTACGACGCGCGGCTGATCCGTTCCGTGGTCATGAGCCTGAAGGCGCGCGAATTCACCCAGACCTGCCTGTTCTCCGGAATGAGCACGCGGGAAATCCTGACCCGGGAGCATCTGCCTTATGTCATGCCGATCGTGTTCTCCACGACCATGAACAACATGGTCTGGTCGATCGGGCTCGAGGTGACGCTCGCGGTGCTCGGCTTTACCGACATCAACACGCCGACGATCGGCGGCATGATCTACTGGGCCAACCAGCATACGGCGATGGTAGCCGGAATCTGGTGGTGGATCGCTTTTCCCACCGTCACGGTGATCATGGCGTTCATCGGGCTGTTCCTGCTCGCGGTATCGGCGAACGCCTATATCGATCCACGGAGCCGCCTCTGGGGTACCGGAGGGGCCCCGTGATGCAAGCCGACGCCCTGCCACCGCTCGCCCAACAGCAACAGCCGATCCTCCGGGTTCGCGACCTGCATGCCCATTACAGGACCAGCCATATCGGCGTCGGACGCGGCGTCAAAGCGGTCGACGGCGTCAGCTTCGCGGTTCGCCGCGGTGAGGTCTACGGGCTCGCCGGCGAGTCCAGCTCCGGAAAGACCACACTGATCAAGAGCATCGCAGGCGCGATCAGGCCGCCGCTCGAGATCGTGGCCGGCAGCGTGGAGTTCGCGTTCCTGCCCGGCTATGGCGGACTGCATCGCGCGCCGCGCGCGGAGCTGGCGCGGATCCGCTGGCGGCATCTGTCCTATATCATGCAGGGCTCGATGAGCGTGCTCAACCCGGTTCGCCGTGTCGAAACCGCGTTCGTCGATTTCGCATATCCGCATATCGGCGGCAGCCGGAAGCAGTTCGGGCGGCAGGTGATCGCTCATCTGGCGCGCGTGAAGCTGGATCCTTCGGTGCTGGCCGCGTTTCCGCACGAGCTGTCCGGGGGCATGCGCCAACGCGCAACGCTTGCCCTTGCAACGATCTGCCGCCCCGATTTCATCATTGCCGACGAGCCCACGACCGCGCTGGATGTGGTGGTGCAGAAGGAGGTGCTCGGCATGATGCGTGGCATCCAGCGCGAGACCGGCTCCTCGGTCCTGCTCGTCACGCATGATATGGGCGTGCACGCGCACGTCACCGACCGCCTCGCCATCATGTATGCCGGGCGCCTCGTGGAGGAGGCCGCAACCGCGAGGATTTTCCGCAAGCCTCTGCACCCTTATACCAGGCATCTCATTTCCAGCCTGCCGCGGATCGGGGACGAGGCAGCTCGCGAGGGACTTGGCGGCTCCCCGCCCAATCTCGCCGATCCTCCGTCCGGATGCCGCTTCCATGCCCGCTGCCCCATCGCGACCGAAATCTGCAGACGCGAGGTCCCCGCCATGCTGGAGGTCGACACCGGGCATCGCGTTGCCTGCTTTGCCGTCGCCCGGGGTGGCCAGGCATGAGCGATCTGCTCCTCGACGTCTGCGAGGTCAGCAAGACCTTCGTCCGGGGCGGGCTGTTGTCGCGGCAGAGGATTGCGGCGGTGAACGAGGTGAGCTTCCAGCTCGTCGCCAGGCGGCCGGAGATCCTTGCGATCATCGGTGAATCCGGCAGCGGCAAGACGACGCTTGCGCGGATGATCCTGAACGTGGAGGCGCCGACCAGCGGTAAGCTGATGCTCGACGGCATCGACCTTGCCGCCATCAGCGGCAGCGCCGGTCGCATGGCCTTCATGCGCAAGGTGCAGCCGATCTTTCAGAATCCCTTTGAATCCTTCAACCCGCTCAAGCGGCTCGACCGCTATCTGTTCATGACGCTGCGGCGGTTTTCGGGTGGGGCCGGCGGACCGGCAGCCGAAACGGTCGTCGATGACGCGTTGCACAAAGTCGGCCTCTCGCTCGCGGAGGTGCGCCACCGATACCCGCACGAGCTGTCCGGCGGACAGCTGCAAAGGGTTGCAATCGCCCGCGCCATGCTGGCCGAGCCGAAACTGATCGTCGCGGACGAGCCGGTATCCATGATCGATGCGTCGCTGCGCATATCCATCGTCAATCTCTTCAAGAGGCTGCGGGACGATCTTGGGATATCCATCGTCTACGTCACGCACGATCTGGCGACGGCCTATTACATCAGCGATCGAATCCTGATCATGGAGAAAGGCAGGGTCGTCGAAAGTGGCGATGCGAGAACGGTGCTGAATGCGCCGCAGCATCCCTATACGCGCCAATTGCGCGAAGCCGTGCTATTACCTGAGGTCGCCGACGCCGCTCCAGACCTGCCTCCCAGCATGAACGATCTCACCAGCACCGGGGCACCCGAGAGAAGACCATGAGGAAAGCCAGCGTCCTGATCGACTGTGATTTCGCCATCGGTCACACCGATCCTCGCCTGTTCGGTGCGTTCGTCGAACATCTGGGCCGATGCGTCTATGGCGGCATCTACGAGCCCGGCCATCCGACCGCGGACGAGAAGGGGTTTCGAAAGGACGTGCTCGCGCTGGTGAAGGAGCTCGGCCCGACGCTCATCCGATACCCCGGCGGCAATTTCGTCTCGGGATACAATTGGGAGGACGGCGTCGGTCCGCCGAAGACGCGACCGGTGCGGCTGGACCTTGCATGGTTCAGCACCGAGCCGAACAGCTTCGGCACCAATGAATTCATGGATTGGTGCAGGGCGGCCGCCGTCGAGCCGATGATGGCGGTCAATCTAGGCACGCGCGGCGGCGATGCTGCGCGCAACCTGGTCGAATATTGCAATCATCCGGGCGGAACGGCCTGGTCGGATCTGCGCCGTGCGCACGGCTGGGACAAGCCGCATGACGTCAAGCTGTGGTGCCTCGGCAACGAAATGGACGGGCCCTGGCAGATGGAGCACAAGAGCGCCGCGGCTTACGGCGCGGTCGCCCGCGAAGCGGCGAAGATGATGCGCTGGGTGGATCCGACCATCGCGCTTGCGGCTTGCGGTTCGTCGGGGCGCAACATGCCGACATTCGGCCAGTGGGAGGATACGGTCCTCGAGCACACCTTCGACCACGTCGACTACATTTCGCTCCATACCTATCTCAACAACTACAAGCAGGACACGGCATCCTTTCTCGCAAGCGCCGACCTGATGGACAGCTTCATCGACGAGGTCGTCGCTCTGGCCGATGCGGTCGCGGCCAAGCGGCGCTCCGGCAAGCGTCTCATGTTGAGCTTCGACGAATGGAACGTCTGGTATCGAACGCGCCGCAACCGCGCCGACCGGGTGAAGGAGGGCTGGCCGGTGGCACCGCCGATCCTCGAGGAAATCTACACGATGGAGGACGCACTTGCGTTCGGCGGCGCCTGCATTTCCCTGCTTAATCATGCCGATCGGGTCAAGGTCGCCTGCCTCGCGCAACTCGTCAACGTCATCGCACCGATCATGACCGAGACGGGCGGAGGCGCGTGGCGCCAGACCATCTTCTTTCCTTTCGCGCATATGAGCCGGTTCGGCCGCGGCCGCGTTTTGCGCACGCAGGTCGAGTCGGAGACCTACGATTCATCCTACTACGATCCCCGCGGCACCCAGGACCAGGTCTTTGCGATACCGAACGTGCCATATCTCAAGATCGCGGCGGTCGCGCAGGACGGCGGCGGCCTGTCGCTGTTTCTGCTCAATCGGGATCTGAAGCAGGAGATCGAGGTCAGTGTCACGGCCAGAGGTTTCGCCCTGCTCTCGGTGGGCGAGCGTCTTGAACTCCGGCACGATGATCTCAAGGCAACGAATACCAGGAATGCGCCGGGCAGGATCAAGCCGGCGCCGTTGCAGAGCGTGGCCCTCGATGGCGAACGGTTGCAGGCAACCCTCAAGCCGGCGTCGTGGAACGTCATCCACCTGACGGCAAGCTGAGCGATACGCTACGAAGCCTCCGGAGGGGGCGCCAATCGCCGGGCTCTCAGTCCGGGCCGTCGCGTCGTGCACGCAAGTCGAGAACCTGACGGATCGAACGCGCCAGATCTGCCGGCCGGTAGGGCTTGCTCAGCAGGGTGATGCCGGGGTCCAGCCGACCGTCATGCACCATGGCGGCTTCCGCATACCCGGACATGTAGAGCACCGGCACGCCGGGCCGCTCGCGGGTCACCATCTCGGCGAGTTCGCGCCCGTTCATCCCGCCGGGCATCACGACGTCGGTGAAGAGCAGGTCGAACGCGGTGCCCTGGTTCACCAGAGCCAGTGCATCGGGACCATTGGCCGCGGCGATCGTGCGATAGCCAAAGCTCTTGAGCTGTGCCACGACGTAGTTGCGCACCAGCTCGTCATCCTCGACCACGAGGATGGTTTCGCTGCCGCGCTGCAGTTCGCTCTTCGGCACAGCGTCCGAAACGGCAGCGGTCAAAGCCGAGCGCGGCAGATACAGGCTGATCGTCGTTCCGCGCCCTTCCTCGCTGTCGATCCTGATGTGACCGCCGGATTGCTTGATGAAGCCGTAGACCATGCTCAGTCCAAGGCCCGTGCCCTTGCCGAGCTCCTTGGTGGTGAAGAAGGGCTCGAAGATCTTGTCCCGGATCGCGAGTGGAATGCCGGCGCCGGTGTCGCTGACGGTAACCAGGATGAAGTCGCCGCGAATTCCCTCCGGGCCGGAATCGTCCGCATCGAAGCTCACATTCGCGGTGCCGAAGTGAATCTTGCCTCCGCCGGCCATCGCGTCGCGGGCGTTCACCGCCAGATTGATCAAGGCGGTCGAAAGCTGACTTGGGTCGATCAGGGCGTGCCAGCCGTCGGCTTGCAGCGTCGAGCCGATCTGGACATGCTCGCCGAGCGTCGGCCGCAGCAGCTTGGCGGTATCGACGATGAGGTTGTTGACGTCGACGTCGCGTGGTTGCAGAGGCTGCTTGCGGGCGAACGCCAGCAGCTGCATCGTCAGATCAGCACCGCGCGTGGCGGCCTGGTCGATCATGTGGGCGATGGTGACGAGATCGGGCTGGTCCGCGAGGCCGTCGATCAGGATCTGTATGGTGCCCGTGATGACGGTCAGGATGTTGTTGAAATCATGGGCCACGCCGCCGGTGAGCTGGCCGACCGCATCCATCTTCTGCGATTGGCGAAGCTGCTGCTCGAGGCGGAGGCGGTGGGTGATGTCGCGCCCGATGACGATGATCAGCTCCTGGCCGCCGGTCGAGACGTGAGCGGCGGACAGTTCGGCGTCGAGACCTTTTGCGTCGGGGCCATCAAGGCGCAGTTGCAGCAGGCCGGCCGAACCCGGCACGAGCAGCCGGTCGACCCCGATCGCACCCGCCGGATTCAGGACGGATCGGAGCGGGATGCCGATAATCTGCTCCCGGGGCCGTCCGAGCATGAGCTCGGCGGTGCGGTTTGCCTCGATCACCAGCCCGATCTGATCGAGCACCAGGATCGCGTCACGCGCCTGCTCCATCAGCAGGCGGTACTTCTCTTCCGCCTGCTTGCGCGCGGTAAGGTCGAGCACGAACGAGATGCATTGATCGGAAGACCCGGCGATCGAGGCGGAGCCGATCAGGACAGGAACGCGGCTGCCGTCTTTTCTGATGAATTCCTTCTCTCGAGGCGCGGTCTGGCCCGACATCCGCAGCTGTTCGATGCGCTGCGTGTCTCCGTGCCGGTATTCGGCCGGGGTCATGTCCCTCCAGCGGACCACACCCGTAACCAGCTCCTGGCTCGAGTATCCGGTCATGCCGAGGAACGCATCGTTGGCGTAGCTGATGTCGCCGCTGCCGTCCCAGAACAATATTCCGATGATGTTGGAATCGACGAGCCGCCGGATCCGCGCCTCGCGATCCTGGAGATCGCGGTAGAGCAGGGTGTTCTCGAGCGAAATGGCAGCCTGCGCCGCCAGCAGGTCGAGCACTGCGACGCGGTCGGGTGTGAACGCGTGCGTCGTCAGCGTGTTCTCGAGATAGAGCAACCCGGTGAGCTTGGCCTGCTTCATGAGCGGCAGGCAGAGGATTGATCTCGGATGCCGGCGATGGAGATAGTCGGCGCCGTAGAGCGGATCAGGCCTGGTCGCGTCGTCGATGATGAGAGGCTTTTGCGACCGAATGACATAGCGCACCAACGCCTCCGGGCACTCGGGCGCGGAGAGCGCAGTCCGCTCCATGACGACGGCAAACTCGTCGCCCTTCGACTGTCCCTCCGCCTCGATCCAGAAGTCATCATGCCGCGCCAGGATCAGCAGGCCGCGATCCGCGCCAGCGTTCTGCAGCGCGATTTTCATCAGGGTCTCGATCAGCTTCGGCAGCTCGATCTCACTCGAGACCGCCTGGGACGCCTTCACCACGGTGGTGACGTCCATCTGCTGGACGGTCGGCCTGCCGGCGGAACTGCTGTCCTCTGCGACGTGGAGACGAGGATAGAGGCGTTCGAGCTGTCTGACCTTGGCCTCGGCTCCCCAGCGAAGAAATCCGTAGTGAGCATCGCGCAGATATGCATAGGCGATCTTTTCGAACCCGCGTGTCGAATAGAAGCGCCCGGCAAGTTCGTTCGCGATCGCCTCGTTCTGGGGAAAGCCGTTCGCGTGGGCCGAGGCGATAGCCTGGTCGTAGCAGCGCATCGCGTCGAGCTCGCGACCTTCGATCCGTGCGATCTCCGCGGCGATGAGAGCTGCGCGGTCGGCAAAATCTTCGGGACAGATCTCCGCCCAGCGCTGAAGCTGGCGATGGTGAACGGTCAGGGCTTCAAGCCGCGGGGCTCGGCCGACATCGGATGCGGTTTCGCTCGACGCGGCCTGCGCCAGCGCGGCATAGAAGTGAAACTCGACCCGATCGAACAGCGCCTTCGAGGTCCACAGCAGTTGCTCGGCCTTCACCGCCGCGTCGATCGCGCCGGGGTCATCGGCAAGGACGCGTGCCTGCAGCTTGCGGCCCCAATACCAGAAGCCGGCCTGTTCCAGGCGCGGGTCTGCCTCGAGACGATGTTCGAACTGCGCTTCGCTGAACCCGGCTTCATCGAAACAGCCGAACTTCGCGGTGAGACCGCGCAGCGTCCGGACCAGCTGAAGCTGCCCCGCAATTCGATCGGCCGCCAGATCGATGCGCGCCCGGCGTGCGAAATCGAGGCCGGCCTCGGCCTCCAGCTGCACGCCCGGCAGTGCATCGCCGCAGGCGAGCAGATGCGTGAGGAGGTGATGACGGGTAAAGCTGGCGTAGTTGATGTCGCCGACCTGCTGCGCGGCGTCGAAGGCCCGTCGCAGCCACGGGCGGCCTGTGCTCACATGACGTGTCCAGCTCCCGTAGCCGAGATAGACGCGAGCCTTGAACCGGTCCAGCCTTTGCAGTTCGACGAGGTCGAGGCCGAGCTGGGCGAAGCGGTAGCCGGCAGCATAGTCGTCAAAGTCGGGGCCGAGCACGGTCCCAAGCACGATGTAAGCGAGGCACGAGGCGTCGGAGTTGCCGTACTCCATGCTCAGATTGGCCATGCGACCGATGATGAGACGGCGCAGATTCTCGTCGATGTACCAGGCCGGGGAGACGAGCACCGTGAGGACGTCCATGGTCCCGCGCGCGACCGGGTCGGCCATCTGGGGCAGGTCGAGCAGGGCCTCGATCGGGCGCTCACCGATCTGCCGCCACATCCGTTCATATTCCTGCCGGACTTCCTCCGGTGTCGGATGCGCCGACCAGGCGATGCCGACGCGGTGCAAATAGCCGAGGGCAATCTCGACGTCGCGGTCGCTTGGCTCCATCCGGAGCCGGGTGACGGCGGCGAGATCGGGCAGGTTGGCCGCCCGGCTTGCCAGTTCGGCAAGGCGCGTTTTCGCCGTCGCCTGCTCACCGACGAGGAACTCGCATTCGGCCCGCTGCAGCGCCAGGGCGAAGCTGAGCGCGTAGTGCTGCTGCCAGCGATCCTCCGGCAGCACGGTTTCACCGAGGGCGAAGTGGGCAAACGCCATGCCGAAAGCCGTCGCCGCCTTGGCGCGGCGGCCGGCCAACAGGTTCAGCTCCGCCAGCTTGACGCGCTCCTCTGCCGCCGTGATCAGGGCCACGCCGCGGTTGAGTTGGCTCACGATCTCGAAAACGTTTTCCTCGACCGCTTCCGGCGAGGTTCGCGCAGCGAACAGTCGGCCAA
Source organism: Bradyrhizobium sp. Bra78 (assembly GCF_024519855.1). Lineage (NCBI taxonomy): Bacteria > Pseudomonadati > Pseudomonadota > Alphaproteobacteria > Hyphomicrobiales > Nitrobacteraceae > Bradyrhizobium > Bradyrhizobium sp. Bra78. The sequence continues at coordinate 173,408 of NZ_JALJRE010000003.1, read as the reverse complement.
TACGCAAATGGGCCGAGGCGCGTTCTTGCTCCGGTATCAGCGCGTAGGCCGCCTCCTGGAATCGGTCATGGACGAATCGATAGGCATCGCCCTGGGGCTCGACGAATTCCTGGCGGACGGCGGGCCACAAATCTGCCTGGACCTGCTCATCCGACGCGCCAAGGACGATCGAAAGCACGGCGGCCTCGGCGACGTTTCCGAGACAGGCCATCTGCTGCAGGGCTGTGCGCGTTGCAACGGGCAGCCGGGTGAGCTTTCCGAGCATGAGGTCGATGACGTTGTCGGTGTATCGCTTGGCGTGGATGCGATCGAGAGACCAGGTCCAGTGCGACGCATCATGGTCGAACGCGATCAGTCCTTCCTCGACCAGCGAAAACATGAACTGGATGGCAAAGAACGGATTGCCGCCGGTTTTCTCGTGCACGAGCTGGACCAGCGGAGCGGCGCGCTTCGGATCGCAACGAAGCGCATCTGCAAGCAACTGGCCGAGATGCCTGCGGCCGAGCGGGGCGAGCCTGATCTCAACGACCCGTTGGCCCCGTGTCCTGATGGCCTCGCGCATGCGCACCACCGGATGAGCGGGGTCAACTTCATTCTCACGGTATGCGCCGATCAGCATCAGGTGCTTCAGGTTCGACCTGGTCAACAGGTCCTCGAGCAGCTCGAACGTCGCCATGTCGAGCCATTGCAGATCATCGAGGAACAGCACCAGCGGATGTTCGGGTCTGGCAAACAGGCCGATGAATTGCTCGAAGACGCGGTGAAAGCGGCTTTGCGCGTGCTGGAGCGGCAGCTCATGGACAGGCGGTTTCTCGCCGATGATCGCCTTGAGGTCGGGGATCAGGTCCACGACGAGCTGCCCGTTTGGACCGAGCGCGCTCAGCAGATCATGGCGCCACTGGTTCAGCTCGGTCTCGCTCTTGCCCAGAAGCGGCCGAACGAGGCTCTGGAATGCCCTGGCGAGTGTCGCGTAGGGGATGTCGCGCTTGTGCTGGTCGAATTTGCCCGATGCAAACAGCCCTCGTGACGGCACCAGCACTTTATGGAGCTCGTTGACGACAGATGATTTTCCGATCCCGGAATATCCCGAGACCAGCGCCAATTCCGGTGCGCCGCTCTTGACGATGCGCTCGAACGAGGAGAGCAGCATCTCGCGTTCGTGCGTTCGTCCATACAGCTTCTCGGGTACGAGCAGCCGGTCGGGGGTGTCGTGCCGGCCCAGCGGGAAGTCGTCGATGCTGTGCCGAAGCTGCCACTCCGCAAGACAGTGCTGCAGATCCCTCTCGGCACCGGCTGCAGTCTGGTAACGCTCCTCGGCCATCTTGGAGAGCAGCTTCATGATCAGTCCGGAAACCGCGGAGGGAACGTTGCCGGATCGCTTGCTCGGCGGCTCCGCTTCTCTTGCGACGTGGCAGTGCACCCATTCCATCGGATCGGATGCGGCAAACGGAAGCGAGCCGGTGACCATCTGATAGAGTGTGACGCCGAGCGAATACAGGTCGCTCCGGGAATCGATCGAGCGGTTCATCCGGCCGGTCTGCTCGGGTGACATGTAAGCGAATGTGCCGGCGATCGACTCGGGCGGTGCCAGGGATTGCCGTTCGCGCGGACGGCGCGAGGCAAAGCCGAAGCCGGTGAGGTGCACGCTGCCGTTGCTGCGGTTCACCAGGATATTTGCCGGCTTGATATCCTTGTGGACCAGACCGCGCTGGTGGACCTTGCTCACGGCCGCGGCGATCTGGGTCGCGAGACGCAGGAAGCTCCCCATCTCCATGGGCGTGTGCACCAGCCATGTGAGCGGCTCGCCACCGAGATCTTCAAGAACGAGGATGGTGCGGCCGTGATCCTGCACAAGCTCAAGCGGCTTGGCGGCCCAGGCGCTGTCCAGTTCGTCCTTCAGCGCGAATTCGTGCGCGAGCCGATCAAGACTTTGCGGGGTCGGATGTTCCGCCGCCGGGACGACGGCCAGCACGACCTGCCGCTCGCCGTCGATGCGTTCGCGGGAGGTTCGACACAGCAGAATGCCTTCCTCGTCGCAGAGAACCTGCGGACCGTGGGCCCAGCCAGCGCCCATGAACGATGAAAGGTTCATCTCGGTAGACCATGCCGCCGCCGAGACCAGGTCCGAGCCAGGCCGGCTCGCCCGGTACTTCGGTCATCCCCCTTAGAGCTGCCCTGATGCGGTATGGCGCTCGCCGTTACCGATTCTCTGTTTCCGCGTGCGGGACGCATGAAGGGCAGGACGCACGTGCGACGCTCGATACGATGGGGCGAGCCCCTCTCGCCTTCATTCCGTCGCCTGGTTCGATTGGCTCGGCCGGGCGCCTCGAAAGCGTATCATTTGCCGAGGTCTCGTCAATGTACCGCCTTCGTGCGGCAAGGCGACACACATCCAGTGCGGGCGAGCGGTCCGCGTCTCGTGTTGACTTCATCTCCAATCTATTGAAATCGCGGCGCTATCCATTCACCACGACCGCGATGATGGATTGCAGCGAGAGCGTGAGTCTTTCCGTCGCTTGGACGGCAGCGTGTGCACGACGTGTGCATCTGAAGTTCAAGCAAGTCTGTTGAAGGCGAGCAGGGGCCGCCGTTCTGCAGCGTTCCGACTCCCATCGCCGCCTGTCCAAGGTCGGAGAGCGCCTCGGCGCCAACCTTCCTGCGCCACGACCGGGCGCGTCTCGGGCCGCAATCCGGGTCCCGTCCCCCGCGCGGGCGATTGACAGCGAATTATTACATGTCTAAAAATATGCAAATTCATATAATTCACGAGATGCCTGAATGGACGTGCATCCGCTCAAGCTCAAGGTCAGATCGTATGCCGCGGAGACGCCGTTCATACGGAGCCTTGTGTTTGGCGTGGAGGACGGCGTCGCGCCGCGCTGGCAGGCAGGCGCACATATCCGCGTGGCGCTCCCGAATGGCGGAGACCGGCCGTACTCGCTGATGGCTCTGCCGGGCCTTGCCGAGGGGACGCTCGCGCTCGGCGTGCTGCGCGAGGAGGCCTCGACCGGAGGCTCGCAGTTCATGCACGCGCTGAAGATCGGCGATGTCGTGAAGGCGAGCGCGCCGGCGAACAATTTTCCCCTGCATGAGGGAGCAGCGCCCGCGTTGCTGTTTGCCGGCGGTATCGGCGTCACGCCGATCCTGTCGATGGCGGCGGAGCTCAGGCATCGCGCAAGTCCGTTTCGGCTGCATTACGCGGGCCGCACGCAAGGGCTGCTGTCATTCCTGCCTCATCTCCGGGAGATCTGCGCCGAGGAACTGTCGGTTCACTACGACAGCGACGAATCCCGTCTGGACATTGCGGCGGCGCTCCGCGAGGCGGCGGCAGATTCCCATGTCTACGTCTGCGGTCCGGCGGGATTGATCGATGCGGTGAGGGCCGCCGCGCTTGACGCGGGTCTCCCGGCCGATCGCATCCGCTACGAGCTCTTCAAGGCCGAGCAGCCGTCCTCGTCCGATGTGCCGTTCGAGGTGGAGATCGGATCGACCGGACAGGTCGTCACCGTGGCGGCCGATCAGAGCATCATCCAGGCGCTGGAGGCCGCGGGGCTCGACGTGCTCTACGACTGCCGGCGCGGCGATTGCGGCATCTGCCAGTGCGCCGTGATCTCGGGCACGCCCGATCATCGCGACGTCATTCTCAGCGACGACGAGAAGGCGTCGAACAAGATCATGCAGATCTGCGTATCGCGCGCGAAGTCGGAACGTCTGGTGCTGGATCTATGAGGGAGGCGAAGCTCGCCATGACGAGATACGGAAGCAATGCGCAAGCGATTGCGGCGCTGGTGCGCGAGGCCGAGGTGCACCGTGACGTCTACATCGACCCCGAGATATTCGAGCTCGAGATGGAGCATCTGTTTCCGAACAGCTGGATCTATGTCGGGCATGCGAGCCAGCTGACGAAGCCCGGCGATTTCATCACCGCCAATATCGGCCGGCAGCCGGTGCTGGCGAGCCGCCATACCGACGGCTCCGTCCACGTCTTCTACAACCGCTGCCCGCACAAGGGCGTGAAGATCGCATCGGAGCCTTGCGGCAACACCGGCAAGTTCTTCCGCTGTCCCTATCACGCCTGGTCGTTCAAGACCGACGGTTCGCTGCTCGCGATCCCGCTGAAGAAGGGCTACGAGGGCACGGGCTTCGCCGGCACCCAGGCGAATGGCGGGCTGTCCAAGATCAAGAACGTCGTGGTCTATCGCGACTTCATCTTCGCCCGGCTCTCCGACAGCGGCGTGTCCTTCGAGGACTATTTCGGCGAGAGCCTCTCGACGATCGACAACATGGTCGATCGCTCGCCGGAGGGAAAGCTCGCCGTCGTCGCCACGCCGATCCGCTATATGCACACCTGCAACTGGAAGATGCTGGTCGAGAACCAGACCGACACCTGCCATCCGATGGTCGCGCATGAGAGCTCGGCCGGCACGGCGGTCAAGGTCTGGAAGCGCGAGCAGGGCGATTCCACGGAAACGCCGATGGCGGTGCAGCTCTACGGCCCCTTCATGAGCCCGTACGAGTTCTACGAGCAGAGCGGCATCAGGATCTGGCCGAACGGCCATGGCCACACCGGCGTCGCCAACTCGATCCACTCGAACTACTCCGACGTCGACGGCTATGTCGGCCAGATGGTCGCGGCCTACGGCGAGACGCGGGCACACGAGATCCTCGGCGAGGTCAGGCACAACACGGTCTATTTCCCGAACATCATGGTCAAGGGTGCCGTGCAGATCCTGCGCAACTTCATCCCGATTGCGGTCGACAGGACGCTGGTCGAAAGCTGGGTGTATCGTCTCGTCGGCGCGCCGGACAAGCTCTATGAGCGCGCCTTGATGTACAACCGCTTCATCAACGCGCCGACCTCGATCGTCGGACACGACGATCTGGAAATGTACGAGCGGGCCCAGGAGGGCCTCAAGTCGAACGGCAATCAATGGGTCAATCTCCGCCGGCTCTATGAGAGCAGCGAAGAGCAGGACGTCACCACCGTCATCAACGGAACGTCCGAGCGCCAGATGCGGAACCAGTTTCATGCCTGGGCCAAGTTCATGACCATGGACATGGACAACCGCGTCGAGGCCGCGGAATGATCAGCGAAAAGACGATCACCGACTTCATCTATCGCGAGGCCGATCTGCTCGATACGATGCAGTGGCAGGCCTGGCTCGATCTGTTTCACCCCGAAGGACGCTACTGGATGCCGCTGGAATGGCAGCAGGAGGACCCGGTGCTGCAGCCGTCGCTGATGTACGAGGACCTGTTGCTGCTCAAGGTGCGGGTCGAGCGGCTGTCGGGCGAGCGCACTTTCAGCCAGAAGCCGAAGAGCCGCTGCCACCACCTGCTCCAGGCCCCGCAGATCGTCGCCTGCGATGCTGCGGCCGGCGTGTTCAAGGCGCGGACGTCCTATATCTACACGGAGACGCGCGGCGATATGCTGGAGCGCTATTCGGGATGGGCGTCGCACGACTTCGTCCAGGTCGGCGACGTCCTGAAGATCAAGCTCAAGCGCGTCGATCTCGTCAATTTCGACGCGCCGTTCGGCAACATCCAGCTCTTCATGTGAGGTTGCCTTGACCGCAGCGACCACAGTCTACGCTCGTTTTCACGACACCGCGCTGCGCCGGGGCGAGGCGGGCTTCCTCAACGTGCTGGCGGAGACCGCCGGCATCTACGGCATCACCGCCGGCGAGATATCCTATCGCACCATGCTAGACCGGGTGGAGCGCCGGCGGACGGCGTTCGCGAGCAAGGGCTATGGCGAAGGCCACAGGGTCGGGCTGCTGCTCCAGAACCGGCCGGTGTTCGTCGAGCTGTGGTTTGCGCTCAACGCGCTTGGCGTGTCCGTCGTGCCGATCAATCCGGACCTGCGGATGAGCGAGCTCGAATACATCATCGCGCATTCCGAGATGAACGCGGCATTCGTTCTTGCCGAGCGGCGGGACGAGGTCGAGACCGCGGCCCGCCAGGCCGTTCGGCCAATTCCGGTCGTGACCGACAGCGACGACGTTCCTGCTGCCTTCGGCGGCGCGCAGGCAGCGACCACTGGCGACGGCGCGACCGAATGTGCGCTGCTTTATACGTCCGGGACGACCGGGCAGCCCAAGGGCTGCGTGCTCACCAACGAATACTTCCTGCATTCCGGCAACTGGTATCGCGATGTCGGCGGGCTGATCGACCTCAAGCTGGAGGGCGAGCGCATGATCACGCCGCTGCCGCTGTTTCACATGAACGCCATGGCGGTGTCGCTGATGGCGATGCTGTCGGTCGGCGGCAGCCTGACCATGCTCGATCGCTTCCATCCACGCAGCTGGTGGCAGTCGGTCCTGGACAGCCGCGCCACGTGCCTGCATTATCTCGGCGTCATGCCCTCGATGCTGATGAGCGCGCCGGCATCGGAACAGGACAAGGTCCACACAGTGCGGTTCGGGTTCGGCGCCGGCGTCGACAAGCTCTTGCACGCGCCGTTCGAGCAGCGCTTCGGCTTTCCGCTGATCGAGGCCTGGGCGATGACGGAGACGGGAAGCGGCGGCGTCATCGCCGCCAATGTCGAGCCGCGCAAGATCGGCACCAGCTGTTTCGGCCGCCCCGCCGCGGAGGTCGACATCCGTATCGTCGACGAGACCGGCAACGATACAGCAACGGGAACGCCGGGCGAGCTGCTGGTGCGGCGCGCGGGCGCGGACCCGCGCTACGGGTTCTTCAAGGAATATCTGAAGAACCCGCAGGCGACCGCCGAGGCCTGGGACGGCGGCTGGCTCCATACCGGCGATATCGTGTCGCGCGATGCGGACGGCGACCTTCATTTCGTCGATCGCAAGAAGAACGTGATCCGCCGCTCCGGCGAGAACATCGCCGCGGTCGAGGTCGAATCCGTCCTCAACCGCCATCCGGCGATCCGGCAGGCCGCGGTCGCGGCCACCCCCGATCAGGTGCGCGGCGACGAGGTCGCGGCGGTCATCATTGCCGAGGAGGCCGGCGCCGACCGGCGGCTTGCCGAAGACATCGTGCGCTGGAGCCTGGAGCAGATGGCCTATTACAAGGCGCCGGGCTGGATCTGCTTCGTCGACAGCCTGCCGCTGACCGCAACCGAGAAGATCCAGCGCGGCGGGCTGAAGGATTTTGTCGCCAGGCTGATGCACGATGGCGCCTTCTTCGACCTCCGCGACCTCAAGAAGCGACAGGTTTGATCATGACCCAGATCCGCACCACGCTCATCACCGGCGGCAATTCCGGGATCGGCGAAGCGCTGGCGAAGCAGCTCGTCGAAAAAGGACAGCGTGTCGTCTCGGTCGGGCTGCAGAGGCCTGCCTGGACCCACGATCTGCTCGCCGCCTATCGCGCCGACCTCACCAGCATCGCGGAGACGCGCGCGATCGCGCAGGAGATCTGCCGGGAGCACGCCATCGATTGCCTCGTGCACAATGCCGGCGTCATCCTGCCGAACCTGCTGCCCGACGCGAGGCCGGAAGACATCCTGACGCTGGCGCAGCTGCATCTGGGCGCGCCGATGCTGCTGACCCAGGCTGCGCTGGAGGGGATGCGGTCGCGCCGGTTCGGGCGTGTCGTGTTCGTCAGCTCGCGCGCGGCGATGGGGGCGGCGACCCGCTCGGCCTATTCGGCGACCAAGGCCGGCGTGCACGGCATGGCGCGGACCTGGGCGCTGGAGCTGGCCGCGAGCGGCATCACCGTGAACGTCGTCGCACCGGGGCCGATCCTCACCGACAATTTCTGGGGTGTCATTCCCAAAGGCTCGGAGCAGCAGGAGCGGATGGCGCGCAACGTGCCGGTGGGCCGGCTCGGCTCACGCGAGGACGTCGCCCATGCGATCGAATTCTTTCTCGACGAGCGATCCGATTTCGTCACCGGCCAGGTGCTCTATGTCTGCGGCGGCACCAGCCTGGTCGGCCTCGGGCCCTAATTCGCTCCGCGCTAGATCTGGTTCAGGCGGATGTTCTCGACCATCTTCGCCAGCACGCGGGCGCAGACCTCGATGTCGTCGGGCTCGATGCCCGCGATCAGCTTGTCGTAGTTGTTCGCCATGATCGGCCAGATCTTGCGCAGCAGCGCTTCGCCGTCCGGCGTCAATCCCACGACGCGGCGGCGCTGGTCCTCCTCCGCGATCTCGCGCTTGACGAGGCCCGACGACACCATGGACTCGACCATGCGGCTCGCGGTCGATTGCTCGGTGACGGCGAGAACGGCGATCTCGTTGACGGTGAGGGTCTTGTGGATGAACAGGACCGACAGCGTCCGGAATACGACGTTGTTGACGCCGTGCTCGCTCAAATCGCGGTTCTGGTCGAGGTTCCAGCGATTGGCCAGGCGATTGAACAGATAGGGGATGTAGTTTTGCAGCTGGTCCCTGGTCCTCGGCGGACCCGACTTCCATCTGCTCTTGGATTCCTTGGCCATTACTTCTTGCGACTTTGCTTCTTGCTCTCGGTGCGAAGTTTCGAGGAGAGCGACCGCAACACGGACAGCGCGGTGTCGAGCTCCTGGGTCGGGACGTTTTCGAGCCGTTTGCCGAGATGCCGCTTGTGGATGTCGGCGGCCTTCCGAAACAGCGCTTCGCCCTTGGGGGTGAGACGCACGATGAAGGACCGGCGGTCCTCGCTCGACATTTCCCTGCTGATGAGATCGTCGGCCAAAAGGCGCTGGACCAGCCCCGAGACGTTGCCGCCGGACACTTTCAGGTTCTGCGACAATTGCCCCAGCGCCAGTCCGTCGCTGTAGCGATCGAGCTGCGCCAGCACGTCGAACTTCGCCAGCGACAGCCCGAACTCGGCGTTCAGCATCGCATTCAGCGATGCGAACAGCTCGCCATGCAAGGACAGCAATTGCAGCCAAAGCCGGGTTTCGACCTGCCCGGGGACGGGAACAATGTTCTCTTTGAGTGCTGCCGGCATTGCATGACCATCGAGTACAAATTGTCGCGTCGATTGGAGGAATTATCGCGGGTCTTTCGCTCCGATTAGCAACCTGAGAATCGTAGTCAAGATGTTCGATCCTGACGTCCTGAGGGACGAACGGCAATCCAATCCTGCGCCCGCTCCGATGGAATCATGCAAAAGTCTTGATGGTCTGGATCACGCCGTCGAGCTCCTTGCCGGCGCTGTCCTTCAGTGCCGCTTCCCGCAGGCGGCGCGCCCAGTCGGCGGCGTCGTCGCGCCGCTCGACCAGCTTGATCGCGGCCAGGGTCTTGTCGAATTTCGACAGTCCGCGGCTGTGGGTATCCGAATAGCCCTTCACGAGGCGGCGGCATTGCAGGATCTCGACGCCCAGCTGGTAGTTGGTGGCAACCGCTGCGGCCGCGGCCTTGAGCCATTGGTCCCGATGAGCGGTCTCGACGGCGTGACGCAGCGAGCGGCGGCGCAGGCCGCGAAGCCCGCCGACGACATAAAGCGCCAGGAACCAGGGCAGCGAGTAGGTCCGCACCCGGCGTCCCCGGTTGACGCGGCGGTCGAGCCAGCCGAGCAGGCGCGGCCTCGTGCCCAACCAGCGGCCGAGGCCCGCCGGCAGCATGCCCATCACCTCCTCCATGCGGGGGTGCATGAATTCCGTGGTCTGGAGCACCTGGCCTTGCGACATCTCGAGCTCGCTCTCGATCCGCGCGCGGCGTCCGGCCCGCGTCTTGAGGTCGGCGACGCGGATGACGTCGTCATAGGTCATGGCGTTGGCGACGTATTTGGCTGCGGCTTCCGTGAAGGCATAGCCCTTGGCGGCGCCGCCTGAATTCCGGTCGGCGGTGTGCAGCGATTTGAGGATGTCGAGATATTCGGCGCCATAGGCGATGTCCTGGAAGTCGACCACCTTCTTCAGGCCGGCGCGGCCCATGGCCAGTGCGGGCTCGGGCAGTTCCTGCGCCAATCTTGCGACAAGCCCGGCGAGTTGCGGATCCGGCGTCGCGAGGGAGGGGATATCCTTGGCCGGCTTCGATGGCGGTGGCGCCGCAATTTCGGAGGCCCCGTTTTTGACCCGGTCAAAGGCGGCTTCAAAAGTCTGAACGCTGGCCTTGGCACCTTTCTCGCCGGCGCGGATGACGTCGAGATAGCTGTTGCGGTCGAACGGCAGCACGGCTGCGGCCGCGAGCGCGCCGAACATCGCCGCCGAGATGACGCTGCCATGCGCGATCGCCAGCGCGTTCAGGTCGAAGATGATCTCGGTCTTGGCGGCAACGTCGATCGCACCCGTCACGGCGCCCTGGTCGGCGATGCCGTTGCCCGGCGCGATCTTCTCGCCGATCGCAAGCGAGCGGTGGTTGGAAGCGATCAGCGTGGTGCGATCCGGCGTCACCAGGCCGCGCAGGATCGACCGGCCGGCCTCCATGAACTCCGCCGCCATCACCACGTCGACGTCGCCGGGCGTCGGCATCAGTGACAGGATCGGCTTGCGGCCCTCCAGCGGCGGCATGGTTTCGATGTAATAGATCGTGGCGCCGGTCCGCTGCGCGACGCCGGGCACCGAGGTCGACTGCGCGACCCAGCCATGGTTCTCGGCGAGCTGGACGATCCAGTCGGTCAGGACACCGCCGCCCTGGCCACCCATGGCCACGATCGCCATCGAGATCGGCCGCTCGGTCGCGTCACCTGCGGCGGGGAGGGCCAGCCGGACCGTCTCGTCTCTCATGCCAGCGCCTCGAGCGCGGGGCGCCGGCGATCGCGCCGGCGCTGCAGCCAGCCGATCACGCTCATGGCGATCTTCGATTTGAAAATGTCCCAGCGGGTCGGATTGTGGATGACGTCGGCGCGGTAGAACGAGGGGCAGAGCACCGCGGCTTCGGCGACCTCGCCGCAATTGCCGCAGCCGACGCAGGAATTGTCGATCGCGGCGACCGGATCGTCGCGCAAGGGATCGTCGAGCTGCTTCACGGAGAGCGAGGGGCAGCCGGAGAGGCGGATGCAGGCGTGATCGCCGGTGCAGACGTCCTCGTCGACGCCGAAGCGTTCCTTGACGATGCGCAGCCCGTCCCTGATCGCCTTGTTGATCTGCGGCTTCACGCGGCGCTGCTTGTTCAGCATGCATTCGGACGAGGCGACGATGACCTTGGGACCCTCGTCCTTGGTCGTCAGCGCTTCCTTCAGCGTGTCGCGCATCTTGCCGACGTCGTAGGTGCGGTCGACCTGGCGGACCCATTGGCCGCCGATGCCCTTCACGGCCTTGGTGATCGAATTGTTGGTGTCGCGTCGCTCGTTGGTCGCGCGCGACGACAGGATGTCCTGACCGCCGGTCGCCGAGGTGTAGTAGTTGTCGACGATGAGGAAGACGCCGTCATGCTTGTTGAAGACGGCATTGCCGATGCCGCTGGTCAGCCCGTTGTGCCAGAAGCCGCCGTCGCCCATCACCGCGATCGAGCGCTTGTCGGCCTTGACGTTGAAGGCCGAGGTCGAGGCCGGGCCGAGGCCGAAGCCCATGGTGGTCGCGCCGATATTGAACGGCGGCAGGATCGAGAACAGATGGCAGCCGATGTCGGCCGAGACGTGGTGCTGGCCGAGTTCTTCCTCGACCAGCTTCATGGCGGCGAAGATCGGCCGCTCCGGGCAGCCGGTGCAAAGCCCGGGCGGGCGTGCCGGCACGACCTGCCTGAGCTTCTCGACCGCGGGGTGATTGAGCACGGGCGCCGCATCCGGCGCCGGCGGCCGGTTGCCGAGCAGCCGCGGCTCGGTCTTCTCCAGAAACTCCCTGACGCCGCCGAGCAGGATCTGCGCCGTGTAGTCGCCGCCCATCGGCAGCACGTCCTTGCCGTAGACGCGCGCCTGGATGTCCTTGCGCCGCAGCACCGTGTTGATCGCCTGCTCCAGATATTCCGGCTGGCCTTCCTCGACGATCAGAACGGCTTCCTTGTCGAGGCAGAATTCGGCAACCTCGGTGTCGATCACGGGGTAGGTGACGTTCATGACGTAGAGCGCGACCTGGGTGTTGCCATAGGCATCCGACAGGCCGAGATATTGCAGCGCGCGGATGACGTTGTTGTACATTCCGCCCTGCATGATGATGCCGACCTTGCCCTGCTTCGGTCCCATCCATTCATTGAGCTTGTTGTCCCGGATGAATCCGACGGCCGCGGGCATCCGCGTCTTGATCTTCTCCTGCTCGTGCTCGTAGGCCGCCGGTGGCAGCACGATGCGGTTGACGTCGCGCCTGGGATTGTTGAGCGCGTCCTTGATGGTGTGCGCGGGCTTGACGTTGTCCTTGCAGGCAAAGCTTCCATGCATGTGGCAGGCGCGCACGCGGACCTCGAGCATGACCGGCGTGTTCGAGCATTCCGAGAGCTCAAAACCCTTCTCGATCAGATTGACGATGCATTCGTGATCGGGCCGCGGGTCGAGCAGCCACATCTGCGATTTCATCGCGAAGGCGTGCGTGCGCTCCTGCATGATGGAGGAGCCCTCGCCATAATCCTCGCCGACGATGATCATGGTGCCGCCGGTGACGCCGCCCGAGGCCAGGTTGGCGAGCGCGTCCGAGGCGACGTTGGTGCCGACCGTCGACTTCCACGCAACTGCGCCGCGGAGGGGATACATCACCGAGGCCGACAGCATCGCCGCGGCAGCCGCTTCATTGGCGGAGCTCTGGAACACGACGCCGAGATCGTCGAGCACGTCCTTGGCGTCGGCGAGCACGTCCATCAGATGCGAGATCGGCGAGCCCTGGTAGCCGCCGACATAGGCGACGCCGGATTGCAGCAGCGCCTTGGTGATGGCGAGGATGCCTTCGCCGCGGAACGTGTCGCCGTCGCCGAGCCGGAGATCCTCGACCTCGCGAGCAAAAGACCGTTCAGCCATTGCAGCCTCCAGAAATATGCGATAGCATACGTTTACATGTGAAGTAAGTCAACGCCGCGCCGTGCCGTCACTCTAGCGGATTCATTCGCGGGCGCGATCATGAGCTAGCGACAGGGTAGGGCCAATGCTGAAGCTGCCTCGCTTTAGAGCCGCCGCCGTCCAGGCTTCACCTGTCTATCTCAACCCGAGCGCGACGGCCGACAAGGCGGCTTCACTGGTCCGTGAAGCCGCGGCGAACGGCGCGAGGCTCGTGGCTTTCCCGGAAGTCTTCGTTCCCGGATACCCCTATTGGAACTGGATCACCGATCCGGTCACGGGCAGCGCGTGGTTCGAGAAGCTCGCCAGGGCGTCGGTGCTCGTTCCGGGTCCGGAGGTCGAGATCGTCCGCAAGGCCGCGCGTGATACCGGCTGCTACGTCGTGCTCGGCGTCAACGAGCGCAGCCCGGTCTCGCTGGGCACGATCTACAACACCATGGTCTTCATCGGGCCGGACGGGGCGCTGCTCGGCAAGCACCGCAAGCTGGTGCCGACCTGGGCAGAGAAGCTGACCTGGACCGGCGGTGACGGATCGAGCCTGCGCGTCTATGATACCGAGATCGGACGTCTCGGCGGGCTGGCGTGCGGCGAGAACACCAACACGCTCGCGCGCTTCGCGCTGCTCGGCCAGGGTGAGCTCGTGCATGTCGCCAGCTACATCTCGCTTCCCGTCGCGCCCCCCGACTACGACATGGCGGAGGCGATCAAGTTGCGCGCGATTGCCCACTCGTTCGAAGGAAAGATCTTCACGGTCGTCGCCTGCTCGACGGTGTCGGAGGAGATCATCACCGCGATGGAGACCGTGGTTCCGGACGCGCGCGCACGCCTGCAGCGGAAGTCGAGCGCCTTTTCCGGCATCATCGGACCTGACGGACGCGTGGTCGGCGATCCCCTGATCGACGACGAGGGCATCGTCTACGCCGATATCGACCTCGAGCGCTGCATCCAGCCGAAGCAGATGCACGACATCGTCGGGCACTACAACCGGTTCGACATCTTTGATCTGCGGGTCAACCGTCGTCCGCTGGCGCCGCTCGGTCTGATGGAGGGTGAGCCTGTTGCAGCAGATGCCGGGGAGCCGGCGGGCTTCTCGTCGATCCCGGCTAAATCGGAATGAGAATTCGGGAGGCGTCGAACGACTGGCGCCAACGGACAAGACTTAAAGCGACAGGACTTAAAGCGACACGACTTGGAGGACAGGATGCGCGAGAACATCATCGGCCGGGCCAATGTCGAGGACACCCCCGAGCTCAAGGCCTACTACAAGGATCTCGAAAAGTACGAAGCCGGAGCGCTGTGGACGGTCGCCAACAAGATCGAGCCGTGGGAGCCGCAATCGGCGTCCGTCCCCGTACTCTGGCGCTATGATGATCTGCGCGAGCACGTGCTGCGCTCGGTCGAGCTGGTCTCGCCCGAGAAGGCGGGACGGCGGGTGATCTATCTCAACAATCCCGGCCGCCGCGACGTCTCGGCCGCGGTCGGCTGGCTCTATTCGGGGTTGCAGGTGATGCATCCCGGCGAGGTCGCAACTGCGCACGCGCATTCGGCATCCGCCTTGCGCTTCATCATGGAAGGGGCGGGGGCCTATACCGTCGTCGACGGTCACAAGATGACGCTCGGAGCGCGGGATTTCGTGCTGACGCCGAACGGGACCTGGCACGAGCATGGTGTCGACGGCAACGGCTCGGTCTGCATCTGGCAGGATGGCCTCGACATCCCGCTGGTCAATGCGCTGGAGGCGAACTTCTTCGCGGTTCATCCGAAGGTCCAGCAGGAAGACTCCGGCTACCCCGTGGACGGCACGACCAAGACCTGGGGCAATCCCGGCCTTCGCCCGGCCGGCTCGAAATGGTCGAAGGGCTATTCCCCGATGTTCAAATACGAGTGGGAGCCGACCTACGAGTCCTTGCGGAAGTATGCCGCCGCGACAGATGGATCGCCTTACGACGGCATTCTCATGAACTACGTCAATCCGGTCACCGGCGGGCACGTGATGCAGACCATCGGCGCCAGCATGCAATTGCTGCGACCGGGCGAGCGCACCAAGTCGCACCGGCACACCGGCAGCTTCATCTACCAGGTGGCCAAGGGCCGTGGTTATTCGGTGATCGGCGGCAGGCGCTTCGAATGGCAGGAGCGCGACATCTTCTGCGTTCCCTCCTGGGCCTGGCACGAGCACGGCAATGCGTCGGAGAGCGAGGACGCCTGCCTGTTCTGCTTCAACGATCTGCCCGTCATCGAAGGTCTCGGATTCTATCGGGAAGAGGCCTATGGCGACAATGCCGGCCACCAGCCGGTTGCGGCCTGACGGTCCCACGCAGAATTGAATCGAAACAGCCGGATCAAGCTTCATGCGCCTTGTCACCTATACCTTGGGCTCCAGCGGTGCCCGCCTCGGGGTCCTCGTCGATGGACTCGTCGTGGACGTCGAGCACCTCGGTGCGTCGCATGGCTTTGCATGGCCGAGCGACATGCTGTCGTTGATCGACAACAGCGTGACATTGCTGCCTGCGCTCAGGGATTGCCTGGACAATGCCAATGGACGTTTGCCGGCCGGCTCCGCCGTTCCGGTCGAGGACGTGAAGCTGCAGGCGCCGATCCCGCGCCCGCGCAAGAACATCTTCGGCATCGGGCTGAACTACCGCGCGCATGTCGCCGAATCCGCCAAGAGCCTGGATACTGAAAAGGATCTGCCGAAGCAGCCGGTTGTGTTCTCCAAGCCGCCGACCTCCGTGATCGGTCCGGGTGGTGCGATCCAGCACAATGCGAAGATGACGCAGCAGCTCGACTGGGAGGTCGAGCTTGCCGTCATCATCGGCAAGACCGCGACGCGCATCGCGACCGAGAAAGCGATGGAGCACGTGTTCGGCTATTCGGTGATGATCGACATCTCCGCGCGCGACAATCGCCGCGCCGGCCAGTGGATCTTCTCCAAGGGCATGGACACCTATGCGCCGTTCGGCCCGTGCATCGTCACCGCCGACGAGATTCCCGACCCGCATGATCTGCGGCTCTGGCTGACCAAGAACGGCGTCACGAAGCAGGACTCCAATACCAAATACATGATCTTCGACATTCCGGTCCTGATATCGGACATTTCGTCCGGCATGACGCTCGAGCCCGGCGACATCATCGCGACCGGAACGCCGGAGGGCGTCGGTGCCGGCATGAGCCCGCAGGAATGGCTGTGGCCGGGCGACGTGGTCGAGGCCGGGGTCGACGGCGTCGGTGTCATCCGGCATCCCGTTGTCGCGATCTGATGACGAATTTCTCGTTCGACCGCGAGCTGAGGTTCGGAGACTGCGATCCCTCCGGCATCGCGTACTTCCCGTCCTACCTGAACATCCTCAACGGCGTCGTCGAGGACTTCTGGGCAGGAATCGGTTTTCCATGGCCGGAACTGATCACGGTCCGGAAGATCGGGACGCCCACGGTGCACCTGGCTTGCGACTTTTCCAGGCCGTCGATGTTCGGCGATCTCCTGACGTTCAGCTTGCGCATCGCCAGGGTCGGCGGATCGTCTCTCCATCTGGAGCATGTCGTCTCGGGCGCGAATGGCGTGCGCTGGCGCGCCCGCCAGATCCTTGCCGCGACCTCGCTGGTCGATCATCATGCGATTCCCTGGCCCGATGACATTCGCACCGCACTCATGGCGCATGTGAGCGCGGGCGAGGGCGCTGAGGCAACGCCGGCATGATCTCGCTCTTCATGACATTCTCCGCTTCCGCAGGCGAAAGGCGGATTGAGTCCGACGATGTTGCTGCCGTAGCCGAGCAGGTCGGATCGATCCCTGACGTGACCGAAGGCCTGCTGTTCACGCCGCTCGAACAGTCGGTCGATCATCCCTACAAGGCCGATGGCTCCGGTCCCGTGTTTGCGCTCCAACTGCGGTTTGCCGACCTGTTCGCGTGCGAGGCGGCGATGGACCGCAGCGGCATCCTTGCCCGCCTTTCGACGGGCGCGGGACTATCCGGCCTCACCGGACTGGACGTCACGCACCAGGTCATGCTGACGCGCGCGTTTCCTGTCGATGTCGCCGCGCATCCGGCAGGCACGGCCACGCCGTGCAGCTACCTCGTGCACTATCCCGGCCCGGCCGAGGACATGAATGCCTGGAACCTGCATTATCTGGAGCATCATCCCTCGATCATGCGGATGTTCCCCAACGTCCGCCAGATCGAGATCTACACCCGCATCGATTGGGTCGACCGGCTGCCGTCGCGGCGGGTCGAGCACATGCAGCGCAACAAGCTCGTGTTCGACAGTCCGGCTGCTCTTGCGCACGCGCTCGGCTCCGACGTGATCAGGCGCATGCGTGCGGATTTCGTCCAGTTCCCGGCGTTCTCGGGCGGCAACAAGCATTTTCCGATGCTGACGCGGACGGTGAGGCCTAGGTCTTAGAGAACCGAGAGCGCGAAAAAATATTTGCCGCGAGATGCTTACGACCCCTTCGGGCTCTTATCCATGGCGTGAATGGCCACGGTGTCGCTGCCGTCATGCCCAGGCTTCGCTGCACACTTGGAGGTTTTAGCCGCAGAGACCGTGAAACAACCCGCCGAGCTAACATCCCAATGAGCTGCCGGGCTTAACATCTGGCGCTCTGAAGCGGTTTGCGCTTCCGGGAGATGAGCCTCGGACAGATAAAGGTGAGTCTTCGGCAGCAGAAGAATAATTCCAAGAGCGATGAGCTTCAATCCCAGTCGCATGCTCGCCTCCACTCCTTGATAACCGATAGCAGGAGATGAAGCGTCAGAAAATTCAGGTCAGTAACCTAAGGGGATTTACGCAGGAGGCGGCGATGGGCCATTAGCCGCTGTGAGCAATCGCAGCACAGCGGCCTCCCGAGCCGCCGCCGCTGGCCGCTGGCCGCACTGAACCAGGGTCAAGAACAGGCCGCACGCATCGCTGGCCCGCGAGTTCTGACTCGCGGTATCGGCCTGCACCCGGTGCGCTTACTGCCCGGTCAACTGCTGTAAAATCTGTTGAAACATTTGGGCCGGGTCATTTTGACCAGACGTTACTTCGGCTTTCCTGCACACTCCCTCAACTGCGCCCTTGATGCCGCCGCTCACGCAGTCGAGTTCGCGCTCACCCAGAACTTCGCTCTTCGCATTGATTGCATCAGTCATCACATGTCTCCTTTAATCGTCGCGATCATCCCGACGCCGATGCGACCACATTTGACATCACCGCTCTCGTCGGTATGTGACGGCCGTCACAAAATCTCTGATTTAACCGGGGCGCGTCCATAAGCTTGTGTGAGGCAGCGAATCTTCCCGCTTATGTCGGCCTGGGGGTCACTTGCGGTCATCTTGCGATCCGGCGCTCGTGTCCGATAAGCGTCCTTGTCGGACCCCAGGCCATCATCGTGCTGCGGCCCGGCGCAGCCAGGGTGGTATTGGCCGAAACAGGCTGCTCGCAGATTCAAAGCAGGCCACACCGAGGCGGCACCCATTCAATCGGCCGCGCAGCTTTTTGATAATCTCGCGTAGGCGGACTTGGGAAAGGCCCTTGTTTCTTGCGCTTCAGGTAGACATTACGCCCACTACGGCAATTGCGTCCATCAGCTCGGACATGGTGCACCCGATCTTCTCACACCAGTATCTGACTTCGTCGTTCTCGCGGATATTGATACGGGTGTGGTCGGTACGGCTGCCCTTGCCGCGATCGGTTGTCATGGCCCCTCCAGTCGACGTCTGCAACCAAAGGTGGAACATCATGCTTGTTCCATGCCGTGACCTTGTCGGTCGGGTCTTGATAAAGGCCGTCCTCGCTCCAGGAGAGATGCAAGAGGCGGCGGCGCTCTGCTTCGTCGGCCTGCAGCCAGGCCTGCCCGTAAGCGCGGATAATCGGGTCTACATCGGTCATGCAGTCACCAGACCAGCTGTCACAACAGCGGAAATGAGCACGACCATTATTTCTGCTTTCGGGGATCATCCTCAGCGTTCAGGTAGTCGATACCTGTCGGTCCAATTCCGGTGATCTCGAATACCACCTCTTCGTCCCTAGTTTCCGCAAACTGCCATACCTTAGGTGGCACGTGCGAAAACGTCCCGGGTGGAAAGCTGAGAAGTTTCGACGCATCGACCTTGTCGCCGAGTGCCGAATAATATGTCCCCGAAATGATCACGCGAACGCGTTCATCGGGGTGCGAATGCACGGGCATTTTGGAGTTCGCCGGTACTTTGACCCGAACGGTATAGAGGCCAGGCTTGCCCGGATTACCGTGCAGCACCGTCGATTGCGTCCCCTTGGACATAGAGGGCAGCGGGCTCCACTTCAGGTCGCTCGAGGTCACGCGTTTATATTCGAGTGAACTATCTTCCGCCAGCGCCGCACAGAATCCGCTCGTCGCAAGTACGGCCAACAAACCAACCCCAATTTTGAAAAAGGACATCTCGGCCTCCGTTCAAATGCCCGGCGCCGGTACTCTACCCCAAGTAGTCTTTGTCTGCCATGGGTCAATCGCGCCGGTTCCGCGCTTGGCTGCAAACTTCCGCTCTGCCCCTGTGAGACGGCGGGTATCTGCACCGCGTCAACGGGAGCGATGGGCCAGAAGCGGGAGCGGACATCATCGACAAGGCATGCCGGTGCGGATTGCCCCATGCGCAAGAAAGGCCCGGTTTCTCCGGGGCCTTTCACATCATGAAAACTTGAGTTGTTGCGCTCGTCAGTCGAACTGATAGCTCAGGCGCGCACGCACGGTTTGAACGTCGAAGCCGCGGTAGGTGAATTTGCCGCAATTCTGGCCGGCCACGGTGCACTCATAGAACGGAGCCGGCGCACCTGTCGCGACGGTCGTGTAGCCTCCGGTCGAGGTGGCATCGCCTTCAAAACGATAGAAGAGATATTCCGCACCGAGCACCCAGTTCTTCGCCGGCTTGAATTCAGCGCCGGCGCCCACGACAAAGCCCACGCGCGTCTCGCTTGCGCTGCTGCGCAGAACCTGTCCGGCACCTGGGCAAAGCGTAGCCGGTACACCGGTGCAATTTATGGTGCCGGCGTAGCCGACATCGGCGAAAGCGGCGCCGCCGGTGCCGTAGAGCAGCCACTGACTCGTCGCATAACCTACGCGGCCACGCACACTCGCGAGCCAGTTGACCTGGGTCTGGAGGAATGCGTTGTCCGTGAGGTTGGAGACGCCGCCACATTGCGCGCGCATGCCAAAGAGGTTCGAGCAGATAATTCCCGGCGCGGCGCTGGACTTCAGGTTCGTCCAGTCCCAGTCGCCTTCGATGCCCACCAACCAGTTGCTCGGCATCTGGTAATTGTAGCCCGCGTGACCGCCAGCGACAGCGTTCGCGTTGCTGGAGCCGGTGACGGTAATTGGGGTAATGGCGTTTATGGCGCCATCGACATAGGACATCGACGGATCCGACATGAAGGCGCCGCCACCGTTGATGCCGACATAGAAGCCGGTCCAAGACGGTGATGCGGCGACGGCAGCTGGACGCGCCTTGACGGCGAGGTCGGCCGCCGAAGCGCCGACGGTGCCGAGTGCCAGAGCTGCGATCGCAAGAGCAATTGTCTTCATTCAAGCTTCCCCAATCTCAAATCCGATGGTGGCCCTGCTGAGTCTCCGCTGGCCGTGCACAGTGGCAAGGTGGCCGAAACCCATGCAGGCCACATCAACCGGAGGGTTGAGGCGTGCTCCTTGCCGATGCTTGTGCTAATTCCGCCACAACGTCACCCACCCGATAAACGGACAGCAGCCGAGCGAGGGGCTGCCTGTCGGGCCAACCAGCGGACAAGCCGCAGGTTGGTCCGGACCACGCAATGTGTTGGCGATGATGGCATCATGCCACTGTTTTGCCCGACGGATCAAGTCGATTTCGTAAAATCCGCAAGCGTCGGTGATCAAGCCATTGATATCGCTGGCACCGGCTACTGTGCATGGGGTTGTTTTCGAATATTTGTGTTGCGCGGCCCGCCGGGCCTTGTCGCAGCCGGTTCTAGTGTCCGCCGAGATAGGCCGTGATCAGCCTGGGATCGTGGATGAGATCCTTGGCGGGGCCTGACTGAACGACCTCGCCGGTCTCGAGCACATAACCGTAATCGGCCGTCTCGAGCGCGGCGCGGGCGTTCTGCTCGACCAGCAGAATCGACACGCCGAGATCGCGCAGCGAGGCGATGGTACGGAAGATCTCGCGGACGATCAGCGGCGCAAGCCCGAGGCTCGGCTCGTCCAGCATGAGAAGTTTCGGCTTGGCCATCAGCGCGCGGCCGAGCGCGAGCATCTGGCGCTCGCCGCCGGAGAGCGTGCCTGCGGCCTGGCGCTGCCGTTCCTTCAGGCGGGGGAAGCGGTCATAGACCTCCTCCAGCGTCTTCTGCACGCCGGAGCGATCGCGCAGGCTGTAGGAGCCGAGCAGGAGGTTGTCGGCGACCGACATGTCGGAGAACAGCTCGCGCTTCTCCGGAACCAGGCACAGCCTGCGCTCGACGCGGTCTTCGACGGAGATCTTCCCGATGTCGTTGCCCTGAAACACCATGCGGCCTCGCGCCGCGAGCAGCCCGATGGCGGCCATCAGCAGCGTGGTCTTGCCGGCGCCGTTCGGGCCGATGACGGTGACGATCTGCCCTTCCTCGACCGACAGCGACACGTTGCGGACGGCCTCGACATTGTCGTAGCAGACCGTCACGTCCGTCATGGAAAACATCGAGGTCACGCGACGCCTCCAAGGTAAGCCTCTTGAACCCGCTCGTCGCTGCGGATCGCCGCCGGTGCGCCCTCGCAGAGCTTGGATCCGAAATCGAGCACCACGATGCGGTCGACCAGCGACATCACGAACTCCATGTCGTGCTCGACGATCAGGATGGTCAAATTGTCGGCGCGCAGCGTGCGCAGCAGTTCCGCAAGCCGCAGCTTCTCCTGGCGGCGAAGGCCTGCCGCCGGCTCGTCGAGCACGAGCAGGGTCGGGTCCGCGGCCAGCGCACGCGCGATCTCGAGGATACGCTGATTGCCGAGCGGCAGATTGCCGGCGAGCTCGAACGGCTTGTCACCGAGCCCGACGCGCTCGAGCTGCATCAGCGCCTCGTGCCGGGTGCTGGCTTCCTCGTGCCGGTTGAGCCGGAAGGCGCCGGCGAGCAGGCCCGTGCGGGTGCGCGCATAGGTTCCGAGCATCACGTTTTCCAGCAGGCTCATGCGCGGCCTGAGCTTGACGTGCTGGAAGGTTCTGGCGATCCCGGCCCTGGCGATCCGCGACTGCGCGTCGCGCGTGATCGGCCGTCCCGCGAAGACGACCTCGCCCTTGTTGACCCGGAGTGCGCCGGTCAGGCAGTTGAACATCGTGCTCTTGCCGGCGCCGTTCGGGCCGATCACGGCAAGGATCTCGCCGGACCGCACCTCGAAGCTGACATTGTTGACGGCGACCAGGCCGCCGAACCGGCGCTCGGCGCCTTCGACCTTCAGAAGCAGTTCGCCCGGCGCCGGTTGCGCGCGGCGGGGCAGGGGCGGCGCCGGTTGCGGACGCTCACGTCGTATCTTCGGCAGATAGCGCGCGACGAACGGCACGATGCCTTGCCGCGCCCATTGCAGGAACAGGATGAACAGCGCCGAGAAGGCCACGATCTCGAGCTGCCCGGACGCGCCCTTGGCGATCAGCGGCAGATAGTCCTGCACGCTGTTCTTGAGCAGCGTGACCACCGCGGCGCCCACCACGCCGCCGAGCAGGCTGCCGGCGCCGCCAACCATCGACATCATCAGATATTCGATGCCCATGCCGGCATCGAACGGGCCCGGGCTGATGAAGCGGCTCATATGCGCGTAGAGCCAGCCCGACAGCGAGGCGAGGGCGGCTGCGATCACGAAGGTCACGAGCTTGATCCGGAAGGCGTTGATGCCGAGGCTCTCGACCAGCGTATTGCCGCCGCGCAGCGCGCGCATGGCGCGGCCGAGCCTGGAGTCCAGCAGGTTGTAACCGAGCAGGAGCACGGCGGCGACGATGCCCCAGATCAGGAAATAGATCTGCGCGCTGGAGACCAGCGCGAACGAGCCGATGCTGATCGGCGGGATCGACGAGATGCCGTTGAACCGGCCGAGCCCCTCGACATTGCCGAACAGGAAGCCGATCGCGAGGCCCCAGGCGACGGTCGAGAGCGACAGGAAATGGCCCTGAAGCCGCAAGGTGACGACGCCGAGGATCGCTGCGACGGCGCAGGTCAGCACGACGCCGAACACCAGGCCGAGCCAGGGCGAATACCCGTTCAGCGCCGAGACCCACGCTGTCGCATAGGCCGCGACGCCGACGAAGGCCGCCTGTCCGAACGAGACGATGCCGCCGACGCCGGTGAGCAGCGCCAGCCCGATGGCGACCAGCGAATAGATGCCGATGTAGTTCATCAGCGTGATGCTGAAGGGGCTCAGGACGAAGGGTGCGAGCGCGAGGCACACCACCGCCGCGATCGCGACGAGCTGAACATGGAAGCGCGTCATTCCTCGATCTCCTCCTCGGAATGCAGCGAGGCGAGGGACCGCCAGATCAGGATCGGGATCAGGAGCGAGAACACGATGACGTCCTTCAGCGCACTGCTCTCGAAGGATGCGAAGCTTTCGAGGATGCCGACGCCGACGGCGCCGATCGCAGCACCGGGATAGCTGGTCATGCCGCCCACGATGGCGCCGACGAAGGCCTTGAGGCCGATCAGGAAGCCGGAATCGTAGAACACGGTGTTGACCGGCGCGATCAGGATCCCCGATACGCCGGCCATCAGCGACCCCAAAAGATAGGCGATCGTGCCGGCGCGCGCCGGCCTTA
Source organism: Bradyrhizobium sp. Bra78 (assembly GCF_024519855.1). Lineage (NCBI taxonomy): Bacteria > Pseudomonadati > Pseudomonadota > Alphaproteobacteria > Hyphomicrobiales > Nitrobacteraceae > Bradyrhizobium > Bradyrhizobium sp. Bra78. The sequence goes on along the minus strand of NZ_JALJRE010000003.1, from coordinate 149,839 downwards.
TCCCCATCAGCCGCGATCCGGTGCGATTGACTGCGGTGGCGCGCAGCGATTTGCCGACCAGCGTGAAGTCGAAGAAGAGATAGAGCAAGCCGCTGAAGAGAAGGGCCGCGATCACGATCAGCATGGTCTGGCCCGAGACCAGGACGCCGGCGAACTCCGTCGAGAACGATGTCAGCGGCTCGGTTCGGACGCCTTCGGGACCGAAGAACAGGAGGCCGAGGCCGACAAGCGCGTAATGCAGTGCGACGGAGACCGTCAGGAGCAGCAGCACCGATCCGTCCGCAATCGGGCGGAAGACGATCCGATCCAGCAGCGGCGCAATGGGCGTGATCAGCATCAGCGCCAGCACGAGCCTGACCACAAGCGGCGGCTCGATGCGCATCGTCAGCCAGGCGGCGCCGACCACCGCCAAGGGCAGCACGAGATAGAACAGCAGCGCACGCGGCAGCAGCCGCAGCTCGCCGGCGCGCAGGAGCGAGAGGATCTCGATCAGCGTGGCAAGGCAGGCCAGCACCACGACCAGCGAGCCGGTCCCGGGAAACCGCTTCGCATCGAGCGCTGCAAGTGTCAGCGCGGTGAACGCGGCGATGTCGCCAAAGGGAATGAAGATGACCCGCGTCACCGTGAAGATGAGGACGGTCCCGATCGCCACCAGCGCATAGACTGCGCCGGTGGCTATCCCGTCGATCCCAAGGATGGCTGCGATGTCGCTCGTCATTGAGACGCCGTCCCCCGTTATGACTGCCCGCGCGTCGCTTTCCGGCTACGGCGCGTACTTCCAGGCGCCGCCGGTCAGGCGCACGACGACGAGCGAGCGCTCGTCGACGCCGGTCACCGCACCGGGCTTGAAGTTGTAGACCGCATGCACGCCCGGCAGCTCCTTGGTGCTGAGGATGGCGTCCCGCAGCGCCGTGCGGAATTCGGCCGTTCCGGGTTTTGCGGTCTTCACCGCGCGCTCGGCGGCGTTGGCGAAAATCAGCCAGGCGTCGAAGGAGTAGGCGGAGAAGCCGTCGGTAGTCGGAATGTTGTGGGTCTTCTGGTAGACGCTGCGAAAGTCCAGCGCGATCTTCTTGGCAAAGTGTCCGTCGGGAAGCTGCTCGGCGACGATCACGGGGCCGGCGGAGACCTGAATGCCGTCCGCCGCCTTGCCGCCGACGTTGACGAAGTCCGGGTTGACCAGCGCCACCGTTCCGTAGGTGTTGCCCTTGAAGCCGCGCTCGGAGAGGCTGAGAAGAGGCAGCGCGCCTTGCGTCCCCGAGCCGCCGTCCAGCACGGCGTCGGGACGCGTGGCCATCACCTTGAGGATCTGGGCCGTCACCGACGTGTCGGTGCGCGCATAGCGCTCGTTGCTCTGGATCTTGATCTCGCCGGCGGCCTCGGCCGCCTTGGCACCGTTGTAGACGAGGTCGCCCCAGGCGTCGGAGAAGCCGATGTAACCGATGTTCTTCATGCCGTCGCGCTTCATGCGGTCGGCGATGATCTTGACGAGGAGGGAGGCCGGCTGCGGCACCGACACCACCCACTGCTCCGGCGATTCCGGAAGCTTGCCGATCGGCGAGACCGCGATCATCGGCACCTTGAGCTCGCTCGCGACCGCGGCCATGGCGATGGTCGAGGGCGCCGTCGCGGTGCCGATCAGGAGGTCGACCTTCTCCTCTTCCACCAGCTTGCGCGCGTTGCGGGTGGCTGCCGACGGGTCGGAGCCGTCGTCGAGCTGGATCAGGCGGATGGTCTCGCCGTTGATGGTCTTCTTGTATTCATAGGCGGCGTTGATGCCCCGCCCATAGGGGATGCCGATCGACGAGCCGTTGCCGCTGAGCGACGTCACGAAGCCGATGGTGATGTCGGCTCGCGCCGCGGGTGCCGCCAGGATGCCGGCGGCAAGGGCGAATAAGCTCAAGGTCTTGCGCATTTGCATTCTCCTCCATGGGTGCAGGACATCAATGCCGGGAAGCCGAAGCTCCCGGTTGCGGACGAACCGATCGAAAGGGGACATGCGGCGCCCGAGCGGGCCGCGATGGAAGAGCGTTGGCGCGATCGCGTGGCGCTGCAGGCAATGCTGCTGCCGGCTGTTCAAGCCCGACGAGTGTCCGCACGATCGAGTTTTCCAAAATCGATGCCCTGCAACTCATTGTCCAGGCCGCCGGCAACGCACCGGTCGGAAGAATTATTTAAAGCCTAAAGTATTGTTGGTGGGGCCGTCAACTCGTGTCATGGCCCCGTCAGAAAAAAATGTTGCTGCATACAATTTCTCCAGGCTCTGCCAATTCAGTCGCATCTTTGCTGCCTAATTCAGCCTGCTCGATGCCCCCTGCGGGCGCCCGCGCCGGATGCTGCCGCGCACATTTGACGGGCCAATTAGTTTATGGTTGAAATATATTGGTCGGCCGCCGACGACCGATCCTCCCATGCCCGTTCGAGGAGTAGGACGATGCGCATCTACTGGCAGAGCTTCGTCGATGCGAGCGTGAACGCGCCCTACATGGCGCGGCTGTCCGAGTACCTCAACACGATCGCGGCGCCCGGCACGACCGTCGATGTCGAGGGCATTTCGCCGCCGGACCGCGAGTTCGGCCGGCTCGCCGAATTGCGCTGCGCGGTGCAGGCCATCGACAACGGGATCGCGGCCGAGGAGAGCGGGTACGACGCCTTCGTGATGGGGCACTTCCAGGACCCCGGTCTCTACGAGCTTCGCTCGGCGCTCGACATTCCCGTGATCGGGACCGGCGAGGCAACCTTGCTTGCTGCATCGCAGCTTGGCCGTCGTCTCGGTCTCGTGACGCTCGACCCGGTTTTCGAGGTCTGGCACTACGAGCAGGCCGAGCGGTACGGTCTCGGCGATCGCATCGTTCACGTGACCGGTCTCGGCTGCAAGCCCGAGGATTTCGCCGGCGCATTCGCGGGCGATCAGGCCGCGCAGGCCCGCATGATCAAGGATTTTGTCGCCTGCGCCCTTCCGCTCGTGGAACACGGCGCCGATGTCGTGATCCCTGCCGGTGTGCTGCCCGGTCTTCTGATCGGACGGGAGCACGGCCTGAAGGTCGGGCACGCCCCCGTGGTCAATTGCGCAGCGGTCGCTTTGAAGAATGCCGAGATGTGGGTTCAGCTCAGGCAGCTCAACGGCACCGAGCCCAGCCGCGGGCCGAGCTTCAAGCGCGCCAGCGACCTGGCGCGCAACGATTTCCGCGCCCTGCTTGCCCGCAACAAGGGTTAGGCCGGGCGCGATGACCAGTCTGGAGAGCGAGACATGATGACCCCTGAGAAGATCCTCTATGAGACCGAAGTGACCGCGACGGGAGGCCGGGACGGCAAGGCCGCAAGCGCCGACGGCCTGCTGTCGGTGTCGCTGTGCCTGCCGAAATCGATGGGCGGCCCTGGCGGCGAGGGGACCAATCCGGAGCAGCTGTTTGCGGCGGGCTACGCTGCGTGCTTCCTTGGTGCGGTCAAGCTGGTGGCGCGGACCCGGAAGGTCGTTCCTTCCGCCGAGCCCTCGGTGACCGCGAAGGTCGCGATGGGGCCGGTTCCGGTCGGATATGCGCTTGCGGTCGAATTGAAGGTCAGCCTGCCCGGAATCGAGAAATCGGTTGCGGAGGAGGTGGTTGCCGGTGCGCATGAGCGTTGTCCCTATTCGAACGCGACGCGTGGAAATATCGAAGTCAAGCTGACGGTGATCTGAGGTGGCCGACCGGTGAAGAATTCCCAGCGCACACCGTACGACGGCGTCGTGATGGCAGCTCCCGTCACGATTCCCTATGTGCGCTACTCCGTCGAGAGCGCGCAGTGGTGGATCGGCCGCGCGCTCAGTGCGCTGGTCGCGCAGGCGGGCATCAAGGCCGCCGACATCGACGGTCTCTGCGTCTCCAGCTTCACCATGGGGACCGACAGCGGCATCGGACTGACGCAGCATTTCGGGCTCTGCGTCCGATGGCTCGACACCATCCCGCTCGGCGGCGCCAGCGCGATTGCGGCTTTGCGCAAGGCGGCGCGCGCAGTTCAGGCCCATGACGCCGACATCGTTGCCTGCGTGGCCGGCGATACCAACCACGTCGATTCCTTCCGGCTGACGCTCGAGAACTTTTCACGCTTCAACCAGGACGCCGTCTACCCCTACGGTGCGGGCGGAGCCAATTCGAGCTTCGCGCTGATCGCCCGCAACTATATGCGGACCTACGGCATCACGCGTGAGGATGTCGGCAGGATCGCGATCGCCCAGCGCGCCAACGCGCTGCGCAATCCGAACGCACTGATGAAGGCACCGCTGACGCTGGAGCAGTATCTCGGGGCCCGGCCGATTTCCGACCCGATCCACTTGTTCGACTGCGTGATGCCTTGCGCCGGCGCGGAAGCCTTCCTGGTGATGCGCGAGGAGACCGCGGCGTCGCTGGGCTTGCCGGCGGCCAGGCTGCTGTCCACGATCGAGCGGCACAACGCCTTTGCCGACGACCCGATGCAGGTGCGCGGCGGGTGGGCGATGGATGTCGGCGAGCTCTATGCGATGGCCGGCGTGAAGCCCGACGATCTCGATGTCGTGCAGACCTACGACGACTATCCCGTCATCACCATGATGCAGTTCGAGGACCTCGGCTTCTGCAAGAAGGGCGAGGGGGCAGAATTCGTGCGCGAGCATGATCTCACGATCGAAGGTGACTTTCCGCACAACACGTCGGGCGGGCAGCTCTCGGTCGGACAGGCCGGCGCCGCCGGTGCCTATCTCGGTCTCGTCGAAGGGCTACGGCAAGTCCTGGGAACCGCGGGCTCGACCCAGGTGAAGAATGCGAGCCTCGGTTTGGCCTCGGGGTTCGGTATGATCAATTATGATCGCGGTCTCGCCTCGGGCGCCGTGATCTTTGCAGGGCCTTCGCGATGATCGAGCCGATCAACCCACCCGGGCGCAAGAACCCGCTGCTGCGGACGCGGCTTCCCGCGTCGCCGCCGCGGCCGCGCAGCCGCACGTCGCACGGGTTCACGCGGGCGGCCGCCGAAGGCCGCTTCGTGCTGCAGCGCTGCGAAGCCTGCGGCGTCTTCGCTTATCCGGCGCGGGAGGCTTGTCCGTCCTGCCTGTCGCCCGACCTCGTCTTCGTCGACGCGCCGCGCCGGGGCACGCTTCTCGCCGAGACGACGGCGCGGGTGCCGAGCGATGTCTATTTTCGCGAACGGGCGCCGTGGCGGATCGGTCTCGTCAAGATGGATTGCGGTCCGACGATCGTGACGCATCTGCACGCCGATTGCGTCGAGGGCGCAGCGGTCCGCATGTCGTTTCAGCTCGACAAGAGCGGTCAGGCTGTGGCCTTTGCCCGACCCGAGGGGGAGACTCCCAATATGGCAGACGACAGGCAATGGCGGGAAATGACGGCCGATCCGAAGTTCAGGCGGGCGCTCGTGACCAACGGTCGTAGCGTGGTCGGACAGGAAGCCGTCGCCGCGTTGAAGGCCGCCGGTGCGAAAACCGTATTCGTCGGCGTGTCCGAACCTTGGCGGCCGTTTGCCGGCGAAGAGCTGCTGCGCGGGCAGCAGGGTATCGAAGTCGTGCCCCTGGACGCCGCCGATGAGAAATCCGCCGTCGATCTCGCCGCCGACATCGGCGGCAAGGTGGATATCCTGGTGAACACCACCGAATATGTACGGCCAGGCGGCCTGCTCGACCGCAGGGGCACGAGCATCGCCCGGGACGAGGTCGATCAGGCCTATCTCGGCTTCATCAATCTCGCGCAGGCCTTTGGGCCCGCCATGCGGATGCGCGGCGCCGACGGCATCAACAACAGCGTGGCATGGGTGAACGTCCTGTCGGTCTATGCGCTCGCCAACTGGCCCGCCTTCGGCGCTTACTCGGCCTCGCAAGCCGCGTGCCTGTCGCTCTCGCACTGTCTTCGTGCGGAGCTGCGGCCGGGCGGCATCAAGCTGATGAACCTGTTCACGGGGCCGGTTGACACCGAGTGGTTTCAGACCGTGCCGCCGCCGAAGGTGGCCCCGCGCGCGATTGCGCAGGCGATCGTGTCGGGGCTGAGGGGCGGGCTCGAAGAGATCTATGTCGGAGATGTCGCCGAGGAAATCCGGCAACGTCTCGCGGCCAATCCGAAAGCGCTCGAGCGCGAGCTCGACAGGTGAAACGCGGATTTCAACCAAGCCGGAGGACGTGACGATGCAAAGCAAGAATCTCCTGGAGCTGGCGGGTGCGATTTCTTCCGGCGTGGTGCGCGTCGTCGATCTGACCTTCACGCTCAGTCCGGATTTTCCCGTCATCGTGCTGCCGCCGGAATTCGGCCAGGCGGCGCCAGTCCGCATCCAGGAGATCTCGCGCTATGACGGTCGCGGCCCGGCCTGGTACTGGAACAATGTCACGTTCGGCGAACATACCGGCACGCATTTCGATGCGCCGATTCACTGGTTCACCGGCAAGAACCTGCCCAACAATGCCGTCGACACCATGCCGACCAAGGACATGATCGCGCCGGCCTGCGTGATCGACTGCTCCGCGCAGGCGGCGCAGGATCCCGACTTCGTGCTGACGGTTCCGATCGTCGAAGCCTGGGAAGCGCAGCACGGCCGGATTCCCGAGCGCAACTGGGTGCTGCTGCGGACCGACTGGTCGAAGAAGGGCTGGCGGGACTATTCCAATCTCAGGGACGATGGCGCGCATACGCCGGGTCCGAATCCGGCCGTCATGAAATGGCTGGTCGAGGAGCGCGGCGTCATCGGGTTCGGCACCGAGACCATCGGCACCGATGCGGGGCAGGCCGGGCATTTCGAGCCGCCTTATCCGGCGCATCACTTCCTGCACGGCGCGGGCCGCTACGGCCTGCAATGTCTCTGCAATCTGGATCAGCTTCCCGCCACCGGGGCCGTCATCGTGGCCTCGCCACTGAAGATCCAGAACGGCTCCGGCAGTCCGCTTCGCGTCATCGCGCTGGTCTCGTCAACCTGAAGCGAACACATTGCACTTGCCCATCAGAACAAGAAACCCTCACGAAAGACAGGTGCCATGAACGTGATCAAGAGCCTGCTGGTCACCACTGCTTTGCTCGTTGCCGTCTCGAATAATGCGCAAGCGGAAATTCTGATTGGATTCGTCACCGGACTCAGCGGCCCGGTGTCCTCGATCGGAATTCCGAACGCGAAGGGGATCGCTGCGGGGCAGGCCTACGTCGGAGAGATCGGCGGCGAGAAGCTGCGGGTCATCCAGCTTGACGACGGCTCCGATCCGACCGCCTCGGCGCGCAACGCCCGCAAGCTGGTCGAGCAGGAGAAGGTCGATGTTCTCATCGGCACCTCCGGTGCGCCACAGACACTGGCGATGGCGACGGCGGCGATCGAGATGAAGATCCCGATGATCGCGGTGTCCCCGATCGCACCGGTGCCGGCCGGAGACGGCGGGCCATGGGTGGTGCAAACGCCGCAGCCGACGCCGCTTCTCGTGCAGGGCATCGTCGACCACATGAAGGCGCGGGGACTCAAGACGGTAGCGTTCATCGGCTTCTCCGATGCGTTCGGCGACCTCATGTACAATTCGCTCGAGCAAAGTGCGAAGACGGCCGACATCAAGGTCATCGCCAATGAACGCTACGCGCGATCCGACTCGTCGGTGACGGCCCAGGTGTTGCGCGCGCTTGCCGCACGTCCCGACGCCATCATGCTGGGCGGCACCGGAACGCCTGGGGCGTTGCCGGTCATCGCCTTGTCCGAGCGCGGATACAAGGGACCGCTGTACGGCAATCACGGGCTCATCAGCGCCGATTTCCTCCGTCTGGCCGGCAAGGCCGCCAACGGCATCATCTGCCCGACCGGGCCGGTGACCGCGGCTGAGCAGCTTCCAGCCGGCAACCCGATCCAGAAGGTTGCCCTGGATTTCCGGACGGCCTTTGAAAAGGCGAACGGCGAGGCGCCGACGGATTCGTTCTCGTCCTATTCGTTCGACGGCTGGCTGGTTTTCGTCGATGCGGCCAAGCGCGCGATGGCAACCGGTGCCAAGCCCGGTTCGCCGGAATTCCGCACCGCGCTGCGTGAGGCGCTGTTCACGACCAAAGAGGTCGTTGGGACGCAAGGCGTCTATAACTACACGCCGGCGGATCGGCACGGCGTCGATGGTCGTTCGCGCATCATGGTCCAGATCGAAGACGGCAAATACAAGCTGCTGCCCTGAGCGAGGCGGATGTGACGGAGAGCAACATACAGGCAATGGCTGGCCCCGTCGTCGGGGAGGGCGGCGTGGCGCCGGCCTGGGCGCGCGCAGTCGAGCTGTTTCCGCCGCAGGACCGGATTCTCTCGACCATCCTCGCGCGGCAGGCTGCGCGCCATGGCGACCACGTCCTGCTCGTGTCGGGCGAGACGCGCTGGACCTACGCGCAAACCGCGGCGATTGCGGCGGCGTCTGCACAGACGCTTGCCGACGCCGGGATCAGGGCCGGCGACCGGGTCGCGCTGATGTGCTCCAACCGGCCGGAATTTCTTCAGGTCTATCTCGGCTGCGCCTGGCTCGGCGCGATCGCGGTGCCGATCAACACGGCGCTGCGTGGTTTCCAGCTGTCCCACATCTTCCGCAATTCGCGTCCCGCGCTCCTCGTCATCGAAGCCGCGCTTCTCGCGGCGATCGGGACGGTCGACGGGGACGTCGAGCTTCCGTCCCGGACGTGGACCGTCGGGCCCGTCGCCGAAACGAGCGAGACGACCTCTTCGGTGCCGTTGCCGGCCCTCGCAGCCGAAGCCCCGGCCGGGGCCGTGCGTCCCGGCGACACCGTCGCCATCCTTTACACGTCAGGCACCACCGGACCGGCCAAGGGCGTATGCTGCCCACAGGCGCAATTGTTCTGGTGGGGCGTCTACTCGGCGCGGGCGCTTGGCATCCGCGATGGCGACGTGCTGTTCACCACGCTGCCGCTGTTTCACACCAACGCGCTGAATGGGTTCTATCAGGCCGTCCTGAACGGCTGCACCTATGTGCTGGAGCCGAAATTTTCGGCGTCGGGCTTCTGGGCGGCGGCGCGTCGACACAATGCGACCGTCGGCTATCTGCTCGGCGCCATGGCATCGATGCTTTTGGCGCAGCCCGTGAGCGCGGACGAGTCGGCGCATCGACTTCGCGTCGCGCTCGGCGGCGGCGTGCCGCCTCAGATCCACGGGCCGTTCCTCGAGCGGTTCGGCGTGCCGCTGGTCGACGGCTACGGGTCGACGGAGACCAATTTCGTGTTCGCCGGTCCGATTCCTTCGGATCGTCCGGGGACGATGGGATATCTGGCTGACGGCGTCGAGGCCCGCATCGTCGATGCGGATGATTCCGCCCTGCCTGACGGGCAGGCGGGTGAGCTGGTGCTGCGCGCCCTGGAGCCTTTCGCGTTCGCGACCGGCTATTTTGGCATGCCGGAGAAAACGGTCGAGGCGTGGCGAAACCTCTGGTTCCATTCGGGCGACCGCGTCGTCCGGGACGCCGACGGGCATTACCGCTTCATCGATCGTATGAAGGATTCGATCCGCAGGCGCGGCGAGAACGTATCCTCGTGGGAGGTCGAGCAGACCATCCAGTCCCATTCGGCGGTTGCGGCCTGCGCGGTCTATCCTTTGCCGTCGGAATTGGGAGAGGACGAGGTCGCAGTCGCAATCTTGCCGGAGCCCGGCCAATCACTGCAGCCCGTCGACATCATCCGCTACTGTGAAGGGCAGATGGCCTATTTCGCCATTCCGCGCTATGTGCGGATCGTGAGCCAGATGCCGCTGACGGAGAATGGCAAGATCAAGAAGGGCGTGCTGCGCGACGCCGGCGTGACGACGGATACGTGGGACCGCGACGCGGCCGGCATCCGGGTGCGACGCTAGAGCATGATCCGGAAAAGTGCGAAGCGGTTTTCCGAAAAGATCATGCTCAAACAACAACCTAAAGCGCGATGACGATACGTCCCAATCTCATCGCGCTTTAGTCCCCGGGGGCGGCTCACGATTTTTGCAGCGCGTCCCTGAGGGCCCCCTTGAGGTGGTCGAGCTCGCCGGTCAATCCGTCGAGCCTGCCGGCCGGGAAATCCGCCAGCAGCTCGGCAAGCCACGTGCCATGGCTCTTTGCCATGCGCCGGAAGGCTTTCCGTCCCTCCACGGTCATGCAGACGATCTGCACGCGCCGGTCCAGGCTCGAAGGGGTGCGGGTGATGTAGCCGTCCTCGACCAGGCGCTCCACAATCGGCGTGAGGTTCCCGGCGGAGACCATCAGGCGCTTCGGCAGTTCGCCCAGCACCAATCCGCTCGGCTCGCGGTCGAGCTGGGCCAGAACGTCGAAGCGGGGCATCGTGAAATCGAATTCTTCGCGAAACCGGCGCCGCAGCTCGCCCTCGATCATCGTCGTGCAGGCCAGCAGCCGGAGCCAAAGCCGCGTTTGAGCCCTGTACTCGGCCTCCTGATCGGCCCCGTTCCTGGTCGAAACAGGCGGGGTCTCCTTCGCGAGTGCCAAATCAAATCTCCTGGGGCCTCTGGGCCGATCGAAAGCTGACGGCTTTCGTCAACGTCTTGCAAGATAGTTCGTGCCAAAAGTAAATTCAAGGCTGGTCCTGAGCGATGCCGATTCGGCCCTGTTGCGCACCGGAATTGCAGTTTACCAACAGATGGATGCCTCGGCGGACCGGCATCTCCGGGGCCTGCTGAGAAGCGCCTTGACAATCCTTGCTCCGGCGAAATATTTTATGCTTAAAATAATTTGACGGCCAGCTCGGCTAACGGCGCGGTGCGCGGAAGCGAGGGATCATGCGCATAGTCTGTATCGGCGGCGGCCCGGCCGGACTCTATCTGGGCCTCCTGATGAAGCGCCGGCACCCGGAGCATGTCGTCTCCGTCGTCGAGCGCAACAAGCCCTACGATACGTTCGGCTGGGGCGTGGTGTTCTCGGACGCCATGATGCAGGCCATGCGGATTGCCGATCCCGAGAGCGCCACGGAGATCGAGGACGCCTTCAACCATTGGGACGACATCGAGCTCGTCTTCAAGGGAACACGGCAGCGCACGACCGGTCATGGCTTCATCGGCATCGGGCGCAAGCATCTGCTCAACATCCTGCAACGACGCTGCGAGGCGCTTGGCGTCGAGCTCGTCTTCGAGCGTGACGTCGAATCCGATCTCGAATTTCCCGACGCCGACCTGATCGTCGCCTGCGACGGCGTCAATTCCAGGATCCGCGCCCGCTATGCCGAGCAATTCCAGCCCGACATGGTGATCCGGCCGAACCGCTACATCTGGCTCGGCACCAGGAAGGCCTTCGACGCCTTCACGTTCGACTTCCAGAAGACCGAGCACGGCTGGTTCCAGGCGCACATCTACAAGTTCGACGCCGAGACCTCGACCTTCATCGTCGAGACCACGGAAGAAGCCTATGACGCCCACGGCCTCGGCGAGCTCGACCAGCAAGGGTCGATCGACTTCTGCGAGAAGATCTTTGCCGAAACGCTGGATGGAGCAAAGCTCCTGACCAATGCGCGCCATCTGCGCGGCTCGGCCTGGCTCAATTTCAGCCGCCTGATCTGCGGCAAATGGAGCGTGTCCAACGGCCGATCCCATGTCGTGCTGATGGGCGACGCCGCGCACACCGCGCATTTCGCGATCGGCTCGGGCACCAAGCTCGCGCTCGACGACGCGATCGAGCTCGCCAACCAGTTCGACCGCCATGGCCATGGGCGCGACAGCATTGCGACCGTGCTGGAGGCCTACGAGGAGGTCCGCCGCGTCGACGTGGCGCGCATCCAGAACGCTGCGCGCAACGCCATGGAATGGTTCGAGGTGGTGGGCCACCGCTATGCCGACACGCTCGAGCCGCCGCAGTTCTTCTATTCGATGCTGACGCGCTCGCAGCGCATCAGTCACGAAAACCTTCGGCTGCGCGATCGCACCTGGTTGGAGGGTTTTGAGCGCTGGTTCGCCGCGCGCGCGGGGATCGCCGTCAAGGACGGCGAGCGGGTGCCGCCGCCGATGTTGACGCCGCACCGGGTGCGGGGGCTGACGCTTGCGAACCGGATCATGGTCTCGCCGATGGCGATGTATTCGGCGCAGGACGGCCTCATCGACGACTTCCACATCGCCCATCTCGGCGCGCGCGCCATGGGCGGCGCCGGGCTGATCTTTGCCGAGATGACCTGCGTGTCGCCGGATGCGCGGATCACGCCGGGTTGCCTCGGCCTCTGGAACGACGCGCAGCAGGCGCAGTGGCGCCGCCTCGTCGATCTGATTCACGGTCTGGGGCACGCCAAGGTCGGTATCCAGCTCGGTCATGCCGGCCGAAAGGGATCGACCAGACTGGCCTGGGAAGGCATCGACCAGCCGCTCGAATCCGGCAATTGGCCGCTGATCTCCGCGTCCGAGCTGCCATATCTGCCCAACAGCCAGTCGCCGCGGGCGATGGATCGCAACGACATGGACCGCGTGCGCGACGATTTCGTCGCGGCGACCCGTCGCGCCGCCGCTGCAGGTGTCGAGTGGCTCGAGCTGCATTGCGCGCACGGCTATCTGCTGTCGAGCTTCCTTTCGCCGCTGACCAACCGGCGCACCGACGACCATGGCGGCAGCCACGAGAACCGTGCGCGCTTTCCTCTGGAGGTGTTCAAGGCCGTTCGCGCCGAATGGCCGTCGGACCGGCCGATGTCGGTGCGCCTGTCCTGCCATGACTGGACCGAGGGCGGCAACACGCCGGCCGATGCCGCGATCTTCGCCGCGATGTTCAAGGAAGCGGGCGCAGACGTGATCGACTGCTCTTCGGGCCAGGTCTGGAAGGAGGAGCGGCCGATCTATGGACGCCTGTTCCAGACGCCGTTCGCCGATCTGATCCGCAACGAAGTCGGTATCGAAACCATCGCGGTCGGCGCGATCTCCGAAGCCGACCACGCCAATTCGATCCTCGCCGCGGGGCGTGCCGATCTCTGTGCGATTGCGCGGCCGCATCTCGCCGATCCGGCCTGGACGCTGCACGAGGCGGCGCGCATCGGCATCACCGCGGTCAATTGGCCGAAGCAATATCAGTCCGCCAAGGGACAGTACGAAGCCAATCTGGCGCGCGCGGCCGCGGCCGCCGCCGCCCAATGAACGGAGGAGGCACCCTATGAGCTCCGTCGCCAAAGTGATCCGGCGCGAGTGGCTGGACTGGCCGTTCTTCGAGGCGCGTCACCGCACCATCGGCGAGGCGCTCGACCGCTTCGTGCAGTCGGGGGTGATCGATACGATCGACCATGATGACGTCGACGGCGCCTGCCGCAAGCTCGTGCGCGCGATGGGCGCGGCGGGACTGCTCGATTGCGCCGTTGCGGCGCCCGATGGGGATGCGGCCACGATCGATTCCCGCTCGATCTGCCTGTCGCGCGAGACGCTCGCCTATGCCGACGGCCTCGCCGATTTCGCCTTCGCCATGCAGGGGCTCGGCTCCGGCGCCATCGCGCTCGGCGGCTCCGCGGAGCTGCGCAAGTCCGTGCTGCCGAAGGTTCGCTCCGGCGAATGGCTCGCAGCGTTCGCGCTGTCGGAGAAGGAGGCGGGGTCCGACGTCGCGGCGATGTCCTGCACCGCGCGGGCCGACGGCAACGACTACGTCATCGATGGCGAGAAGACCTGGATCTCCAACGGCGGGATCGCCGACGTCTACACGCTGTTTGCGCGGACCGGGGAGGCGCCCGGCGCGCGCGGCATCTCGGCCTTCGTCGTATTCCCGGATGATCCCGGATTCGGCATCGCCGAACGCATCGACGTCATCGCGCCGCATCCGCTGGCGACATTGCGCTTCACGAACTGCCGCATTCCCGCAAGCCGGCGTCTCGGTGCGCCGGGCGGTGGCTTCAAGCTCGCGATGCAGACGCTCGACATCTTCCGCGCATCGGTCGCCGCCGCCGCGCTCGGCTTTGCGCGGCGAGCGCTCGACGAGGCGCTGGCACATGCGCGCAGCCGGCACATGTTCGGTGCGACGCTCGGCGATCTCCAGCTGACCCAGGCTGCGCTCGGCGACATGGCGACCGATACCGACGCCGCCGCGCTCCTGACCTGGCGCGCGGCCTGGCGCCGCGACGTCCAGAAGTTGCCCACCACGCGCGAAGCGGCGATGGCAAAGCTGACGGCCACCGAGACCGCGCAGCGCGTCATCGATCGCGCCGTGCAGATGTTCGGCGGCCGCGGCGTGCGCAAGGGCGAGGTGGTCGAAAGCCTCTACCGCGAGATCCGCGCCCTGCGGATCTACGAGGGTGCGACCGAGGTCCAGAAATTGATCGTTGCGCGCGACATCCTCAAGCCGCGCTGAGATTCGGAAAGTTGCTCATGACCATGACGAAACAACCATCTGCCGCGGACGCTGTCACAACCGGCGGGCCGCGAGTGCTCCAGCCCAGCGGCTGGCCACAGCCGAAGGGATACGCGAACGGCATGATGGCCGACGGACGCCTCGTCGTCACCGGTGGGGTCGTCGGCTGGGATGTTGCAGGTCGATTTGCCGACGGGTTCATTGCACAGGTCCGGCAGACCCTCGAGAACATTGTGGCGATCCTGGCTGAGGGCGGCGCGGGACCGGAACATCTCGTGCGTCTGACCTGGTACGTGGTCGACATGGACGAGTACGTTTCCAACCTCAGGGCGCTCGGCAAGGCCTACCGCGAGGTCATCGGCGTTCACTATCCCAGCATGGCACTCGTCCAGGTCGTGCGTCTTGTCGAGGCGTCGGCGCGAGTCGAGATCGAAGCGACTGCCGTCGTCCCGCGTTGACGCGCGGCGGGAACGGAGCGCGGGATCAATCGATCAACTGCTCTGCCCGCGCCATGCGGCATCGTTCGACTTGCGTGACGGACAGATCTCTGCGGGCTGGCCAAGTCCGCCCTTGCAGCTCCATCAGGTGCAGGTCAGGGAGAGCAGGTCTGGATCGAAGCGCAGGAGCAACGACAACGGCGATGATGACATCATGCGCCTGTGTTGCCCGACGTGTCAAAGGCGCCGCGTGCAGTCGCCTTCAGAAAGCCGATGAGCCTTCGAAAAATCGCCTTTGGAACAAGGGCACTCTACTGTGCATGGGGTTGTTTTCGCAGTTTTCAGTCCGATGCCCGGCGTGCAGCCTCGACCAGAATGCCGTCCGGCCGGCGCAGCGCCTCGAGGATGGTGAAATGGTCAGTGCCTGCGACCGGAACGAGTCTGGGCCAATCGATCAAAACCGCGCCGCGATCTCCCCGAGTCGCCGATACGCCGTCTCGCGCGCAGCGCGGATGGGCTCGGCCGGCCCCGTCGTCGGCCCGATCGGCACGAAGCGCACGTCGCTGACGCCGATGAAGCGGAGCGCCTCGCGCAAATAGGGCGTCGCCATGTCGATGCGGCCGCGATTCATGCCGGTGGCAAAATCGCTTCCGGAGGCGAGGATGACGATGGTTGGGCGGTCCTTGAGCAGGGGAAGATAGCCCCGCGCCGGATCGAACCGGAATGTCAGGCCGGGCTGGATGACGATGTCGAACCATTGCTTCAGCCTGTAGGGGATGCCGAAATTCCACATCGGCGTCGAGATCAGCACGCGATCTGCCAGCGAAAAGCGCAACGCGATCCGCTCCGCCTCGGCAAAGCTGTCGCGCTGCGCGTCGTCGAACGCCTGGGCCTTCATGCGCGCATACTTTGCCTCGACGATGGGACCGATGAATTCCGGCAGCCGCTCGCGCCAGAGATCCATTGCGTCGATGTCCCAGTCGGGCCGCGCTCGGCGAAACCCGTCGAGGAAGACGCGCGCGCCCGCGCTCGACTCGGAGTCGGCGCGGGGTGAGCAGGACAGATGCAGGAGCTTCGCCACCACTCATCCCAGCGCTTTGATCACGGCGTCCGCGCGCGTGACGACGGCGACGTTCTGCATGGCAAAGTTGATCGAGGCGTTGTGCCAGTCGGCATTCATGGTCGAGCAGCAGTCTTCCGGCACGATCATGAAATAGCCCTTGTCGGCACCGGTGCGCGCGGTGTGCTCGACCGACATGTTGGTCCAGGCGCCCGTGTTGATGATCATGTCGCGGCCGGTCGCCTTGAGTATCGTCTCGAGCCGCGTGCCTTCCCAGGCGCTCATCCGCATCTTCTCGACCACGAAATCGCCGGGCCTTGGCTCGAGACCCGACACGGGCGCCGCGCCCCAGCTTCCGCGCACCATCGCCTTGCTGTCGACCAGGCCTTCGAACAGCGGCGCGTTCAGCGTCACGCCGGGCGCGCCGGGCTCGACGATGAACCAGACGTGGATGACGGTGACGCCCCGTGCGCGCGCGGTCTCGGCAAGACGGCGGACGTTCTCGACGACGTGCTGCTGCCGCGCATGCTCCGGCGCTCCGGAGTCGGCAAACGCGCCGCCGTCCATGATGACGTCGTTCTGAAGGTCCTGGATGATCATGGCGCAGCGCTGCGGATCGAGACGCATCTCGCCATCAGCCAGGATGGGGGCAGCAGGTGCGGAGCCGGCAGTCGCGGTGCCGCCGGGACGCCTGGCGTTCATATACGGCTCATGGCGCGGGCCGACCTTGGTCGGGATAGCGTAGACGGAGTGCGTCGAGGTCAGATACAGCGTGCGGAAATCCGGGCCGCCCCAGGCAAGGTTGGCGACGAGCTCGGGGAGGCGGACCTTGCCGAGCAATTCGCCGCGCGGCGAATAAACCCAGACGCCGCCGGGCGCGGTGACCCAGACATTGCCGTGCTGGTCGCACTTCATGCCGTCGGGCAGCCCGGGCTCGAGCTCGGAGCGGATGCCGCTGGCGAACACGCGCGCGTTCGACAGCGAGCCGTCGCCGCCGACTTCGAACACGCGGATCAGGGCCTGCACGGTGTCGTTGACATAGAGCAGCTTCTCGTCAGGTGCGAAGCACAATCCGTTCGGCTGGTCGAACAGGGTACGGTCCACCACGAGCTTCGGCTCGCCGCCGGGCACGACGCGATAGACGCCCTGGAAACCGAGTTGTCGCGGTCGTTCGACGCCATAGACCGGCATGCGGCCATACCAGGGGTCCGAGAAATAGATCGCACCGGAGGAGTGCACGCAGACGTCGTTCGGGCTGTTCAGCTCCTGACCCTGGAAATGCGAGGCGAGCACCTCGCGCCGGCCGTCCGGCCGCTCGCGGACCAGCGACGAGGTCGCGTGCTCGCAGACGATCAGGTTCAGCTCGGCGTCGTAGGTCATGCCGTTGCATTTGTTCGACGGGCGCTTGACCTCGGCGACGCCGCGCCGCGCGTCCCAGCGGCGCCGCACGTCGCCGGGCATGTCCGAGAACAGCAGATAGTGATCGACCGGATGCCAGACGGGTCCTTCCGTGAAGTCGAAGCCGGTGCCGACCTGCGCGACCGGCGCGTAGGGGTCGATCAGGGTCTCGAATTCGGAGCGCAGGGTGACGTGCGTCATCGGTCGATCCTTGGAAGCATGATCCGGAAAAATGTGGCGCGATTTTCCGACAAGATCATGCGCAGACAAAAAGCCTCAGGCCGGGAACCAATTGCGTGCTGGCAGCGACTGCACGACCGGGCCGGGGACCTGGTCATGCAACCGTCCCACGACAGTGCCGCCTTCGATTTTGGCCGGACGGTCGTGCACCGGAAGCAGGTAGCGCGAATTGCTGAGCAGCTTTTTGATCGAGGCCTTTTCGGCGCGCTTGCTGGTGCCGTGGTTGCCGGTGGTACGCGGCTCCCAGTCGTGGATTTCGTTGAAGGGCGTGACGATCTGGTCGTTGAAATCGTAGATCACATCGCCGCAGATGGTCGCGATTCCGTCGGCGGTCTCGACGATGACGTTCATCGATCCCTCGGTGTGGGCGTTGGCGGCGTCGCAATAAACGCCGGGCATCAGTTCGATCGGGCCTGTGATCTCGAGATCGAGGAAGCGTAGCGCGCTCTTGGTGTGGAGGCGGTCGATCAGGTGCTTGATGTCGGGCGCCGGATATTGCGGGTGCATCAGGCCGGAGACGGAATATTCCAGCTCCTTGCGGTTGAGGACGACGGTCGTGTTCATTGGGAACAGGTCGTCCTTGCCGGCATGGTCGATGTGCAGATGGGTGTGGCAGACGAAGCGCACGTCTCCCATGCGCACGCCGTGGCGTGCCAGCTGGTTCTCGATCATGTGCTCGTGGTACTGCAGACCGCGCATGCCGAGCGTCTCCATGATCTGGTTGGAGCGGTAGCCGGTGTCGACCACGACCGGGTATTTGCCACCGAGAATCAGGAAGCCAAGCGTGAGGACGCGGCGGGTGCGGCCGCAGTCACGGCCGAGCACCAGAAAGCTCGATTCCAGCTCGATGTCGCCATAGTCCAGGATCTTGATCTCCAGCGCCATTCGTTGCCCTCCCTATCCTGTTTATTGTCCGTCAAAGTCGATAGACGCGCGCGGCGGTGCCTCGGAAGATCGCGTCCCGTTGCTCGGCGCTCAGCGACGCGGTGGCTCCGTGAAACGCGTCGACGAGCTCGCGATAGCTGGTCCACAATTTCTCGATCGGAAAATTGGAGCCGAACAGGCAGCGCTCGGCGCCGAAGATCGCGACCGTGTCGGTCACGACGGCGGCGATATGCGCGGGGTCGTTGCGATGGATGAAGGTGCCGAGCCCCGACAGCTTTGAGACCACGTTCGGACAGGCCGCCAGCCGCGCCATGCCGGCACGCCAGGCTGCGCGGCCGGCGGGCGAGAGGTCCTCGAGCATGCCAGCGTGCTGGAGGATGAAGGTCACCTTGGGACAGGCTTCGGCGAGCTGCGCCGCATCCGGCATCTGTGGCGTGAAGACCTGCAGATCAAAGCTCCAGCCATAGTCTGCGAGGTGCGCAACATTGCCGCGCACCGTAGGGTCGACGCAGAGATTGGGCTTTGCCGCGAAGCGATAGAGCGGGTTCTCGTGCCAGTGCAGCTGCATGCGCGTGCCGCGCACGAGCCGATAGCGCTTGAGGCGGTCGAGCTGCGGGCGGACGTCATCGGCGGCGAAATTGGCGTAGGCGACGATGGCGTGCGGCCAGCCGTGCACGTCGGCGGTCTGCTGCACCCAGGCGGCCTCGTCCTCGAAACGGTCGTTGGCCCAATTGGTCTGGACGTAGACCGAGCGGGTGACGCCGGTGCCTTTGAGATCGTCGAGATATTCCTGGATGGGATAATCGCGCCGGATCGGCTCGTAGGGTCCGAAGATGCGCGGCTGCATGGGACCGCTCAGCCAGGGCAGATCGGCCTGTCGCCAGATGTGGTGATGTCCGTCGACAATATCAGTCACGCAACTCTCCTTCGTCCCAACGCCAGTACGTGCGCGACGATCGACGCGCTCGATCCGCCGTCGACGAGGTCGTCGACATAGCGTTCGATCGCAGCCAGCGCTTCCGTCTGCGGGCGAAAGCCCGGGCCCGTGGCGAGCGGCGTCAGCCAGCTCAGGCGCCAGGCACGGCGCGACAGTTTCGCCACTGCGTCCCGCAACGCATCGGGCTCGCCGCGTTCCAGACCGTCCGAGACGACGACCACGGCCGCCCCGCGCGCATAACCGCCGAAGCGGGGCACCGCGAGGAAGGCTTGCAAGGCGTCGCCGATCCGGGTCCCGCCGTCCCAGTCGCTGACGAGATGGGCCGCCGCATTCAACGCTTGCTCACGACGCTTCAGCCGCAGCGCGCGTGTGACCCGGGTGAGCCGTGTGCCGAAGGTGAAGACCTCGACGTTGGGCGCGGCCTGAACCAGTGCATGCGCGAGCCTGATGTTCTCCTCGGTCCGGCTCTTCATCGAGCCGGACACGTCGATCAGGAGCAGGATCTTTCGGGGGCGCTGCCTGCGCTTCAGGTGGCCGAGCCGCAGGATCTCGCCGTCGCTGCGGACGCTCTCGCGCAAGGTGCGGCGCAGGTCCGCAAATGGACCGCGGCGGGCGCGCATGCGCCGGTGGCCGCGCCGCCGCGGCAGGCGCCTCGGAGCCTCGCGGGCCAAACGGCGGAGCGCGTCGGTGGTTGAGAGCTGGGCGAAGCGACGCTCGACCAGCGCCTCGGTGCGGGTCGCGGTCAGGCCGGAGTCATTGGCGTCGTCGGAAAACAGCGGTTCCTCGTCGCCGCGACCTTCCTCCTGGAGACGGACGGTCTCGTCGTCCTCGCCGTCCTCGGCATGCTCGACGGCCTCGCTGCCGCGGAAGTGCAGATCGAACAGGCGGTCGAAGGTGGCGCGTCGCTCGGGGGACGGGGCGAGGGTGGCGAGCGCCGCCTGCCTGATATCGCCGAGGTCGCGCGGGCCGAGCAGCTCGATGGCAGCGAGAAACGCAGTGGTCTGTTCCGGCGCCACGGCGAAGCCGTTTGCCCGGAGCAGCGTAACGAAGGAGATGAAGATGCGGGCGGCGCGCGGGAGCTGGTTCTCGGTGCTCATGCAGTCGCCTCCGCCAGCAACGCGTCGAGCCGGGGCGACATGAAGTGCAAATCTTCCTCGTCCTTCAGCGCCACGCCGATCGAGCGTTTGAACGCGTCGGGCCAGCGCGCGCCGCCGTTGTGCAGCAGCGTCGCCGCCTCGGCCCAGTCGACGGCCTCCGCGATCCCCGGCGCCTTGCTCAGCGGCTCGCGTCGCAGCTTTTCCACCGCGGCGACGACGGCGCGCGCGGTGGCTTCGGCGACGCTGGAGGCCCGCATCATCACGATACGCGCCTCGCGCTCGGCGGTGGGATAGTCGATCCAGTGATAGACGCAGCGCCGCCGCAGCGCTTCGTGCAGGTCTCGGGTGCGGTTGGACGTCAGCACGACGACCGGGCGCTCGGTTGCGCGCACCGTGCCGCGTTCGGGAATTGAGATCTGGAAGTCCGACAGGAATTCGAGCAGGAAGGCTTCGAATTCCTGGTCGGCGCGGTCGATTTCGTCGATCAGCAGAACGGTGGAGTCGGGTGCACGA
Organism: Bradyrhizobium sp. Bra78; assembly: GCF_024519855.1. Classification (NCBI taxonomy): domain Bacteria; kingdom Pseudomonadati; phylum Pseudomonadota; class Alphaproteobacteria; order Hyphomicrobiales; family Nitrobacteraceae; genus Bradyrhizobium; species Bradyrhizobium sp. Bra78. Next base: position 129,039 of record NZ_JALJRE010000003.1, on the reverse strand, counting down.
AGCGTGGCCAGCATCGGCCGCTCGATCAAAAAGGTCTCGCCGTAGATGTCGATGCTCTCGTCGCCGGCCTGGCGGATCGCGAGCATCTGACGCGGGTAGTTCCATTCGTAGAGCGCGGCGGAGGCATCGATGCCCTCATAGCATTGCAGCCGGATCAGCCGGCGGCCGAGCACCGCGGCGATAGCCTTTGCGGCTTCCGTCTTGCCGACACCCGGCGCGCCCTCGAGCAACAACGGCTTGCCGAGCGCAAGACCGAGATAGGCGGCGGTCGCAAGACCTTCGTCGGCGAGGTAATAGGCCGCGCGCAGCGCCTTCTCCAGCGCCTCCGGACTGTCGATGCCCACGATGTTGCTGCGGACCGCCATGGACCAGACCTCAGCGCCGCGCCTGCGGCCGCGGGCCGCCCTGGGACTTGATCGCGCGCAGCACTTTCTCCGGAGTGATCGGCAGATCGTCGATGCGTACGCCGACGGCGTTGAAGATCGCGTTGGCAACGGCCGGCAGCACGGGATTGGCGCACATCTCGCCGGGGCCCTTGGCGCCGAACGGCCCATCGGGAGCAGGGCGCTCTAGTACGGCGATGTCGTGCGGACAGATGTCGCCCGGTCCGGGCATCAGATATTCGACGAAGTCGCGGGGGCCGTGAGAGGGATCGGGATAATACGGCTCCGGCGTCTCGTAGAGCGCGTGGCTGACACCCATCCAGGCGCCGCCGACGAGTTGCTGCTCGACCAGCCGCGGGTTGAGCGCGCGGCCGAGCTCATAGGCGGAGTCCATCCGCACCATTTCGACTTCGCCGGTCTCGTCGTCGACCTCGACCTCGGCGACCAGGCAGGCATGCGCATAGCAGGTTGCCGGCGACATCTCGCCGGTCTCCGGATCGACGTCGGACAGAGGCACGAGGAAGATGCCGCGACCCGAGATCGTCTTGCCCTGCTTGAACTGGGCGGCAATGGCGACGTCCTTGGTCGAGATCGAGCGGTGCGGCGCCCCCTTGACGTGGATGTTGCCGCGTCCGTCGGTTTCCAGGTCCGCGGCGTTGACCTCGAGTTCCTCGGCGGCAGCCTCCATCATCACGCCGCGCGCCTCGCGTGCCGCCGCCATCACCGCATTGCCGACGCGGTGCGTGCCGCGCGAGGCGAACGAGCCCATGCAATGCGGCCCGGTGTCGGAGTCCGCCGTGTCGACATAGACGTCCTCGACGGGCACGCCCAGCGTCTCCGCGCAGATCTGGCGCGTCACCGATTTCATGCCCTGACCGAGGTCGATCGAGGACAGTGCCACAGTGAACTTGCCGCTGGGGTTGGAATGCACCAGCGCCTGGCTGGGGTCGCCTCCGAGGTTCATGCCGATGGGATAGTTGATCGACGCGATGCCGCGTCCGCGATGCCGGGTCATCTAGCGCCTCCTCGTGCCGAAGACAGAGGAAAAACGGGTCGCGGCATGCGACGGTGCGGCCGGTCGCGGCGAGGGCGGCGGAGCCGGGGGAGGCGGATCGCGCGGTGGTTCGCGGGTGACGGTAGGTGGGAGCCGGTCGAAGCTCGTACGCTGCTGTGCGGGCGCCGGTGGCCGCGCGTGCGAGTCTGTCGGCGTCGGCGGGATCACGGCGCGGCTGCCGCCGCCGTCCTTGCGCGAGGATGCCCGCCTGAATTCATCGCGGATCGGCCATTTGGCCTTCTCGGCAGCAACCTGGACGCACTCGATCAGCGCGGTGTTCTTGGCCTCGCGCCGGTGCGCCTTCATGTCGCCGTCGCGATAGGCGTTGAGGATGCGGAACTCCATCGGGTCCATGCCGACGAGGTTCGCGAGCTTGTCCATCTGGCACTCGATCGCAAAATCCATCGCGGTGACGCCGAAGCCGCGCATGGCGGTGGCCGGCGTGCGGTTGGTGAAGACGCAGTAGACGTCGCCATAGACGTTCGGGATCGTGTAGGGGCCCGGCAGGTGTGCGGCGCATTTCACGGCGGCGTAGCTGGAGAGCCGCGTATAGGCGCCGCTGTCGAAATAGGCCCGGATCTTTCGCGCGACGACGCGGCCGTCGCGCATCACGCCGTCCTTGACGTAGATGCGCTCGGCGCCGCGCGGCGGACCGTATTGCATCTCCTCCTCGCGCCCGAACACGTAGCGTACCGGCCGCCCGGTCAGCATCGCGCCGAGAATGGCGAGCGGCTCGGTCAGCGTGTCGACCTTGCCGCCGAATCCGCCGCCGACCGTGCCGCCGATGAAGTGGAAGGTGTTGGAGGGGACGTCCAGGATCTTGGCGCAGGTGTCGACCGAGAAGAACAGCGCTTGCGTCGAGGTGTAGACCACATAGCGGCCGTTGGTGTCGGGCGCGGCGATCGCACCGTTGGTTTCGGTCGGCGCGTGCTCGATCGGCGACATCTGGTAGCGCTGCTCCAGCACGTGATCGGCGGTCGCGAGCGCCGCGTCGGCGTCGCCGAAGCGCAGCTTCTGGTGGTCATAGGTCTCGTGATAGGTGAAGGTGTTCCTGGGATAGGTCTCGTTGACCACGGGCGCGCCTGGCTTCAGCGCATCCTCGACGTCGAACACGGCCGGCAGCGGCTCATAGTCGACCTTGACCTTTGCAATCGCCTCGAATGCTTCGCGTTCGCTGTCGGCAACGATGGCGACGATCGGCTCGCCCTTGTAGCGGACCTTGTCGACCGCGAGCGACGGCTCGTCGTCCTTGCCGAAATTGATCAGGCTGAGAAGCGTGTTGAGGTTGCGCGGAACGTCGCTGCCGCGGATGATCCGGCGCACGCCGGCCGAACGCTCGGCTTCCGTGGTGTCGATGAGGCGCAGCCGCGCATGGGCCTCGGTCGAGCGCACGACCTTCAAATGCAGCATGCCCTGAAGTTGATGGTCGTTGAAATAGCTCGACGTGCCCGTGACGTGGCCGAGCATGTCCTGACGCTGCGTGCCCTTGCCGATTTCCTTCAGATTATCGTCGCGTTCGTCGGCAAAAATGTCCTTGCGCAGTTCCAGCATGGTGGACGTCCCCTTACGCGCTGGCCCGGCCGCCCGCGGCGGCAAGGATCGCATTGATGATCGGCTCGTAGCCGGTGCAGCGGCAGATGTTGCCGGAGATCGCCTCGACGATTTCGGCGCGGCTCGGAGCGGGGTTCCGGTCGAGCAGGGCCTTCGCGGCCATCAGCATGCCCGGGGTGCAATAGCCGCATTGGGCTGCGAAGTGGTCGGCGAAAGCGCGCTGGAGCGGATGCAGGTTCGGACCCTGCTTCATACCGTCGAGTGTTTCTATGGAACGGCCCGCGACCGTCTCCGCCAGCGTCAGACAGGACAAATGCAGCTCGCCGTCGATCAGCACGCTGCAGGTGCCGCAGCCGCCCTGGCCGCAGCCGAACTTGGGCGTCATGTCGCCGATCAGCTCGCGCAGCGCGACCAGGAGATTGGTGCCGCCATCGACGAAGATCGCGACGTCGCGGCCGTTGTGGCGAAATTGCACGGGTATTTTGGGCATGGCGATCTACTCCTGGCCGGACAAGAGGCGACGCAGGTGCACGCCGACGATCTCGCGGCGATACCAGGCGCTGCCGAGCGCATTGTCCGCTGGGGATGTTCCTTCGCCGGCGGCGGAAGCCGCGGCTGCGATCGTGCCGACATCCAGTGAACGCCCTTCCAGGGCACGCTCTGCCGCGCGAGCGCGGATCTGCGTCGGCGCCATCGAGCCGAGTGCGATGCGTGCGCCGGCGATGCGGCCGCCCGAGATCGGCAGATGCGCCGCGATCGTGATGACGGAGCCGCCCTTCGGCTTGATCCGGGCGATCTTGCGATAGCGGAACGCCTCGCTGCTCGCCGGCCGGGTGCAGGACACCGACAGGACCAGAGTGCCGGCCTGCCGGTCGCGCGCCTGAAGAAAATCCTCGATCGGAATGTCGCGCGAGCCGAAGCCACCTTGCACGGCCACGGTGGCGTCGAGTGCCAGCAGTGCCACGGTGAAATCGCCGTAAGGGGTTGGCGCGAACAGGTTGCCGCCGACCGTACCCATGTTCCGCACGGCGGGCCCGCCGATCGAGCGGGCAGGGGCGTGCAGGAAGGCGAGATCGCGCTCGGCGAGGATCCGCGCGAAGGTGACGCCGGCACCCAACAGGACCCGAGGGCCCGATGCATCGATCCGGGTCAGCGCCTGATCACTGGCGCGGACGACCGTCGAGACCGAGACGTCGCCCTCGTTCAGCGCCCGCATCACCAGGGTGCCGCCACCGAGATAGCGTGCGCCGCGGTCCGAGGAGAGCGCTCCGGCCGCTTCACTGGCGCTGGCGAAAGTCTTCACGATCACGGCCATGCTAGGCGGCCTCCTTCAGATGGCGGCGGATCGCCTCGAATCCGGCCTGGTAAATGTCTTCCGCGACCATGTGGGTGATGCGGTCCTTGTCTTCCGGCTTCGTCGTGAAGCGCGACTCCCAGTGCCAGAAGGTGCGGTCGCCGTCGGTCACCGGCAGCAGGCGGACATGAGCGACGTAATTGAACATCGGGATCGGGGTATCGAGCAGGCAATAGCTGAAGGTCTGTTCGAGATCGGACAGCGCCAGCAGTTGTTCGCGCAGCTCAGAGCCGTCCTTGAGCTTGAAGCGCCTGACGCAGCCGATCCTGTCGGGAGACTGCGCCCGTTCGATGGAGGACGTCGCCACCGCCGGGTGCCAGCGGTCATGCCCGTTGAAATCGCGCAGCACCGACCAGGCCGCGTCGGTCGGCGCGTCCAGGATGGTGCTCTTGACGATATGCGGCACCGCTCAGCCTCCAAACACGCGCTTGAGGGCGTCGAAGCCGCCCTGGAACACGCCGCCGCCGATGTTGCTGACGAGCTCGGTCTCCCGCCCGGGCGGGCAATCGAACTCGGCGGTCCATTCCATGAAGGTCTGGTCGCCGTCGGTGACCGGCGTGAGGCGCAAGGTCGCGACGTAGTTCTCGACGCCCATCGGGGATTCGAGGATCGAGTAGGTGCAGAACATGTCGTAGTCGGACAGGCCCAAAAGCTTCTCGCGGATGCGGTCGCCGTTACGCAGGCGAAAATCCCTGACGCAGCCGATCTTGTCCGCAGGCTCGCCCCCCTCGATGCGGCTTTCCGCGATCGCCGGGTGCCAGTTCGGTAAGCCGTTGAAGTCGCGGACCCGCGCCCAGACGCGGTCGTTGCGCGCATTGACGACGGTGGAGACGTAGACGCGGGGCATAGCCTGACCTCAGCTCTTTTTCCGCGGACCGCGCTCGGCCGGCGGTTCGCCGCCGCCCTCGGCTGCAGGCGGGGAGCTGGCCGGCTTGTCGCCGCCACCGCCGCCTTTGCGCGCGGACTCCTTGATGCCCTGCATGTCGCGGGCCTCCCGGATCAGGCCCGGCATCTTCGCGAGGCTGCCGCCCTCGACGCCGATGTCCGCCAGGAGCGAGTCGATCAGCGGCGCCTGCACGCGGTAGCGCAGGGCGGAATCGATTACCTCGTCGGTGGCGCTGCGGCCGCCGTTGCCGCCATGGCCGTTGCCGTTGAGGCCGTCGACCTGGAGGATACGGATGCCTTCGATCTTCTCCATCGGCTTGACGCTCTCGCGGACGATGCCCTCGATGCGGTCGAGCAGCTTGCGGCGGAACAGCGAGTAGCGCGCCTGGTCGGTAAGGACGTTCTCGGCTTCGTTCAGCATGCGCTGCGCTTCGGCCTCGACGGCGGCCCGGACGCGCTCGGCTTCCGCGGCGATGCGCGTTTCCTCGGCCTGCTTCTCGGCGAGCATCACCTCGACGGTCCTGCGCCGCTTGGCGATCTCGCTCTCGCGCGCGGTGATGACGCGCTCGGTCGCCTCCGTCGCCCGCATCCGTGCCTCCTCGGCCATCGCCTTGGCTGCGGATTCTTCCAGCGACTTCTGGTGGATGGCGATCGCCTTCTCCATCAGGACCGTCTCGACCTCCTTCTCGCGGTTGACCTCGAGCTTGCGCAGTTCGCGCTCGCGGCCGACGCGGGCTTCGTCGAGGCCGCGATCCGACGCAATGCGCGCGCGCTCGACCTCCTCGCGGGAGGCGATCTCGGCCTCCTGGAGCGATTGCACGCGGGCGACCTCGAGCTGCTCGATGGCGCGGCGGCGTTCGATCCGGGCGGCTTCGAGCGCCTGCTCGCGGGAGACGTCGGTGGTCTCGACCTCCTTGCGGGCGACGATCTCGGCCTGCTTGACCTGGCGATCGGCATCGATGCGCTCGGAACGCTTGGCCGAGAGGGCGATGACGCGCTCCTCGTCGGCGATCTCGATTGCCCGCTTCTGCTCGATGTTGAGCACTTCACGCTTCTTGGACGAGGTGATCCGTTCGGCTTCGAGGGCGAGATCGACGGTGATGCGCTGGCGCTCGATGGCGTCGCGCCGCTTCAGCTCGGCCGCCTCCAGCACGCCGGTGCGCTCGATCTCGAGCGAACGCGTGTCGCGCTCGGCCTGGATCCGCTCGGCCGCAACCGCCTTCTCCTGCGCAATGCGGGCGGCCTCGATCGCCTCGCGGGAGGCGATGTCGGCTTCCTCGACGGCACGGTTGCGAGCGATCTCCAGCGAGCGGACGCGCTCTTCCTGGGCAATGCGCGAAGCCTCGGTGGCCTCGCGCGCGGCGATGCCTGCCACCTCCAGCGACTGGTTGCGCTCGATCTCCAGCTGTCGCGTGCTCTGCTCGGCGGCGATGCGCTCCGCGGCAAGCATTCGCTCGCGGGCGATGCGGGCGGCCTCGACGGCGCGCTGCGCCTCGATCTCGGCCTCCTGGATGGTTCGGACCTGCTGGATCTCCAGGGCGCGGGTACGCTCGTCGGAAGAGATGCGCTCGACGTTGACGATCATGGTCTGGGCGATCCGTGCCTTTTCGGTGGCCTCGCGCGCGGCGATCTCGGCCTCGTCGACGGCGCGGGTGCGCTCGATCTCGCGACGGCGCGTCTCCTCCTCATTGGCGATACGCGCATCGGTGACGACGCGGTCCTGCTGGATGCGGGCCTTCTCGATCGCCTCGCGGGCCGCGATCTCGGCTTCCTCGACGGTGCGCATCCGCTCGATCTCGCGCTGGCGGACCTCGCGCTCCGACGCAATCCGCGTCGTGTCGATCGAACGCTGATTGGCGATCCTGGTCTTCTCGATCTCCTCACGCGCCAGCAGCTCCTTCTCCTCGATGGTACGCGTGCGCTCGATCTCCTTCTGGCGGGTTTCCCGCTCGGAGGCGATGCGGGCTTCGGCGATCGCCTGCTCGTTGGCGATCCGCGAGCGTTCGATGGCTTCGCGCGCCGATATCTGGGCCTGCTCGGCCTCGGTCTCCCGCAGCGCGCGTTCGCGGGCCACTTCCGTGCGCTGCAGCGCACGGCGCATCTCGATGTCGCGTTCCTGCTCCAACCTCGCGGTCTCGCTCTCGCGCTCGATGTCGAGCGCCTGCCGCTCGGCTTCGAGATTTCGGGTGCGGATCCTGATCATCGAATCCTGCTCGATATCGTTGCGCAGCTTCCGCTTGGCCTCGATGTCCTCCATCAGCCGCGTCAGACCTTCGGCGTCGAAGCGGTTCGACGGGTTGAAGAATTCGAGATCGGTCTGATCGAGGTCGGTGATCGCGACCGACTCGAGCTCAAGTCCATTCTGGGCGAGCGCCTCCGCCGCATTGGTCTTGACGCGCGCGACATAGTCGCCGCGCCGCTCGTGCATCTCCTCCAGCGTCATTTCCGATGCGACAGAGCGGATCGCGGAAATGAACTTGCCGGCCAGCAGCGCGTGCAGCTGCTCCGGCTCCATGGTGCGGCGACCGAGCGTCGCGGCCGCGATCGAGACGGCTTCGCGGGTTGCCTGGACGCGGACGTAGAAGTCGGCCTCGATGTCGACGCGCATGCGGTCGCGGGTGATGACCGCATCCTGCCTGGAACGCACGATGCCCATCGGCAGCACGTTCATGTTGACGGGCGTGTAGTCGTGGATGAAGGGCAGCACGAAGGCACCGCCGTTGATCACCACGCGCTCGCCGAGGAAGCCGGTCCGGACGAACGATACCTCCTTGGAGGAGCGGTGGTAGAGCCAGTTGACGATGTAGACGCCAACCACGATGACGATGATCGCGACGATCAGCCAGAGGATGAGCTCGCCGACCAGGATCCCTGACATGTTTCTCTCCCTCAACCGTTCCGGCGTTATCGCGCGCCGATCGCCTTGAATTTGCGTACCTGGTCCGTCAGAGCCCGCTCGACCGGCAGCCGCTCCATGGAGGAGGCGCCGTAGAAGCCGTGGCAGTAGCGGGTGTTCTTCATGATGAAGTCGGCATCCTCGGGATCCGCGATCGGCCCGCCATGGGCGAGCACCAGAATATCGGGATTGACGCTGAGCGCGGCCGAAGCCCAGGTGTCGATGCGCGCCGGACAGTCCTTCAGCTTTGGTGCGGTCTGCGCGCCGATCGTGCCGCCGGTCGTGAGCCCGAGGTGGCAGACGATGATATCGGCGCCGGCGATCGCCATCGCGGCGGCTTCCTTCTCGCTGAAAACGTAGGGCGTCGTCAGCAGATCCTTCTCGCGCGCCTTGGCGATCATGTCGATCTCAAGCGCGTAGGACATGCCGGTCTCTTCGAGATTGGCGCGGAAGACGCCGTCGATCAGCCCGACGGTCGGAAAATTCTGCACGCCCGCAAAGCCGAGCGTCTTCAACTGGTCAAGGAAGACGTCCATGTCGCGGAACGGGTCGGTGCCATTGACGCCGGCGAGCACCGGTGTCTTGCTGACCACGGGCAGAACTTCGCCGGCCATCTCCAGCACGATGGCGTTGGCGTCGCCATAGGGCATCAGTCCCGCAAGCGAGCCGCGACCCGCCATGCGGTAGCGGCCGGAATTGTAGATGACGATGAGATCGACGCCGCCGGCCTCTTCGCATTTGGCTGACAGGCCGGTGCCGGCGCCGCCGCCGACGATGGGCTCGCCGCGCTTCGCCATCTCGCGAAACCGCCTCAGGAGTGCTGCGCGTTCAAACCGGGCCATCGGTCACCTCGCTAGTCTCCGGCGCACCCCGGAGCGGCCGAACAGCGTTCGGAAAGCGCTCACGACGATCGAGGCGAACTCGGGATCGTTGATGTTTTGCTTGACGCGGATGAGCTGGCGGTTGCCGGTCTGCCGCACCGTGCGCTCCAGCGCGCGGAAGAGCGCGGCGTCGGCCTCTGGATCCCAGAACGGCTGGCCGCGGGCATCGAGTGCAGAGACGCCGCCCTCGGGCAGGAAGAAGCGCACCGGCCCGTCCATCTGGTTGAGCCGCTCGCCGATCCAGCGGCCCATGCGCTCGTTCTCCTCTGCGGTGGTGCGCATCAGCGTCACCTGCGGATTGTGGACGTGGAACTTTCGCGTGCGGTAATGTTCGGGAATGGTGTCCGGCGCGCCGAAATTGACCATGTCGAGCGCGCCGACCGAGCCGACATAGGGCACGCGGGTGCGGATGATCGCACTGAGGCGATCGTCCGTCGCCGGAAACACGCCGCCCATCAGGAGGTCGCAGATCTCGGTTGTCGTAACATCGACGACGCCTGCGAGTTGGCCGGACTCGACGAGCTTCTCCATCGCGCGGCCGCCGACGCCGGTGGCGTGAAACACGAGGCATTCGAAGTCCCCGCCTAAATCGCCCGCGATCTTCTGGACGGCCGGCGTCGTCACGCCGAACATGGTGATGCCGACGGCAGGCAGTCCGGTGCTGGCCGCCCGCTCCCTGGCCTCGCGCTGATCGAGGCGCGCCCTGACCATGCCCGCGATCGCGTTGGCACCGTTCGACAGCACTGCGCGCGAAATCGAGTTGAGCCCCTGAACGTCGGTGACCGAGTGCATCATGGTGATGTCGGCAGGACCGACATAGGGCCCGACATCGCCGGAGGCGACGGATGAAATGATCAGCTTGGGCACGCCGACGGGCAGGGTACGCATGCCCGGTGCAACCAGTGATGCTGCGCCAGATCCGCCCGCCGAAATCACGCCTGCGATGCTACCCTGGCGCCGCAGCCAGTTGGCGAACGCTTCCGCCATTGCCGTGACCGCGACGCCCCGATCTGGCACGAACACGGCCGATCCGCCGCGGCCGTGGTTGAGCGCGATTTCCTGCGCGGAGACGTCGCAGCTTGCCTGCTTGCCGCTGGTGGAGACGTCGACCAGCCGCGTGCGCAGCCCGGTGGCGGCGATGATGTCGCGGACGAAGCGCAGCTCGGTGCCCTTGGTGTCGAGCGTGCCGACGACCAGGACGACCGGCGGCCCTGACGACGGGGACGTCGTCGGCTCGAGCCTGCGCCGCGCCGTCTCGTCGAAGCGCGCAACCTGCGTCGAAAGCGTGCGTGCGGCCGCTTCGATCCGTGCGATCGGTGCGGGTTGGGACCAGCGTGTCGGCGGCGTCGGGTTGGAGATGTAGATCCGGATCGGGCCGCTCGGTCGGGTGGCCTGCGGCGTCGGATTCGCCTCGGCGCCTGCCGCCGGCACGTCGAGATCTGGCGTAAGCTCGGCATGCAAGCCGACGCCGAGCAGACGCTGCTGCAGCTCGCGGTCGGCGGCCAGCCGCGCCGACTCGATGATGCGATTGATGCGGCCGTTGACCATGATTGCGACGTTGCGCGAGACCGCGGTGGCGACACCGATGTTCTGCTCGATCACGAGCACGGCCATGTCGCCGTCCTCGCCGAGCCGCAGCAGCATCTCCTCGACCTGGGCGACGATGACGGGCGCGAGCCCTTCGGTCGGTTCGTCCATGATCAGGAGTTGCGGATTTGTCAGCAGGGCGCGCGAGATCGCGAGCATCTGCTGCTCGCCGCCGGAGAGCTGACCGCCGCCATGGCTCTTGCGTTCGGCCAGCCGCGGAAATGTGTCGTAGATGCGCTCGACGGTCCAGGCGCCGGATCGCATTCCGCCGGCGAGCCGCAGGTGCTCGTCGACGGTGAGCGAGCGCCAGAGTCGGCGGCCCTGCGGCACATAGCCGACGCCAAGCCGGGCGATATGCGCCGGTGGCCGCCGCGTGATGTCCTCGCCGCGAACGCGGATCGAGCCACCGCTCACGGGCACAAGGCCCATGATGGCCTTGCATAGCGTGGTCTTGCCCATGCCATTTCGGCCGACGACGGAGAACACGCCGGCATCGAGCGAGAGGTCGACGCCCTGCAGCGCGTGCGAGTGGCCGTAATAGACGTCGAGGCCCCGGACCTCGAGGGCTGCGGCGCTGCGGCGAGCCTCATTCATGGCCGCCTCCGAGATAGAGTTCCTGCACCTCGGGATCGGACTGGATCTCCTGCGGCAGGCCTTCCTTGAAGATGCGGCCGTTGTGCATCATCGTGACGCTCTCGACGACGCGCAACGCCACGTCCATGTCGTGCTCGATGATGATGTAGCCGATATGTGCCGGCAGCGAGGTCAGGATCTCGACCAGCTCGGCGCGCTCGGTCGGCGAGAGCCCGGCGGCCGGCTCGTCGAACAGCACGAAGCGTGGCGCGCCGGCGAGGGCCAGCGCGATCTCGAGCTGACGCTGCTGGCCGTGCGCGAGCTCGGCGACGCGCTGGTCCTTGACCGCAGCCAGATGCACGGCGTGCACCAGACTGTCGGCGGTGTGCATCAGTGCGTCGTTCTGGCCGGGACGCAGGAACGAGAACCGTCCGCGCGAGACGCCGCGGCAGGCGAGGTAGACGTTGTCCTGCACGGTGAGGCCGGGAAACAGGGCGGAGATCTGATAGGTGCGCCGCAGCCCGCGCCGGATGCGCTCATAGGGCGGGAAGTGCGTGACGTCCTCCCCGAAGAATCGGATGGTGCCGGACGAGGGCGGGAAATCGCCGGTGATGCAATTGAACAGCGTGGTCTTGCCCGCGCCATTGGAGCCGAGCACGGCCCGGCGCTCACCGGGGCGCACCGTGATGGTGACATCGGTCAACGCCGCAAGCGCGCCGAACAGCCGCGTCACGCCGCGAAGTTCCAGCGCTGCACCGGCACCGACGGCGGAGAGGCGTTGCGCGACGCTATCCATGACCGTGTCCTCCGGCCGGCCGGTTTGCGGTCGGACGCCGGCCCTGGCGCCAGCGCTGCCAGAGGCCGATGACGCCGTCCGACGACCAGAACACGATGGCGAGGAAGCCAAGCCCGATCAGCAGGCGGAAACGGTTGCCGTCGAGCCCGATCTTGACCAGAAAGTCGAGCGCGAAGGTGCGCAGCAGGACGAAGACCAGCGCGCCGATATAGGGACCGATCGGCCGCGTGATGCCGCCGACGACGGCGATGATGAGGACGTCGATGCACGCGCCGACACTGACCGAGCCAGGCGAGATCTGGCGGTAGTTCCAGACCTGGAGCACGCCGGCGAGGCCCGCGATGAAGGATGCCACCGCATAGGCCGCGACGCGGTGCGCATTGACGTTGAAGCCAAGCGCGGCCATGCGGCGCGGATTGTCGCGCACGCCCTGAAGCGCCAGGCCGAACGGGGCCCGCGAGATGTAGTCGACGGCGAAGTAGCACAGCGCGGCGACCGCGAGCACGATATAGTAGAACGGGATATCCGAGCGCCAGTTGACGCCCCAGAAGTGCGGCGTGGCGACGGTGTTGATGCCGGTGTGGCCGTTGAAGATCGCCCAGTTCTGGTTGGTGAAGTAATAGAACGCCGCGCCGATCGCGAGCGTGATCATGATGGTGTAGATGCCCTCGGTGCGCACCGCGAGCGCGCCGCCGAGCGTGCCGAAGATGGTCGCGAGCGCGAGTGCCATCGGGACGGCGAGCCACCACGGCCAGCCCAGGCTGATATTGGCGTTGCCGCTGACGCCGAACACCGCGACCATGTAGGCGGCAAAGCCCGCGATGGTGAGCTGCATCAGGCTGACCATGCCGCCATAGCCGGCCAGGAACATGAGGCTGAGCGCGATGGTGCCGAGGATCAGCGTCGTCGCAAAGATCTCGATCAGGAAGAAGCCGTTGGCGATCAGCGGCATGATCAGGAGGATGACCGCCACGATCCAGGCCGCGGGATTGTTGATGTCGGGCCACCCTCGCACGGCGGGCCGCTGGCCCGTGGAGGCGGGCTTGTGAATCTGGACGCGGGCGTCATGGGTGACGGACATGTCAGCGCCTCGCAAGCAGGCCCTGCGGCCGAAGCGCCAGCACCAGCACCATGATCAGGAAGGTCACGACGATGGCGTAGGTCGGGATGTAGACCGAGCCGAGCTGCTCGGCGAGGCCGATGATTAGCGCGCCGAGCGCGGCGCCGGGAATCGAGCCCATGCCGCCCACAATCACGACCACGAGCGAGGCGAGCAGGAAGCGGATGTCCTCGCCGGGCGAGAGGGACTGGAAGGTGCCGCCGACGACGCCGGCGATGCCGGCAAGCCCTGCGCCGAGCGCGAACACGAGCACGAAGACGATCTGGATGCGTACGCCGGTTGCGGCGAGGATGTCGCGGTCGTCGACGCCGGCGCGGATGATCATCCCGATCCGGGTGCGGTTGAGCGCGAGCCACATCGCGATGCCGATAATGACGGAAGCCAGGAAGATCACGAGCCGCACCAGCGGATAGCGCAGGTACACTGGCTCGCCCGAGGATTTCACCGCGGTGATCAGCGGCAGCTCGATCGGGCCGATCAGCCAGTTCGGGGTCTGGATCTGGTAGAAGTCGCCGCCGCAGGCCCACAGCATCAGATCGGCGAACACGATCGAGAGCCCGATGGTCACCATGGTCTGGCGCAGATCCTGGCCCTCCATGCGGCGGAAGACGAGAACCTGGAGCAGGACGCCAACCAGTGCAGTCATGATGAAGGCGACGATGAACGAAAGGATCCAGGAGCCGGTCGAGGCGCTGATGGCATAGCCGACATAGCCGCCGAACAGATAGAGCGAGCCGTGCGCGAGGTTGACGTTGCGCATCAGGCCGAAGATCAGCGTAAAGCCGCTGGCCACGAGAAAATACAGACCGCCAAGCGTGATGCCGTTGAAGAGCGCATTGAGGAAGACCCGCTTGCGGCCGATTGTCTCTTCCAGTGCCGGCGGCCACACCGCGAAGATGAGCCAAAGCGCCACGGCGACAGCGATGATGACGATCAGCGCCCAGGCGGGATGACGCTCGACAAAGCGGGTCATGATTGCCGCTCCGTCTTAACGTCACTCCAACTCTCGCCCCAAAAGCAGGGCGAGGGAGCACGCAGACCGTCACCGGCCGCAAGCCCTGCCATGAACGTGCGCTCCCTATCGAGCGCGATCCTCTTTTCGGGACCGCGTTCCGCACATCCTAATGAGACTGCAAGGGAGGTGCTTGATCGACAGTATCTTTTCGCGCGCCCCTCAGGCTCGCAAAACCTTGGCGGCGCGGCGATAATCGGTCGGGGCCATCCCGACATTGGCGGCGAAAAAGCGCGTGAAACCGCTTTGCGAGGAGAAGCCGAGATCGAAGCCGATATCGGCGATCGGCGCCTCGCTCGCCACCAGCGCCTCCAGCGCCTGCTCCATCATCAGCGTGTTGAGATAGAGGTGCGGAGTGACGCCGGTCTGGGTACGGAACAGGCGGTAGAAATGCGGTCGCGACAGGCCGGATTCGCGGGCGATGGTGTCGAGCTCGATCTCGGCGCCGGGGCTTTCCGACATCATCTTGATGCACTTGCGCACGCGAAAATCGGTGACGGAGCCGTTTGCGCGCGGATCGCGCGCGGCCTCCGCCTGTTGCCAGCTCTCGTCGTAGCAGATGTCGATCAGCCTTCTCAGCTCGCCATCGAGGCTATTGAGCGAGGGTGCGCCGCACACGAGGGCGGCTGCGTGCCTGATATGCTTGTCCAGTGCGATAGACCGCGTGAACTGGGTCCGGCCGAAGCGCAGGCGGTCGGTACCCGGTGCATCGGGCGCAAACCACTCCGCATTGACATAGAGCACGAAGAAAACGGCGCCGCCTTCGAGATCGGACGGCAGGAAATTATGCGGCTCCCATGGATTGACCGCGACGACGGAACCTTCGGTGAGCTCGTAACGTCCATCGCTGACATCGATGCATGCGGGACGCCCCCCGACATGGAAGATCAAATGACCCTCACGATGCGCGTGGATGTTGAAAGGGCGGTTCAACTGATAGACCGTCGCCCGGCCGAAGCGGCCGTGGAAGACGGCGAGCGCCCGGCTCATGCCTTCCCTCCCAGAAGCTCTTGTTTTTTTATAGCGTTCAACAACCGGGGAGAGAATGCAAGGGCGCAGGAGTCGCGCTCTTTGCAAATCTCTCCCCGGTCAGTCATCGCTCGCGAACGAGACTACGTCAGTACTTCTTACATTCCGGTATTGTACGGCTTGGCAAACCGATCTTGGCGAATACCGCAGGGTCGTAGCCCAGCGTCTGGTTGACGTTGGGAATCACCTTCACGACCTTCGAGAACAGCGCGCCCTTGCCGTCGTCGACGACTTCGGTGACGAAGTTTGTGCCGATCGCCTGTCGGTTGGAGTCGAGCTTGATCTTGCCGTTGGGCGCGTCGAGCTCGATCTTGGCGAGGGCTTCCTTGTACTTGGCCTGGTTGTTGGAGAGATCGCCATTGACCTGACGCAGCGCCAGGATCAGCGCCATGGTCGAGTCGTAATAGTTGGTGGCGAGCAGCGACGGGCTCGGGAAGCGCTTGTTCGGCGGGAAGGCGTCCTGATAGTTCTTGACGAACTTCTGCCAACTTGGATCCTCCCAGGTATCGGCCTGACCGCTCGCGGCCAGCGTGCCGACCAGCGCGTTCTTGGCGTTGCCCTTGGACGAGAGAATGGTCTGGTCGATCATGATCGAGCCACCCATCAGATGCGCCTTGCCGCCGGCCTGCTGGTACTGGTTGAGGAAGTTGACGGCGTCGGCGCCGCCGAGGCCGAGATAGATCGCGTCGACATCGTCGGGCAGCGCCGCGATGACCGAGGCAAAGTCCTTGGTGCCGAGCGGCACCCATTGCCGGTTGGTGACCTGTCCGCCGGCGCCGCAGAACTCGAGCACGAGGCCGAACACCTGGGTGTAGATGAAGGAGTAGTCCTCGCCGACGGTCGCTATCTTGCGATACTTCTTTTCTTCATAGGCGTATTTGCCGAGGCCCACCTGCCATTGTGCGCCGTCCATATTGTAGCGGAAGAAATTCGGGGCGGGGTCGACATAGGTCGTTTCCTGGGCGCCCGAAGCGGCGTTGATGAAGGTCAGCTCCGGATGGGTCTTTGCGAAATTCTTGACGGCGATGCCTTCGTCACCAGACAGCGGCGACAACAGGATCTGCACCTTGTCCTGCTCGATCAGTTTTCGCACGGCACGAACCGCGGAATCGGGCGTCGCGTCGGTGGACGCGATGACGAATTCGAGCTCCTTGTCGCCGACCTTCTTGCCGAGCACGTTGAGCGCCGTCTGGAAACCGCGGATACCGTCTTCGCCGAGCACGGTGTAGGTGCCTTCGAGCGTTGCGGTGACGCCGACCTTGATCTTTTCCTGGGCGATCGCTGCGCCCGAAAGAAACAGACTGCTCAGCGCGAGCAGTCCCACACTGCATTTCGACATTGTGCTCCTCCCTGTGTGTCGTCGCTTTGTTGCCGCGCCGAACCGGGCGCTACGCCCGTGGCTCTCGAACGGCCCGCGGCTTTGGAGGGAAGCTAGCCGAAGTCGAACGCGGCGCCTGCGTAGGCGCCTCGTCCGGTTTGACGGGCAGTCTCATTTTTGAATGTTGCGGCGCAAGTGGTTTTGCGGTGCAACTCGAAGCATCTCACACCCAGCCGCCATCTACGATGTAGTGCTGGGCGGTGCAGGCGGAGGCCTCGTCGGACGCGAGGAATACGGTGAATCTGGCGACCTCATCGGGTACGAGCTTGCGCTTCAGGCATTGCCGCTGCATCAGCTCGACCTCTCCCTGTGGCGTCATCCATTTCTCGAGCTGGCGCTCGGTCATGATCCAGCCCGGCGCTATCGCGTTCACGCGGATATTGTAGGGACCGTAGTCGCGCGCCAAAGAGCGCGTGAGGCCGATGACGCCGGATTTGCTTGCCGTGTACGCGGCCATGCCGCCTTGTCCGGCGATCCATGATACCGAGCCGAAATTGATGATGGCGCCGGCATTCGCCGCCTTCATGTCCGGCAGCACGGCTTGTGCCGCAAAGAACTGGTGCTTCAGGTTCACCGCGATGCGGTCGTCCCAATACTCCGGCGTCACCCCCTCGGTCTCGTGCCGTTCGTCATGCGCGGCATTGTTGACGAGGATACTGATCGCGCCGTGCGCGTTTCGCGCCTCCGCGACACTGGCGCGCAACGCGGCGATGTCGGTCAGGTCGACGCGCTGGAAATGCGCAGCCAGACCTTGATCCGACAACTCGCGTGCGAGGCGTTGGCCTTCGTCGGTTTTGATGTCGAAGAATACGACGTTGGATTTCTGCTGCGCGAAGCGCCGCACGATCGCAGCGCCAATTCCCGATGCGCCACCGGTGACGAGAACGACCTTGCCGGCGAGGTCGGAATAAACGGCGGCCATGGGCACCTCTCGTGTTGCGTTGTGGGCGGTGCGAGGGTCGCCCGATTCTGCCGCAGACCTTAGCCATTTCGGTCGTGAGGTTCATAGATCAGAATTTTAGTTGCGTACCTCAAAAATCGAAGGCAGGATTGCAGCCAAAGAATAAGAGCCTGTTGGGAGGGATGTGATGAGACTGCTCGGGAAGCTGGGACTCGCCGCTGCCGCATGCCTGCTTTGGGCCAACTCTGCCGCAGCCGACACAACCGTGAAATGGCTGCACATCGAGGCCAATCCGGCCCAGGTGAAGATCTGGGAGGAGGTTGCGCGTGCCTATGAGGCGTCGCATCCGGGCGTCAAGGTCGAGATGCAGTTTCTCGAGAACGAGGCCTACAAGGCCAAGCTGCCGACCATCCTGCAATCCAGGGATCGGCCGAACATCATCTACAGCTGGGCCGGTGGCGTTCTGAAGACGCAGATCGAGGCTGGTGTCCTCGACGACATCACGGATTCCGTGAAGGGTTACAGCGACAGCCTCACGCCGGCTGCGCTGGCCGCCTTCACCAGCAATGGCCGCGTTTATGGTCTGCCGACCGCGCTGTCGCAGGTCGGCTTCCTCTGCAACAAGGAGCTGATGGCCAAGGCGAAGGTCGACCCTGCAGGGATCAAGAGCTGGGATGACCTGCTTGCCGCCGTCAAGGCGTTGAAGGCCGCCGGCGTTACGCCGATCGTGGTCGGCGGCGCCGACAAATGGCCGTTGCACTTCTATTGGACGCATCTTGCCGTGCGGATCGGCGGCAAGCCGGCCTTCGACGCGGCGCTGCGCGGCGAGAATGGCGGCTTCGCCGGCGAAACCTTCCAGAAATCCGGCGAGTTGTTCAAGCAGCTCGTCGATCTGCAGCCGTTCCAGAACGGTTTCCTGGGCTTCAAGAATCCGCAGGCGGTCGGCTATTTCGGCGACGGCAAGGCGGCAATGACGCTCGCCATCAGCACCGTCTATCACTTGCAGCGCGCGCTTGCCGCCGACAAGGTCGGCTTGAGCGAGGACAAGATCTGCTGGTTCGACTTTCCGGTCGTATCGGGCGGCAAGGGTGCGCCGACGGATACGCTCGGCGGCATCACCGGCTGGCTGATTACCAAGGACTCGCCGAAGGAGGCGGTCGATTTCCTGAAGTATTTCGTCTCGAAGGACGTGCAGACGCGGCTTGCGGCGGGCAATTTCATCATCCCGGTGGTGCAGGGCGCGGATGCGGGCCTCAACAATTCCTTCATGAAGCTGATCGCGGCCAACCTGACGAAGTCGAACTACCACCAGAACTTCTATGACCAGAGCCTCGGCCCCTCGGTCGGTCGCGTCGTCAACGATGTTACTGCCGAAATCGCCGGCGGCAGCATGAGCCCGCAGGACGCCGCCAAGGCGATCGAGGCGGCCTGGAAGCAGGGCAACTGACGGTGGCGCGACGGATCGCGAGCGCGCCGGCGATGAGCGTTGCCCAGACACCGTTCTCGCCGACGGCGGTCCGCGGTCCTGGCTGGGACGGCCGTTTCACGGTGCTGATCCTGTTCCTGCCGCCGGCGCTGCTGTTGTTCACGCTGTTCGTGGTCCTGCCGATCGGCGAGGCCGCCTGGTATTCGGCCTTCAACTGGAACGGGTTTGGCCGGCCGACCAACTGGATCGGCTTCGACAATTACCGCTTCGTGCTGGAGACGCGCGCCTTCTGGCTTGCGCTGCGCAACAACGGGCTGATCATCGCGGTCTCGGTGCTGATCCAGCTGCCGCTGGCGCTCACGCTCGCGCTGATGCTCGCCGAGCGCTTTCGCGGCGCAGTGGCGCTGCGCATGCTGTTCTTCATGCCCTATATCCTGGCCGAGATCGCAACCGGGCTGATCTTCTCATTCGTCTATGACGGCGATTATGGCCTGGTCGCCTCGATCTGGCGCACCTTCGGCGCCGAGCCGCCGCATCTGCTGGCCTCGACCGATACGGCGATGCTGGCGGTGCTGATCGTCGTCGTATGGAAGTATTTCGGCTTCCACATGATGCTGTTCATCGCCGCACTCCAGGGGCTCGACAAGAGCCTGGTCGAGGCCGCCACCATCGACGGCGCGACGCGGTCTCAGACGCTCCGCCACGTCGTCGTTCCACTGCTCTATCCGACGATCCGGCTCTCGGTGTTCTTCGCCATCATCGGCTCGCTGCAGCTTTTCGATCTCGTCATGCCGTTGACGCGCGGGGGACCCGCGGATTCCTCCAACACGATGGTGAGCTTCCTCTACAACAACGGCATCTCCCGCATGCGCGTCGGCTACGGCAGCGCCATCGGCGTCATCCTGTTCGTGATCTGCGTGACCTTTGCCTTCACCTACAAGCGTTGGTTCATGCGCGATGAATGATGCCGAGACCACCCGTACGCCGTTCGATCCCGCCATCCTGTTCAAGGCGCTGTTTCTCGCCGTGATCGCCGTCCTCGTGCTGGTGCCGCTGCTTGCGACCCTGCTCGGCGGTTTCAAGTCGCTCGGTGAGCTGCGCGTCAATCCGTTCGGCCTGCCCAGGCACTGGGAATGGCAGAACTATGCCGACATCCTGTTCTCGGCGCGCTACTGGCAACTGCTCCGCAACTCCCTGGTCATCTCGACGCTTGCGGTGATCCTGACCCTGATCGTGGCCTCGATGGCGGCGTTCACCTTCGCCCACGTCAAGTTCTACGGCAGCTCGATGCTGCTGAGCTACCTGACGCTCGGCCTGCTGTTTCCCGCCGCGACCGCGGTGCTGCCGCTCTTCATCAAGGTGCGAGATCTCGGCTTGCTCGATACCTATTTTGGCGTTGCGCTGCCGCAGGTGGCCTTCAGCCTCGCGATGAGCGTGCTGCTGCTGCGACGTTTCTTCAAGGACATCCCTTATGAACTGCTGGAGGCTGCGCTGGTCGATGGCTGCAGCTATATCAAGTTCTTCCGTTATGTGACGTTGCCCTTATCAAGGCCGATCCTGGCGACCGTCGGCACCATCACCTTCGTCAATAGCTGGAACGCCTATCTGCTGCCGCTGGTGATGCTCAATACCGACGCGCTCTATCCCTGGCCGCTCGGTATCATGGTCTATCAAGGCGAGTATTCGTCCGAGTGGCACCTGATCCTGGCCTTCATCACGCTGACCATCCTGCCGACGGTCATTCTCTTTCTGCTGGCGCAGAAGCACATCGTCGCCGGCCTCACCGCGGGCGCGGTCAAGGGATGAACGGCATCTCACGGAGATCACAATGAGAAAAGTAGGCGTTGGAATCATCGGCTGCGGCAATATCAGCACCGCCTATCTGAAGGCGGCCCAGCGCTTCCCGGTCATGGAAATCAAAGCGCTCGCTGATATGCGCAGCGATGCCGCGGAACGCCAGGGCGCAGCCTTCGGCCTGCCGGGGGTGCGGGTCGATCAGTTGCTGAAGCGTGACGACGTCGAGATCGTCATCAATCTAACGGTGCCGCTCGCCCACACCGACGTCAGTCTCGCGGTGCTCAATGCCGGCAAGCACGTCCACTCCGAGAAGCCGCTCGGCATCAACGTCGCGGAAGCCCGCAAGGTGATGGACCTCGCCGCGCAGAAAGGCCTTCGCGTCGGTTGCGCGCCCGACACTTTCCTCGGTGGCGGACACCAGACCGCGCGCAAGCTGATCGACGACGGTGCGATCGGCACGCCCGTTGCGGGCAGCGCCTTCTTCGGCTGTCCCGGTCACGAGCGCTGGCATCCGGCGCCGGGCTTCTACTATTTGCGCGGCGGCGGGCCGATGCTGGACATGGGACCGTATTACGTCACCGATCTCGTGCAGTTGCTCGGCCCGGTCGTGAGCGTGATGGGCTCGACCGCGCGCCCGAAATCCGAGCGTCTGGTCACCAGCCAGCCGATGAACGGCACACTGATTCCCGTCGAGGTATCGACCCATGTGGCGGGCACGCTCGAATTCGAGAGCGGGGCGGTCGTCTCGATCGCCATGAGCTTCGACGTGCCGAAGCACCGGCACGCGCCGATCGAGATCTACGGCGACAAAGGCAGCATGCTGGTGCCGGACCCGAACCGGTTCGGCGGCGAGGTGCAGGTGGCGAGGACCGGCGGTGAATGGGAGACGGCGCCGCTGACGCACGGCCACGTCGACGGCGAGTTTCGCTCGATCGGTGTCGCCGACATGGCTGCCGGGATCCTGAACAACCGGCCGCACCGCGCCAGCGGTGCGTTGGCTTTCCACGTGCTGGAGGTGATGGAGGCGTTCCAGACCTCCGCCGACGAAGGGCGGCGCGTCGAGATCGAGAGCCGCGTCGAGCGGCCGGCGATGCTGCCGGCCGGACGCGAAACCGGACAGATCGACTGAGGACATGAACATGCGCAAGGCAATGATTGTTTGGGGCGGTTGGCCGGGACACGATCCGGACCTGTGTGCCTCGATGATCCGCGGCTGGCTCAAGGCGGAAGGCTTCGAGGTGCGGATCGAAACCACGACCGCGGCGTTCGCCGACCCCGCGATTCACGATCTGTCGCTGATCATCCCGATCTACACCATGTCGAAGATCGAAAAGGCGGAAGCGCTCAATCTCTGCGCGGCGGTGCGCAGCGGTGTCGGTCTCGCCGGCCATCATGGCGGCATGTGCGACGCGTTCCGCGATTCCGTCGATTACCAATTCCTGTGCGGCGGACAGTGGGTTGCGCATCCCGGCAACATCATCGACTACAAGGTCGACTTGACGAAGCCGGATGATCCCATCATGAAGGGTCTGAAGAGTTTCGAGCATCGTTCAGAGCAGTATTACATGCATGTTGACCCCGCCAATGAGGTGTTGGCGACGACGACCTTCACCGGCGAGCACGCGCCCTGGATCGAGGGCGTGATCATGCCGGTGGTCTGGAAGAAGCACTACGGGACGGGCAGGGTGTTCTATTCCTCGCTCGGCCACCGTGCCTACGAGCTCGACGTACCGGAGATCCGAACGTTGATGACGCGCGGCATGCTGTGGGCGGCGCGGGAATGACAGCCGGTGCGACGCAGCCGGCGGTTCGCGCCACGCTGGAGGACGTCGCGCGTGCGGCGGGCGTTTCGCTCGCAACCGTCGACCGCGTCGTCAACCGGCGCGAGGGCGTGCGCGCCAAGACCGTCGCGCGCGTCGAGGCCGCGGTGGCAAAACTCGGCTATCGGGGTGATGTCGCGGCGGCGCGGCTCGCGCGCGGACAGACGTTCCGCTTCGCCTTCGTGCTGCCGAGCGGCAGCAACAGCTTCATGACCAATCTGGCCGAGCAGGTCCGGCGCACCGCGGACTGGCTCGCCGGCCATCGTGGCTTTATCGATATTCTCCACGTCGACGTGTTCGATCCGGATGTACTCGCCAGTGCGCTGGAAGACCTGTCGCCGGCCTATCAGGGGGTCGCCGTCATCGCGCTCGACCATCCCAGGGTGCGCGCGGCGATCGACGAACTCGCCGCCCGCGGGGTCGCCGTGGTGACCCTCGTGTCGGACGCGCCGAGCTCGCGCCGGCTCCATTATGTCGGAATCGACAACCCGGCCGCGGGGCGAACTGCGGCAACGCTGATGGGACGCTTCCTCGCGGGCCGCGAGGGAACGGTTGCCGTGATCGCCGGATCGTTGTCGCTGCGCGATCACACCGAGCGGCATTTCGGCTTCCACCAGATCCTGTCCAGCGAGTATCCGAACCTGCTCGCGTTACCGGCCATCGAGGGCCGCGACGACGCCGCGCGCACGAGGGAGCTCACTGCCGCGCTGCTCGCGAGCCATGTCGATCTTCGTGGCATCTACTGCTGCGGCGCCGGCAATCGTGGCATCGCCGATGCGCTTGAGAGCTCGGGACGCGCGCGCGAAGTGGTCTGGATCACTCATGAGCTGACCCGGTATACGCGGCGTTTCCTGGTCCACGGCACGCTCGACGCAATCATCAACCAGGATCCCGGCCACGAGGCGCGGTCTGCGGCGCGAGTCCTGCTCGCGCATTGCTCGGGCGAGCCCATCAGCCCCGACCAGGAGCGCATTCGTATCGACATTTTTCTGCGAGACAATCTGCCGTAATTTCGAACCCGTCGTTGATGCGCGGGTCTTCAGCGGTTTGAGCACCGTGAACGTCGATCGTCGAACGAGCTTACAAGCGTGCGCAGGATCAGCTGGATGCAAAGCTATCAAGTCGGCAAAGGTGTGCGCGTCGAGCGACCGGCTCCGCTGTCCGACCTCGAGGCGATGGCGTTGTGTGCCGGGGAGACGGTCTGAAGCCGGGATTGTGCCCGGCTGCGATTGCCCGATCTCAGCATTGGGGTGAAATGCCCGCCCGGTCTACGGGAACCAGCAAGGGGAGACGAGTTTTTGGTGGTGTATCGAACTCAGCGGGCGCGTGCTGCTGGAGCGTTCAGGGTAGAAGGAAGCATTCGATGAAGACGATCAAAGGACCGGCGATATTCCTCGCTCAGTTCGCTGCCGACGCGGCGCCGTTCAACTCCTTCGATTCGATCTGCGGATGGGCCGCCGCGCTTGGCTACAAGGGGGTCCAGATTCCGAGCTGGGATGTGCGGCTCTTCGACCTGAAGAAGGCTTCGGAATCGCAGGACTACGCCGACGAGGTGAAGGGTATCGCAGCCCGTCACGGCCTTTGTATCACCGAGCTCTCGACCCATCTCCAGGGGCAGCTCGTCGCCGTTCATCCGGCCTATGACACGGCGTTCGACGGCTTCGCTGCACCTGAGGTTCGCGGCAACCCGAAGGCGCGCCAAGAGTGGGCCGTTGACCAGGTCAAGCGCGCGATCCTGGCCTCCAGGCGTCTCGGTCTCACCGCGCACGCAACCTTCTCAGGGGCACTTGCCTGGCCCTACATCTATCCATGGCCGCAGCGTCCGGCCGGCCTCGTCGAGGCCGCCTTCGACGAACTCGCGAAGCGCTGGCGGCCGATCCTTGACCATGCGGACGAGCAGGGCGTCGATCTCGCCTACGAGATCCACCCTGGCGAGGATTTGCACGACGGTGTCTCCTACGAGATGTTCCTCGAGCGTGTGAATAACCACAAGCGCGCGAACCTGCTCTACGACCCATCGCACTTCGTGCTGCAGCAGCTCGACTACCTCGACTACATCGACATCTACCACGACCGCATCAAGGCTTTTCATGTCAAGGACGCCGAGTTCAACCCGACCGGTCGCCAGGGTGTCTATGGCGGGTTCCAAAGCTGGGTCGACCGTGCCGGCCGCTTCCGCTCGCTGGGCGACGGCCAAGTCGATTTCGGCGCCATCTTCTCGAAATTGACGCAGTACGACTACGGGAGCTGGGCGGTGCTCGAATGGGAATGCGCGCTGAAGCATCCCGAGCAAGGTGCGCGCGAGGGCGCGGAGTTCATCGAAAACCATATCATCAGCGTCACCGAAAAGGCGTTCGACGATTTCGCAGGTTCCGGTACGAACCAGCAGGCGAACCGCAAGATGCTGGGCATCTCCTGAGCGAGGGGAAAAATATGGCTATCGAAGCAAGCAATGAAGCTGGCGGTCATCGTCGTATCCGGCTCGGCATGGTCGGTGGCGGCCAGGGAGCCTTTATCGGTGCCGTACACCGTATTGCGGCCCGTATCGACGACCAGTTCGAGCTCGTTGCCGGCGCGCTCGCGTCTGATCCGGTTCGGGCCAAGGCCTCGGCGAAGGAGCTCGGCATTGCCGACCATCGCGCCTATGGCTCCTTCGAAGAGATGGCGAAGCTCGAAGCCGCGCGAGCGGACGGCATCGAGGCCGTCTCGATCGTAACTCCAAATCACACGCACGGCCCGGTCGCCAAGTCCTTCCTTGAAGCCGGCATCCACGTCATCTGCGACAAGCCGCTGACGACGACCGTCGCGGAAGCCGAGGAGCTGGTGGCGCTCGTCGGGAAGAGCGGCAAGGTGTTCGTGGTGACGCACAACTACACGGGCTATCCGATGGTCCGGCAGGCCCGCGCCATGGTCGCGAATGGCGACCTCGGCGAGATTCGGCTGGTCCATGCCGAATATCTCCAGGACTGGCTGACCGAGCGGTTGGAGGCAAGCGGCCACAAGCAGGCGGCATGGCGCACGGACCCCGCCCGGTCCGGCGCCGGTGGATGCATCGGTGACATCGGTACCCACGCCTACAATCTCGCCTGCTTCGTCACCGGGCTGGAGCTCGACGAATTGCTCGCACAACTTTCGACCTTCGTTGAGGGACGGCGCCTCGATGACGATGTCCAGATCCTGCTCAGGTGGAAAGGCGGAGCCAAGGGCATGCTCTGGGCGAGTCAGGTCGCCGTCGGCAATGAGAACGGCCTCACCTTGCGCGTCTACGGCAGCAAAGGTGGCCTCGAATGGGCGCAGGAGAAACCGAACCATCTCTGGTTCACGCCCTACGGCCGGCCGAAGCAGCTCCTGACCCGGGGCGGCACCGGCGCCTTGGGTGAGGCGAGTAGGGTCACCCGCGTCCCCTCCGGCCACCCCGAGGGTTACCTTGAAGGTTTTGCGACTATCTATGCCGAGGCGGCGCGCGCCATCCGCGCGGCAGAGGCCGGCCAAAAGCCGGATCCTGAGGTGATCTTTCCAACCGTTGAGGATGGCCTGGCAGGGGTGAAGTTCATCGACGCTGCCGTGAAGTCCGCCACACGCAAAGGTGCCTGGGTTCGGATGACCTAACCTCTGACGCGTCGGCCATGAGGCAGTCGGTCGATACCGGCGCTCGCTGCGATGAAAGGGCTCATCTTGGCGTCACGATTGGTACTCCGCCATCTGCCGTTAACGCACCCCAATTGCAACGGCAGCCAGCGCCGTCGGGAGAGACCAGGCCCAATCTCCCGTCAACGAAACCGCGGCCGCGGCAACGACACATCCCAGGAGAAATCCGAGCAAGCGATCCAGCGAGCGGTGCAGCGGCGTTGAATCGTGCGGCAGTAGGGGATGGCGCACCGAGAGCAAGTCCATCGCTGACAAGACGGCATTGGCGAGATTACCGGTCATCACCGCCGTCGAAATCGCGCCAGGCACGGCGAGGCGAAGGAGCGCGTACTGGCAGGCCATGGCGGACACAGCCATCATCGCCGCCCAGCCGGCCCGCACACCAATCGGATCGATGGATGGCTTCGCAATGACGCTGAAGATCAATAGCGCGGCAAGCACAAGGAATTGAACCAGAAGCAACAGCCGCGCCAGGCTCGGCCCGTGCCTCTGGGAAGCGCGGGCGATCAGCCCGACGGTGGCCAGGGCCAGCACGAAGACCGGAATCGCCAACAACTGGGCGCAATGAAACGAGCCGCCGTCGACGGCAACGACGGTGGCCAGCACGATATTGCCGGTCACATGGGCCGTGAAGATATGGCCGAGGGTGGAGAAGCCGGTGAAGTCGACCATTCCGGCGATGACGCTGAGCAACGGTGGCAACCGCGCCTCGAGGCGCGACAGCTCCACTGCGTCGTCAGATGAATCAGCCGACCTTTGCAACATGAGAGAGCCTCTATTGCGCGGTCCAGCCACCGTCGACCGAGATCGCTGTGCCCGTGATCTGATCGGCGGCGGCCGAGCACAGGAAAGCCACGGTGGCCCCAAGCTGTGCCGGAGAGACGAATTCGAGGGATGGCTGCTTCTCGGCCAGCAGGTCCCTGGCGGCTTCCTTTTGGCCGATGCCTCTTTGCGCCGCGATGTCGTCGATCTGCTTGTCCACCAACGGCGTTCGTACCCATCCAGGACAAACCGCATTGCAGGTCACGCCGCTTCCGGCGGTCTCCAGGCCCACCACTTTGGTCAAGCCGACCAGCCCGTGCTTGGCAGCGACGTAGGCCGCCTTGTGTGTCGACGCGACGAGGCCGTGGGCTGAAGCGATGTTGACGATCCGCCCCCAGCGCTGCGTCTTCATCTGCGGCACGGCCGCCGCGATGCCGTGGAACGCCGCCGATAGGTTGATGCCCAGAATCGCGTCCCACTTGGCGGCCGGAAAATCTTCGACCGGCGCGGTGAACTGGATGCCTGCATTGTTCACGAGAATGTCGAGGCGTCCGAACTTGTCGATCGTCGCGGCAATCAGGCCGCGCACGGCGTCCGCCTTCGACATGTCCGCGCCGTCGTAGACGACACGCACCCCAAGCTCGCGCGCAATTCCGCTGCGGATCGTCTCGATTTCGCCGGCATCGCCGAAGCCGTTCAAGACGAGGTCCGCTCCGAGCCCGGCCAACTCTCTGGCGATGCCGAGCCCGATGCCGCTGGTCGATCCGGTCACGATGGCAACCTTGTTCTTCAACATGGGAGTTTCCTTTCCGTTGGGGATGCGCGTTGAACGATGATCAGTGGGCACCGCCGGCCTCGAGCGGGCCGGACTTCTTCAGCAGGAGCGCGGCCAGCAGCGCAATGATCAGGGCTGCACCGAGCACGTAGAAGGTGTCGCTGAAGGCCAGGATGAAGGCTTGCTTCTGCACGACCTTGCCGATCGCCACATAGGCGCGGTGCGTGGAGTCGACGCGATCGATGATGCCGTGGTTCATGAAATACTGCGTAAGCTGCTCGACCCGGGTGCGGGTCGCCTGTTCGAACATCGACACCGATTGCGTCAGCACGTTGGAGTGATATTGCTCGCGCTTGGTGAGCAGCGTCTGCAGCGCGGCAATGCCGATGGCGCCGCCGAGATTCCGTGTCATGTTGAATAGCGCGGATGCAGACCCGGCATTCTCGGACTCGATGCCGGCCGTGGCGACCGCCGAAAGCGGTGCGAAGCAAAGGGCCTGGCCAAAGGCACGGATCACGTTGGGCCAGAACAGTTGATCGGCCGCATAGTCATTGGTCATGTAGATGTTCATGAAGTTGGAGGCAGAGAACAGCGCAAAGCCGGCGCCGATTACGATACGCGGGTCGACGCGCTTCATGAGCTGCGGCACCATTGGGATCAGCAGGAGCTGCGGCAACCCGGTCCATGCCAGCACCATGCCGATCTGCTCGGAATTGTAGCCCTGGATGCGCGAGAGATAGACCGGCAGGACGTAGACCGAGCCGTAGAGAGCGACTCCAAGCAGGAGATTTGCGAGAACGCCGAAGCCGAAATTGCGGCGAACCAGCAGACGCAGGTTCAGCAATGGTTTGTCGGCGGTGAGTTCGATCGCGACGAACAGCGCCAGTGCGATCGCAGCGATCACGGCGAGACGAACGATGAACGGTGAGCCGAACCAGTCGTCCTTGTTGCCTTCCTCCAGAACGGTCTGCAGCGCGGCGAGCCCGATCGCCATGGTGATGATGCCCGCCCAGTCACCTTCGCGCAGCAGCGAGAGCCTCATGGGCTTCGATTCCAGCGAGACATACAGCATGGCGATCATGGCCGCGCCGGGCACGACGTTGACATAGAAGATGTAATCCCAGCCGAAATTCTCGGTGAGATAGCCGCCGATCGTCGGTCCGATTGCGGGCGCAAACGTCGCCGAGATCGCGAACAGTGCTAGGCCGATCGGCTGCTTCGCCTTCGGCAGCAGCGTAATGATCAGCGTGAATGCCATGGGGATCAGCACGCCACCGGTAAATCCCTGCACGGCGCGCAGCACGATCATCTGCGAGAGGTCTTGCGCGAGTGCGCAGGCTGCCGAGAACAGCAGGAAGAGGAGGGCGTTGGTCAGCAGGTAGATGCGTACCGAGAATACCTGCGCGAGCCAGCCGCTGAGCGGGATCACCACGATCTCGGCGATCAGATACGAGGTCGAGATCCAGCCGCCATCGTCGATGCCCGCGCCGATCCCGCCCTGGATGTCGGCAAGCGAAGCATTGACGATCTGGATGTTGAGGACCGCCATGAAGGCGCCGAGCGTGGAGCCGATCACCGCAAGCCAGGTTTTTGCGGAGACAACGGGAGCGGCTGGGGCCGCGGCGGGCGACCCAGCATCGCCGGTGGGAATGACGTCGACGATGGTTCGATCCGTGGTCATGGCGGTCTCTTCGCGTGCGCGGGAGGAGCGATGTGGTTCAGCTACGGGGCTGGGTGCGGCGCGATGCAACGCGCTTTTCGGCTTCGCGGTCGGCGAGAACGGCGCTCTTGGTGTTGATGGTCGGCAGCGCCGACATGCCGGGGCGCAACAGGCCCTTCAGTCTCTGGCCGTCGAGCACGATCTTCACCGGCACGCGCTGCACGATCTTGGTGAAGGTTGCCCGTTGCGTTGTCGGGCGGCAGCAGCGCGAATTCCAGGCCGCTCGCCGGCGACAGGCTCTCGACATGGCCTGTCAGTCTGGTCGAATGGAAGCTGTCGATCCGAAGCTCGACCGGCTGTCCGTCGCGCACATGGGTGAGCTGCGTCTCCTTGAAATTGGCGACCACATAGACCGCATCGAGCGGCACGACCGCCATCAGCTGGGTGCCGGCTTGCACGAACTGGCCGACCCGCAACGAGCGCGCGCCGACCGTGCCTTCGACGGGCGCCGTGATTTGCGTGTAGGACAGGTTCAGCGCCGCCTGCTGCTCCACCGCATGGGCGCGGTCGAGCTGGGCAACCGCCTTGGCACGGTCGGTCGCGAGCACCTCGATCTTCTTGCTGGCGGCGATCAACGCCGACTTCTCTGCGAGCAACTGGGCGGACTTCTCGCGCAGCGCCGCGTCGGTCTGCTGTGCGCGCTGGATGGTGCCGGAACCGGTCTTCATCAAGCCGTCGTAACGGGCCTGTTCCTCGCGTACGAACTTCAGCGCCGCTTCGCTGGCGTCCACCAGTGCGGCTTGCTGCTGGATCACGGACTCCTGCAATTCGATCTGCGCGTTGAGGTTACGCACCGCGGCATTGGCCGCGGCGACATCGGCATGGGCCTGATCGAGCGCCGCCCTGAAATCGCGGTCGTCGATCCGGGCCAGGATCTGACCGGTCTTGACCGGCTCGTTGTCGGAAACAAGGACTTCGGCGATGTAGCCGGAAACCTTCGGCGCGATGATGGTGGAATCGGCTTTGACATAGGCGTCGTCGGTCGTTTCCAGGTAGCGGCCGATCGTGAGGTAGTAGCGGGTGAACTCGGCCGCCCCGGCGACGCCGAGCGCCGCGACAAATATCAGCGCTGCCCGCCTGATCGCCTGCCGAGACGGGCGAAGCCTGGCTTGGGCCTTTCGTTCGGGGACAAAAGAAATGGTTGACATGGCATTCTCCTGAGGCTGCAGACGGCGCTAGAGCTCAATCGCGGCGATGAATATCGTGGGTGACGATGCCGAGCTCTGGTGACGGCGGGTCCAGGCGGCCCGGGTCGGCGAGAGTACGGCGGATGTCGTCGAGCCCGTTCTGCCAATGCCTGCGCATCGCACTCAGCCCAAACTCGTAGTCCCTGGAATGACCCTCGTAGGTCTTGGACTGGTAGATCAGGTGGACGATGTTGTAGGCGCGATGGCAGGCCATATCGGCAATGGCGCGGATTTCCGGCTTCGCTTTCGCGCTTTCCGGCAGTTCCTGCATGGTCCGTTGCAATGCCTGACGCATCTTCTGCATCCGCAACACCTGGTCGGTGACAGAGCGTGTGCGGCTCGAATACTGGATGTCCTTCTGCCGGCTCGACACTTCCATCAGGTCGTAGGGAACGCGGCCTCTGGCCGACCAGAGATCGATCTGGAACGTCAAGGTGTCGCGCGGCTCGCCGGACAGGACACGGGAGAGTGGCGTGTTCGACACCACGCCGCCATCCCAGTAATGTTCGCCTTCGATTTCGACGGCGGGGAATCCCGGCGGCAGCGCGCCGGACGCCATGAAATGTTTCGGTCCCAGCCGGCGTTCGGCGGTGTCGAAATAGGTCAAATTGCCGGTGCGGACGTTGACCGCGCCGACGCTGACGCGCACGTCGCCCGAGTTCAGCCGGTCGAAGTCGACGAGCCGCTCCAGCGTTTTGAGCAGCGGTGCGGTGTCGTAGAAGCTCGTCGCGGCATCGCCCGAGAACGGCGACCACAGCGGCGAGGGGAAGCGCGGCTTGAAGAAGCCGGGCTGGCCCTGGACCAAGGCTCTCGCGGCCGCCATCGCGTTGCGCAACGAGTTGATGTCGAACGCAAATGGCAAGGCATTGGCTAGCCCTTCGCCGGCGGGCCACTCGATCGAGAAGGCGCAGATGGTTTCCCAGAATTCGCGCAGCCTTTGCACGCGCTCGCCTTCGGGCGAGCCGGCAATGATGGCGGCGTTGAGGGCCCCGATCGAGATTCCGGCCAGCCAGTTCGGCCGGATGCCGGCTTCGTGCAGGCCCTCGTAGACGCCAGCCTGATAGGCGCCGAGTGCTCCGCCGCCCTGCAGGACCAGAGCGACCGCGTCATATGGCAGCGGCCTCGATTGCTGCGGCGCAGGACTGGTTTGCTCGCGCGTGACCTTAAGCATTTCGAACCTCCCGGTATTGCGGCTGATCCGATCAGCCGGCGTTTGCCTCGATAAGGATTTCGGATCTGGATCCGCGTCGCTGCGCAGTCGCGCCCGGCGAAAGATAGTCGTGGACCACGGTGCCGAGCCCGAGCGTCAGGTCGGCCACGAGGTGCTTGGCCGACAGCACCTCGAGGACCGGCAGTTCGGCGACGGGGGCGAGCGCGTGCGAATAAAGGTCGAGCGCAGCGGGGCCGGTCCATGCGCCCCTCACGGTGATGTCTTCGAGGTGGTAGCGGACCAGCTCGCAGATGCGGGCCGAGCCGTCGACATGCGGGATGATCTTGAGCAGGAAATTGGGCGCGGCGAGCTTGCTCGCCTCGGCTGCGCAATCGAGGGCGCGGTGCTTGTAGCCCATGGTGCCGGTTGCGATGCGTACCGAGCCATAGTTCAGGGTGCCGACCAGCGTATCGATCTCGACTGCAAGCTTCGGCTGTGCCAGCTTCTTGGGAAATCCCCACAGCTCACGCCCGCCTGCGATTGGCGGATGGTCGTTGAGAAACATCTGGTGGGTAAAGGTGCCCGCCTGGCTCTGATAGGACACAGGGATGACTTGACCGCTTTCGGTGTAATCGCCGAATCCGGTCGAGTCCGGCATGCGGATGAACTCGTAGTTCACGACCGGCTCCGTGAGCGCGAGCGGCTCGGGCACGATCCGGCGCAGCGCCTCGGGGTCGGTCCGGTACTGGATGATGAAGTACTCGCGGTTGACGAAGCGATAGGGGCCCGGCGGAAAAGCCGGGTTGGTCATCGGCATCGCAAACGCTGTCGCGCGGACGGTCTCGGGTTTCATTGCGGTGATCTCCACGTTGGTCGATTTTGAGCAGACTGCACTCTTTTGCGAGAAGCGCGGCCCTGGTTTGGTCGGTCTACACCTCGCCGACACGCTCGGGATCGGCTGCGGCCAGCGCGGCTGCACGCTCGGCCGGTGGCGGATAGATCCACACGGTGTTGATCTGTTGCTTGGTCTTCTTGGCCTCGGTCCCGACGAGCTCGAGCGTCCGATCCCAGCCACGCGTGAAGATCGCGCCAGCCTCGCCCAGGTCGAGACAGGTCGCATATGCCTCCTGGTGATACGGCTTCGTGGGGACTCCCAGCAGCTCGGCCGCGGCATTGTTGCCGGCAAAGGCGCCCATCCGCGTGGCGTGCTGGCACGACATCAGCGCGTAATTGCCGATGTTGTCGCTGGCGGCTCTTGCGGCGTCGCCGGTGGCAAAGACGCCGGCGACGTTCAGCACGCGCAAGTCGCGGTCCACCAGCAGCCGCCCAAAATTGTCGCGCTCGGCGGGAATTTGCGCGGTCAGAGGAGCGGCGCGCATGCCCGCCGCCCAGATCACGGTTTCACTTTCGATGTGTTCGCCGGAGGTCAACGTCACCCCGGAGTCGTCGAGCGATGCGACGCTCGCACCGAGCCGGGTCTCGACACCGAGCGTGCGCAGCGCATCCTCGATGACGGGGCGGGGACCCGCACCCATGTCGGGTGCAATCGCACTGTTCCGATCGACGATGACGATGCGCGGCCTGGCATCCTTGCCGAAGATCGCACGAAGCCGGGCGGGCATTTCCGTGGCGGTCTCGATTCCCGTGAAGCCGCCGCCGGCAACGACGACGGTGTCGCGTCCGTTCCTTGCCGGCCGACCGGCCAGACCGTGAAGATGCCGGTCGAGCGCAATTGCATCGTCGAGCTGGTCGACGCTGAAACCGTGCTCGGCAAGGCCGGGGATATTCGGACGAAACAGCCGGCTGCCGGTCGCCACCACCAGCCGATCGTAGGAGAGGTGCTTCTTCGCACCTTTGATACGGGCGATCTCCACCGTGCGAGCCGTAGTGTCGACCGCTTCGGTGCTGCCTTGTACGTAGACGACGTCAATCGCCTTGAGGACATCCTGCAGCGGCGCCGTCAGCGTTTCGGGCTTCGCTTCGTAGAGCCGCGGACGAACCACCAATGTCGGCTCGGGAGCCACCAGCGCGATCTCCAGCTCTTCGGGCGAGACGCCCTGGATATCGCGCAGACGGGCAGCCGAAAGTGCAGCGTACATGCCGGCAAAACCGGCGCCAATGATGACTATTCGCATGTGACTTTCTCCTGTGGTTGCTCTTCGGGGATACGCGCGTTGCCGCCGCCGCTGCCTGGGTGCGGCCTCTCGAACTCGACGACGACGCGAAGACGTGAAACGAACGCGCTGGTTTTAAGGGGAGAAACAGCTCGGCATCGACGATGCCCGCGGCGGCCAGCGGCGGAGGAAAGCCGCTCCGACGGCGATCGGGCCGCTCCAGTCGGCGTAGGGAAGCCGTGTGTCGTCGCTGAGCATGACGGACATCGCCGGAATCGTCCTGTGCATGAACTGGGTTGGAGTTTCCACGTCCTCGCCCGTTGCAGAGGCGAAGCGTACCGCCAATGACAGTCCGTAGACGATTGTGCCTGCGACTAGTCTGCGTCGCGGCGCGATTGCAGAGAGGCTGACGAAAGTCTTCGAGGTCATCTTCGTCTCCGTCTATTGGGAGCGTGGGGGACCCTGATCGTTTACCGGATCGACGCTGCGTCTGCGCCAGTGCGATTGCGGCACCTGCATCGCGATTGCTGTTACCGTATGCGCCGTCGCCAATCGCTGGGGGTTTCGCCGGTCAGCTTCTTGAATGCGGCGGTGAACGCAGTTTGTGAGGCATAGCCGAGCTTCGCGGCCACCGACACGATCGGCATATCGGTCTCGCGCAGCATGTTCATCGCCTGCTCCAGCCGCTGCTGGCGCAGCCACGCATGAGGTGAAAGCCCGGTGCTTTCCTTGAAGGCACGACAGAAGTGGAAGCGCGACAGGCCGGCATCCGAAGCGAGCGCCGCGAGCGACACGTCGGTATTGTTGTCCGAGCGCAGACGTTCGATCGAGCGTCGCAGAACATGGGAGCACAGGCCGCCCATGATCGGCTCGAACGTCGTGGGCACGCCAGTGTGATCGGCCAGGATACGTGTGGCCAGGACCTCCGTCAGCTGCTGCCTGAACAGTAGATCCAGGGCCGTATTGCCTTCCAGCACATCCGCTGCACTCATCAACAACCCGGATACGACAGGGTCGGGATGACCCGTTCGTTCCAGAAGATCGCCGAGGGTGGGCGCGTTGGCTTCGCGAACGACGCGTTCGAGCGCCGTGTGCGGAAGGTAGAGCTGGATGACGTCGACGAACCCGGGAATGTCCCATCTTGCGCTTGAACCGGCCGGAATGATGGTCACGACCCCGGAGCGGGCCGTTCCAATCGCAACCGATCTCCCGGAGCGACGCTCCAGGCGCTGAACGCCTGTGGGGTAAGTCATGATGACGTGGTCGGTCATGGGTTCGACCGCGTCATGGAGAGCCCCATGCTTCCAATGCGCGATGACGCCGCTGGAAGGGTCCGAAGCCATCTGGAGCGGTGCGGTCTTGAGGACGCGCGCCATTTCCACGTCGGCACGGCGCCGCTCGGTGACCGCGGTGTCGCGATGTCGCGCGCCGGGGTCGACGAGCAGAGCCTCCAAAGGATCGTGCAGGATCGGCTGGTTCATCGGGCTGTTCTCGCGTTCGAAGGCACTTCGTTGACTGCAGGGGGACAGTTGCTAACGCACGCGCCGCCGCCAATCGCTCGGCGTTTCCCCGGTCGATCGCTTGAATGCCGCAGCGAAGGCCGTCTGGGAGGCATAGCCAAGCTCCACCGCCACCGCCACGACCGATGCGTCGGTGTTGCGCAGCATATTCATCGCCTGCTCGAGCCGGTGTTGCCGCAACCAGGCAAGAGGTGAAAGCCCAGTGCTCTCCTTGAAAGCGCGGCAGAAGTGGAAGCGCGACAGGCCTGCGTCCGAAGCCAGGGCATCGAGGGAGACATCCGCATCGCTGTCCGAGCGCAAGCGTTCGATGGCGCGGAGCAGGACCTTCGGTGAAAGTCCACCCACGGTCGACTGGAACGCCGTCGGCGAGCCGGTATGTGCGGCCAGGAGGCGTGTGGCCAGGAGGTCGGTCAGCTGATGCCTGAACAGCACATCCAGCGCCCGATTGCCCTCCACCACACCGGCCGCGCTCAGGAGCAAGCGGGATGTAATGGGATCGGGATGCGCAGTTCGCTCCAGAAGGTCGGTCGGGTTGTGGGTCTCGGCTTGGTCGGCAACGCGCCTCAATGTGGCGTGAGGAAGATAAAGCTGGACGACGTCGACAGGTTTCGGAATGTCCCACCGGGAGCTTGAGCCTTCCGGGATGATGATCACGACCCCGGGACGAAACGTTCCTTTGACGACCGAGCTTCCCGACCGCCGCTCCATGCGCTGCACCGCGCCGTTGTAGGCCATGATGACGTGGTGGCTCATCGGCTCGACGACGTCGTGCAATGGTTCATGTTGCCAGTGGGCGATCCCGGCGCCGGAGGCGTCCAACGCCATGTGAAGTGGTGCGGTGTGGAGGACGCGCGTCATCTCCACATCGGCGGAGCGGCGGTCGGTAGCCTGAAAGTCCCTCTCTCGCGTCCTGGGTTCGACCGGCAGAGCGTCCAGGGTATCGACCATCGGCGTGCTCATGAATTGTGCTCGTGTTGGGGAAGTCTTGCGTTCAATTCCCGCCGGCCGATTCGTTGGTCGGTGGACAGAGCGGTTACCTCGACCATGTTCGTAACGATGATGGGAAACAGCGCTCGGTGGTATCGTGCGGCGGGTGTGGTCTCGCTGGTTCGGCGGCTAGAGTCACCTGTACCTTGGGATAGGGCGGCCGGGGCTTGGCGTGATCATTCGCAGTGAAGCCGCAACTCACCGAAGCGCGGGACGCGCCTCGTGCCGACATGTCCTACCCCGGTTCTGGGCTGGGCACCCTCGGTACCGGGACAGTGAAGTGGAAATGCGCGCCGCCATTCGGACGGTTGGCGCCCGCGATGCGGCCGCCATGCGCGGTGATGATCGACTGACAGATGGCAAGGCCGATGCCGAGCCCCGCGTCCTTGGTGCTGAAGAAACTGTCGAAGACATGCGCCAAGCCCGCGGCGGGAATGCCCGGCCCATTGTCGGCAACGGAGAGCACGACCGAGTCGTCGTCATCGAACGACGTCTTAATCTCGATCCGGCGCTTCGGCTGGCCCGACTGCACGATCGCCTGGACGCTGTTGACCAGCAGGTTGATGATGACCTGCTGCAACTGAATCCGGTCGCCAAGGACCTTGGGGAGGTCGGCGCCAAAGGCCGCCGACAG
Organism: Bradyrhizobium sp. Bra78; assembly: GCF_024519855.1. Classification (NCBI taxonomy): domain Bacteria; kingdom Pseudomonadati; phylum Pseudomonadota; class Alphaproteobacteria; order Hyphomicrobiales; family Nitrobacteraceae; genus Bradyrhizobium; species Bradyrhizobium sp. Bra78. Next base: position 92,099 of record NZ_JALJRE010000003.1, on the reverse strand, counting down.
GACGATCGACTTTGAATCGGTGTCGTGGCGGATGAACAACAGCGCTTCTTCGGCCACCTCGTTCAAGTCGATGAGGCGCATCTCCGGTTCGTGCTTCGCCGCCATGCCGCGGATGCGATGAATGATGTCGCTGGCACGCCGCGCATTCGAGACGATTCGGGAGGTGAGCTGTGTGACCTTCTCCGTGTTTTGATCGGCGCGCGCGAGCCATCTCAGGCTGGTCTCGCCATTGGTCACGATGGCCGCAAGCGGCTGGTTGATCTCGTGCGCAATCGACGTCGCGAGCTCGCCGAGCGTTGCGATCCGCCCGGCATGCGAGAAGTCGGCTTGCAGTTTCCGCAGCTGCTGTTCGGCGTTTAATCGCTCGCTGATGTCCTGCATGGTGATGAAGGTGTTGTCGAGCTGCTCGGGCGGCACCGGATAGGTCACCGTGAACAGGACGTCGATGATCGAGCCGTCGAAAGCGCGAATCCTGGTTTCCTCGATCAGGTTCCGGCGGCCTTCGAAATGCGCGACCATGACCCGTTCGGCGAGCCCGGGAGCAGCGGCGAAAATATACCGGACCGGTTTGATGAGATCGGCGGGGTTGCGGGCGCGGAACAGCGATACGGCGTCGCGATTGACGTCGGTGACGCGAACGACGTCCTTGGCATGTTCGACGAGGTCCGGATTGCGCTCGAGATGGCCGGCGATATCGCGGACGCCGTTTGACTTCAATTGGTCGAAGGCCTCGCCCGCGCGGCGGGAATCCACCTGCCAGAGCGCGGTCGGCAGATATTGAACGAGCTGACGGTATCTCTCTTCGCTGGCCTGCAATTCCCAGGTCGTTCGGTCATCATTCGTCACGCCGTTGATCGTCACGAAGACGGTGTCGGGCGGCTTTGGCTCCGCCGAATGCCAGGCCTTTACGACGGGATTGCGCAAGCTTCCGCTCAAGATCATCTTGCGTATCTCGAGACGCGTGCGATCGCTCGTGACACTCTCGATCAGAGTGGCCAGCAACGCGCGGCTCTCGGCCGGCCAGAAGTCGCCGATGGATTTGCCTATCATCTGCTCGTAGCCGGCATGCGCGCCGAACATGCGGACCGCCCGATTGTTGACGGCCAGGATGCGGGTTGCGCTGAGCATCTCGTCGACCCAATCCGGGTGCTGGTCGAGATCGACGGGGATGCCGCCGCGCCGATGTTCGGCGATCGCATCGAGCAAATGGTGCGCGGCCGACGTATCGAGCTCCCAGGACGCGGCGAGAGAAGATTGCAGCTCGGCATCCATGCGCAGGTACGCCGCTTGAGAGAGCGAGCCTGCGTTCCGGCCGAACTCGACAATATCGAGAAGACCGCCCGCTGTGTCCCGGCGGACGATTTGCCTCACCGCAGCCACGATGTCCGCTCCGGTCAGGCCGCGCCGGAGGGCCACTCCCTCCCACCGGCCTTCGCGCAGGAGTGCGCTGAAATGATCGGTACCGCTGTGGGCGAGGGAGCCGATCGTCTGGACGCGCTGCCCCACCATCGCCATGGCAGGCCAGCCGTAGAGAGCTTCGGAGGCAGCATTCCAGTATTTGATGACGCCGTGTACGTCACTGACGATGACGCTTTCGGAGGCAAGATCGGCCAACTCCATGGCATGGGGGAAAGTGTGGTCACTTCCTGCGGCACGTTGGAACAGATTACTCATCTGACGGCGTATCCTGGCGATCATCGCCTTGCGAACGGCCTGCGCGGTCCAGCGTGGACTGCAGATGGTGCAAGAGGACGTCATCGTTGACCGGCTTCGTCAAACAGGCGAGAGCGCCGCCGCTGAGCGCGCGTGCCCGTGTGGCCGGACTTGCATCCGCGGTGATGATGATGACCGGCATTGACGAGCCCAATTCCCGCAATCGTTCCTGGAGTTCGAGGCCGCTCCGGCCTGGCATGCTCACATCGGTAATCAGGCAGTCGAAGTGATGTGGCGCGTACGCGGCCATGAAAGCTTCCGCCCGATCGAATGTCTGGCACGCGAATCCCAGCACGACGAGGAGATCGGAAAGCGCCTCGCGCACAGCTTCGTCGTCATCTACGACCGCGACGGCAGGCAGTCTGGGCGAACGGATCGTTTTCGCTGGCATGGCCCGACGACCATCCGCCCATTGCCGGCCGGGTTGTACCTATCCTTTGGTGTAGGCCGATTGCGTCCCTTGAAGTGCCGCAGGCAGCGATTCCCAGATCCGGATCAATTGGCCGACCGATCCGGCCTGCAGTTTCCGCATCGCGTTGCCGCGATGCAGCTTGACCGTGATCTCGGTGATGCCCAGATCGAATGCAATCTGCTTGTTGAGGCGACCCCTGACCACTTCGCGCAGCACCTCGCGTTCGCGAGGGGTCAGTGTCGCGTAGCGGTCGACGTGTTGCCTGACGTGATGGGCCGCCGCCCGTTGCGCGATGTCTTTCTCGATCGCCGCGGCGACCGCATCGAGCAGCGCCTGATCCCTGACAGGCTTGGTCAGGAAGTCGATGGCTCCCGCCTTCATCGCCTGCACCGTCATTGCGATATCGCCATGGCCTGTCAGGAAAACGATCGGCCGCGTGTGGCCGTTCGCGACGAGATGCTGCTGGAGATCGAGACCACTCGCTCCGGGCATGCGAACGTCGAGGATGAGACAGCCAGGCCGCTCCGGAAGATCGGCATGCAGCAGCTCCTGCGTTGATCCAAAGCAGCACGCATCGAGTCCAACCGACAGGAGCAGTTCGCGAAGCGCGAAGCGGACCTCTTCGTCATCATCCACGATCACGACAAGCGGACGGTTTGTGGATTTTTCATCAACGGTCATGGGATAGCGAGGTAGGGGATGTAAGGTACGAGAGCCGGCGATAGTCTCGAGCATGGCGTGGTCCCTTGATCGCTTCCCGCCCCCGGTTTGTCGCCGTGCCTTTCACAGAGGGTCTTGAAGCCTCGGCTCAAGGAACGGCTACACGGGATTTTACGGGTCTTAAGGTTGCGTCGTACCACCGTCTTTCCCGAAACAGGCGTGTTTTGTCAGATTCTGCTCCAAGGCGCCTCTGCGCACCTGGATGTGATGAACGCGCTGCACGGCGCCTCGGAAGGCGACGCCTGACCGGGACCGGGGCTCACGGCTCAAGCCCACTTTGTCTGCCGACCGGCCGAACATCCTAGACCAGGGGACTAGAAAGATGAGCCCCTCGTAGGATAGCCCGAACGGCTTCACGCGACGCATCCTCACCGCTATCGCGTCAAAAACAAGCGGAGGGAGCGATGTCCATCACCGAGGGGCGGCAACCAGGGGAAACTGCAAGGTTACGTCGACCTCGGTCGAGAACCTCCTCATCCGGCCACGCGCCGACCCGCCTGGGCGTGAGCCCTTGCAAGGCCGGCAACGGGCCAAAATCGCTGCAAGGACCCTCCAGCGCGGTGATACATGACGAGCTTGTTTTTGCCGTTTGCCGAACCGGGGAGTCGGAACCGGCTCCGGGACGGGAGTCACGCAATCGGGCAATCGATCTCCGCTTTGTGCAGGAAGATGCCTGCGACGAAATGCTGCTGAAAAACGTTGCGGAGGGCGACAAAGCGGCCATGCACATCATTTTTGCTCGCTACCGCGAAAGAGTGTCCCGATTCATTAGACGCCGGGTTCGCAATCCGGCGATCGTCGACGATCTCGTCAGTCAGGTGTTCCTCGATGTGTGGCGCTCCGCGAATCGCTTCGAAAGTCGCGCGCGCGTTTCTACATGGCTGCTCTCGATCGCCCGGTTCAAGGCCATCAGCTCGTGGCGAGAGCGAACGCATGATGATATCGATCAAGTCGATGCGTGTGGAATCGTCGACGTCCGGGATACGCCGGACGTTGCCCTGGACCGCAAGGATACGGAGGGCATCCTGCGCGCATGCATCGACAAGCTCTCCCCCGTCCATCGGGAAATCATCGACCTGTTCTACTATCGCGAAAATTCGGTCGCCGAGGTCAGCGGAATAATCGGCATTCCGCGGGCGACCGTGAAGAGCAGGATCTTTTACGCGCGCAAGCAGCTTGCGAGAATCCTCGTGGATGCGGGTTTCGATGCCAAGTCCGCCTGAGCATGCGCCGGACAAAGCCCTGCCGGGATTTCACAAACGCACGATGGAACCGGCCCCCAGCCCGGTTGTGGCGAGGCCAGAAGGGGCCAAATCTCATTGGAATTGCTTAGAAAATCGTTCGGTCGAAAGCTGATCGAACTCGATCGGCGCAGATGCCGATTCCGTGAGCAAGGCTGGACCGCTGCTTGTCGATCTCCAATAATGAACTCGACTTCATGGGCTCGGTGACCCCGGCGGCTCCAACTCCAGACAAGGCCGACCCATATGGCACAGGCGGGTACCTTCGGACAGAGGGTCAGGCAGCAGTTGCACTTGAGGGATGCGCCGCCCTCGCTGATCACGCGTTCGCGGCGCGGTATCGAACTCGCGGTCACCGAGACGCGGGATGATAGCCCCATGCCGGGCCGTTCCGGCTCCGTGGCCGATGAGGCCTATATCGTCAGCCTGAAGCTTCACAATTACCCGGACTGCGAGCTCTGGGATCACGGCAAGTGCGTGATGAAAGCGGATGTCAGGGCCGGTACGACGTATCTGTACGACCTCAGGAGTGATCCGGGGTTCGTTATCGACAAGCCGTTCCATTCCCTCCAGTTTTATCTTCCGCGTTCAGTGCTCGACGGCGTCGTCAAGGAATCCCGTACACGGCCTGTTGGCGATCTTGCCTGTCAGTTCGGCTTCGGCCATGACGACAAGATCATGCGTCATATCGGAGCAGCGCTGTTGGAAGGGCTCAATCGGCCGACCGAGGCGAACCAGCTCTTCATCGATCACATGATGCTCGCATTCACTGCGCACATTGCCCAGGCCTATGGCGGGCTGCAGAGCGTGACCGGATCGGTTCGCGGCGGTCTTGCCCCATGGCAGTTGAAGCGAGCTTGCGAAAAGCTCGACTCCGATCTCGGCGGGACAGTTTCGCTGCAGCAGGTTGCAGCCGAGTTCGGTCTCTCGGTCAGTTATTTTTCGCGCGCGTTTCGTATCTCCACCGGCCTGCCGCCGCACCAATGGCTGCTGCGCCAGCGCGTGAAGGCGGCCATGCAGTTGATGAGCGTGCGGGACCTGCCGCTGTCCGAAATTGCGATCGCCGTCGGATTTGCCAACCAAAGCCACTTTACGAAAGTGTTTTCGGCGCAGGTCGGCGTTAGTCCGGCAACATGGCGTCGCGAATCACTGGACATCAAGGAAAGCGAGAAGTGATTCAGAGGATGCCAGACCCGTCCTCTGGTCAACGACGCTTCGCCAGCGAGATGGCATAGGCGGCGCTGCGCGCCGCGAAGATCTCATCGGGCGGATGGGCAACGCCTTCGGCGAGATTTGCCGGATTGAAGACGGAGCCGTCGCACGTTTCGTCTGGCTCGAGGCCAGTGATCACGATCGTCCCCAGCCGAACCTCTTCGCGATTGTCCTCGTCGGGCCATCGGATGGTCACGTCCATGGTGGGATCGCCGGGACGATCGAGCAGCGCCATCACGCTGAAGCGGACGTCGCCGCTGGTGACCCGGCGCTCCAGGTCGTCGTGCAGGAAATTGGCAGACTTCGCCGTGACTTCGCTCTTCGCCGGCGCAACCTCTACGCCGACGGGTGCGACCTTGAACTTGATGAACCTCGTTTCGCCCGACGAATTCGTCACCGGAAATGAGTGCACGCCCCAGTAGGTCGTGCCGGCAAAACTCCGGGGTAGCGGATGCGCGGCGATGTAACTGGCCTGATGCAGCGTTTCGGGATTGGCGGCGGAGAATGCCTTGACCCTCTCCATATCCGGACTGCCGTCTGGTCCGGGAATGCGCGCCTCGAGGAAAGCCAGCATCTGGTCGAGCGTCTTCGCAAAATGCACGGGAGCACTTTGCGCAAGCATGTCGGAGCGGTGGTGAATGTCTCCGAGCCTGAGGCTCAAGCCGCGCAGCACGAGGTTGTCGGTATCCGCGACATTGGGATCGCCGCTGCCGACCGAGAAGCGCGCCAGCACGCGCGATGGTCTCGTGAAGCTCCGGGATCTCGTAATTTCCTCCGCCCGATCCGACGGAACATAGGTGCCGCGCACGCATCTGCCCTTGGCAAAGCTCGCGCGCTCCCTGGGCGGATCACCGGCGACCGCTTTCAGGGCATCGACGATCGCCACGAGCGTGGCGGTCGGAAGTTGGGACCTTGGCAGATCTGGGGATGACACCGCAACGATCTAGCGGACCTGCCGCCTCGTGACTCCAGAGCGATTGCTGCGATTACAGTGCGATTGCTGCTAACGCCGGTGCCGCAATCGCTCGGCGTCGCTGCCGGAGCCTCAGGACACGCAACAGGGCATTGGGTTCCCTTCGTGTAAGGTCGTCCTGCAATTCCTGCAAGGAATGGAAGCTAGTCTAGTCGCCGCGCGAGCGCCGAGCTTTCGCGGGATGAGCATGAGTCCAGATCTTCGCTTCCACGCCTCGGCGGACCTGCGTGACTGGCAACAACGACGTGTGCGTCAATGCGTCATCAGGTCAGGGAAGGGCCATGCCGGCCGCCTTGGTAGGCCCTTTCTGCGGACATGAACCACCTTGCACAATTTTGCTACAGGCCGGCACGAATTGCGGCAATCTCCGCTGCAACAACGCGCTTGACATAATATCCGATCTCAACGACCGTATGCTGCAAGCGTAGGGCAAGACGGCCCATCAACGCGGTGAGTTCAACCATTTCCAACGCCACGCTTTTATCGCGTGTTCGGTTGGCGGCGAGGGCGCCCTCGGCTTCACAGCCGGCGGGCGTTTTTTTTGTTTTGGATCGAGTGATGACGCAGAAGCGGTATCGAATTGGCGTGATGTTCTCGACGACGGGCTCCTACAGCGTCGTCGCACGCTCGATCCTCAATGGCGCGTTGCTGGCCTTCCAGGGGGTCAATGCGAGCGGTGGCGACATCGAGCTGGAGCCGGTCGTGGTCAATCCGTCCGGCGACCTCGCGCGCTATCGTTCGCTCAGCCTCGAGCTGCTCGGTTCCGGCATCCGTCAGGTGGTCGGCTGCTACACCTCGTCGAGCCGCAAGGAGGTGATCCCGTGCTTTGAGAAGTTCGACGGGCTGTTGTGGTATCCCTCGCACTACGAGGGTTTCGAGAGCTCCGATAACGTCATCTACACCGGTGCCGCCCCTAACCAGCACGTGTTGCCGCTCGTCGATTATCTGGCCTCCCGGGTCGGCTCGCGCGCCTTCTGCATCGGCTCCAACTACATCTGGGCCTGGGAGAACAACCGCATTTTCCGCGAGGCGCTGATTGCACGCGGCGGCACCGTGCTCGCCGAGCGCTATCTTTCGGTCGGCGATACCGAGGTCGACCAGGTCATTGCCGCGATCATCGACCAGCGCCCGGACTTCGTCTTCAACAATCTGATCGGCACCAGCGCCTATGCCTTCTTCCGCGCATTCCGGGCCGCTTGCCGCGCGCGCGGTATCGATCAGGCCGCCGAAATTCCCGTTGCGAGCTGCACGCTGTCGGAACCGGAATTGCCGGAGATCGGACCCGATGCAGTCGACGGACACCTCTCGTCGAGCGTCTATTTCTCGTCGCTGAATTCACCTGAGAATACCGCCTTCATCGATGCCTACACGAAGTCCTTTCCGGCCGGACCGGTCTCGTCGGCCGATGCGGAGTCGTCCTACATCGCCGTCAAGCTGCTCGCGGCGGCATTGCTGCAGGCCGGCACCGACGACGCGCGCACGGTGCGCGCCGCCGTGGCGGATCAACGGCTGCGTGCGCCGCAAGGCGAGGTCCGCATCGACCGGCAGACCTTTCACGCCTGGCTCACGCCGCGGATCGGCCGTTCGGCCGCCAACGGGCAATTCGAGGTGCTGCTGGAATCCCGCGAGCCGATCGCGCCCGATCCCTATCTCGTCCAGTCGTCGCCGCGCTTTGCCAGCGCGATGCGCACTCCGCTGTTGAAGGTGGTGTAATCATGAGCTCCCGATTGCTGCAGAACTTCAAGGGCGGCCGCGCCATCGTCGTGACACGGCGAGGCGGATGGGAAAGCACGCTCGAAACGACGCTCGCCAAGCTCGGTGTTTCCACTGAATATCCTGAAATCATCGACGGCCGTGCGCAGATCGACGTTGCGAGCCTCCAGGCCGACCGCGACATCCTGTTCGTCGACGGCGATCTCGAAGGCGCTGTCGCCATCGAGGTCAACCCGGCCTCGCGGCTGCCGCCGGTGCCGGTGATCGGCCTCGTCGGCGTCGAGGCGCCAAGTCGTCTGAAGGCGCTCGTCAATATTGGTGCGACCTCGTTCCTGCGCAAGCCGGTGCATGGCGGCGCGGTCTACACATCCCTGTTCATGGGTATCAACCAATTCCTGCTGCGCGCCGAAATGAACGATCGCCTGCAGGACCTCGAAGAGCGCCGCCGCGGCCGCCGCGCGGTGATCCGGGCCGTGATCCTGCTGATGCAGCGGGGCGGCCTCGACGAGGAAGGTGCCTATTCCCAGCTCCGTCGCGAAAGCATGCGCGCGCGGCAGAACATGGAACTCTACTGCGAGGAGTTCCTGAGCAAGCGGGCGAAGCCGCCCGACACGTCCGGCCGCACGACCGGCATCACGCTGCAAGGCGGCAACAAGCAAGCCATCTAGGAGAAGCAAAATGAGCAAGTCTGTATTGCGGGGGCTGCGCGCCGCAGCCCTCACGGGGACGCTTGTCCTCGCGTCAAGCCTGGCGCTCGCGGCGGAAAACCCGATCAAGATGGGCGTGCTGGAGGATCAGTCCGGCGACTTCGCCGCAGCCACGATCGGCAAGGTCCACGCCATCCAGCTTGCAGCCGATGAGATCAACAAGGCCGGCGGCATCATGGGTCGGCCGCTCGAGCTCGTTCCTTACGACACGCAATCCGACAACACCCGCTACCAGGAGTTCATGCGGCGCGTGCTCCAGCGCGACAAGGTCGACGTCGTGTTCGCCGGATTTTCCTCGGCCTCGCGCGAAGCGTATCGGCCGATCGTCGATCAGTTCAACGGCTTCGCCTTCTACAACAACCAGTACGAAGGCGGCGTTTGCGACGGCCACATGATCGTAACCGGCGCCGTGCCGGAGCAGCAGTTCTCCACGCTCATTCCCTACATGATGGAGAAGTACGGCAAGAACGTCTACACGCTCGCCGCCGACTACAATTTCGGCCAGATCTCGGCGGAATGGGTACGCAAGATCGTCAAGGAGAACGGCGGCAAGATGGCCGGCGAGGAGTTCATCCCGCTCGGCGTGTCGCAGTTCTCGCAGAGCATCCAGAACATCCAGAAGGCCAAGCCGGACTTCGTGGTCACGCTGCTGGTCGGCACCGCGCAGGCCTCCTATTACGAACAGGCGGCCTCCGCCAACGTCAACCTGCCGATGGCGTCCTCGGTCAACGTCGGCCAGGGCTACGAGCACAAGCGCTTCAAGCCGCCGAGCCTGAAGGACATGTACGTCACCACCAACTACATCGAGGAGATCGACTCGCCCAAGAGCAAGGAGTTCTACGCCAAGTTCAAGGCCAAGTTCCCGAGCGAGCCCTATGTGAACCAGGAGGCGGAGAACTCCTATCTCGCCGTCTATCTCTACAAGCAGATGGTGGAGCGGGCGAAGTCGACCAAGCGCGAGGACATCCGCAAGGTGATCGCGATGGGGGACGTCTGCATGGATGCGCCGGAAGGCAAGGTCTGCATCGACCCGAAGAGCCAGCACATGTCGCACACGATCTATCTCGCCAAGGTCGGCGCCGATCACTCGATCTCCTTCCCGAAGACCTGGGAGGACATCAAGCCGTACTGGCTGGGTGAGGCCGGCTGCGATCTCACCAAGAAAGATCCGATGGCGCAGTACACGCCGTCGAATCCGCCGCCGAAACCCTGACCCGGCGGCTGATCGCTCCGGCCCTCCCGGCACGCCTGCGGTGTTGCCGGCGGGCCGGGGCGATCACGGACATCTGCGACGGCAATTTTGCGTCTTCCCTCAGACTGGTTGGTTCATGGACATCGCGACCCACGTCTTTTCGGCGCTCTATCAATTTGGTGACGCCTTCGCGTTCCTGGTGCTGTCAGCTTGCGGGCTCGCGGTGATCTTCGGCATGATGGGCGTGATCAATCTCGCCCATGGCGAGTTCATCATGTGCGGGGCCTACGTTACCGCCGCGACCGTGCATGCCGGCCTGCCGTTGCCGCTGGGGATTCTGGCGGGAACGGTCGTGTCCGCGCTGGTCGGCGTGCTGGTCGAGCTCGCGGTCATCCGCCATCTCTATGACCGGCCGCTCGACACCATCGTCGCCACCTGGGGGCTCAGCCTGATCGCCACGCAGGGCACGCTGATCATGGTCGGCTCGACCATGGCGGGTGTCGGTACGCCGTTCGGCAGTTTCCAGGTCGGTGACTACTCCTATTCGATCTACCGCATCGTGCTGTTCTGTGCCGCACTCGGCGTACTCGCCGCGCTCTATGCGTTGTTCAACTGGACGCGCTTCGGCGTGCTGGCGCGGGCGACCATCCAGGTGCCGCACATGGCGGCCGCCCTCGGCGTCGATACGCGCCTGATCTACAGCCTCACCTTCGCCTGCGGCGCAGGGCTGGCGGGCCTTGCCGGCGGGCTCTACGCGCCGACCATGACGCTGGTGCCGACCATGGGCGCAACCTTCATCATGGAGGCCTTCGTCACGGTCGTGATCGGCGGTGCCGACGTCTTCCTCGGCACGGCCCCCGCCGGCGGCCTGCTTGCGATCGTGAAGTCGGGGATGACGTCCTGGCAGGGGCAGTTGTTCGGCCAGATCGGCCTTCTGGTTGCCGTCATCATCGTCGTCCGGGTTCTGCCGAAAGGCATCTCCGGCTTCGTGCTGCGCGAACGAACCTGACGGAGTAATGGCGCCGTGACCGGTTTCATTTCATTGTTTCGCCGTCTTGAAGGGCCGCAGACCGTCGGTCGCGGTCCGGCCTTCTGGAGCCTGTTTGCAATCGTGCTCGCGATCGGGCTTGCCTATCCGCTGTTCAGCGACGGCTATACGGTCGGCAACACCGTCTACTTCTTCGTCTGGGTGTTCATCGCGCTGAGCCTTTGCCTGATTTGGGGTTATGGCGGCTCGCTGTCCTTCGGGCAGACTGCGTTCTTCGGTATCGCGGGCTACGGATACGGTGTTCTGACGCTTAACTTCGGCGCGGCCTATGGCTTTACGCTGGTCGCCTTTGTCGCCGCGATTGCGATTGCAGCGCTGTTCGCTGTCCTGCTCGGCTATTTCATGTTCTTCGGCCGCATCGCCGGCGTCTTCCTCGGCATCGTCACGCTCGCCGTGACATTGATGCTCGAGCGCTTCATGGCGCAGACCGCTGGGCCGGAATGGCACATCGGCAGCGCGCGGCTCAACGGCTTCAACGGCATGAGCGCGATGCCGCCTCTGACCATCCCCTGGCCGGGCCAACCGATCGTGCTGTTCGCCGATGTCGGGCTCTACTATTTCGTGCTCGGCCTTCTTGTCTTGGTCTATCTCGCGTTGCGTATCCTGATGAACTCGTCGTTCGGAAATGTCATCGTCGCGATCCGCGAGAACCCTGAAAGGGCGGAGATGCTGGGCTATGACATCCGCAAATATCAGCTCATCACTTTCGTCATCGGCGCCGCGCTCGCGGGGATATCGGGCGTACTCTATACGGCGTGGGGGCAGTACATCACGCCGTCGAGCATGGGCATGACGGCGGCGGCGCTGCCGCTGATCTGGGTCGCCGTTGGCGGCCGCAGCGATCTGACCTCGACCGTGGTCGGCACGCTGGCGGTGCTTGCCGCATTCCAGGCGCTCACGATCTACGGCAGCCAATATGCGCTCGTGTTCATGGGCGTGCTGCTGGTGCTGACTGTCCTGATCGCCCCGAACGGCTTGGTGCTCGGCGCAATGAACTGGCTCGGACGGCTTGCCGCGCGCCTGACGCGGAGGGCTGGCTGATGTCGTTGCTCGAGCTCCGCAAATTGAACAAGCACTTCGGCGGCCTGCACGTTACCAACGCGGTAGATCTCTCGCTCGAGCCCGGCGAGATTCATTGCCTGATCGGGCCGAACGGCGCCGGCAAGAGCACGCTGTTCCGTCTCATTCTCGGCGAGCACCATCCCGGCAGCGGCGAGATTCTCTTCGCCGGAGAGAACATCACGGCGCTGAAGTCGTTCGCGCGGATTCACCGCGGCCTGTCGGTCAAGTTCCAGGTGCCGGGCGTCTTCAAGGGCCTGTCCGTCCGCCAGAACCTCGAGATTGCACTCCAGAGCCACCATCGCGGCGCCGAGCTCGAAGCCGAGATCGTGAGGCTGCTTGGCTTCCTCGGCCTCGAATCCGAGCAGGCGCAGAGGGCGGGGAATCTCAGCCACGGCCAGAAGCAATGGCTGGAGATCGGCATGGCGATCAGCCTGAAGCCGCGCCTGCTGCTGCTGGACGAGCCGACCGCCGGCATGTCGCCGGAAGAGACCCACATGACCGGCGAGATGGTGCAGCGGCTCAATGCAGACGGCATGACCGTGCTGGCGATCGAGCATGACATGGCGTTCGTTCGCCAGGTTGCCCAGCGTGTCACCGTGCTGCATCTCGGCCAGGTCTTCGCGCAAGGCTCGATCGACGAGATCGTGGCCGACGAGCGCGTGGCGGCGATCTATCTGGGGCAGGCTCATGCTTGATATGCCGCGCAAGGAAGTCATCCTCTCGACGCTGGCCTTACGTGCCGGCTATGGCGGCAAGCCGGTGCTCCAGGGCCTCGAGATCGAGGTGCGGGAAGGCGAGATCGTCGCCGTCATCGGACGCAACGGCGTCGGCAAGTCGACGCTGATGAAGAGCCTGATCGGGCTCGTGCCGTCGATGAGCGGCTCGATCGTCTATCGCGGCGAAGCCGTGGAATCGCTGCCGCCGCATAAGCGGGCGCGCCTCGGCATGGGGTATGTACCGCAGGGGCGCGATGTGTTTCCGCGTCTGACCGTCGGCGAGAATGTCGCGGTGGGTGCCGCCATCAAGGGCGGCGGCATTCCCGAGGCGGGCCGGCGCAAGATCGTCGAGGCTTTCCCGATCCTCGAAGAGCGCTGGAGTCAGCGCGCCGGTACGATGTCCGGAGGACAGCAGCAGCAGCTCGCGATCGGACGCGTCCTGATCGCCGATCCCAATCTGATCCTGCTCGACGAACCCTCCGAGGGCATTCAGCCGAACATCGTCCAGGACATCGCGCGCAACATGGTCGAGCTCAACCGCAGGACCGGCGTGACCATCATCCTGGTCGAGCAGAATCTCGACATGATCCGCGCCATGGCGCAGCGCTGCTACGTCATGGACAAGGGGCGCATCGTCGCAAGTCTCGACCGGTCCGCGCTCGACGACGAGGCGGAGATGCGCCGCCATCTGGCAGTTTGAAAAAACGACGCCCAACCAAGGAGAAACGGCAATGGCCTGGCAAAACGATTCCATCATGGCACGCAAAGGCGTCGCCAGGGGCGAGCGTGGCAAGCAGTACACCATCACCGAAAGCGAGCAGGGCAAGTACCACTACGTCTACGGCCCCTATGTGAATCCTGTGCTGACCGTCGATCCCGGCGCGGTCGTTTCCGCCGAGACGCATGATGCGTTCGAAGGCGCGATCAAGCACGAGACCGACAGCCCGTCGAATATCCTCAATTTCCCTTTCCTCAATCCGCAGAACGGACCGATCCACGTCAACGGCGCCGAGAAGGGCGACGTGCTCGCGGTCTACATCGAGAGCATCGTGCCGCGTGGGCCGCAGCCGTGCGGCACCACCGTGGTCATGCCGGATTTCGGCGGCCTGGTCTCGACCGGCCAGACCGCGCTGCTCAATCCGGCGCTGCCCGAGCGCGTCAAGAAGCTCGTGATCGACGCCAAGACAGGCACGAAGTGGAACGACAAGATCACGCTGCCCTATGAACCCTTCATCGGTACCATAGGCACCTCGCCGGAGATCGAGGCGATCTCGTCGCTGGTCCCGGACTATTACGGCGGCAACATGGACCTGCCCGACGTCGGCGTAGGCGCCGTCATCTACCTGCCGGTCAACACCAAGGGCGCACTGCTCTATCTCGGCGACTGTCATGCGGCACAAGGCGACGGCGAGCTCTGCGGCGTCGCCATCGAGCATCCGACGGTGACGACGGTGCAGATCGACCTGATCAAGGGGTGGACCATTGCCTGGCCGCGGCTCGAGACCAAGGATTTCATCATGACCATCGGCTCGGCGAGGCCGATGGAGGATGCAGCCCGCATCGCCTATCGCGAGCTCTGCCGCTGGATGGCGGCCGACTACGGCTTCGACGAGATCGACGCCTACATGCTCCTGACCCAGGCTGGACGCGTCCGTGTCGGCAACATGGTGGATCCAAAGTACACGCTCGGCGCCTCCATCAAGAAGTCCTTTCTGGTTTGAGGGCCGGTCAGCTCATGTCAGGAACTCATAAGGTCGCCGCCGTCCAGTTCGAGCCGACCATGTTCGAGAAGGAGCGCAACATTGCGCGCCTGCTCGAACTCTGCGAGCAGGCGGCGGCGGCCGGTGCAAGGCTCATCGTCACGCCGGAAATGGGAACGACCGGCTATTGCTGGTTCGACCGCGCCGAGGTCGCGCCGTTCGTCGAGACGATCCCCGGGCCGACCACAAATCGTTTTGCCGCGCTGGCGCGCAAGCACGACTGCTACATCGTGGTTGGCATGCCCGAGGTCGACGAGGACGGGATCTACTTCAACACGGCCGTCCTGATCGGGCCGGCCGGCGTTGTCGGCCGACACCGCAAGACGCATCCCTACATTTCCGAGCCGAAATGGGCGGCGGCAGGCGACCTGCACAATCAGGTGTTCGAGACGCCGATCGGGCGGATCGCGCTGCTGATCTGCATGGACATCCATTTCGTGGAGACCGCGCGGCTGATGGCGCTCGGCGGTGCGGACGTCATCTGCCACATCTCGAACTGGCTGGCGGAGCGTACGCCGGCGCCGTACTGGATCAGCCGGGCATTCGAGAACGGCTGCTACGTCATCGAAAGCAATCGATGGGGGCTGGAACGCACGGTGCAGTTCAGCGGCGGCAGCTGCGTGATCGCACCGGACGGGCAGGTCGCGGCCGTGCTCGATAAGGGCGATGGGGTGCTGCTGTCGGAGATCGATCTCGACGTCGCACGCGCGCGCCGCGTGCTCGGCGAGACCGTGTTCGCACAGCGGCGGCCGGAGCTCTATCCGGAGCTGCTCACCGATACCTTCAGCTGGAATCCGCGCGACTTCTTCGGTCTCTACGGCCACGAGCCGTGGCCGGCCGGGAAAACGTCGCGGGTCAGCGTTGCGCAATTTGCACCCGGCGACGATTTCAACCAGAACCTCGAGGAGATCGCGGCACTCGCGCGCAAGGCCCGCGCCGACGGCGCTGAGCTCGTCGTCTTCCCGGAGCTCGCGGTGACAGGGCTCGGCGATCCCGCGAGATCGGCGCAGCCGATACCGGGCCCCGTGACCAATCGCCTTGAGGAACTCGCGGAGGAACTGGGTCTCTATCTCGTCTGCGGCCTGGCCGAACGCGCAGCCGATATCCTCTACAACAGCGCCTGCCTGGTGTCGCCGGATGGGGACGTCTCGGTCTATCGCAAGACGCATCTGGCGGCCGACGAGCGAAGCTGGGCCACCGCCGGCGATGGCTGGACCGTCGTCGACACTCCGATTGGCCGTATCGGACTGTTGATCGGTCACGATGCGTCTTTCCCGGAAGCGGGCCGGGTGCTGGCGCTGCGCGGCTGCGATCTCATCGCATGCCCCGCCGCGATCAAGGGACGCTTCAGTTCGTCGCATACCGGCACGGAGGTGCTACAGCCAAAGCCGGTTCCGACCGGCCCCGATCCGCATCACTGGCATCATTTCCGCGTTCGCGCCGGCGAAAACAACCTGTTCTTCGCCTTCGCCAATATTGTCGATCCCGAACGCGGCTATCCCGGGCTGAGCGGCGTCTTCGGTCCTGACACGTTTTCCTTTCCGCGCCGGGAGGCAATCGCGGCAGGCGGTACGGGCCTTGCTACCGCGCTGGTCGACACTACCAATCTTGACAGCGTCTATCCCACCAACGTGGTGCGGCGAAAGGATCTGGTGTCGATGCGCATGCCGCACAGCTATCGTGGACTGGTCAAGGCGGCTGCGACCAACTACTGAACCAAGAAAAGGAATTTGGCCATGGATCTGGGACTCAAGGGAGCCAAGGTACTCGTCACGGGAAGCACCAAGGGAATCGGCCGCGCGATCGCCGAGACATTCGCTGCCGAAGGCGCTGATGTCGGGGTGTGCTCCCGCAATCTGGCCGAGGTCGAGAGCACGGTCGCCGCACTCAAGACCAGGGGCGTCGCGGCCTATGGCGGCGCCGTCGACGTTGCCGACGCGGCCGTACTGAAGGCCTGGGTCGGGGATATGGCGGCAAAGCTCGGCGGCATCGACGTCGTCGTCGCCAATGTCAGCGCGCTTGCGATCGGGCAGGACGACGAAAGCTGGGAGAAGGAATTCTCGACCGACATGATGGGCACGGTCCGGCTGGTGAATGCGTCCATGCCCTATCTTGAGAAGAGCGCGGCTGGCGCGATCGTCACCATATCGAGCGTCTCAGGGCGCGAGGTCGATTTCGCCGCCGGTCCCTACGGCACCTTCAAGGCAGCGATCATCCACTACACCCAGGGACTCGCCAATCAGCTCGCGGGGAAGAATATCCGCGCCAACTCGGTTTCCCCAGGCAATACCTATTTCGACGGCGGGGTCTGGAACATGATCAAGGACAACAATCCCGAGCTCTACAAGACGGCGCTGGCACTCAACCCAACGGGGCGGATGGGTACGCCACAGGAAATGGCCAACGCCGTAGTGTTTCTCGCCAGCCGCGCGGCCAGCTTCATCACCGGGACGAACCTCGTTGTCGATGGCGCACTCACGCGTGGGGTGCAGTTGTAGGAAAACGCGGCGGCGTTTGCCTCGTGTTGGCCCTCGCTAACAGCCGTTTCCGGCCCTTCGCGTTGGGGCACGCAGCTTCACGCCGTCAGCGAACCACGCGAGGAACGTGGAGTTTGAACGGGCGTGGTCCGCATCGGCGTACTGGATTTCTCCGAGGCCGTGGGGGCGGCGTCCCGAAGGCATAGCCGCATCGGCGTCGGTGAGACGTATCACCAGCCGGCCGATCGTGCTCTAGCCTGAGCCGGACTCTCCAACCAGGCCGAGCGTCTCGCCGCGCCGGATTTCGAAGCCCACATTCTTCGCGGCTGCGACCTCGGCCTCCGAGCTGAACAGTCGTTGCCACGATAGGTCTTCGCAAGTCCATTCGCCGCACAGACGATCGGTTCGTCCTCGTTGGCTATGCGCACGAAGCGCGGGGATCAATTGGTGGGCCCCTCGCCACGGATGGCAAAAGTGGTGGCCTTGAGCTTGGTCATGCCGAATTTATCGAACAGCTTGTCATAGGTGCCGTCGGCGCGGGTCGCCGTCAGCGCGTCCGCGAAAGCCTGCGCGAGCAGCTTGTCACGGAAGGCGAAGGTGATGTCGGTGCCGGCGATGTCGCGGACCCAGATCTTGGCGATGCCCTTCTGCTCGAGCGCGTTGGCGGTTTCGTTGATGTTTAGCGCGGCCTCGAGCTGACCGGCGCGTAACGCCGCAGAAGTCGCGGTGACGGTGGTGAAGGTGCGGAGCTCGATCGGCTTGAGGCCCTTGGCGACCATCTCGGTGTTGAATTCGCGTGCCTTGCGTTCCGTGTAGGTCGCCGATTCCACGCCCACCACGCGTCCGGCCAGATCCTCGAACTTTTCCAGCTTCAGGCTGGAGGATGGATCGGTATAGATGCTGATCGCCTGCTGCGCGTAAGGAACGAGGTAGAACATCTTGGAGCGCTCCTCGGTCCAGAACAGGCCGGTGTTGATGGCATCGAAGCGGCCCGAGCGCAACGCCGGGATCATCGGCGGGAAGTCCATGCGCAGGAACACCGCCTCGACGCAGATGCGCTTGGCGATCTCGCGGGCGAGCTCGACATTGAGGCCCTGCAGCTCGCCCTTGTCGTCGACGAATTGCTGCGGCGGCAGCGTCGGGTTGATCGACATCTGCCATTTCGGCGCCTCGATCAGGCTCGATGCCGGCACCTTTGGCGTGCAGGTCTGGGCGCCAGCCGCCTGGGACAGGCCGATCAGAAGGGTGAGGGCGGAGAAGGTTTTTGGAAATCGCATCAGAACACTCCTGTCAAATCATGGTGGCAGTTGAGCCGTCTTCGGTCCGACGTCTTCCTCGTTGTCATTTGGCGGCCGTCGCGCCGCGATCGGCCTGCCGGGTCAGGATCAGCGAGATGTGGCGGGCCGCGGTCACCACCTCGTCGCGCTGATTGAGAAGGTCGAGCGTCTCGATGACGATCCCGCGCTCGGGATTCCGGGTCGGCCGCTTCTCGACGAAGCGGAAGCGCACGCGCAAGGCGTCGCCGGCGACGATCGGCGCCTTGAACCGCACCTCGTCCCAGCCGAGCGAGGCGACCGAGGTCTCCTCGTAGAGTTTCAGCTCCGACTTCAACCCCTCCATCAGCGACAGGCCGAACAGGCCATGGCCGATCACGGCGGGAAAGCCGCGCGAGCGCGCATAAGCAGAATCGACATGGAGCGGATGGTGATCGCGGGTGACGTCGGCAAAGGTTGCGATATCAGCCTCCGTCACGATGTGCACGGCGGTCTCGAACTCGGCGCCGAGCGAAATGTCCTCATAACGGAGATTGATGGAGGCGCTGGCGTCCATGCGTGTCCCCTCAGGCGACCTTGCGCGGCCGCGCTGGCAGGGCCTTGAAACTCTGTGCGATCCCCATCGGTCCCGAGCGGAAGATGCGCGGGTCCATATCCTTCAGTTGCGGGCTGATGCGCGGACGGAAGCCCATATGCGCAAGGATGTCCTCCTCCAGCCGAACGCCCGGTGCGATCTCGGTCAGGGTCACGCTGCCGTTCTCGAGCTCGAACACGGCGCGCTCGGTCACATAGCTGACGTGCTGGCCGCGTTGTGCAGCGAACGAGGCGCTGAAGCTGATCTGGCCGACGTGCGGGACGAATTTGCGGAAAGCGCCGTCGCGCCGGATCGCGAGGCGGCCGTTCTCGACGCCGACATCGAACTTGCCGCCTGTCATGGTGCCGCTGAAGATCAGCCGCCGTGCGTTCTGGGTAATGTCGATGAAGCCGCCGGAGCCGTCGCGGCGTTCGCCGAAGCGGGTGACGTTGACGTTGCCAACCTCGTCGACCTCGGCGAAGGAGAGGAAGGCGCAGGACAGCCCGCCGCCGTCGTAGAAGTCGAACTGATAGGCCTGGTCGAGAATGACGCGCGGATTGATGGCAGTGCCGAATTCGCGCGCATGGCCGGGCACGCCGCCGACCACGCCGGATTCCACCGTCAGCGTGATCAGGTCGGAAATGCCTTCTTCCGCCGCGACGTTTGGGATCATCGCGGAGATGCCGACGCCGAGATTGACGACGTCGCGCGGGCGCAGCTCGAAGGCGGCCCGGCGGGCGATCACCCGGCGCTCGGTAAGTGGATCGGGCGTGATCATCACCTCCGGCACGCGGCTATCGCCGCAGCGCGCCGGGTCGTAGACGGTGCCGTAGGTCTGCATCTGCTCGGGGTCGAGTACGACGTGGTCGATCAGGAATCCGGGGATCTTGACCATCTGCGGATGGATCGAGCCGCGCTTCACGATCCGCTTCACCTGGCAAATCACGGTGCCGCCGGCATTGTGCACGGCTTGCGCGATCGAGAGATCCTCGCGCGTCGTGCCCTCGTGCTCCATGCTGATATAGCCGTCCTCGTCGGCGGAGGTGCCGCGGATGACGGCGACATCAGGCGGGGCGGGGACGCGGTAGAGCAAATACGACTGGCCGTTCAGCTCGAGCAGATCGACCAGCGGCGCTCTGGTGCGCTTGTTCATGCGGCCGCCGTCCTGACGCGGGTCCATGTAGGTGTCGAGGCCGACATGGGTGAGCACGCCAGGATGTTTCGCTGCCATGGCGCGGCAGAGCTGGCTCATGACGCCTTGCGGAAAATTGTAGGCGTCGATCAACTCGTCGCGGACCAGCCTCATGAACGGCACCTGGAGGCCGAAATTGCCGCCGATCACGCGTGCGATCATGCCTTCATGGGCAAGATGGCACAGTCCCTTCTCGGTCACCGCACCGACGCCGGTGATGTTGATCAGCGTCAGATTGTGCGGACCCTGGCCGTCGAGGAAGCGCTGCTCCAGCGCGCCGAGGATGGATTCGGCGACGCCGGTACCGCCATTGCCGCCGACGATCAGCGTGTCGGTGTCACGGATGAGACCCGCGGCCTCTGCAGCGGTGATGATACTCAGCATGTGCGCTTGCTCCGCATCATGCGGCGTCCTTCTCGATCTGGCGGGCGATGATGAGCCGCTGGATCTGGTTGGTGCCCTCGTAGATCTGGGCAAGGCGCACATCGCGGAAGATGCGCTCGATGCGGTATTCGCGCGAATAGCCGTTACCGCCGTGGATCTGGAGCGCGTTGGAGACGTGCTTCATCGCCATATCGGTCGTGAACAGTTTTGCCTGCGCGGCTTCCTTGGCGATCGGGTCGCCGGCATCATGCAGGCGTGCGGCGTGGTGGATCAGAAGCCGCGCAGCGGCGATGTCGGTCGACATGTCCGCGAGCATGAACTGCACCGCCTGGAAGCCGATGATGGCCTGGCCGAACTGCTTGCGGTCGCGGGCGTACGCCGTGGCGTCCTCGAAGGCGGCCTGGGCCATGCCCAGCGCCATCGAAGCCATCATCAGCCGGCTGAAGTTGAAATTGCTCATCGCCATCTTGAAGGCCTGGTTCTCGGGGCCCATCACGCTGTCGGCCGGCAGCTGCACGTCGGAAAACGTGATCTGGCAGTCGTCGAGGCCGTGCATGCCGAGAAGCTCCTCGTTCCTGCCGCGTGTGATGCCGGGCAGGGCACCGTCGACGAGGAGGCAGGAGATGGCGCGATGGCCTGCGTCCGCGCCGGTGCGCGCGAACACCATGATGCGGTCGGCGACGCCGCCGAGCGTCACCCAGGCCTTGGTGCCGTTCAGCCGCCACCCATTGCCATCACGCACCGCATGGGTGCGGATGCCCGCGACGTCGGAGCCGTGATCCGGCTCGGAGACGGCGGTGGCGGGGATGATGTCGCCGCTCAGGATTTGTGGGATCAGCGCCTTGTGCGCGTCGGTGCCGTGATGGTCGAAGAACAATGCCGCTTCGACGGGAATGGCAAACGCATTGGCGACCGCGCCGGAGCAGCGCGCCAGCTCCTCCATCGCGATGCAGGCCGCGACCGCGTCGAGGCCGGCGCCGCCCGCGCCTTCGCGCAGGCAAATGCCGAACAGGCCGAGATCGGCCATGCCCTTGTATAGCGCGCGGTCGAAGCGGTCCTCGCGGTCGATCGCGGCCGCGCGCGGCAGGATCTCGGCCTCCGCGAAACGGCGGGCGGTCTCGCGCAGCGCTTTCTGGTCTTGGTTATAGAAGCGATCCATGGCGTGCGGTCCCATCAGTCGCTGGCAAGCTTGGAATCGTGGGCGACTTCGCTCTTGTCGCGATCGATGAAGTAGACCGCGACATCGTCGCCCGGCACGCCATAGGCGTTGCACACGCCGCGGGTCAGGGCGATGGCGGCGGCGCGGCGCTCGGCTTCGCTGCGGCGGAATGCGTGCACCTTGAGCAGGATGCGCTGGCCGCCGTCCTGAGCCGCCATCGTGCCGGCATGCGCGTAGTCATCAGGCGAGATCGGGAGGAAGTAGAGCGTGACCGTGTCCGCGCCGACGCCGAACGCCGACATCAGGCCGTCGGTCACGGACCTCGCCAGAGCGGCCTTGCGTTGCGGCGGAACTTGCGGGGCGAGCACTTCGACATAGGGCATCGGTCAGACCTTCGCGGATTTGGCCGCAGACGATTTGGACGGGGACTTGGCGGCTGACGGCTTGGCGGTTGACGGCTTGGGCTTGCCGGCCCTAGTGCTGGCGACTTCGATCCGACGACAGGAGTCGCGCTGC
Source organism: Bradyrhizobium sp. Bra78 (assembly GCF_024519855.1). Classification (NCBI taxonomy): domain Bacteria; kingdom Pseudomonadati; phylum Pseudomonadota; class Alphaproteobacteria; order Hyphomicrobiales; family Nitrobacteraceae; genus Bradyrhizobium; species Bradyrhizobium sp. Bra78. The sequence continues at coordinate 70,054 of NZ_JALJRE010000003.1, read as the reverse complement.
ACGAGGCGAGCGCCGACGCGGTATTCGCGAACGCCATCATTGCCGGTGCTCTTCGCATCCATGCGCTGCAGCAGCCGGTCGACAGCGAGGTTGGCGAGATCGCGTGCGCCATTGTCGACGATGCTGATCGCGGGGCGGTGCCATTCGAACCACGGCATGTCCTCGTAGCAGAGCAGCGAGAGATCGTCGGGGACCGCGATGTTTCGCTCCGCGATGACGCGCAGCACGCCAAGCGTGGCCTCGTGATTGGCCACGAAGATCGCGCTGGGCGGACGAGGGAGGTCGAGCAGCTTGCGGCAGGACGTCGCGCCGGTCTCGGGCACGAAATGGCCGGCATGAATCAATGTGTCGTCGACGGGGATGCCGGCCTCGCGCAGCGCGCGGACATAGCCGGATAACCGCTCGCGGCCCGACGTGGTGTCCTGGCGGCCGACGATCAGCCCGACGCGCTTGTGCCCGAGCTCGATCAGATGGCGCGTGCCGAGATAGGCGCCTTGCGGGTCGTCGGCGAGCACGGTCTCGAGGTCGGTCGCGTCATCGCGCCGCACCAGGCAGACGATCGGGACATCCTTTGCCAAGGCCTTGAGCTGCGCGCCGTTCTTGCCGGTGGGGACGACGATCAGTCCGTCGATACGGTGGTCGACCAGCGTGGTGAGCGTGTCGCTCTCCTGCTGCGCGTCGTCGCCGCCGATGCACAGCAGCATCTGGTAACCCACTGCCTTCAGGCGCGCCTGCATCACTTCGGCCATCACCTGGAACGAGGCGTTGGTGAGATTGTGGACCAGGAGCGCGACGAGCCGCGACTGACCGGTCTTCAATCCGCGCGCGATCGGATTCGGCCGATAGCCGAGCTCGCGCGCGATGCGCGTCAGGCGCTGCTGCGTGCGCTCGCTGGTCAGGCCGGTTCCAGTCAGTGCGCGCGATGCGGTGCTGACTGAAACGCGGGCCGCCTGTGCCACATCTTTGAGCGTGACGCTCATCAAACCTGCCGATAGACTGCAAACGATTGCAGAAACGCTATGGGCTATTCCCGCAAGGATCAAGCCCAAAATATGGATGGTGTTGCTCAATGCAGAGCCAGTTACGCAATCGATTGCATAACGGTTGCGGATATTCCGCAGGGCGCCGTCTTTCTTCCAGTTCACCAGATCGCCCGGCAGTTCCCTGATGAAGAAGTTTCGCGGCACCTACACCGTCATGATCACCCCGTTTACGCCGGCCGGCGAGATCGATGTCGCGTCACTGCGCGCCTTCGTCGATTGGCAGATCGCCGAAGGAATTCATGGGTTGATCCCGCTCGGCTCGACCGGTGAGTTCCTGTCTCTCGACGACGATGAGAAGGCGCTGGTCGCCGAGGTCGTCATTGCTCAGGCTGCAGGCCGCGTGCCCGTTCTGATCGGCACCGGCGCGGAAGATACGCGCGAGGTGGTGCGACTCAGTCGCCATGCCGAAAAACTGGGCGCGGACGGCGTGATGATCATCCCGCCGTTCTACTCGACCCCGACCGACGACGAGCTCGTCCATCACTACAAGACGGTTGCGGATGCGATCTCGCTACCGATCATGGTCTACAACAACCCGGCAACCGCCAATGTCGACCTGAAGCCACCGCTCGTGGCGCGCATCTCCGAGATCGACAATTGTCTCTACATCAAGGAGTCGACGCTTGAGGTGACGCGCGTGCGCGACATCATCCGGCTCTGCGGCGACCGGATGACGGTGTTCGGCGGCATCCTCGGCTTCGAGTCGTTCGTCGAAGGCGCACAGGGGTGGGTGGCGGTCGCCTCCAACGTGGCGCCCGCCGCAATGGCGCGCATCTTCAGCCTCGTTGCCGATGATGGCGCGATCAAGCAGGCGCGGGAGCTCTATCTGAAATACCTGCCGCTGATCGAATTCGTGGGCGGCCAGGCCTATGTCGCCGGCAGCAAGGCGTTGCTCGGTCATATGGGTCTTGCGGTCGGCAATCCGCGTCCGCCACGGCTGCCGCTGCCGGCTGCGCAGGACGCCGCCGCCCGCGCCCTGGTCAAGACGTTCGATCTGGCGTGGCGCGGCACGCCAATCGCGGCTGCTTAAATTGGGTGTGAACGGATGAACCTGCTCGACGGCGTCAAAGTACTGAGTTTCAATCATTACCTCGCGGGCCCGTTGGCCGCGCAGACGCTTGCCGACCTCGGCGCCGACGTCATCGCGGTCGAGCCGATCGAGGGCGCGTTTCAGCGCAACTGGGCGGTTGCGAACCATTTTGTCGCCGGCGACAGCGTCAATCACCTTGCCACCGGGCGCAACAAGCGCAGCCTGGCCGTCGATCTCAAGCATCCCGATGGCATTGCCGCGGTGAAGAAGCTGGTCGCCACCTCCGATGTGGTGATGGAGAATTTCCGGCCGGGCACCATGGCCAAGCTTGGCCTCGGCTACGACACGTTGAAAGCAATCAACCCTGGCCTAATCTACGCCGTCGCGACCGGGTTCGGATCGGATGGGCCCTACAAGGAGCGCCCGGGCCAGGATCTCCTGCTTCAGGCGATGTCGGGTCTTGCGATGCGAACCGGACGCGCCGACGGCGAGCCGACGGCGGTTGGCGCGGTGATCGTCGACCAGCATGCCGCCTCGCTCTATGCCATGAGCATTCTGGCGGCGCTGTTCGCCAGGACCAGGACCGGGAAGGGGCAGCTCGTCGAGGTCAACCTCTATCAGGCCGCCCTCGATCTCCAGGTCGAACCGCTGACCGCCTGGCTCAACGGCGCGCCGTCGCCGACCTCGCGCGGTCCGGCCGGTATTGCGGCCTGGTTCAGCCCCGGGCCGTACGGCATTCACGCGACCGCCGACGGTCATCTCGCGATCTCCATGGCTTCGCCCAAGGCATTGGCAATAGCGCTTGCCAGCGATGCCTTGCAGCAGTTTGGCGACGCCGACAGCTTTTCGAAGCGCGAGGAGATTACGGGCATCGTCGCGGCGCGGCTGAAGCAGAAGCCGACCGCGGAATGGCTGCCGGTGCTCGAAGCCGCGCGGGTCTGGCACGCGCCCGTGCAGGACTATCGCGACCTCGAGACCGATCCCCAGCTCAACCATCTCGGTGTGTTCAAGACCGCCGAAAGTGCAGGGGGCGCGCCAATCCGCATGGTCGCGCATCCCGCGCGCTATGACGGCCGGACGCCGGAGGTGCGGCTGGTGCCGCAGCGGCTAGGTGCGCAGACCCGCGAAGTGCTCGGCGAGATCGGCTACGGCGCTGCCGACATTGACGCGATGATTGCTGGCAAGGCGGTGGGAGCGGCGCGATGATCGACTTTTCAGTCCCTGAGGATACCCGCCTCCTGGTCGATACCGTCCGCCGGTTCGTCGAGACGGAGGTGCAGCCGCTCGAGGACGAGGTGGAGCGGACGGCAACGGTGCCGGCCGATGTGCTGGCGGTCACCAAGGCCAAGGCGCAGAAGCTCGGCCTTTACGCAATGAACATGCCGGCGGATGTCGGCGGTGGCGGGCTGTCCTGTGTCGAGCATTGTCTCGTCGAGGAAGAATTCGGCAAGACCTCCGATGCGTTGATCCGCCGTGTGTTCGGCCAGGTCTATCCGATGCTGATGGCGTGCAAGGGCGACCAGGTGGAACGTTACCTTCTGCCGACGGTCAAGGGCGACAAGATCTGCGCCATGGCGATCACCGAGCCGGGGGCCGGCTCCGACGCGGCATCGATCAACACGACCGCTCATCTCGATGGCGACGAGTGGGTGCTCAATGGCACCAAGCATTTCATCAGTGACGGCGACATCGCCGACTACGTGATCCTGATGGCGCTGACCGACAAGGAGAAGCGTGCGCGGGGCGGCATCACGCTGTTCCTGGTCGACCGCGGCACGTCCGGCTTCAAGGTTGCGCGGACCCAGCCGATGATGGGCCATCGCGGCTACGGCCATGCCGAGTTGACCTTCGAGGACTGCCGTATCCCGAAAGCGGCCGTGCTCGGCGAGGTCGGCGGCGGCTTCAAGCTGATCATGCAGAGCGTACTGCAGATCCGCCTTGCCCATATCGGCGCCCGCGCCGTCGGCATGGCGCAGCGTGCGCTCGAGATGATGCGCAAGCATGCCGGCGAGCGGCGCCAGTTCGGCCAGGCCATCGGGGATTTCCAGATGGTGCAGAAGCTGATCGCCGATTCCGCCACGGAGATATTCGGCGTCAAGATGATGGTGATGAATGCCGCCTGGGACATCGATCAGGGGCGGGATGCGCGCGACAAGGTCTCGATGATCAAGGTTGCGGCCTCCGAGATGCAGGGCCGCGTCGTGGATCGCGCTATCCAGGTGTTCGGCGGCATGGGTTTCAGCAAGGACCTGCCGCTGGAGCGCATGTATCGCGATGCCCGCGTCACCCGCATCTATGACGGCACCTCCGAAATCCACCGCATGCTGGTCGCGCGCAGCACGATCAAGAACGGCTTGCAGCTCTAGGGAAGACCGATGTCTCACGCACCTCTCAAGCCCGGCGCCGCCTTTGCCTTCCGCAAGACCATGACGGTCGCAGAGCAGGCGATGTTCACCGGCATCAGCGGCAATCTCGGTGGTCTCTATGTCGATGCCGTCCGCGCCAAAAAGGCCGGCGCCTCAAACATGGTCGCCTTCGAGCTCGCAGTCGGCGGTCTCGCCACCACCTGCCTCAGCCAGCTCGGCGGACCGACGCGGCGGATCGGCAGCATCGCGCTGACTTTCGCCGCCCCCGTGATCGTCGGCGAGTCCGTCGAGGCCAAGGCCGAAATCGTCTCGGTTGCCGGCGACGACGCGGTCTGCCGGGTCACCTGCACGCTGTCGCCCTCGGGGGTGACCGTGGTGGACGGCACCGCGACGCTGGTTCCGTTCGCGAAGGGCTGAGCCATGTACGAGCCGAAATCCTTCGACGATCTCAAGGTGAACGACAGGGTCAGCCTCAGCAAGACCATCACCGAGGCGGACGGCGCGCTCTACATTGCCGCCACCGGCGATTTCGGACCTGTCCATGTCGACGAGGTCTATGCGGGCGCAACGCGCTTCGGTCGCCGGCTGGCGCCGGGGATCATGGTCGCCGGCCTCTGCACCAGTGTACTCACCAGCGAGCTCGTTGGCACCATCGGCGTCTCTGTCGAGGATCGGTTCTGGTTCACCGGCCCGGTGTTCTACGGCGATACGCTCACATTCGACGTCTGGATCGCCGAGCAGCACGACGAGACCCGCACCATCATCTGGGAGGCAAGCGCCCGCAACGAGGGCGGCCTCGAGGTGCTGAAGGCACGCGCGAGCCTGAAATTCCCGCGCCGGAAACCGTCATGAGCAAGCCGATGAAGAAACCTGACTTGCGCGGCGTCACGGTCGCAACCGTGCTGCCCTTCAAGGACGACAGCTCGATCGACTGGGACGGCTACGCCCGCGTGCTCGACTATTGCGCCTGTCCGGACGGAATCGCGGCGGTGTTCGTCAACGGACATGCCGGCGAGGGCGGGTCGCTCTCGGACGACGAGCGACAGGCGGTGATCGAGCGGACGCGCCGGCATATCGGTGGCAAGCCGCTGCTTTCGGGTATCATCGCTCATTCGACCGCGGAGGCGATCCATCAGGCGCAGCTCGCGGAAGCCGCCGGCGCCGATTGCGCCGTGTTATTCCCGCCGGCACCGCTCGGCGGCGGTGCATCGGCGACCTCGCGCGCGCCGGTGGCTTACGTGCTGGCTATCAGTTCCGCCATCGGCATTCCGGTGTCGATCTTCCAGTATCCGCTGGCGTCCGGACTTGGCTATTCGCCGGAGACGCTGGCGAAGATCGCAGGCCTCGACAGCGTCATCGCTATCAAGGAGGGCAGCGACACCATCTTCGCCTATGACGAGAACCGGCGCGCGGTGAAGCGGGCCGACCCGTCCGTCGCGATCCTGCCGTCGAATTTCAACTGGTTCCTGCCGCAGCTTGCCGTCGGCGGCGACGGCATTCTCTCGGGTCTCGTCAGCCTCGCGCCGGATCTGTTCGTCGCGCTCTGGCAGGCTTCGCTCGCCGACGATCTCAAGGCGATGCGCGCCGTCAACGAGCGGCTCTATCCGATCGTCCGGGCGATCTATGGACCAGCGCCGATCATGGACATGCACACGCGCATGAAGGTCGGGCTGAGGGTGCTCGGCCTGATCCGCAATGCGGATCCGCGGCCGCCGTTGCTGCCGGTCCTGCCTGCGTTGTGCGACGCCATCGCGACGACCGTCGGAGCGGCGCGCGCGGCCGGCGACATCCGTTTGGCGTGACGGAGGCGCTGATGCCGGACGAGGCCTTCATCCACATCGTGCGGGTCGATATCGATCCGGAGCACGAAGCTGCGTTCAACGCCTGGTACGAGCAGAGGCATTTTCCCGATCTGCTCGCCTGTCCCGGCTGGCTGTCGGCAAAGAGATTCGTCTCGATCGGCGACGGACCAAAATACGCGGCCATGTACGAAGTCGCGGGACGATGGGCGTTCGAGACGCCGGAATTCCACAAGGTGAAGGGCTTCGGTCCGTTCGAATCCCTGGTGAAGAACTTCATGCGAATCCAGCTCAAGCCGATGTCGGGACCGGCCTGAGAGGGACGAAGACGATGCTGCCTGTCGTGTCGCAAGATCCGGCCCGCCGCATCCAAGAAACATTGAGGGGGAATCCCGGGCGAGGGACTGCATCGCTCATTGGCGTCTTACCGGAGGTATTATATGCTCTCGACACTGCTTCGCTTGAGTGCCGTTGCCGCACTCGTTCTCGCGCCCGCTGCGGCGCGTGCCGCCTGCACGCCCGCGATCAGCGACGACAATCTGATCGCACCGGGGAAATTGCAGCTCTCCATCAACCCGACCAATCCGCCGCAGCAATTCGTCGACAAGGACGGCCAGTTGCAGGGCCTCAACGTGGAACTCGCCGCCGAGCTCGGCAAGCGGTTGTGTCTTCCGGTCGAACTCGTCCGGATGGATTTTCCGGCGATGATTCCGGCGATGGGCGCGGGCCGCATCGACGGCATCGACACCGGCATGTTCTGGACCGAGGAACGCTCGAAGCTGATGTACATGGTGCCGTACGCCATTCAAGCCATCTCGGTCGTGGTTGCGCCTGACAGCGGCATAACAATTGCTAATGAATCCGACCTGACCGGAAAAACATCCGCGGTTGAGGTCAGCACCTACCAGATGAATTGGCTCAAGAAGCTCAGCGATACCAGCGTGGCAAAGGGCGGCGGGGCGATCGAGATGCGCACGTTTCCGACGGCGACCAACGTCGTGAGCGCGCTGCTCGCAGGGCAGGTGGACAATGCGCTGCTCGTGGACAGCGTGGCACGCGATCTCGTCGGCCGCGGCCGCGTCAAGGAAGTGCTGAGCGGGCTCGGCACGGCGCGCACCACGCTCGGCTTCCGCAACAAGATGGTGGTCGATGCCGTCGTCAAGGCGCTGAACGCGATGCGCGCCGACGGCTTCTATCAGGCATTGTTCGACAAGTTCGGCCTGACCAGCATGCCGGCCGATCAGCCGCTTGCGATCGCCGGCCCCGGTCCGGCCTAACCACGGAGACGAGCCGATGAGCCATTTCAGTCCGACGGCCGCCGTCAACTACTTCTTCAACTACTTCCTGATGAAGGGTGTGCTCGTCACCATCGGCCTGACGGTGGCGGCCGTCATCGGCGGATTGATCCTCGGCATGGGCATCGCGTTGATGCGCATGTCGTCCAACCCGGTTCTGTCAGGCTTCTCGCGCTTCTATATCTGGTTCTTCCGCGGCACGCCGCTGTTGATCCAGCTGGTGGTGATCTACAGCGGCTTGCCGCAACTCGGGATCAAGTTCTCCGTGATCACTTGCGCGCTGGTCGGCCTCATTCTCAACGAGGCGGCTTATCTGGCCGAGATCGTCCGCAGCGGCTTCATGGCCGTTTCGGCGGGGCAGCGCGAAGCCGCCTGGGCGCTCAGCCTGTCGCCATGGACGACGTTTCGCCGCGTGACCCTGCCGCAGGCATTCCGGCTGATGATCCCGCCGCTCGGCAACTCCATCAATTCGCTGCTGAAGGCGACTTCGCTCGCCTCGGTGATCTCGGTCGAGGAGCTGATGCGCCGCAGCGACATGCTGATGCAGGAGCATTTCCAGATCCTTGAAGTCTATGCGGCGGCCACGGCCTATTACCTGATCCTCACCTCTGTCTGGGATGCGATTCAGCGCCGGCTGGAGAAGCATTTTGGTCGGTCGAGCGCTGCGAAGTCCAGGCGGGTCGCGGCGAGGGCGCCGGTTGCGCAGGCGAGCGTGGAGGCCCGTGCATGAGCGAGATACCGAGGAATACGGTCAGCGTGAGGGGCGTCGAAGGTGCGCAGCCGCAGCTCCGCGAGGTACAGGCGGTTCGCATGGAGGCCGTCTACAAGCATTATGGCGACTTCACCGCCTTGAATGAGGTCGATCTCAAGGTCGCAAAGGGCGAGAAGATCGTGGTCTGCGGTCCCTCGGGCTCGGGCAAGTCGACGCTCATTCGCTGCATCAACCACATCGAGAAGCATGATGAGGGTCTGATCTACGTCAACGGTGTCGAGCTCGATCGCCAGCGCAAGAACATCGATGCGGTCAGGCGTGACACCGGCATGGTTTTCCAGAGCTTCAACCTGTTTCCGCACATGACGGTGCTGGAGAACTGCATCCTGGCGCCGATGACCGTGAACGGCATGACGGTGGCGGAGGCAAAGGACCTCGCCATGCATTTCCTCACCAAGGTTCGGATTCCGGATCAGGCCGAAAAATTTCCGGGGCAGCTCTCGGGTGGCCAGCAGCAGCGCGTCGCGATCGCACGCGCGCTGTGCATGCGGCCGAAGATCATGCTGTTCGACGAGCCGACCTCCGCGCTCGACCCCGAGATGGTCAAGGAGGTGCTCGAGACCATGAAGAAGCTCGCGGAAGAGGGCATGACCATGCTGTGCGTGACCCACGAGATGGGCTTCGCCCGCGAGGTCGCGGACCGCATCGTGTTCATGAATGAAGGAACAGTCGTCGAGCAGGCCGCGCCGGAGGAATTCTTCAAGCATCCGAAGTCCGAGCGGGCGCGGACGTTCCTCGACCAGATCATTCACTAGCCGGCGCGGCGGCTGTGATGCAAACATTCAGAGATCGCCTGCGCGGCATCCATGCCGCCACGATCGTGCCGATGACGCCCCACTTCGAGATCGATGAGCCAGGACTGGCAGATCATCTGGCCTCGGTCGCGTCCACGCCGGGGATCAATGGGCTGCTTGTCAACGGCCATGCCGGCGAAAACTTCGTGCTGTCGCTGGCCGAGAAGCGGCGCGTGGTGGAGCTGGCGCGTGCACATGTTCCGGGGGGCTGCCTGATCGTCTCCGGTGTCAACCATGAATCGAGCCTGGAGGCTGCGCGCGAGGCGGCCACGCTGGAGCAGGCTGGTGCGGACGGCCTCCTGGTATTCCCTCCGAACAGCTGGGCGCTCGGTCACGCCGATGACTGCGTCATCGAGCATCATCGACGCATCCGCGATGCGACAACCGCACCCTTGATGCTCTATGCCGCACCGGTCGGTGCGGGCACCATGGCCTACCCGCCGCCGCTGCTGACGCGGCTCATCGCGGATCGTCGCTTCGTCGCGATCAAGGAAGGCAGCTGGGAGGTCGCGACTTACGAGCAGAATCTGAGGCTGATTCACAAGCTGCGTCCCGAGTTCGTCGTGCTCGGCTCCGGCGACGAACATCTGCTGACAAGCTACCTCGTCGGTTCGGCCGGTAGCCAGGTCAGCCTTGCCTGCGTCGTGCCGGAGCTCGTGATCAGCCTCTGGACTGCGGCCGAGGCCGGCGATTGGGATCGTGCGCGTGCCGCGCATGACAAGCTTTATCCGCTGGCGGTGGCAATCTATCGCGATGCGCCCGGAGGACGGGCGACAGTCCGGCTCAAGGCCTGCCTGAAGCTGCTCGGACGTCTCTCCTGCGACGCGGTACGGCCGCCGCAGCCGCCGGCGATACCGAGCGAGTTGCAGGCGCTCGAACAGGCCTTGCGGACCGCCGGCGCGCTCTAAGCCTCGAAGAACGGATTGGCCGGGCGCGGAAGGCCGAGATGATCGCGCAACGTCGCGCCCTCATACTCCGCGCGGAACAGCCCGCGCTCCTGCAGGATCGGCACGACCAACTGGACGAAATCCTCGAACCCTTCGTGGAAGTAGGGCGGCATGACGTTGAAGCCGTCGGCGGCGTGCTCGTCGAACCAGAGCTGGAGCGTATCGGCGATGCGCTCGGCCGAGCCGCACAGCACCCAATGGCCGCGTGCGGCGGCGGTGAGATTGTAGAGATCGCGCAGCGTCATGTTCTCGCGGCGGCCCTTCGCGAGCATGACGCTGGCGAAGCTGTGATAGCTGTCTGACGGTGCGATGTCTGGGATAGGTCCGTCGAGATCGTAAGTCGACATGTCCCGGCCGAAGCGGTCGGACAGGATGGCAAGCGCATTACTGCCGCTGACAAAGCTCTGGAGCACGTTGAGCTTCTCGAACGCCTCCTTGTCGGTGCGGCCGACGACGGGCATCACGCCCGGCAGCACCGTGACATCGGCGGCCTTGCGGCCGAACGACGGCAGTCGCGTCTTCAACGACGTGTAACCGGTCTTGGCCTCCTCGATGTCCTGCACCACCGAGAACACGATATCGGCGGTGCGCGCGGCCAGCGCCTGGCCGGCCTCGGAGCCGCCGGCCTGGAGGACGACCGGGCGCCCCTGCGGGCTGCGGCCGATGTTCAGCGGGCCCTTGACCTTGAAGAATGCACCGTCATGGTCGATCGGGCGGAGCTTCGCCGGATCGATATAGAGGCCGCTGGCGCGGTCGGCGACGATGGCGTCATCCGCCCAGCCGTCCCACAGTCCCTTGACGACGTCGAGGAATTCGCCGGCCATCTCGTAGCGGCGGGCGTGGTCGGGGTGGGTGGTGCCGAAATTCGCTGCGGTCGCCGGATTGGCCGTCGTCACCGCATTCCACGCCGCGCGGCCCTTGGAGATGTGATCGAGCGAGGCGAACACGCGCGCCACCGAGAACGGATCGCTGTAGGTGGTGGAGACGGTCGCGCCGAGGCCGATGTGGCTGGTCGAGGTCGCGAGCGCGGCGAGCATCGTCAGCGGCTCCAGCCGCAGGGTGTAGGAGGGATGGGCTACGGCATCGGCATAGAGATTGTCGCCCATGAAGATCAGGTCGAACTTGCCGCGCTCGGCGGTGCGGCCGATCTGCTGGATCGCCGCAAAATCCTGGAAGCTGTCGACCGCGCCGGGATAGCGCCAGCCGGCGACGTGGCTGCCGGTTCCCAGGATGAACAGGCCGAGATGCATCTGTCGTTTCATGGCGTCATGTCCAGAACAGGATCTTGCGTTCGAGGAAACCGATCAGGCCGAAGAAGGCGAGGCTCGCGGCGGAGGCGACGAAGATCGCCGCCCAGACCTGGACGAAGTCGATCTGGAGCACCGCCTGGTAGATCACCCAGCCGAGCCCGCCATGCGCGCCGAGCATCTCGGTGACGATCGCCACGATCACGCTGCGCACCGTCGAGACGCGCATGCCGGCCAACAGCAGCGGCAGCGCGGTCGGCAGGCGCAGGCGCCACAGCACCCCGAAGCGGCTTGCCCCGAAGCTGCGCATCAGGTCGATGGCGCGGCGATCGACACGATCGAGCCCGGCCAGCATCGAGAGCAGAATGGTGAAACTCACCGCCATCGCCACCATCACGATCTTCGAGCTGACGCCGATGCCGAACCAGAGCAGGATCAGCGGCGAATAGCCGACCACGGGCACCGAATTGATCGCGGTCGCGAGCGGCAGGATCGCGGTGCGCAGCGCCGGCACCAATGCGATGGCGACGGCGAGGCCGATGCCGATCAGGCAGCCGAGGCCATAGCCCACCAGCGCTTCGAGCAGGGTGTAGCCGGCGGCGTCGGTCAGCGTTGCGCGCTTGGACCAGAGGCCCGCGAGGATGTCGCTGACGGCGGGCAGAACATAGGCCGGCAGATGCAGTCCGCGCGCCGCGCCTTCCCAGCACGCGACCAGGATGAAGGCGCCGAGAATGCCGCGCTGGACGGCGAGCGAGGGTGAAGCAAGCGCGCGGCTCATTGCTCCGCGCTCCAGAACACCAGCCGTCGTTCGACCGCGGCGACGACCGCATAGAAGCCGGTGCCGAGCAGAGCCGCGGCAAGCAGGGCGGCCCAGATCGCGACGACGTTCTCGGTGAACATGGCCTGGAGCAGCAGCACGCCGAGCCCGGTGGTGTCGCCGAACCATTCGCCGACGATGGCGCCGACCAGGCTCAATGATGCAGCGAGCCGCAGCGCCACGAAGATCTGCGGCAGCGCGGTTGGAAGCTGCAAGCGCAACAGGAGCTGGCGGTTGGAGGCGCCGAAGCTGCGCATCAGGTCGACCTGCTTGGGATCGACCGTCTCGAGGCCCAGAAGCGTGTTCACCGTCACCGGAAAGAAGGTCAGGTAGAATGCGATGATCGCCTTGGCGAGCAGCGTATTGCCGAACCACAGCACCACCAGCGCGCCGAAGGCGATGACCGGGATGGTCTGCGACACCACGAAGATCGGAAACACCATCTCGCGCAGCGCACGGAGGCGGAAAAACGCGACACCCATGAGCACGCCGAACGCGCCGCCGGAAGCGAATCCGATCAGCGTCTCGGCCAGGGTCCGCAGGAAGCCGTCGACATAGGCGCGGGGCGTCGCCGCCATCGCCAGCAGAATCGTGCTGAGGCGCGGCAGGTAATAGGGCCGGATGCCGAACAGCAGCACCGCGCCTTCCCAGACCACCGCGGCAATGGCGAGGCCGAGCAGGAGCCGGATCAGCTTGCGCAGCGAAACCGGCATTGCCATCGACCGCGCAGCCGCGCGGCCGGAACCAAGCGATGTCGCCGCAGTGCTGCTCACGGCAGCCGGTCCGCCGCCGGGATGCTCTGGATGAAGCTGGCGTCATAGGCGGCAGCGAGATCAACCGGCTTGGAGATCACGCCATATTTCAGGAAGAAGTCGTGGGCGGTCTTGACCGCGTCGGCGTCGATCCAGAACAGGCCGTTCTTGCCGGCCGCGCCGGCCGTCATCAGGCGCTTCACCTCGGTGAGCATGAATTCCTGCTGCGCACGATCGAGCGTCGGGGCTACAGCCATCACAGTGTCGACGGCGCCCTTGGGATCGGAGAAGGCGTCTTTCCAACCCTTGAGCGAAGCCCGCAGGAACGCCTTGACGAGCTCCGGCTTTTCCTTGGCGATCGCCTCGGCCACGATGAGCGTGTCGCGCGGGAAGGTGATGCCGTAGTCCTCGGCGACGAAGGTCTTCAAGCTGTCCTTCGGCATGCGCGACTGGATAGTGTAGAACTCGTTGTAATAGGTCGCCGTGACCACATCGATGCTGCCGTCGACGAAGGGCGTCACCGAAACCTGCTGCGGCTGGATCTTCAGCTCATCCGGCTTGATGCCTTCCTTGGCCAGCATGCCGGTCAGCACGTGATTGGCGCCGGTGAACCAAGTGGTGACGGTCTTGCCCTTGAAATCCTGGATCGTCTTCACCGGCCCGTCCTTGCGGGCGACGAAGATGAAGGGCGTGATCTGGTGGGACACACCGATGCAGACGATCGGCAGCCCCTTGTCGCGGGCTGCGAACACGCTGTCGGTGCCGCCGGAGAGGCCGAACGTGTCGGCACCGGTCGCGACCAGGTTTTCGGTCAGCAGGTTGGGCCCGCCGGGATTGATGGTGAGGTCGATGCCCTCGGCCTTGTAGTAGCCCTTGGCGGCTGCGACGTAGAAACCGGCGAACTGCGCCTGTGGCAGCCATTTCAGGCGCAGGCTCGCCTTCTGCAACTCGGCGGCGGGCGCAGCCGTGACGAGCGAGCCCGTTGCCAGTGCGATGGCGGAAAGGACGGAGAAGGCGTGGCGTCGGCTCAACATGGTGATGCTCCTGGCGGTGAAAATCAATTGCGGTAGGACGGATCGGTGCGGTCGAGCTGACGCATCAGCGCTGGCCATTCGCGTTCGCCGGGCACGAGGATGTCGCCCTGCAATTCCCAGAACTGGCGCGCGGCCTTCTCGCAGACCTCGGGCGGCGGCGTCACCAGCGTGGCGCCGGCCGCGGCGGCGGCCTGCATCTGGAACTGGATCCGCGCGGCGCGCTCGAAATAGTAGAGCAGCATGAAAGCCTCGCCCGGGGTCCGGCCGACGGTGAGGATGCCGTGGTTGCGCATCAGCATCACCTTGTGCGGGCCGAGATCGCGCACTAGGCGAACCTGCTCGTCCAGGTCGATGGCGACGCCTTCATAGTCGTGGAAGGCCTGCCTGTCGTAGAACCGCATCGCGAACTGGCTGAGCGGCAACAGGCCTTTCTCCTGGCCGGAGACCGCAACGCTCGCGTCGGAATGGGTGTGCAGCACGCAGGCCGCGTCGTGGTTCGAGGTGTGGATCGCGGCATGGATCACGAAGGCCGCGACGTTGACGGCCTGTGGCGTGTCGTCGAGCTTGTTACCCTTGGTGTCGATCTTCACCAGGCTCGATGCCGTGATCTCGTCGAACAGCAGCCCATAGGGATTGATCAGGAACTGGTCGTCGTGGCCGGGCACGCGCAGGGAGATGTGATTGTAGATCAGGTCGTCCATTCCGAGCCTGGCGACCATGCGATAGCAGGCTGCAAGCTTGATGCGCGCGTCCCATTCCGCCGGTTCGATCCCGCGCGGCGCGGGCTCTCTCGCTGACATCGCGTTCATTGCGGCTTCTCCTGCGCGATGGAGGATTGGAACGATTTCATGCTTTCCTCCTCGATTGCGTCGAGCAGCGTGCGCTTGAGGCGCACGAATTCGGGGGAGGTGACGATCTCGGGCCGGCGCGGGCGAGGAAGATCGACGACCTGTTCGAGCTTCACGGAGCCGGGGCGCGCCGTCATGACCAGCACGCGGTCGCCGAGGAAGATCGCCTCGTCGACGTCATGGGTGATGAAGAGAATGGTGCGGCGGTATTTCTGCCAGACATCGAGCAGCCAGCGCTGCATCATGGCCCGCGTCAGCGCATCGAGCGCGCCGAACGGCTCGTCCAGCAGCATCAGGTCGCGCTCGAACAGGAAGGTCCGCATCAAGGCGACGCGCTGGCGCATGCCGCCGGACAATTGATTGGGATATTGCTTCTCGAAGCCGGCCAGCCCGAACTCGGGCAGCATCTTCAGGGCTTTGGCGCGCGCCTGGTCGCGCGGCATGCCCTCGACCTCGAGCGCGAGGATGGCGTTATCCACGACGTTGCGCCAGGGAAACAGCAGGTCGCGCTGCGGCATGAAGGAGACGCGGCCGAGCAGATCGGCGGCATGACAGCTCTTGCCTTCGAAGCGCAGGATGCCGCCGGCGTCCGGCTCCTCGAGCCCTGCGACGATATTGAAAAGAGTGCTCTTGCCGCAGCCGCTGGGACCGACGACGGTGACGAACTCTCCGGGGGCCACGCTCGCCTGAAGTCCCGACAGGGCCGCGACGGGACCGAAGGTTTTGTTGAGCGCGCCAAGATAAAGCAGCGGCTCCGGCCGAGCCTGTGGGGCTTCGGTGGTCGGTCCGGGATTGGGGAGGCGGGCAGCCTGCACCGGGATGTCCTTGTATAATGGCGGCGGCCATTCGCATACGAAAGCGGGCCGCGTCGAAATCTCGTAGCAACTCGTGTGCCAGTGCGATTTTCAGGCAAATCAGGCATAAGACTTGCGAGATCGACAGCGAATAGGTGGGCGCCGCGCGCATCCCTTAGGAAAAACGGGGCGTTTCGCTGGAGAGTGAGTGTCAATATGTATACTTGTATTGGCATTGGAGAAACATGATGGCGAATATTGGTGCACAAGGCGGCGCCGGGCGCGTGAAAAATGGGCAGGAGACCCTCACGGCAGGCTCCGGCATGACGCTCGCCGAGAGTCTGCGCCAGAAGCTCGAAGGCGCGATCGCGGCGGGTCATCTCGAGCCGGGCAGCCGGCTCGACGAGCAGGAGATCGCGCAGCGCTTTGGGGTCTCGCGCACACCGGTGCGGGAGGCGTTCCGCCTGATGGCTGCCAACCATCTGGTCGAGCTGCGCGGGCGGCAGGGGGCAACGGTTCGCAGCATCAAGGCGCAGGCACTGATCGAGATGTTCCAGGTCATGGCCGAGCTCGAAGGGCTTTGCGCAAGGCTTGCCGCGCGGCGTGTCCCGCAGGCCTGGGGGACTGAAATTGGCGAGATTCACCAGCGACTTGTAGCGGCGGGCGAAACCGGCGACATCGACGTCTTCTACGACATCAACCAGGAATTCCACGAGGCGATCTACGAGGCCTCGCGCAACGCCTTCCTGGCCGACCAGACCCGCAAGTTGCGCAACCAGGTGGCGGCGTATCGCCGCCGGGTGACGCGCATGCCGAACCGGATCGCCGACACCATTCGCGAGCATGAGGCGATCATGCAGGCGATCCTGGCCCACGATCCGGAGCGGGCGCACAGTGCCATGCGCGATCACGTCAACCTGCTCGGCGACAACCTGCTGGACTTCCTCGCCGCCTTCGAATGACCTTGGGATCGCTTGGTATGCAAATTGCTAGACATTGTATATCTAGCTTGCATCCTGGAGACCCGGAGTGGACCTGAAGCTGACGAACAAGACCGCCCTGATCACCGGCGCGTCGAAAGGAATTGGACTTGCGGTGGCCGAGCTCTTCGCCGCGGAAGGATGTCATTTGCATCTCGCCGCCCGCAACGGCGAGGCGATGCTCGAGGCCAAGAAACAGCTCGAAGCCCGCCATGGCGTGAAGATCACCATCCACGCGCTCGACCTGTCGAGCACGGCTGCGATGGAGAAGCTCGCGGCCGAGGTCGGCGACATCGACATTCTCATCAACAATGCCGGCGACATCCCGGCCGGTTCACTGGAAATTCTCGATGACGCGGCCTGGCGGCGCGGCTTCGATCTCAAGGTGTTCGGCTACATCACGCTGTCGCGTCTCTATTATCCGCGCATGAAGGGCAAGGACGGCGTCATCATCAACATCATCGGCAATTCCGGCGAGAACTGGGACGCGAGCTACATCGCGGGCTCGACCGGCAACGCGGCGCTGATGTCCTTCACCAAGGCGCTCGGTGGCCGCAGCCTCGATCACGGCGTGCGCGTCGTCGCGGTCAATCCGGGACCGGTTGCCACCGACCGCATGCTCAAGATCATGAAGCGCAAGGCGATCGACATGCTCGGCGACGAAAGCCGCTGGGAGGAACTGTTCGACAAATATCCGGGCAAGCGGCCGGCAACGTCGGAGGAGGTCGCCGATCTCGTCGCCTTCCTGTCCTCGCCGCGGTCCGGCTACATCACCGGCACCGTGGTGACGATCGACGGCGGCATCGCCGCACGCGGCTCGGTGATCTGAGGCGTCGATGTCAGGGACTCAATCCGCGGCGCTGGTCCGCAACCGCTATTTCGACGAGCTCTCGGCGACGCCGGGACTCTATTGGCTCGGCCAGAATACCAACCACGTCGAGAGCCATCCCGCCGTGCGCGAGGCGATGCTGCGCTCGATCGAGGCCGGCGAGTTCAATGCCTATGCTCCCCCGCTCGGCTTCGAGGCGCTGCGCGCCGCGATCGTTGCGGATCTCGGCGCACCCGGTGCGGAGGCGCTGGTGACCGAGGGCGGCGTCAACGCGCTGGCCATGATATGCCGTGCGCGCTGCAAGCCCGGCACCACGCTGGTGACGACCGATCCGACCTGGAAATGGCCGTGCCTGTTCGCGCGCCAGCAGGGCGCCGAGGTGATCGAGATTCCGATCTACGATCCGGCCTGCAACTACCGCCTGACGCCCGAGGCGTTGAAGGCGAATGTCGACGAGCGCACGGCGATCATTTATCTGGTCGATCCCAACAATCCGCTCGGCATCCGCTACACTCGCGAGGAGATCGAGAGCTTTGCGGCGATCGCGCGCGATTGCGGCGCGCTGCTGGTGCATGATTGCACCTATCGTGATTTCGCCGACGGCCACACCCCGGCGCTTCACGTGGCTCCGCAAGGCTCGGTCGTCTCGACCAGCTTTTCGAAATGGCTGGGCCTTGCCGGATTGCGGATCGGCGCTCTCGTTGCCGCGCCTGATCTGTTCGAGGAGTTCGCGCAGACGTCCACGAGCGTGCTCGGCGCGAGCGTCATCGCCCAGCGCGCGGCGCAGGCGGGGCTTTCCGTCAAGGCAGAATGGATGAAGAAGGTCCGCAGCACCGACCGGGCCAACAAGGCGATGATCCAGCAGGCGGCGGCCGCGATCGAAGGGCTGGCGCTGCCGATCATGCCTTCGCACGGAAACTTCCTGGTGCTGGAGACCGTTGCGGCGGGCATCCGCCCCGAGGCGCTGGTCGAATGCTATCGCCGCCAGGGCATCATGATCCGCCAGGGCACCTATCACACCCAGCGTTTCGGCGACCGCTTCGTCAAGATCAGCACCTCCGTGCCGCAAGCGTGGGTCGAAAAGCTCTGCACACTGCTGCCGGAGATGGTCGCGCAGGCGCGCACGCTCAACGACCTGCCGCCGCAATTCTAGGAACGATGCCGATGACGATGATTACAGCGAAGGACGGCGTGAAGCTTCATGTGGAGGAGGCCGGCGAGGGCACGCCGATCCTCTTCATCCATGAATTCGGCGGCAATCACGCTAGCTGGGAGCCGCAGCTCCGCTATTTCAGCAGGCGCCACCGCTGCATCACTTACGCCGCCCGTGGCTATCCGCCGTCGGATGTGCCTGATAGCGTGGAGGCCTATTCCCAGGCGATCGCCGCGGACGATGCGGTCGCCGTGCTCGATGCGCTCCGAATCGAGAAAGCGCACATCGTCGGCCTCTCGATGGGCGGCTTCTGTACGGTGCATTTCGGCCTGCGCACGCCGGAGCGCGCTCTGTCACTCACGGTGGCCGGCGCCGGCTATGGCTGCGAGAAGGAGTTCGAAGAGTATTTTCGCGGCGTCTCGCTGGAAGTCGCAGACAATTTCGAGACGCAGGGCGCGAAGGAGTTCTCCAAAGTCTATGCGCTCGGCGCGAGCCGCGTGCAGTTCCAGAACAAGGACCCGCGCGGCTGGCAGGAATTTGCCGATCGCCTCGCCACCCATTCGGATCGCGGCGCCGCCAACACCATGCGCGGCGTTCAGGCGCGGCGGCCGTCGTTCTACGACCTCGAGGACGGACTGAAGTCGATGATTGTGCCAACGCTGGTGGTCGTGGGCGATGAGGATGATCACTGCCTCCAGCCCGGCATCTTCCTGAAGAAGACGATTCCGGCCTGCGGGCTCTCGGTCTTCCCCAAGACCGGTCACACCCTCAATCTGGAAGAACCGGCGGCGTTCAACGCGCTGCTTGCAGAGTTCATCGCCCAGGTCGAGGCCGGCCGCTGGCTGCCACGTGATCCGCGCGCGCTGCCGGGCCAGATCATGCGCACGAAGTAGTGGATCGATGACCAGCCAGCCCCTGATCAACGCCGATCGGCTCTGGACCCGCTTGATGGCACTCGCCGAGATCGGCGCGACGCCCGCCGGCGGGGTCAACCGTCAGGCGCTGAGCGACGGCGAGATCGCCGCATGGCGCCGCGTCATCGGCTGGGCGCGCGAGGCGGGCTTGACGCCGTCGACGGATGCGGCGGGAAACCTGTTTCTGACACTCGCCGGGCGCGATGGTGCCGCACCGCCGTTCCTGCTCGGCAGTCATCTCGATAGTCAGCCGACCGGCGGCAAATTCGACGGCGCCGCTGGCGTGATGGCGGCACTCGAGGCGGCGATCTCGCTGGCTGAGCGAGGCGACCGGCCGGTGCGCGACGTCATCGTCGTCGCCTGGATGAACGAGGAGGGCTCGCGCTTCGCGCCGGGCATGATGGGTTCGGAGGCCTTTACGGGCGAGCGTGACATGGCGGCGATCCGCACCGCGCGTGATGCTGACGGCGTCAGCGTCGGCGAAGCGCTAGACCGCCTCCATCAGGCTTTCCCTGATGTGCCGCACAGAATGCTCGGCTTTGCCGTCGGATCCTATCTCGAATTGCATATCGAGCAGGGACCGCTGCTGGAGGCGGCCGCCTGCACGATCGGCGTCGTCACCGGCATCCAGGGCAAGAAGACCTTTCAGGTGTTGATCGAGGGAGAGGAAGGACACGCAGGTACGCTCGCGCAGCAGGAGAGGCGGGATGCGCTCGCGGCCTTTGCGCGCATGGCAGCGGCGCTTCACGCCGAGATCGGCGGAATCGATGCCGACATCAAGTTCACGATCGGCCGGGTTGCTGCCGTGCCGAACGCGCCGTCAGTGGTGCCGTCGCGCGTCGTCTTCAGCATCGATCTGCGCCATCCCGACAATGCGGTACTCGATGCGGCCGGCGCTCAGATTTCGGTCCTTTGCCGCGAATACGCCCCACCTTGCGCCGTTACGTTAACGCCGCTCGTCGATGCGCCGTCGAACGCCTTCGATCCGCGCCTGCGGGCGAGCATCGCGGAGGCGTCGCGTCAGCAGGGGCATACCAGCATGGCCATCCTCTCGGCCGCCGGCCACGACGCCCGCCATCTCGCCAAGATTTGTCCAGCGGCAATGATCTTCATTCCTTGCCGGGATGGTGCAAGCCATGTCGAACATGAGTGGGCCGAGCCTGATCATGTTGCCGCCGGCGCGTCCGTCCTGGCTACGGTGCTGCGAGAGGTTGCATTCGAGACGCAGTCCTTTGCTGCAGGCGGTCATGAGAAGGGATGACGGAGATTTTTCGGGAGGCCTATCGCAACGCGACGGCAGGTCCCGACGCCGCGGTCGGCATCGTCAAGCCTTCGAAGGTCAGGACCGGACCGTCGGAGAGACTGGAACGAAAGAAGACAAGCGACTCTGTCTCGCCACGGGCGACCATCAAAGCGCTTGCAGAAATCGTTCCCCCATCGCGGCGGTTCCATCGGTGCGATCCAGGCGCGCTCGGACCTGATCTCGACGGACGTATGGTAGCCGGTCCGGCTGCACGCGCAGCACCAGCCTCCGTCCAGACGCCGGGTCCCGCGCCAGAAACGTCGTGTTCTCGGAATGGCTGAGGAAGGAGACCGTCGATCGTGACGACAGACCCCAGAGCGGCAAGGCCGCGCCGAGCTCGGTCTGCATGCTCTCGATCGAGCTCGGAGTCATCATGAGAGCGGGCCGGCCCTCTCGGAAGTGGCGTCGAGGAGATCGAGAAGGCTCGACACGACACGATCGGGGACGACCCCCGTGGCCGCATTGAACGGGACGTCGCTGGCGAGCAGGACGGAGCGCAGGCCGGCGGCGTTGCCGGCCGCGATATCGGTCGCGAGCTGGTCGCCGATCATGATCGTTTCGTGCTTTGCGGTGCCGAGATGCTCAAGCGCCCGTTCGATCAGGAAGGGCTGCGGCTTGCCGACGACGACCGGCTTCGCACTCGGTACCGCGGCGACCACCGCCGCAGTCATCACGCCGACGCAAGGGTCATATCCATCGTGCCCCGGCGTGAGGACATCGGGATTGGTCGCAACGATCGCCGCTCCCGCGAGGGCGGCTCGTATCGTCGTCCGCAGCTTGGCGTAGTCGAGTGTCGAATCGAATCCGAGCACCACGACCTCCGGGTCCTCGGAGGTCAGATCGTATCCGGCTGCCTCAATGGCTGTGCGCAGCGGCTGCTCGCCGATCGCAAAGACCGGCGTGCCTTGCGGCCAGCGTCTTGCGAGCAGGGACGTCGTCGCCGAGATGGTGTTGAAGACCTGCCGTGCTTCCGCCGGAATGCCGATGCTGGTCAGCTTCGCCGCAAATTGCGCGGCAGATTTCGTCGAGTTATTGGTGACGAACGCATACGGCAGGCCCTGCTCATGCCAGGTGCGAAACGCTCTTACCGAACTCGGGATCGCTGAATCTCCTCGATAGGCCACGCCGTCGAGGTCCGAGATGATGCCGCGAATGATGTGACTGGTCGGAGGCTCCTGTATCTTCAAGGCCGCGATTCCGCTCGTTTCGAAACACGGAAATATAGGCCCATCGTCTCCGAAACGTTGTTCCGAGCGTCCATCATTCCTGTCCTGCACAGCGGAGAGGCGCGGCTGCCTCGGAGTTGGGCGGCGTGCTCTGGCGGTCTGGAGTCGAGCGCGCAATCGGCGCATCCGGGAGTGTCAGCAACGGAATCGTGGAGCAGCAGGAATCGGGCAAGCGTGGCCTTTGGTCTACGCTTTGCAAGTTACGCGAGACGATCGAAACGGCTGAGTGCCCCGCGCCCTCGGCAGCAGTTTCAGCGTTGCCAAAATCATCGAGGGATAGGACATGATCAACCGTAGAGACGTGATGTTAGGGGGGCTTGCCGGTGCCGCAGCGTTCGGCTTCGGACGGGTCAATCCGGACTTCCTGGTAAATTCCGCTTTTGCGGCCGAGGGCAAGGCGCTGCGTTTTCTCGGCGCCGAAGCACTGTCCGGCAATTGGGATCCAACCACGCACACCAATCTGGGTCAGTTGATCGTCGAGGGATTCGTCTTCGGCTATCTGACGCGGGCGCCGATGCGGCCGGACAAGCCGGACGAGCTGATCTTCGAGCTGGCCGAGTCCATGACGCCGATCGATGCTTCCACGATGGAGGTCAAGCTTCGGAAGGGCGTCAAGTTTCATGACGGCACGCCGTTTACGGCAGCCGACGTCAAGGCGACCTACGAGTATGGCTGTCAGCCCGACCGGCCGGCGCAGTGGTATCCGGGTCTCGTCACCATCGACGTCGTCGACGATTTCACCTGCCGCATCAATACCAAGGCGCACGGCTATCCGGCGGCGCTCTACTATTATCTCTCCTCGTTCCTGCCGATCATGTCTGCCAAGGACGTCGCCAACAAGGCGCAGTTGTCGGCTCGCATGAACGGCACCGGGCCGTACAAATACGTCGAGCAGAAGGGCGACACGACCGTTCTCACCGCCAATGCCGACTTCTTCCTCGGCGCGCCGAAGATTCCCGGCGTCGAGTATCATTTCGTCGGCGACACCACGACCCGCACGCTGTCGTTGCTGAATGGTTCGGCGGACATCATCGAGCGGCTGGAGCAGGAGCAGGTCGAGACGATCTCCAAGGATGCTCGCTTCAACATCCACAAGGCGGTCTCGGTCGAGAACAAATATCTGTTCTTTCGCTGCTCCAAGAAGCCGTTCGACGATCCGCGCATCCGGCTGGCGGCCTGCCACTCCATCGACCGCAAGCAGGTGCTGGAGGTGCTTGGCGTCTCGGGGACCTATTCCAAGGCGCATATTTCGCCGGTGAAGTTCGGCTATGCGGAGGTCGCCGAATATCCGGAGTTCGATCCGGCCAGGGCCCAGAAGCTGCTGGCGGAAGCCGGCTTCCCGAAGGGCCAGGGCCTTCCCGAACTCACCTATTACACCTCGGTCGGGTTCTATCCGAAGACCAAGGAATATGCCGAACTGATCACCGGCATGCTCCAGGAGCAGGGCTTCAAGGTCAATCTCCAGACCCTCGAAGTCGCGGCCTGGGGCAACTTGCTCTATGACAAGCCCGGCGGCGGCGAAGGCAACATGATCGACTGCGGCTGGTGCACGGGGTCGCCCGAGCCGGATCTGGTGCTGCGCACCCACTTCCACTCGTCGTCGAAGCGCATTACCGGCATCGTCGACAAGGACATCGACGCGGTGCTCGACAAGGAGCGCAATGCCACCTCCATCGAAGAGCGCAAGAAGATCATCCAGACCGAGACACTGCCGACCATCGCCAAGAAGGCGCCGGCACTCGCGTTGTTCACGTCGGTCTTCATCCACGCCTACAGCAAGAAGCTGGACGGCCTCTACATCTATCCGAACGGCATGCAGGACATGACCAAAGCCACGCTGGCATGATGATTGCTCAAGCAGGTCGGACTTGTCCGATCTGCCTGTTTTCTGAGGTCAGGTGCAGGTCGGACTTGTCCGGCCTGCCGGTCTTCTCGGGTCGGCGGCAGGCCAGACAACCCGGCCTGCCGGAACTCCCGACGAATGCAAGGGTAGCTCTTCCCGATGTTGATTCTGGAATTCCTGGTCAAGCGGATCGCGCAGGGTCTCCTGATCGTCTTCATCACCTCGTTGATCATCTTTACGCTGCTGCGCGTGGTTCCAGGCGATCCTGTCCGTCTGATCGTCGGCGGAATGGCGCCGCCCGATGTGGTCGAAAAGGTGGCGACCAAGATGGGGCTGCGCGACCCCATCATCGTTCAATATGGCCGCTATATGAGCGGTCTGCTCCAGGGCGATCTCGGACAATCCTATCTTCGGCCGCGTAGCGGCATGATTGCGGCCGGTGGGCAATATGTCGATCCGACCAAGTCGGACATGGCGCTGGTGACCGACCTCATTCTCGAACGCTTGCCGTTCACGCTGCAATTGGGCGGTATGGCCTTGTTGTTCGCGCTGCTGATCTCGTTTCCGGTCGGAATTGCCGGCGGTCTGCATCAGCATCGATGGCAGAACGCCCTGGCGTTCGGCATGCAGTCGCTGTTCGTGTCGATCCCGAATTTCTGGCTTGCGATCGTTCTGATCCTGTTTCTGTCGATCAAGCTGAAGCTGCTTCCGGCGCTCGGCTACCAGGGCTTCTCCTATGTCATTCTGCCGGCCCTGGTGCTGGCGGTGGAGATCGCGCCCTTCATCATCAGGACGCTGACGACGTCACTCGGCGAGGTGATGCAGGCGCCGTTCATCGACGAAGCCCGGGTTCGCGGCCTGTCGCGCCGCCGCATCGTCTATTCCCATGCGCTGCGCAATGCCGCGGTGCCGCTGGTCAATTTGCTCGGCATCCAGCTTTCGACCCTGATCGGCGGCGTGCTGGTGATCGAATACATCTTCGATTACCCGGGCCTCGGCAATCTGACCGTCGTCTCCGTGGTCGGGCGTGATTTCCCGGTCATCCAAGGCATCGCCATCACGACCAGCGCGGTGTTTGTCTTCATCAATATCATCGTGGATCTGGTCGCCTATCTCATCGATCCTCGCGTGGAGATCTGACCATGACGGCGACCACGGTCATCGCTGCTGAGCTTGAACCTCGATTGGCCCGTATCCGGTCGGTCAACCGGCGAATCCTGGCCGCGGCCTGGGGCATGTCGAGCTTCAAGATCGGCTTCTTCGTCTTCATCGCACTGCTGCTCGCGTCCGCGATCTATCCCGAAGTGTCCTCGGTCAGCGCCACCAAGATGGTGGTGAAGGACAAGTTCCTGGCGCCGGTCTATCTGGGCGACAAGTGGACCTGGGATCACGTGCTGGGCACGGATCAGCTCGGCCGCGACATCCTGATGCGCAGCCTGATCGGGCTGCGGTATTCGCTGCTGGTCGGCATCGTCACGGTGCTCCTGATCTTCGTCATCGGTTGCGGTCTCGGCCTGTTCGCAGGCTTCAAGGGCAAGTGGTGGGACACCATCATCATGCGGATTACCGACGCTCAGCTGTCGATTCCAATGATCATCCTGGCGATCACCATTCTCGGCGTGTCGCGGCCGACCGTCCCGACGATCATCATCGTGCTGGCGCTGTCCGGCTGGCCGCTCTACGCGCGAGTGGCCCGTAGTGCCGCAGTCGCCGAGCGCGGCAAGGAATATGTGCGCGGTCTGCGCGTGCTTGGGGCCGGGGACTGGCGGATCCTGTTGCTGTTCGCGGCGCCCAACATCCTGCCCCCGATCGCGTTCGTCGCGGTGCTCGATGTCGCCCGCATGATGATCTTCGAAGCGATCCTGGGTTTCCTTGGGCTCGGCATTCAGCCGCCGACCCCAAGCTTTGGCAGCATCATCGCCGATTCCCGCAAATATCTGCTCAACGCCTGGTGGATCGGAACCGTCCCGGGAATCTTCCTTGCCGTCGCGCTCACCTCGATCAATCTCATGGGCTCGGCGCTGGAAAAGGCGCGCAACCGCATCTATGGAGGTCTCTGAGATGGATCTCTCGCTCATTCTCGAAATCGACGATCTGACGGTCGGTGCCACGACACCGGGGGCGGCTCCGATTCTCGATCACATCAGCTTCCGCCTCAGCACGTCGGAGATCTTCGGTATCTACGGCGAGAGCGGTGCGGGCAAGACGGTGCTCAGCCGCGCGCTGGCGAACTGGTTGCCGGAAAGCCTGCAGTATCGGGCCGGACGGGTCGCCTTCGCCGGTCATGACATCCTCGGCGCCGGAGCGCGGGAGGTCCGGGTCGGACGCGATATCGCCTATATCGGCTCCAAGCCGCAGAGCGCGCTTGATCCGACCGTGCCGGTTGGCGTCCAGATCGCGGAGAAGCTGCACAGCGTCAGGCCTGAATGGAATGGCCGCGAATGCCGCGACCGAGTCATGCAGCTCCTCGGCGAGGTCCGAATTCCCTCGCCAAAGGAGCGCTACTGGGACTACCCGTCGAAATTTTCCGGCGGCATGATGCAGCGCGCGATGATCGTGGATGCCATTTGCGCCGAGCCCGCCGTGCTGATCGCAGACAATGTGACCCAGCCGCTCGATGTGACCATTGCCGCGCAGATCGTGGCTTTGCTCCATGACCTCTGTACGCGCCACAAGATGGCGACGATCTACCTGTCCTCCTCCTTACCGACACTTGGCCAGTTCGGAGATCGAACGGCCGTGCTGTACCAGGGCCGCTTCGTCGAGCAACAGCCATTCGACGAGCTATTGGCTTCGCCGCAATCCGATTACACGCGCAAGGCGATCGCGAGCGTGCCGCGAATGTGGGAGACGGCGGAGGGGCCGCTTGCCCGCCGTCAGGCTCAAGGCGAGGCCCCTTTGATGAAGGTGGAGAACGTCCATCGCACCTACCGCGCCCGCAAGCGCGGGACGTTCAACAGCCACAGCAACATACAAGCGGTGCGCGGCGTCACGCTCGACATCATGCCGCGCGAGAATTTCGGCATTGTCGGTGAATCCGGCTGCGGCAAGTCGACCCTGACCCGGCTGCTGGCCTGGCTGGAGACCCCCGACAGCGGCAGCATCGTCTTGAACGGGACTTCGCTGGGCGCGCTGTCATCGCGGGAGCTGATCCGCAAACGCAACGAGTTCCAGCTTCTCTTGCAGGATCCCTACAATGCCTTGCCGCCGCGTACCACGGTCGGCCGCATGATCGAGGAGAGCCTCCTGATCCGCGGGAGTATCAAGCGCGCCGATTTGCGAACGCGGGTGATCGCGGCGATGGCCGAAGTCGGTCTCGCCGCCGAGCTTTACGACCAGCTGCCCAACGCGCTTTCGACCGGCGAGCGGCAGCGCATTTCGATCGCGCGAGCGCTGATTCTCGATCCCAAGCTCCTGATCCTCGACGAGACCTTGTCGGCGCTGGACCAGCGCGAGCAGGGCAGGCTGATCGAGCTGTTCTCGAAATTGCAGGAAAAGAACGATCTCACCTACGTCTTCATTTCGCATGATCTGGCGATGGTGCGGAAGGTCTGCACGCGGATCGCCGTGATGTATCTCGGCGAGATGGTGGAGATTGCCGACAACCACGATCTCTTCTTCGATCCGCAGCATCCCTATACCAAGGCGTTGCTGTCGGCGGCCCCGACGCTGGAGCAGAAGCCGTTCGATCCCTCCGATTTCCTGCTGGAGGGCGAGCCGCCCAGTCCGATCGACATCCCGGCCGGTTGCAGCTTTGCGTCGCGCTGTCCGAAGGCGTTCGGCCGTTGCCGGATGGAGACGCCGGCGCTCGTCGAGCATTCGCCCGGACGTTTCGCCGCCTGCCATCTTCTCGATGGCGATCAGGCGCAGGCGGCGGCGTAGAGATGAGGCCGTGAGCTGCATAAACCCACTGGATGGCAGCTTGTCAGTGCCGGCTATGCTCCGATAGCTGACTTATTGTTGCGTGGCAGCGAAACGACGCTATGGGCCAATCGCAGCAGAAGTCGCCATCCTGCAGAGATCCGAGCGTCCGGTATTGTATCAAACTCGCTTCACACCCGGCGGCTGCCAAGTGCCTTCGCCTGCCGGAAGGATAGAAGGCGGCGTTGTTTTCGGCCAGTAGAGTCGCATCACCAGATAGATCGGACCGTTCGGAGCCGGCAGCCAATTGGCTTCCTTGTCGGCCCCCGGTGATTTGTTCTGGACGAATAGCGTCAGCGACCCATCCGGGTTTGCTTTCATGGCCGGCAGCATCGGTGAGTTGACCAAATACCGGTTGATCGGATTTTCGATCAGTAACTGCGTCTTGCCGTCATACATCGTAAGAGACCAGAAGGCATTTACCGGCGGCTGCTGACCCGGCGGGAATGTCAGCGTGTAATTGTGTTTGCTGCCATCGAGCGTTTGACCCTCGCTGTCGGAGCGGGTCAAAGGATACATCGCCTCCACCGGGTCGTTGCCGTATATGCCAGCCTTGGCGGCGGCGGCGCGCTTCAACCAATCGCCGTTGTAATGGGCGCTGTCACCCGGAAGCCCACTCACCCTCCAGCCATTGATCGCCTTGCCGGCATTGGCCACCGCCTCATCGACTTTTCGTTCGCCTTCTTTCATGCCCAAGCCGATCTCCAGCTTGTCCTCGATCGAGAGGTCCTTGAAGTTGAGCGACTTGCCTGGCCCGATGCCGATACGCGCGAGCTGGGCGCGCATCTCTTTCTCGTTTGCTTCCGCGGGTGCGAACTGCAGAGCAAAGTCGAGGAAATCGAAGAAATTCGTCTTCACGAGTTCCTTGTCGATTTTTGGGAAATCGATGGCCGGCGCGGCGGGCGGCGGCGCCTGCTTCAGATAGCCGGAGAGTGTCTGCACGGTGTAGCCGGCCTGAACCTTCTTGACGTTATCGAGGTCGTCGGGGCTGAAAAGTTGGGTACGATATCCCGCCACCGAAAACTGCGTGCCCGATCGGAAGACTTTCTTGATCCCGTGCGGGGTAGCGCCTTTCCAGTCGGGGCCGACGACCATGTAATCGCCGGCCTCGCTGCCCGTTGCCCGAGTACCGATATAGCCATAGTTGTAGGTGTTACCGTCGCAGAGCATGACCGAGTAGTAGCGCTTAGGGTCCACCGCAGGGACGGAAAGGATGATCGGCTCCGCCCGCAAGTCCATCCAGACGAACGAATAGGGCGTGTCGCTGTTCGGCGTAGGAATGGCCGTGTCCTTGTAGGTGAACACGTTGGGTTCGTTCTTGAGCTGATTGAAGGGCGCCTTGAACTGCCCGGAATTGCGATCAACTGCGTACTCGTACATGACGGCGTAGTTCATCACGATAGGCAGGCCATATATGAAGCCCGCCTCGGCAACGTCTTTTGCTTTCAGGAAGCCGGGGCGGTCGGCAGTTGTCTGCGCCCATACCGGGAGCGACGTCGTCGCAATTGAGACGCCGGTAAATGCCGCGCTGCGTAAGATTTCGCGTTTCGTAAACAAGGGTGCACTCCTTACGGCGTTGGTCCCCCGGTCCGGCAGCGTGCTGAGTTCGCGCGGCATCGAGGCCGTTTGGTCCTTAGACGGATACTGAGTACTTACAGAAACAGAGCAG
Organism: Bradyrhizobium sp. Bra78; assembly: GCF_024519855.1. Classification (NCBI taxonomy): domain Bacteria; kingdom Pseudomonadati; phylum Pseudomonadota; class Alphaproteobacteria; order Hyphomicrobiales; family Nitrobacteraceae; genus Bradyrhizobium; species Bradyrhizobium sp. Bra78. The sequence goes on along the minus strand of NZ_JALJRE010000003.1, from coordinate 40,678 downwards.
CAGTTCGTCCGGGTTGACCTAAATCAAGGATGGCCGCTTAGGGTCATTCGCGTTGGTTGGCCGGACCTTGGGCGACTTCCGGTCTGCCCGAGTGAACGGACATTCTCAGGATAGTCGCGCATGTCTCAGAGGGGCCCATGAGCGGACATGAAGTGTTATTCGATGACCTTGTCAGCGCGTATGAGTAACGGCGCACGGCCCTCTTGGGGAGTCCCGAAACAAAAAGGCGGAGATTGATTATCCGACCTGGAGCATCTTGAAAGTAAGCTGCAATGAGTTGATCAGGAAGGATCTACTCCTTCCAGCCGGCCTTACGCAGCCCCTCCAGCAAAGGCGAGTATTCTGCGCTGCAGAATTGTGGCGGTCGCTGCCTAACATACATTTCGAACGAGGACGGCGATATCGCCTGCAAGGTTTGCAGTACCTTCTGCGCTTCGCCTGCACTGCCGAGCTGGCCCAAAGATGCCGCCAGCCAGCGATAGGCAAATGGGTGGCTCGGATAGTGCCGTATGACTTGTCGCGCGGTAAGCGCCGCTTCCTCGTAGCCGCCGTCGATATAAAGCGATGATGCGATCTGCGTAAGCCGGATCGGACGCGCAATATCAAAGGGGTTCAGGCTGAAATACCGCTTGATCGCGTCGCGGCCTTGCTGCCGACGCCCGGCATATCCCAGAGCTGCACCCTTGACTCCCCAGGCGTCTGGGCAACTCTCGCGTACGGAGAGTATCATATCCGCCTCCCGGATAGCACCTTCCAGATCGCCCTTTAGCAGGGCGAGTAGCGCCAGGCGCGAGCGCGCATCCGTATCGTTCTCGTCGAGCCCGATGGCCTTGCGGACCAGGGGGGCGGCCAACTCGCAACTCTCGGCAATGGACATTTCGCTGAAGGCCGATGAGGCGGCCGTGTATGTGAAGGCGATGGCGCCATAGCCCCTGCCAAAATTTGGGTCGAGATCGACGGCACGCTGAAAGAGCGACCGGGCCAACGCGTTGTTGGCAGCATCGGATTTTGACATATGCCAGAGGCCACGCTGGTAAGCCTCCCAAACCTCAAGCTGTTCGGATGACTTGTGTTGGGAGCGCTTCAGGTCGGCGTGGCGGATTGCCGGCAAAATCGCTGAGACGACGGCCTCCGCAAGCTCGTCATGGAAAGCCGGATCACGGCCGCGATCGAGGTCGTAATGCTGGCCCCAGATTTGCGCGGCCGTCGTTGTGTCAATCAGCCGCCCGGTGACACGCACGCGAAATCCCGCCGCGCGCACGCTACCATCCAGCACGTAGCGCGCGCCAAGCGCGCGGCCGATCTCCCGCGCATCGCGTGTTTCGGAGGCAGCGGACCGGGGCTCGCTTGCAATCAGGACGAGCTCACGAAACTTCGACAGTTCGGTCAGCACATCCTCGGTGAAGCCTTCGCCGAAAATTTTAAGGCTGGGGTCGCCGGACAGGTTGTCGAAGGGCAAGACGATGATTGAGGGTCGACCGGAAAAGTCTCCCGCCAATGCCGGCGCCTCGTGAGAGATGTCGGGGGTCGGCGCGCCGGAATGTCCACGCTCCTCCCGCACCGAACCTACGAACCGGAAACCCTTGCGCGGGAACGTCTTCAGGAGACGCTGCTCCCTTCCGTTGTCGCCGATTGCATCCCGGACCACGTTCAGACGGGTGGTCACCGCGTTTTCGGAGACGATGCGGCCGCCCCAAATGGCGGCGATCAGATCATCGCTGCTGACGACGCGATCTCGGTTGCGGATCAAGTAGACGAGAAGGTCGAACGCCTGCGGCGCAGTGGGCAGAACGTCAGCCCCGCGCCGTAGCTCGCGGCCGTCCGTATCCAGGCTGTAGTTCTCAAAGAGATAGCGCATAGTGGCGCTCCCCGGATTGGTTTACGGTTGCCCTTGTCCAGTCTAGCAAAAACCAGCCGTTGGTGAGGAAAATGTGAGCCGGATGTGAAGCGAGCCTGCCGGGGCGCTACTAGGCTCGTGTCATTCGACGCTCCGCACACGGCGGTGATCGAGGCAGGCGCTGGCGGGAGGACAATATGAGAACTCGATATACGGTCTTACTGGCGCTGCTCGCCGGTGTCGCAATCGGTGGCTTGTCGGTCCAAGGGCTGCAGGCGCAAGCCAGGCTGAAAGCCTATAGTATTGGTGAGATCGTCCCGATTGGCGGTGCGACAGTGTCGCCGAGCTACCTCGCTGCTGCCAGGAAGGCGCTGGCCGACGCCGGTGGACGCTCCATGGGCACCTTGAAAGGGAGGATCTTCCACGCAGAGGGCGAGCCGCCCCCCGTTAGCGTAGCCATGACTGAGTGGGACAGTGCAGACGCCGCCAGGGCATTTTTCCAATCCAAAGCCTGGAAGGACCTTGCGCCCGAGGGGGAGAAGACTGCGAAAACGATACGGCGGTACATCGTTGAAGTTGAGCCGTAGTCTCGGATCACCAAAGGTGGTCAAAAGCGTAGGCCGCTTCTTTTGTTGAAGATTGCCCCGGCGTCTGCTGGCGGCGCTGCAGCCACCGGGTGCGTGCTTGAAACCGTTGCGGATGTGCTCCGCGCCATACGAGCGAGCACGAGCGCGGCGACGCTCGCCACCAACGCCGGCACCGCCGCCGCGATGAACAGCGATTGCGCGTCCACGCCGCGGGCGAGCATGATTCCACCGATTAACGGCCCCACGATCGATCCGATCCGGCCAAAGCCGATTGCCCAGCCGACTCCGGTTGAGCGCGATGGTCGGATAATAGGTCGCAGCCAGCGCAATCGCAGCGATATGGCCGCCGACTAAAAAGAACCCTGCACATGAGATCGCGAAGATTGCGAACGCTATCGATTGACCGCAAAAGCCCACTATCGCTATCGCGATGGCCGCGATAAGAAACGCAAGCGAGAGCGCGCGGAACGAGAAGCGGTCGATGAATCGCCCGAGCGTCAAAGTACCAACTATGCCGCCCACTTGCAGCATGGCGCCGACGACCGCGGCCACCGAGACTGAGGCCCCGAGATCGTTCAGCACAGTGGGAAGCCAGTTCAACAATAGATAGAGGTCAAGCAGGCTCATAAAGAAAACTGCCCACAACACGAGCGTCGCCAAGGCGCGCCCCCCGTTGAAGAGATAGGCGATGGGCAGGCCCACGAGCGTCGCCTCACGGACTCTAAAGCGCATCGCGGACGGGAAGCGCACGGATGGCGCGACCTGCGTTAGGAGCTCGGCAACGCGCACGTCTGCTCGGCCGGAGAGCGCGAGGAAACGGACGGACTCGGGCAGGCGGGCGGCAAGGAACGGAACCATGAGAAGCGGCGCAATACCGCCGATCAAAAAGACGGATCGCCAGCCGAAGATCGGGATCAGCGCCGCTGCGATTAGCCCGCTGAGCGCAGAACCAACAGAAAATCCGACGAACATTGCCATGACCATCGTCGCGCGCCGGCGATCTGGGCTGAATTCCGAAACGAGCGCGATCGCGTTTGGTAGGGCGGCGCCAAGGCCAAGACCGGTGAGAAAGCGGATGAGGAGAAGGCCGGCGATGTCCTGAGCGAAGACTGTGGCAAGCGTGCCTAGGCCGAAGACGGCGGTGCTGAGGACGATGATGCGCTTGCGCCCGATGCGGTCGGCGAGTGGACCAAAGAGAAGTGTGCCGACCATATTCCCCACGAGGCCAGCGCTGAAGACTGGGCCTAGTCCGCCGCGCGCGAGGTTCCAGTCGTGGGCAAGCTCCGGTGCGACATAGCCGATCCCCTGTGTGTCGAAGCCGTCGAGTAGAAGCACGGCGGCGCAGGCGAGCAACAGCCGAATTTGAAAGCTGCCAATCGGCTGCTCGTCGACGAATGCGGTAACGTCGGTCATACTGGGCGCACACTGGTAAGCCTCTGTCATGCCTCCACTCACTGCAATGCTTTTAACATGCGCCCGGGCAACTGCCCCACGGTCACATTTTGCCGTGAATTCGGAGCGTTATTCAACAGACAAGAATCGATAACGATGTCCGTTGTGGGTCATTCGCGACCGGGGCGAACCGGAGGCAAGTCTGGCCATGTCCGTTATTGCACGGAAAGCGGATATGAATTCAGAGCGCTAGAGACGCCGCCGCGCACCACCAAAAGTTTGTAGATGCTGGAGGAAGCCATGATTCAATCTCTGAAACAGCAGCCTCAAATCATGCGCGACGGCCATACGGCCGATGCTGCCGAACAAGCCTCGTTGCGTCGGCGGGGCAATGATCGCCGCGTGTGAATGGCATCGTTCGGGCGCTCCGTTCGATGCGCCATGGCGTGACCTCCCGGCAGCCTATGGTCACCGCACTACTTGCTCGCCAGCAAGGAGCATGGGTGAACATTCCCACCAAACGAAATTTAAAACTGTGATGATGGTACTCTACCAGTGTTTTGCCCGACGCGTCAAATCGATTTCGTAAAATCCGTAGGGCGCGTTGAGATTTCTACTGTGCATGGGGTTGTTTTCGATGTTTTTGTTGTCCGGCCGTGGAAGCCTCAGGGCCTTGGCTTGAACGGCCAGTCCATCTTGACGGCCCGCAGATCTTCCAGCGCCTTGGTCACCTGCAGCACGCCAAGATCGTCGAAGCGATGGCCGATGACCTGGACGCCGATCGGCAGATGCCGGGAATCAAACGCCATGTTGACCGTTGAGGCGGGCTGGCAGGTCTGGTTGAACATTGCGGTGAACAGCGTGTGCTCGAGTGGCATCTCACGGGAGACACCCGGTTCTTCCGCCGGAAAGTTCACCACCGGCAACACCGGTGAGATGACATAGTCCCAGCCTTCGAATGCTCCCAGCAGCGCCGCTTTCATCTTGGCGATCCGGCCCAGGGCCCGATAGAGGTCGGCGCCTGAGTGCCTGGCTCCCCCCAGGCTCCACGCGCGAACATAGGGATTGATGTCGCTTGGAGCGTCGCTGTGTTGCGGCAGGGACGTGTATTCGAGATAGCCGCGGACCTGCAGGAACAGGTCGATCGCTTCGTAGGCGTCGTGGTCGAGCGGCGAGACGAACGGTTCGACAATGGCGCCGGCTCCGGCGAGCAGCTTTCCGGCGGCCTCGACGGTCTCGCGCACGACCGCCTCGGGCTTCATGCCAAAGCCCATGTCGGTGAGGACGCCGATCTTCAATCCCTTCATATCCCGCTGGAGGCGCTCGTGATAGCGCACGCCGTCGGCGGGCAGGCTCCAGGTGTCGCGCTCGTCCTGCCGCGTCAGCACGGTCAGCAGGCGGGCGATGTCATCGACGCTGCGGCCCATGGGGCCGGCCATGCGCATGGTATCGGCAGGCAGATGCGGCACGCGTCCGTGGGTGGGCTTCAGTCCGGCGAGGCCGCAATGTGCGGCCGGAAGGCGGACGGAGCCCGCGATGTCCGTGCCGACCGAGACATATCCGGCGCCGGCCGCAACGGAAGCGCCGGCGCCGGCCGAGGAGCCGCCGGTGTTCCAGGCGAGCCCCCACGGGTTGCGGGTAATGCCGTGCAGCGAGCTGATGCCTGACGCCATCAGGCCGCAATCCGGCATCGTGGTTTTTGCAAAGATCACCGCACCGGCTTCCCGCAGCGCGATTGCCGGCGGTGAGTCGTAATTTGACGGCGGCAGGCCGCGGTTGGCCCCGATGCCGTGAAGGTAAGGCCAGCCGACCATGGCGACGCTGTCCTTGACGGTCATCGGCACGCCGTCGAGCGGACCCAGCGCAGCTCCGGCCTTCCATCGCGCTTCCGAGCGTTGCGCGCCAGCCATGGCCTGCTCCGGACGGAAGCAGAACAGGGCGTTGATGGCGCCATTGACGCTCTCGGAATGGCTGAGCGTGGCTCGCAGCACGTCCACCGGCGATAGCGCGCGCGAGGCGTAGGCCTCCGTCAACTCGGCAAGGCTCATCCCGATCGATTCTGCAGCTGACATGGTGGGCCTCGATGGGTGGCGTCCCGGATCACTGTCCGGATAGCGAAAATAGCCAGCGTTGGGGTAGAGCCGCTGCTCCAACGGCATGATTTGGTGGAGCGCGAGGCATCCCTTTTGCATCTGTCCTGATCAAAATCTGTCTTGATCAAATTTGGCGGACATGAAGGTCGGCTGAACGGCAACCGCAAGAGATCAGAAGTCGCCATGAGTCAATCTGGAACGCGTCAATCTGGAACGGAACTGGCCACCATCCGCAATTGCGTTGCCGAGCTCCCCGGATGGGGGTCCGGCGACATCGTGATCGAACCTGCTATCCCGATCCTGGCGTCGCCAAGCTGGCGCGGCGTCGACGGCTTTCCCTGGCGCGCCACCAGGAAGGGCGGTGGCGAGAGCATCTTCATCAAGAATATGGATCGCGATGCGGAGCTCTATATCGACGTGGCGTGTGCCTTCGAGGCGGCGCAGCGTGCATCTGATCTCGGCATCGGCCCGAAGGTGCTCAAGGCCGACCCGCAGGCAGGCCTGCTGGTGATGAAGGATCTCAACCAGGGCTGGCGGGTCGGCACATTGGAGCGGATGCTCGAACCCGACATCGTCGATGCCGTCATTGCGGCGATGCGCCTGTTTCAATCCGGACCACCGTTGCCACGCCGCAAAAGTGTCTTCGATGAGATCGAGCATTTCTATGCCGCGGCGGCGGCCGCGAAAGCCCAGTTGCCGCAGGATGCCGAATGGCTGGTCAAGGAGCTGCGCTTTGCAGCCGACGCCTTTCGGCAGCTGGATATCAAAGCGGTGCCGATCCACGGTGACGGCAATGTCTCGAACATCCTGATCAGCGACGCAGGCGAGGTTCGTCTGATCGACTGGGATCGCGCGACGACGGCCGACCCGTTGGAGGACATTGGCAGCTTCCTCGTCGAGGCCTTTGCGCAGGAGCCTGAGGCGCGCGACGCTTTCACCCGCAGCACGGGGACGTTCGAGGAGGGTGCATTCAACCGGGCGCGCATCTATGGCGTGGCGGATGATCTGCGCTGGGGATTGATCGGCGCGCTGCTCGCCGCCAAATCGGCGCGCAATACGCTGGAGTTCTACAAATTTGCCAGTTGGCGCTTCGTGCGTTGCCGCATGGCGGTCCGGGAGCCCCGCTTTGGCGAGATGCTTCGGAGGATCGCATGACCGTTCGCAGAAAAGTTGGTGAGGCGACCACGCTTCACGAACGCAACGTCGAAGCTGCGATCGCTCGCGTCCCGCAATGGCGCGGCAAGGAGGGCGCCTATGCGCCGTTGGTCGGCGGCTTGTCGAACCAGAACTGGCTGGTCGAGATTTCCGGCGACGGGCGCCGCTATTTCGTCAAGGTGCCGGGCGAGGGCTCGGAAATGTTCATCAACCGCGTCACCGCCAACGAGGCCGCGCGCAATGCCCATGCCATGGGTGTCGGGCCGGAGGTCATCTTCTTCGACGCGGCGGACGGGCTGGAGATCAGTGAATTTCTGGAGGGCTATCGCGCCTGCACCAACGCGGATTTCGGCGATTCCGCCATCCAGTCCGACGTTCTCGATCTCTATCGCCGTCTGCATGGCGGCCCCAAGCTCGGCCAGACCAAGACGATCTTCGACATGATCGAGGAACATATCGCGCAGGGCAAGGAACTGGGGGCGCATTTCCCGCAGGACATGCCCTGGCTGATGCACCGCTACAATCAGGCCAAGTCAGCCTTCCTGGCGTCGGGCCTCGATCTCGTGCCGTGTTTCAACGACCCCATGCCAGGAAATTTCCTCATTCCGGCCGAGACCGGCGCCCCCAGGCCGATGAAGCTGATCGACTACGAATTTGCGTCCAACAATGAGCGCAGCTACGAACTCGGCGTGCTGTTTGCCGAGATGTTCTTTGATGAAAAACTGACAGAAACTCTCATCGAGCAATATCTGGGCGAGGTTCGTCCGCAGATGACCGCACGCGTCATTCTCAACCGTGCGCTCGCGGATATGAAATGGGCCTCATGGGCGGTCGTCAACCGCAAGCTCAATAGCTGGGATTTCGACTACCAGAAGTATGGTGTCTGGAAGTACATGCGTGCGCACGACGTGATGTACGACCCACGCTGGGATAGCTGGTTGCGGCTGGTGTGAGCCGGCTGCCTCTCGCGACTACTGTTTCAGGATGGCCAGGGCCTGCTCGAGCAGGCTTTCGTTCGCCGCGGCGATCACGCGTCCGTCGGAGTCCGGTGTGAGCGGCTGCCCGTCCCAGTCGCGAATAATTCCGCCGGCGCCCTCGACCACGGGAATCAATGCCATGAAGTCGAACGACTTGAGCGACGTCTCTACGACGAGATCGCAGTGGCCGGATGCCAGCAGCCCATACTGATAGCAATCGCCGCCAAATCGTCGGAACATGGCCTTCCTGCTCAACACGTCGTAACGAGCCCAATCCTGCGACGTAAAGAAGTCCGGCGAGGATGTATAGATCTGTGCGTCTTCCAATTTCGCCGTGCGGCTCACCCTGGCGGGCTCTCCGTTGAACGTGACGCCGCGCGGCGTCCCGTACCACCGTTCAGCCAGGGCCGGCATGTCGATCATGCCGGCGACCACCGTATTTTTCCGCTCGTCGGTGAGTGCGACAAGCGTGCCGAACAACGGCATTCCGGAAATGAAGCTCTTCGTTCCGTCGATCGGATCGAGATACCAGGTGTAACGACCGCCGAGGGTTGATCCCATCTCCTCTCCGAGGATGCCGTGATCGGGGAAACGCGCGCTGATCAAGCGCCGCAATTCGACCTCGATAGTGCGATCAGCAATCGTTACCGGCGTCAGATCCTGCTTGCGTTCGAAATCGGTGCTTGAACGGAAGTACGTCAACGCGATCCGGCCGGCCACGTCGGCGAGCTCATGGAAGAAAGAAGCGAGTTCGTTCGCAGAAATCTTGTCTTGAATGTCGTCCAATGCTTGCTCCATGGGGAAAGCACGTCGCGCGTGAACGGCGCAACGGCCGGCCTTGGAAATTTGGCTCTAAACCGTCTCGCGAAGCTCTTGCTTGTGGACGTCCCAATAGGGCGAACCAAAGGCTTTGCGCGAGGGGGCCAGTCGGGGCGAGGGCGATCCCTTCGCCTGCGTAGGGCGGACGCCTGTGCCTGGTTGCGCTGCGGCTGCCCGGGCCTGACGAACGTCGCGCGGTGCCACCTTGAAATGGCGGCTGAAGCAGCGCGAGAAATGCGAGACGTTCTTGAAACCGACTTCGTAGGCAACCTCGGACACGGTACGATGGCCTTTCGGGTCGGCAACCAGAATTTCGTAGGCCCGCTGCAACCGCTTCGTCTGGACGAACTGGCTGACCGTCGTCTCGTTGTCGGTGAAGAGACTGTAGAGATAGCTCAGCGAGATCCTGCTGCTGGCCGCAATCTTCTTCGGTGACAGGGACTGGTCGCCGAGATGGCTTTCAATGAAATCAACGATCCGGCGGCGCAGATGATAGCGCGAATTGCGAACATCCGTGGCGGCGCCCCGGTCTTCCGAGCCGATCGTGAGCACCACGAAGCTGACGACTTCGGTCGCGAGCGCCTCTGGATTCGGCGGCGGGGACTCAATGAACAGCTCAGCCACGTTTCCGATCATTCCGGCCAGCAGGCGGGTCATCTGCTCGTTCGGCTTGAAACGTCGGCTGACGTGATCTTCGATCGAGACGAGACGTCCACGCAACTCCGCGGCCGGGATCCGAAGCACCAGAAAGCGCGCGGTCTTGTCGGACGACAATTCGTAGAAGGCGAGTTCGCTGAGCAGGACATATTCGCCGGCTCGGGCAGTACCAACGCGGCCGTCCTGGCTGAACGCCACACATCCCCCAAGAGGAAATACAAGCACGTAGGAAGCGTCGTGGATGCTAGAGATACGTTTGCAACTGCAGCTGAACGCTCGATGCGGCTCGACAAGTTCGAGGTCCAGGCGTCCGATCCTGGTTCGGTGATGCAGTGCAGGACCCTTGTCTCCATCACCATCAAGGCCGGTAAACTCCTCGCGAGACGCAAGAGATGTGAGGCTTGCCATGGTTGGGTCTTTCTCAGGGTTGGGCAACAATCAACTCCGTACCGGCTTCGCGGAGTGCCGTCGCGAGAGATCCTTCCGGTTGCCGGTCGGTAACCAGACGGTCGATATCGGTCCATTGCGCAAACACGGTCAGAGCGCGCTGGTCGAACTTGCTGTGATCGGCGACAAGGATCGCTTCCGCAGCGCGCTTCACCATCGCGCCATAGATCGCGCCGGCTTCGTCATCCGCATCGTTCGCGCCCCGGGCGCTGATGCCTGTCGCACTCACGATGGCGCGATTGGCCTCGTAGCTGTTGATGCTGGCGATTGTCTGCGTACCGAACACGTAGCCTTCGGTCGGGTGATAGCGGCCCGGGCAGCACAGAACCCTGATGGATGAGTTGACCGCGAGCGCCTCCGCAATCGCATAGTCGTGCGTGATGACAGTGATGTCGCGCGCGCGCGAAGCCAATCGTCTCGCGATGTGAAACGTCGTGGCGCCGGCGGCCAGCATCAGAACTTCGTTTGGTAGAACGAGGTCGGCGATCACGGCGGCGATCGCCTCGCGTTCGGCGATCATGAGCGCCTTGCGATCAGTGAGAGCCGGTTCGAGCGCAAACGGGCGGGAAGCGCCCCCATAGGTTCGGTTGATGAGCTTCTGTTCCTGAAGCTCGACGAGGTCTCGGCGTATGGTCTCACCGGATACACCAAGTGCTGCCGCAATCTCGGAGGCTCGCAGGGTAGGAGCGGCGGTGAGTTGTGCGATGATGTGCTTGTGCCGCGCCAGCTTCGAGAAGCGATCGCCATCGGTCTTTCGTGGCCGCTTGTCGGCCACGGAGGCGTCGCTGGTGTGTAGCGGCTTGCTCGTCATTGACGTGTCCTCACCTGCGTCAGCCGTCGGGACAAGGAAGTCTTTCTCACGGAGACGTGGAAAGATACACTAATTATGTGGCAAGTCCCTCAAATTTTGGGCAGCCTGGTGCCCAGTATCTCTGCAAGTGACGATCCTCATTTATCTAAACCATTGATACTAGTATAGTAAGTTCTGGAATGCGGCGTTGTGTGTCTCAGGCTCTGATCTCTTTTGCCTCCTGCCAGCTTGTCGTTGTGGGAATTCGCACATTTCTCCAAGCTGATCGTGGAATGGCTGCGGCGCGATCGCCTCGGCGATCGCTTTGATTTGTGCAAGGCGCGGTCAGAGAGGCGTGTGGTGCAGCGGGAAAGAGAAATTCTGGCGTTGAACGCCTTCGACCAGAGCCGTGCGTCCGCGATGGACGCCGAACTCGGGGAGTCGGTGCAACGACGCCTGCGGTCCTTCGGCAAGGCTTCGGTCCTGTTTTACCAGGAGCCGATCCGAATGGAGCGGGCCGAAGGCGTCTACATGTTCGACGTCGAGGGCCGCCGATATCTCGATCTCTATAACAACGTCCCGTCGATCGGGCATTCACACCCTCGCGTCGTCGAGGCCGTCCGTAGCCAGGTCGGCGTGCTCAACACCCACACGCGCTACCTCAACGACGTGGTGGATGCCTATGCCGAGCGCCTTCTGGAGACATTCCCGCCCGAGATCGATCATCTGGTGCTGACGTGCACCGGTAGCGAGGCTAACGATCTGGCGCTGCGGATCGCGAAGGTCGCGACCGGCCGGGCCGGCTTCATCGTCACGGAGGCGGCGTATCACGGCAACACTGCGGCCGTGACCGACGTATCGCCGTCGTCACGTCCCGGTCAACCATTGCCATCCCATGTGCGGGTGGTGCCGGCACCCGAGATGTTCCGCAATCCTGTCGGCGATCCCGGTCGGCGTTTCGCCGACGGTGTTGCTGCGGCAATTGCCGATCTCGAGCGAAGTGGTGTCGGGTTTGCAGGGCTGCTGGTGGACACGATCTTTTCGAGCGACGGCGTCTTTGCCGAACCGGCCGGCTTTCTGGCACCGACCATAAGGCTCGTCCGCGAACGCCGGGGGTTGTTCATCGCCGACGAGGTGCAGCCCGGTTTCGGACGCACCGGTGCAGCCATGTGGGGCTTCGCGCGCCATGGTGTTGTCCCTGACATCGTGACCATGGGCAAGCCCATGGGCAATGGGTTTCCTATGGGAGGCGTCGCTCTGCGTGCGCCGCTGCTCGACAGTTTTGCGGCGGAAGTGAAGTACTTCAACACGTTCGGCGGCAATCCAGTCGCGGCCGCAGCTGGGCTTGCGGTGCTTGACGTGATCAAGGATGAGGGCCTGTTGCAGAATGCGCGCGAGGTCGGACGTCATCTGATGGACGGATTGCGCGAGATCGGCAATCGCCACATCCAGATCGGGGACGTTCGCGGCGCCGGTCTGTTCATCGGCCTCGAGCTTGTGCTTGATCGCGACAGCAAGGAGCCGGCACCGGAGCACGCAATCATGCTGATCAACCGCCTGCGCCAGCGCGGCTTCCTGATCGGTGCTGCCGGGCCATTCGGCAGCACGCTCAAGATTCGTCCACCGCTGTGTTTCGGCACGGATCACGCGGATATGTTCATCACCGCCTGCGACGAAGAGTTGCGCGCGATCTCGCTGGCCTGAGGGGCTCGTTCAAAGTTCATGGATGCAAGAAACGTAAAAACCGCCGCCGATGCCAAAGCTCTGGTCGAAGAACGGGGTCTGTCCCACATCAAGCTCGGGGTCGTCGATCTCGATGGTGTCATTCGTGGAAAATATCTCGCGCGTGACAAGTTCTTTGGCGCACTGGAGAGCGGCCTCAGCTTCTGCGACATCGTCTTCGGTTGGGACTCCAACGACCAGATGTACGATGCCGGCAAGTTTACCGGGTGGCACACGGCCTTTCCGGACGCCATTGCTCGCATCGATCCTGCGACCTGTCGCGATATCCCGATGGAAGGGAACATGCTGTTCTTCCTCGGCGAGTTCGAGGGCGAGGCGGAAAAGCTGTGCCCGCGGCGGTTACTTCGCAGGGTGATCGATCGCGCTGAAAATATGGGCTTTGCCCCATCAGTCGCTGCCGAGTTCGAATTCTTCGTGTTCGACGAAACCCCTCACAGCGTGCGGGAAAAGGGTTATCGCGAGCTGAAGAATCTCACGCCGGGCTGGTTCGGCTATTCCATGCTGCGCGCCTCCGTGGAATCGGACTTCCATCGCTCGCTCCTCAAGCTGTGCAGCGAGATGGATATGCCGATCGAGGGCCTGCATACCGAGACGGGCCCCGGCGTCCTGGAGGCGGCGATCCAGTACACCGATGCGCTCGCAGCTGCCGATCGCGCGGTGCTGTTCAAGACGTTTTCAAAGGTCTGGGCCGAGCGTCAGGGCAAGATGCTCACCTTCATGGCCAAATGGTCGAACGCGTATCCCGGCCAATCCGGGCATCTGCATCTTTCGCTGCGAGACGAGGACGGCAAGCCGGTATTTTACGAGGCCGGGCGTCCTGGCGACATGTCCGACACCATGCGCTGGTTTGTCGGCGGCCAGCAGGCATTGCTGCCGGAGCTGCTCGCGATGGTCGCGTCAACCGTGAACAGCTATTCGCGTCTGGTGCCGGGCTTCTGGGCGCCGACCGATGCGACTTGGGGAATCGAGAATCGCACCTGTGCGCTGCGGGTCATCCCCGGCAAGCCAGCGAGCCAGCGTGTGGAATACCGGGTCGCTGCCGCCGATATCAATCCGTACCTTGCGATCGCGGCAGCACTGGGATCGGGGCTGTGGGGAATCGAGAACAAGATCGAACCGAGCGAACCGATCACCGGAAATGCCTATGAGCGAACGCACGCACCCGAGCGTGCGTTTCCGCGCACGCTATCGGAAGCTGCCGAGCGGTTGATTGCTTCGCAGGCGGCCCGCAACCTGTTTGGCGACGCCTTCGTCGATCACTACGCCATGACGCGGCAGTGGGAGGAGCGCGAGTTCCGCAAGGCCATCACCGATTGGGAACTTGCTCGCTATTTCGAGATCATCTGATCCCGTTGTTCCTTCTCTCAAATGAGTGACATCCCGTGAACGACATTGTGTGCATTTCACCGGTTGACGGCAGCGAGGTTGCCCGGCGCCCCATCGCAACTGACGCGGAGATTGTGACGGTCCTCGAACAGGCGCGACAGGCCCAGCAGGAATGGTCGACGGTCCCGCTCGCGGAGCGTAAGGCCAAGATGCTTGCCTTCCTTGACGTGATGCGACTGCAGAACGGCGAGGTCGTCCCGGAACTCGCCATGCAGATGGGGCGCCCTGTACGCTACGGCGGCGAGCTGCGCAGCCTTGAGGAGCGCGTTCGCGGGCTGGTAGAACTCAGCGACGACGCGCTAGCGCCGGTCGTGCCGACCGAGCGCTCCGGCTTTCGTCGCATGGTCAAGCGGGTGCCCGCGGGCATTGTGCTGGTGATCGCACCCTGGAACTATCCTTACCTGACGGCTGTCAACGCGATCGTCCCGGCGCTGCTGGCCGGCAACGCTGTGATCTTGAAGCATGCCGCGCAGACCTTGCTCGTCGGCGAACGCTTCCAGTCGGCCATGGATCGGATCGGCTTGCCGACCGGACTGTTCAGGACATTGACTCTCGACCATGCTGCGACCGAAAGGCTGATTTCATCCCGTTCGGTCAATCATGTGAACTTCACGGGATCGGTTGGCGGCGGGCGGGCGGTCGAACGGGCGGCGGCGGGGACCTTTGTCAGTCTCGGGCTGGAATTGGGCGGGAAGGACCCCGCCTATGTGCGCCCCGACGCCGACTTTGATTTTTCGGTCGAGCAACTCGTGGACGGCGCCTTTTACAATTCCGGCCAATGCTGTTGCGGCATCGAGCGCGTTTATGTGCACGAACAGATCTACGGTCGCTTCGTCGACGCCTTTGCGGATCTGACCTCCCGCTATCAGCTCGGCAATCCGCTGTCGCAGGAGACGACACTCGGTCCCATGGCGGCAATACGTTTCGCCGACACAGTTCGCGCGCACATCGACGAGGCCATCTCCAGGAATGCCCGCCCGCTGATCGATCCGAAGCAATTCTCCGCCGACAGGACAGGGACGGCGTATCTGATGCCCCAGGTTCTCATCGATGTCGATCATTCCATGCGGGTGATGATGGAAGAGAGCTTCGGGCCTGTGGTCGGCATCATGAGGGTTTCGTCCGACCAGGAGGCCGTCTCGCTCATGAACGACAGCCCCTACGGGCTGACAGCGTCGATTTGGACCGAAGATGCCGTCGCAACCGAACTCATCGGCGATGCCATCGCCACGGGCACCGTGTTCATGAACCGCTGCGACTATGTCGATCCCTCGCTCGCTTGGACCGGCGTCAAGGACACCGGACGCGGCGCCGGCATGTCGCGCTTCGGCTTCGAGGCGCTGACCCGGCCGAAATCATTCCACCTTCGCATCGAGCATTGAAAGCTGCACATGGACGTTAAAATCACCGGAGCCTGGAACTTTCCGACGCGCGTCATCACCGGTCCGGGCCGCATCGCCGAACTTCCCGAGGCCTGCCGAACCTACGGTCTTGTCCGGCCTTTGCTGGTCACTGACCACGGTCTCGCCAAGACCGATCTCATCGCCGGCATCATCAATCGCGTTCGCGAGGCGGGCATACCACTCGGCGTATTTTCCGACGTGAAGACAAATCCGACCGAAGCGAACCTCACCGCAGGGGTGAGCGCGTTCAAGGCCGGCGGCCACGACAGCGTGATTGCGGTCGGAGGAGGCTCGGCGCTGGACGTCGGAAAATGTGTGGCGCTCATGGTTGCGCAAACTCGGCCGGTGTGGGATTTCGAGGATGTCGGCGATTGGTGGACCCGCGCCAACACGGACGGCATTGCGCCGATCATCGCGGTGCCGACGACCGCCGGCACGGGGTCCGAAGTTGGCCGCGCCGGCGTGATCACGCGCGAAGACACCCATGAGAAGAAGATCATCTTCCATCCCATGATGATGCCGAAGATGGCGATCGAGGATCCCGAGCTTGCGGTTGGCCTCCCGCCATTTCTCACGATGGCGACCGGCATGGATGCGCTGTCCCACTGCTTCGAGGCCTATTGTGTCAGGGCATTTCATCCGCTCGCCGACGGCATTGCCCTTGAGGGGATGAAGATCGTCGACGTCTACCTGCCGCGCGCGGTCGAGAATGGTCGGGATCTCGAAGCCCGATCCTACATGTTCGCGGCGGCGTCGATGGGAGCTACCGCGTTCCAGAAGGGACTGGGCGCGATCCATTCCGTGTCCCATCCGGTCGGTGCGCGCTACGACACTCATCATGGGCTGACGAATGGCGTGGTCTTTCCCTACGTCGTCGTTTGCAACAAGGATGCGATCGCCGACAAGATTCCGCAAATTGCTCGCGCGCTAAATCTGCCAAGCCATGATTTCGACGCGGTGCTGTCCTGGATCCTGGGCTTGCGAAAGAAGCTTGGCGTGCCGC
This sequence comes from Bradyrhizobium sp. Bra78, assembly GCF_024519855.1. Classification (NCBI taxonomy): domain Bacteria; kingdom Pseudomonadati; phylum Pseudomonadota; class Alphaproteobacteria; order Hyphomicrobiales; family Nitrobacteraceae; genus Bradyrhizobium; species Bradyrhizobium sp. Bra78. Next base: position 24,389 of record NZ_JALJRE010000003.1, on the reverse strand, counting down.
ATACCTTGGCCGAGCTCGGTGTGAAGGAGAGCGACGCCCGGACAATTGCCTCCGATGCGGTGAAGGATCCGACCGCGGGCGCCAATCCCCGGCAGTTGACCGAAGCGGACTTCGAGCGACTGACACTTGCAGCCATTCGCGGCGATCTCGGAACATGACCGTCTTGCACGATCTCATCGCAAGTTTCGCGGCGATTGGCGCCACTGACGACGGCGGCGTTTGCAGGCTTGCGGCAACGGTGCTCGACAAGGAGGCGCGAGACCTCTATTTGCGCGAGATAGGTAACCGCGCCCTCGTCCCGAGGATCGATGCGATCGGTAACATGTTCGGCGTCGCAATTCTTGCACCTGCGTCGGACGACGTTGTGATCACCGGCTCGCACCTCGATTCTCAGCCGACGGGCGGCCGATACGATGGGGCCTATGGGGTGTTGGCGGGACTCCTTGCGGTTGAAGCGGTTCGCGAGCGCTGTCTTGCCAACCCCGGTACTGCACGACGCAACCTGGCGGTCGCGAACTGGACCAACGAGGAAGGAGCCCGTTTTCAGCCCAGCCTGAGCGGCAGCTCCGTTTTCGCCGGTAGCTTGAGCTTGCAGGATGCCTATGCCTGCGCGGACGGCGACGGCGTTACGCTCGGCGCGGCGCTGGCCGCGATCGGCTATTGCGGTGTGACGCCGCTGGAATACCGCCCAGCACGTTATGTGGAACTGCACGTCGAGCAGGGCGATCGGCTCGAGCAGGTCGCAGGGGACATTGCCGCAGTTTCCGGTGCCTGGATGACTCGCAAGATATCGGTCGTCTTCGAGGGAGATTACTCGCATACGGGACCGATGCCGATGCCTCTGCGCCGCGACGCGTTGCGCGCGGCGGCTCGCGCGATCGAAGCCCTCTACGTCGAAGTCGCGCGCGAAAACGCCGGCGCGCACGCGTCCGCGGCGCGCATCAGTGTTTACCCGAATTCACCGAATGTGGTGGCAGGCCGTGTCAGAGTCTGGTTCGAGATCCGACATGAAGACGAAGCCATGGTTGTCGCCATCACCGACCGCTTTCTGAAGCGGATCGACCGCGAGGCTCGCGAGATCGGAGTCGGCATCTCGATCGCCGCCGACGAGAAGAGATCCGCGCCTTCGCTGGATCCGCACGGAGCCGAATTGGTCCGTTCCGCGGCGAGGGATCTCGGCCTCAAAGTCACGACCTTCAAAACCATCACCGGCCACGACGCACTGGCGATCCAAAAGCGTATTCCGGCTTCGCTTATATTTGTGCCGAGCCAGGGAGGTCTCAGCCACAATCCGCGTGAATTCACGGCACCAGATGCGCTCGACAAGGGCTATGCCGTGCTGGCGGAGACGTTGTGGCGCATGGTCACGGCGCAAGATTGATGTAGTTGCGGCCTTGCGGTGTCGTACCGCTCATTCCAAAGCCGCCGCTGTCATTTGCAATTCAGGGTTTCCCGACGGTGAGACGAAAGTGGATGCGAAGAGGTGGGGTCACCGAGCAATTCCGAGAGCAGGGTTGTCAAAGCTGCAGCATCTGATGCGCCCAGCCTGTCCAGGATGTCCCGCTCGATGGACGAGATCAGGGGAGCAATGTCATCGAAATGTGCTGCTCCTCTGCGCGAGACGAAGATCAGAACCCTGCGTCGGTCATTCGGATCAGGGCCACGATAGACCTCGGCCGATTCAACCATCCTGTCGATAATCTTTGTGAGTGTTGGGCCGTCGACAAAGAGGCGAATGGCCAGTTCGCCCATCGGCAATCCGTTCCGTTCAGTCAGGGCCTCGAGCACACGATACTGGTGAAGAGACATGCCCCTGGGCTTGAGCTGCGCGTCGAGCGTCTGCTCGAGTCGGCGGTTCACGCCTCGGATGAGGTCGGGCAGATGCACCTTGTTGGCCCCCCGGCGAGATTACTTGATATTTCAACCTTTGCCTTGGAATATAAAATGGAGCAAGGAGAAAACGAATTCGTTCCAAATTGCCCAATGAAGGGGCTGATCGGGCGACCGGCGCCAGAAAAAACGGCAACCTGCCGGCCGGACTGAGCGGTTTTGCCGCAAACGGACCTTGCCGGGACCGGGATCGCCGTTGGCACGATTCGTGAGTGGTCCGTCTGGAAGTGCGGAGACACCACCGTTGCGTAGTATTCGAATATGCCTGCTCATCCCGCAGAGTGGCGCGGCGGGACTATGGGCCCCCTCAGCTGAGGCCTGCGGCCGCTTGGCTGTCGAGGAAATCAATCGGATTTACGGCATCCTGCGCCGTCCGGTTGAACTGTGCATCGTGAACGCCGGAGAAACAGGCGCGACCGCCGGCCGGGCGGCGCGTGACGCGATCGAAATTGACGGCGTCGACGGCATCGTCGGGATGTTACCCAGTTTTGCGCGCGACTTCGTGGCGCGCGCCGCCCGCGGCCGCGTTCCATTCATATACACCCCGCAGTTCGAGGGCCGCTCGACCCCCGACGTCATCGCGACTGGCGAAACCGCCGAAGAGCTTCTGGTTCCGGCGATCCAATGGCTTTCGGAATCAAGGCGGGCGCGCCGCTATTTCCTCTGCGGCAATGACTACATATGGCCGCGCTCATCCCTTCAGATTGCACGAGCATTGATCACCCGCTTTGGCGGAACCGTGACTGGCGAGAGCTATCTACCTGTCGGCCAGCATGACTTCGACGAGATGCTGGACCGGATCAAAGTCTCGCGTTCGGACGTCGTCCTTCCCTATTTCCTCGGGGGCGACTGCATCGCATTCAATCGGGCCTTCTGCGCTGCGGGATTGAGTTCGCGCGTGCTGCGTTTTTCCTCGGCGATCGACGAGACCGTCGCGTACGGACTTGATGTGAACGAGACCGAAAACCTCTACGCCGCCTCAAGCTATTATGCGTCGATCCGCTCGCGCAACAATGGCGCCTTCCTGGAGCGTTACCATACGGCGTTCGGCGATAGTCCGCCGCCCGTGAATGCCTTTGGTCAATCCTGCTACGAGGGCATCTATTCGCTCGCAGCCCTTATTGAGGAAGCCGCGAGCCTCGATGCGCGCAAGTTGACGCGCCTTTACGGCCGAACATTCCAGCGGCGTACCGCGCGAGGCGATCAAGCCCAATCCGTGGTGGGAGGCCGGCACCCCATCTATCTCGCCCAAGTCGACGGCTACGACTTCTCGATCATCGAGCGTCGATAAATAGCTTGCTTTTTCAAATATTGTATTCTTAATATTTTCCGTATCAATAAACCTATGGGGACGTCTATGTCTTTCTCCCGTCGCCGCTTCCTGCGGCACTCGGCCCTAGCTACGACGACGCTGATCGCAGCGCCGGCTGTCTTCCGCTCCGGTGCGTTCGGCGCTGAAAACCCGATTGTCGTCGGCAGCCTGCACGACCAGTCCGGTCCGATCGCGGCCTCCGGCACGCCCATGGTCTACGCGCTGCAACTTGCCGTGGATGAGATCAACGCCGGCGGCGGACTTCTCGGCCGTCCGCTGAAGGTCATCCACTATGACACCCAGTCCAACATCCAGATGTATTCGCAGTTCGCTCAGCAGCTCGCGGTGAAGGACAAGGTCGACGTCGTTCACGGCGGCATCACCTCGGCCTCGCGCGAGGCGGTGCGTCCAACCTTCGATCGCTTCAAGGTGCTGTACTTCTACAACGTGCTTTACGAAGGCGGCGTCTGCGATCGCAATACTTTCTGCACCGGCACCACGCCCGCGCAGACCGTGGAGAAGCTGGTGCCGAGCGCGATGAAGAAGGCAGGCAAGAAGGCCTACATCATCGCCGCCGATTACAATTACGGTCAGATCACCGCGAAGTGGATGACGAAATACGTCAAGGACAATGGCGGCGAGGTGCTGTCGACCGACTTCTTCCCGCTCGACGTCACCAATTTTGGCACGACCATCTCGAAGATCCAGGCGGCGAAGCCCGACCTTATTCTTTCGGCGCTCGTTGGCGGCAATCATACCGCCTTCTACCGTCAGTGGACCGCGGCCGGCATGAAGGGAAAGATTCCGATCGCGTCGACGACCTTCGGCCTCGTCAACGAACCGAGCACGCTGGATGCCGCGGAGAGCGACGCCATTCTCGGCGCATACGGCTATTTCGAGGAGCTGACCACGCCGGCTTCGAAGAGCTTTGTCGAGAAGATCAAGAAGGCGCATCCGGACTCGCCCTACATCAGTGAGCTCGCCGCCTGCACCTACGAGGGCGTCATGCTCTGGGCCGCGGGCGTCAAGAAAGCTGCCAGCATTGACCGCATGAAAGTGGTTGCAGCGCTGGAAGACTCCATCGCGTTCGACGGGCCGAGCGGCAAGGTCTCGCTCGACAAGGCGACGCATCACACGACCCGCAACGCGTTCCTTGCGGAAGTGAAGGACCGCAAATGGTCGGTGCTGGAGAGCTACTCCGACGTCAAGCCGGCCGATACGGCCAGTGTGTGCGATCTCGTCAAGAATCCGGCCGATACCAAGCAGTACATCATCAATCTCTGACGTAGACCGGGCTCCGCCTACGGGCGGGGCCCACTGCATCGACGGCCTGAGAGAATCTGAAGAATGGCGATCTACCTAATCGTCGCGCTGGACGTCCTGAACGGAATAGCGTCGCTGTTTCTGTTGTGCCTCGGACTTGCGATCATCTTCGGCATGATGAAGATCATCAATCTCGCCCATGGCGAGTTCATCATGCTCGGCGCCTACGCGACTGTCATATCGGCCAATGCCGGCGTCAATATCTGGATCGCGATGCTGGTCGTCGCGCCGCTTTTCGTCGGTATCGTCGGGCTGGTCATCGAGCGCTGCCTCATCCGCTTTCTCTACGGGCGTCTGGTGGATTCGATGCTGGCGACCTGGGGGTTGAGCCTCCTGATCATCGGCATCGTCACAACGATCTACGGCAATACCCAACAAGGCGTTCCGACGCCACTCGGCGGCTTCTCGATCGGCTCCTATCAGTCGAGCTACTACACGCTGTTCCTGGCCGGCATGGCCATCGTGACGATGGCGCTGGTCTACGGCGTTATGAGCTACACGCGCCTCGGCCTGATCGCCCGCGCCACGATGCAGAATCCGGCGATGGCTGCCACGCTCGGCGTAAATCCGGCGCGAGTCTATATGAGCACGTTCGCGGTGGGCGCCGCGGTCACCGGTCTCGCCGGTGGCCTGCTGGCGCCGGTTTCCGGCATCACGCCCGGCATGGGCGGTGCCTACGTCGCGAAAGCCTTCATGACTGTCGTCGGCGGCGGCGCCGCCATCCTGTCGGGCACGATGTCGGCAGCGAGCCTGTTCGGCGCCGTCAATCAGGTCGGCGCTTATTTCACGACGCCGGTCTACGGCGAGGTTCTCGTGTTCACGGCGGCGATCGTCTTGATCCGGCTCCTTCCGCAAGGCATCTCGGGCCGCTTCTTCAAGGGGAATTTGTAATGCCGATCCGCTTTCGCCTCGCGGCTCAGGCGGTTGCCGTCGTTCTCGCGATCGTTGCGATCGCGCTGATTCCCAGCACGATCGAGCTGTTCGCGATGATGCAGCTGACGCTGTTTGCCGCGATGGCGGTGCTGGCGCTCAGCCTTGCTTTTATCTGGGGCTTTGGCGGAATTCTATCGTTCGGCCAGACCGCTTTCTTCGGCCTCGGCGGCTATGCCTACGCGATCGCCGCGGTCAATTTCCAGGACTCGACGCCGTCGATCCTGCTCGCCATCGTCGTTCCGTCGGTGTTCGCCGCGATCCTCGGCTATTTCATCTTCTTCGGCCGCATCTCCGACGTCTATCTCGGCGTGATCACACTGACCGTGACGCTGATCCTGTTCAATTGCGTCAACTCGACCTCCGGCGACGAGTACAGGATCGGCAAGGCGCTGCTCGGCGGCTTCAACGGCATGCCGGCGGTGCCGACTTTCAACGTGCCGTTCTATCCGGACCAGGTGCTGTCGCCGGAACAATCCTGGTGGGTGACGGGCGGGGCATTGCTTGGGGTCTTCCTGCTGCTGCGCCTTCTGCTGTCTCTCCCGGCCGGCCGCATCGTGGTGGCCGTGCGCGAGAACGAGGTTCGTGTATCGTTGCTCGGCTATGACCCGCGCAAGGTCAAGCTGCTCACCTTCATTCTGAGCGGTGCGATTGCCGGACTCGCCGGCGCGCTCTACGTCAACTGGGGCGCGTTTGTCGGACCGACCATCTTCAGCCTGTCGCTGTCGGCCGAGATCATCATCTGGATCACGGTAGGCGGGCTCGGCACCTTGCTCGGGCCTGTCGTCGGCTGTGTTCTGATCGAATACATCGTCGCTTATATCGGTTCGCAGCAAGCCATGAATTCGAACCTCGTGCTCGGCGCCGTGTTGATCGTGTTCGTGCTGCTGCTGCCCAAGGGCCTGGTGCCGACGGCGCGCGATCTTCTGATGCGGCTTGTGCCCGCGCCAGGACCGAAGGCGCAGCTTGCAGAGGAGCGAGTGCCGCCATCGGCGGCGGCGTCGCACATGGCAGGAGCGGAATGACCATGGCGGACCTTGTCCCTCTGCTCAAGGCCGAGCACCTCACCATGCGTTTTGGTGGCGTGGTCGCCAATGATGACATCACCTTCACGTTGGAGGAGATGGAGCTGCGTTGCCTGATTGGCCCGAACGGCGCCGGCAAGAGCACCTTCTTCAAGACTCTGACCGGACAGCTCGTTCCGACTTCGGGCGCGATTGCGTTCCGTGGGCATCCGATCGCCGGCAAGCTGCCGCACGAGATCGCCCGCATGGGGATCGGTATCAAGACACAGGTGCCCAATGTCTTTAACGGTCTCTCGGTTCGAGAGAACATCTGGCTTGCCGTCCGTCGCAAGGCGACGCCGCGCGCCCAAGGGCCCGCGGTCGATGCCGTACTGGAGATGATACGACTGACCGATCATGCCGACCGCATCGCTGCGACGCTGTCGCATGGCCAGCGTCAGTGGGTGGAGATCGGCATGGTGCTTGCGGCCGAGCCGGAATTGATCCTGCTCGATGAACCTGCCGCCGGCATGACCGACGAAGAGACCGGCCACACTGCCGCAATCATTCGCGAGATCAATCAGACGCGGGCAATCATCGTTGTCGAGCACGACATGGAGTTCATCAGGCAGATCGCCAAGAAGGTGACGGTGTTTCATCAAGGGCGTGTGCTGGTCGAAGACACCGTGGACAAGGTTATGGCGGATCAGCGCGTGCGCGACGTCTATCTCGGCAAGAAGGTGGCGGCATGAGCCCGCTCCTCGAGGTCAAGGACTTGCGATCCGGCTACGGCCGTATTCCGATCCTGTTCGGCATCGACATGACGGTGCGGGACGGCGAGTATCTCGGTATTCTCGGCCACAATGGCATGGGCAAGACCACGACCTTGCGTGCGCTGATGGGGCATCTGCCGACGACCGGCGGCTCGGTCGTCTTCGCCGGCAAGACAATCACCCATCTCAAGCCGCACGAGCGTTCCCGGCTTGGAATCGGACTTGTGCCACAGGGCAGGGAGATCTTTCCAGACCTGAGCGTCCACGAGAACCTTCGGATGGGCCTCGCGGCGGCTCCGAAGGAGGACCGCTCGGTGATCGATACCGTGCTGCAAGACTTTCCGCGCCTGGTGCGGCTGCTCGACCGGCGCGGCGGCGCCCTGTCGGGCGGTGAGCAGCAATTGCTGGCGTTGGCACGCTGCCTGTGCACGAAGCCCCGGCTGATCCTTCTGGACGAACCGACCGAGGGCATCCAGCCATCGATCATCGAAGAGATTATCGAGACCCTGCTCGCGCTGAAGAAGCGCTGGAACATGTCGCTGATCGTGGTCGAGCAGAATCTCGAATTCATCACGTCGCTGTCTGACCGCGTCCTCAATATCCAGAAGGGACGCATCACAGAAGAGCTCGACCGGGAAAGCCTTTTGGCACGGGACGCCGCCATGCATCCAACCTAGGTTCAAATTCCGACGCGGTTACGCCGCGCCGTCGCGATCGCTGATTTCTGTTGCCACCAGCTTGTCCTCACAAGAAAGGATGACTCATGTCCATCAAACGCCCGAATGCCGAAGACGTCGCCGAGCTCGCTGCGAGCCTGCACATGAACATGTCGGTCGAGGAGGCCGGAGAATATCTGTCACTGATGGGTGGAATGTTCGACGCCTATGACGTCGTCGACGAGCTGCCTAACCCGCTGCCGCCGGTCAAATATCCGCGCACGCCGGGCGCCAAGCCGATGCCGAAGGACAACAAGTACAACGCCTGGGCGATCAAGACCGAGGTCAAGGGCGCGTCGAGCGGCAAGCTCGCTGGCCGAACCGTCGTGCTGAAGGACAACGTCGCGCTGGCCGGCGTCCCCATGATGAACGGTTCGACGACATTGGAAGGCTTCATTCCCGTCGCCGACGCGACCATCGTCACCCGCATTCTCGACGCCGGCGGCACCATCGTCGGCAAGGCCGTATGTGAGCATTTCTGCCTGTCGGGCGGCAGCCATACCTCCCATCCTGCACCGGTCCACAACCCACTCAAGATGGGTTATTCGGCCGGCGGTTCGTCCTCGGGAAGCGCTGCACTGGTTGCGGCCGGCGAGGTCGACATGTCGATCGGCGGCGACCAGGGCGGCTCGATCCGCATCCCCGCGTCCTATTGCGGCATTTACGGTATGAAGGCGACGCACGGACTCGTGCCCTATACGGGCGTGATGCCGATCGAGTCCACCATCGACCACACTGGTCCGATGACGGCCAACGTCGCCGACAATGCGCTGCTGCTGGAGGTGCTCGCCGGGCCCGACGGATTTGACCCACGCCAGTATGCGCCGAAAGTCACGAGCTACACGGAAATGCTCCGCAAGGGCGTCAAGGGCCTGAAGATCGGTATCCTCAAGGAGGGCTTCGCCGTGTCGAACATGCAGGAGGGCGTCGTCGAGAAGGTCAAGGCGGGCGCAGAACGATTCGCCAAGCTCGGCGCGAGCGTGTCGGAGGTTTCGATACCGGAGCATTTGCACGCGCTCGCCGCCTGGAACCCGATCACGCTGGAAGGTTTCCTGGTCCAGATGATGATCGGCAACGGCATGGGCTTCAATTGGAAGGGGCTCTATGACGTCGGTCTGCTCGACGCCCATTCCAGCTGGCGCAACCGCGCCGACGATCTGTCGGAGACGCTCAAGCTCACCATGCTGGTCGGGCAGTGGGGCGTCAGCCATTATCGCGGCCGCTATTACGCCAAGTCGCGCAACATCGCGATCGCCGCCAAGGCTGCCTATGACGCCGTGTTCGGATCCTACGATCTGTTGCTGATGCCGACCCTGCCGTGTGTTGCGACACCGATTCCGGCCAAGGGCGCGCCACTCGCCGAGATCGTCCAGCGCGCCTTCGAGATGACGGCCACGACCAGTCCGTTCGATGTCACCGGCCATCCGGCGATGAGCATCCCCTGCGGCCTTTCGGATGGCCTGCCGGTCGGCTTGATGCTGATTGCGAAGGATTACGACGAGGCAACCATCTATCAGGCGGCGAGCGCGTTTGAAGCCGATGGCGACTGGAAGAAATTCTGATGATCACGATCACTGCCGTCATCAGGGCAAAGTCCGGACATGACGTCGTGATGCGCGATGCGCTTGTCGCCGTCGCGACGCATGTCGCCGCCAACGAGCCAGAGACGATCGGTTTCTTTATCTCGCAGAGCGAGGAAGATCCGTGCGTTTTCACGACCTATGAACGCTTCGCCGACAAGGCCGCGATGGATCGCCACAACGGCTCGGCCGTCGTCGCGACCTTCTTCGGGATCGCCAAGCCCATCCTGGATGGCGAGGTCATACTTGTGACGTCGAAGGAGGTGTCGGCGACGGTCCGGTAGGCGAGCGCCAGGTCAATTGCGGGCGAACATCGTGAACGTTACGGCTTCACGGCATCATCGGCAGTTCCAACGACGCGGACTAGGCGCGCCGTCTCCACCACATCGAGCATCGTGGCGGGATCGAATTGCTGTTCGTGCCCGTCCGACGTCGGTCGCAAGCGGTTCCGCCTCACCACCGATCGCGGAACCGACTGCGCATCTGCTGGCCGGCGTGGGAGGAGAGGGCTGGCTGGAAGGTGATGCGAATAATGAACCGTTGCGCGATCTGTTTTGTGGCCCGATCACCAATGTGAGCGGAGGCACGGTTGAATTGGACCAGACACGGGAGCTCGGAATAATGCCTGATCTTTCATGTATCGAGTATTATCGCAGCATCTAGGCTTGCGGAGGAACTGTTGGCTTCTCACCAGGTCCCATCCCCAGGCGGCTTCGAGCGGTCCGACGTCTTCGCCGTCAGCAGAAAAAGCTGGGCGTTCGTAGGGAGGGGCGTCCACGATCTCGGCATGCAGGTCCGCACAAAGGCTGGCGAGGCTGACGAACTTGTTCTGAAACACGAAGTACTAAACGTGTGCAATTTCGGCTAGTTTGGAGTGCACATGTTTCGGGTTGATCCTATTGAGGATATAAGGTTAAATAATTGAAATCAAAAGACTATCTCTTTTCCGTGGCGCCCATGATGGACTGGACCGACCGGCATTGTCGGGTGTTCCATCGTCATCTGACGCGGCGGGCGCTGCTCTATACGGAGATGCTGACGACGGGCGCCATTCTCCACGGCGACCGGGAGCGGCTGCTTGGCTTCGACGCGACGGAGCATCCGGTCGCGCTGCAGCTCGGCGGCTCGGATCCACGCGATCTCGCTGAGGCCTCGCGGATCGGCGAGGCCTGTGGCTATGACGAGATCAATCTCAATGTCGGCTGCCCCTCCGATCGTGTGAAGGATGGCCGCTTCGGCGCTTGTCTCATGGCGGAGCCTGATCTCGTGGCGAGGTGCGTCGAGGCGATGAAACGTACGGTTGCCGTGCCCGTCACCGTGAAGTGCCGCATTGGCATCGACGACCAGGATCCGGAAGTCGCGCTCGATACGCTTGCGCGCGCGGTGGTCGCCTCCGGCTGCGACGCGCTGATCGTCCATGCACGGAAAGCGTGGCTCAACGGCCTGTCGCCGAAGGAGAACCGCGACATCCCGCCGCTGGACTACGATCGCGTGTATCGCCTCAAGCGCACGATGCCCGGGGTTCCTGTCATCATCAACGGTGGTATCCCGGGCATCGACGAGGCCAAAGCGCATCTCGAGCATGTCGACGGCGTGATGCTCGGCCGCGCCGCCTATCAGGAGCCATGGCGTCTTCTCTCCGTGGATCAAGACATCTTCGGCGAGGCGGCACCGCATGCGAGCATGCAAGACGCGCTCGAGGCGATGATGCCCTATATCGAGCAACAGCTCGCCCGCGGCACGCGGCTGCACTCCGTGACGCGCCATTTCGTCGGTGCATTCCACGCCGTGCCGGGCGCGCGCGCCTTTCGCCGCCATCTTGCCGAGCAGGGGGTGAAGCCGGGCGCCGGCCTCGAGGTGCTTCGCGATGCGATCTCGCGTGTCGGTGCGCGTGCGCCGGCTGAGGCCGCGGCCTAGCCGCAATCACGTGAAGAGTCGGATAGAAATCCGGCTCTTCGCGATCCGTCTCAGCGGAACAGGTCGAAGTGATAGTTCACTCCGACGCGGAAGCTGTGGAATTTGGCGGCGTTCCAGTCCGGCAAATCGTCGTGCTTGAACGCGGTGTAGAGATACTCGGCCTTGGCCGACCATTTCGGCAGGAACGCCCATTCGACGCCGCCGCCCGCGGTCCAGCCCATCTTCATCTTGTTGATCGGGCCGTCCTTCAATTCACCGGCGGCAAGACCCGCGGTCCCGAACAACAACAGGCGTGAATCCATCGTCGCAATGCCGGCGCGGGCGCGGCCGGTCATGTACCAGGGCAGGCTGACCGCGGCGCTGTCGAGCGCGTCGTGGTTCTTGATGTCTCCGCCCTCGAAGTCGTTCTCGATGCCGACCACAAACATCGGCGAGAACTGGTAGTTGTAGCCGATCTGCACGCCGCCCACGGCGCCCTTGACCTTGCCGCCGCTGGTGCCGACGAGATTGTTGAAGGCGTCGTCGCCGCTCTCGGCATAGCCGGCGTTGAGGCCCGCATAGAGACCTGTCCAGGAATAGACCGGCTGCGGCGCAGTGTAGGAGGCGGATGGCGCTGCATAGCGCGGTGACAGGTCCGCAGCGCAGGCGCTGCCTGCGGCGAACGCCGTCGCAAACGGCAGGGCGCAGATCGTGCGGCGTAAGGCGGCTCTCGCAATCATATTTCTCGATCTCCCACTCGGCCGCATCCTCAAGGGAGCAGCACTCATCCAACCCTGATCCGGGAATACGCCCGTTATAAACCGACTAGACGGTTTGTAAATAGCGCGAATGCCACACTTGCTTGCTTTCGCAGCGCACTGCCCGATGCCTGGAGGCAGGATCGAGTCCTCGTGACGGATTAGTCGACCGCGATGCGCGAGCGGCGGCGGCTGCCTTGGAGTTCCGGATAGCCTGTGAGCATCAGCTTGTCGGCGCGCACGCCCCAGCTCTCTAGGCGGTCGAGAAAGCTCATGCCGAGCAGATTGGTCTTCATCTGCCCGCGCTGCACGACGAGGGCCGGCACGGATTTCTCGACGAGATGGCCGACGGAGAGACGGTCGAGCGTCAGGCGGGCCGCCTTGGTGTGGCCGCCCGCCGTTTCGAGATCGACGTCGTATTCGAGCATCTCGAGCGGCAGTCCGATCGCTTTCGCGGTCTCCCAGGTCAGCACCACGGAGGTCGCACCGGTGTCGATCACCATCGGTGCGGCGACGCCGTTGATTTTCGCACGCAGCGCGAACTCGCCGCCCTGGCCGCGCTGGATCTGCACGGCTGGGGCCGGGGAAGCGATTTGCGCGCGAAACAGGTGCGAGACCTTGTTGCTCGCGCGCGCGATCTGATCGGGATCGCCATAGGCGACGACGGCACCTGCCGTGCAGGCGAGCATGATGAGAACGAGCAGGAAGCGGATCATCGAACGCCTCCGAAGTCACGCAGGCCGGTCAGGCGCGCTTCGGCGATCCCACGATCGGCGCAAGTCCGGCGTCCGTCATGCGCGCCGGCAACAGCGCCATGAGCGCCAGCCGTTCCGCGCTTTCCATGGCGTGCCAGCGCGCGATCTCCGGCAAGGTCCGGCCGCAACCGAAGCACAGCCTGGTCTTGGGATCGATCATGCAGACGGCGACGCACGGCGTTTCTTTGCTCATTTGGACATAGTGAAGGATCGTCGGGCATGTCTGCAAGCATGTGTTTAAGAGCCCGTACCTGCGCTCATGATCGGCCGATGGCGCGGCCGTCGCTTCTCGTCGGCTACCGCGGAACTCTCCGGCTGGAGCGGTGGAGAATCATCCGACATCGGCGCCAGCGCGCTCATCACGCGCTCCGGCGGGAAGGTGACGATCACTTCGGTGCCGATGCGCAGCTTCGATTTCAGCGTGAACGTGCCGCCATGCAGGTCGATCAGGTTCTTTGCGATCGGCAGACCCAGGCCTGCGCCCTGTTCGGCCGATTTGATCGAGTTGGAGCCCTGGCCGAACGAGGCGAGCACGACCGGGATTTCATCCTCGGGGATGCCGGAGCCGGAATCCTTCACCGACAGATATTGTCCGCCTGAGGCGGTCCAGCCGGCCTTGAGCCAGATCTCGCCGCCCTGCGGGGTGAACTTGATCGAGTTGGAGAGCAGGTTGAGCACGACCTGTCGGATCGCGCGCTCGTCGGCCCAGAGCCGCGGCATGGCCTGCTCGAACACCTCGTGGATGGTGATGCCGCGGCTCGATGCGCGCAGCTTCATCAAATGATGGCAGTCAGCGACGATGCCGACCAGCGACACCGCTTCCTCGTTGAGTTCGTAACGGCCGGCCTCGATCCTTGAAAGATCGAGGATCTCGTTGATGAGGTTGAGCAGGTGCACGCCGGAATTGTGGATGTCCGCCGAGTACTCCTTGTAGACCGGCACTGCATGTGCGCCAAAAATCTCGCTTTTCATCACCTCGGAGAAACCGAGGATCGCGTTCAGCGGCGTGCGCAACTCGTGGCTCATCTGCGCGAGGAAGCGCGATTTGGCGACGTTGGCGGATTCGGCACGGTGACGCGCTTCGTCCGAGATCGCCTTGGCCTGTTCGAGTTCGCCGATCAATGCGTCCTTCTCGGCGCGCGCCTCGAGCGTGGCGAAGGTCGAGGAATGCAGGCGGTGCGCCAGCAGCACGAAATAGCCTTCAGCCGCGAGCGCGAGCGCCGCCAGGATGTAATTGTCCAGCGAACCGGTCATCAGGAAGCTGAGGGCCATCGCGACCGCCACCGGTGCAGTGGCGGCGAGGGCCGCGATCGGAAGATTGGCGGCCAGCATGCTCGATACCGCGATCACCAGCAGCATCAGGAACATCATCAGCGTTTCCGTGACCATGTCGAGCACGGGATGGATCAGGATGGCCATCCAGCACAGGCCATAGAGCAGGTCGAGCACGACGAAGCGCGTCCGCCATGCGCGCGTTGCCGCGGGCGAGGCGGGCTCGGCCAGAAAGCGGTGGCAGCTGCGGATCATCGCGGCGTGGATGCAGAGCATGCCGGCGGTCCAGGCCGCGGCCGGGATCGGCTGCATCCACAGCCCGAACAGCACGCCGGTGGCAACCACCAGCAGCATCACGACGTAGGAGGCCGACAGCCGCGTCTGGGCGTATTGGCGCAGCATATCGGCGTCGAAGGCCGGCCGGGTTCCGCTGGTCGACGTTAACTTGTCGCGGGCCTCGCGCACCCGTTGCGCCGCAGCCCTTCGGCTGCTCGCCGATGGAGCGCCTATCGGCTCGGCCGGAAGCTGCACTACCTCAGGCTTTTCAGCGGGGTTACTCATCAAGCAACACGATTCCTGCCCACGCCGGACGCGGGCCTTCTGCATTGTCTATCTCTGGCAAGAAATCCTTAAGAGGTGACTTAAGGAGCTAAAGAATTACGTTAACCCGGCGTTAATTTGGGGCCGGCCAGCGCCGTTCAATGCAGCGCCGCGTGCTGCGCGATGTACACCACGGCTCCCGCCAGATAGCCGGCGAGCGCGGGAACGGCGATGCGGCGGGCGTACCAGAGGAACTCGATGCGCTCGAGTCCCATGGCGGCGACGCCGGCGGCCGAGCCGATGATCAGGATCGAACCACCGGTGCCGGCGCAATAGGCGATGAACTCCCAGATGAAGCTGTCGGGCGGATAATGCGCGAGGTCGTACATGCCCATGGTCGCGGCGACCAGTGGCACGTTGTCGATGATAGCGCTGAGCAGGCCGAGCACGATGACGATGATGTCCTGGCGGCCGAGCGTGGCGTCGAGCCATTTGGCCAGCATGGACAGCAGGCCGGCATGCTCGAGGCAGGCGACCGCGAGCAGGATGCCGACGAAGAACACGACCGAGCTCATGTCGATCCGTGCCAGCGCGTGCACGAGCGTGAGGGGCTGGCGCACATGCTCCTCCTTGTGCCGGTGCACGATCTCGCCGACCAGCCAGAGCACGCCGAGCCCGAACAGGATACCCATGAACGGCGCCAGATGCGTGACCGCCTTGAACGCCGGCACCGCGATCAGCGTGCCGAGCCCGAGATAGAACATCAAATTGCGCTCGAACCGATCGACGGCGAGCAGTCCGGTGTCCTTCGTCGGCGGCGCGATGGTCTTGCCCCTGAGCGAAAAACTGACGAACACGAGCGGCACGAGCAGGTTGAGAAGCGAGGGCAGGAATACCGCGCCCATGATCTTCACCGGCGAGATCTGCCCGCCGATCCACAGCATGGTCGTGGTGACGTCGCCGATCACGGTCCACGCGCCGCCCGCATTGGCGGCGATGACGATGAGGGAGGCGAACAGCAGGCGGTCGTCGCGGCGGGCGATCAGCTTCTGGATCAGCGAGATCATGACGATGGTGGTCGTCAGATTGTCCAGGATCGCGCTCAGGAAGAACGTCACGAAGCCGATCAGCCAGATCAGCGCCACCTGGCTGGTGGTGCGAATCAGCGAGGTGATGACCTCGAAACCGTCATGGGCGTCGATCACCTCGACGATGGTCATGGCGCCGATCAGGAAGAACACGATCTGCGCGGTGGAGCCGACGGACTCGTCGAGTTGGCGGCCGACCAGGGCGTGGTCGCCGGTCGCGATCGCGTAGACACTCCAGAGCAGGCCCGCACCGAGCAGTGCGGACGCGCTCTTGTTGACCCCGATCGGGTGCTCGAGCGCGATCGCCGCATAGGCGAGGACGAAAATGGCGGCGATCGCGATCAACAAGGCAGGGCCAAATCGTCAGGGGTCAGCGATTAAGGCGCGCGAGCAGGCTCGACGTATCCCAGCGCTTGCCGCCCATCTTTTCGACCTCGGCGTAGAACTGGTCGACCAGCGCGGTCACCGGCAGATTGGCGCCGTTGCGACGGGCTTCGGCCAGCGAGATCGAGAGATCCTTGCGCATCCATTCGACGGCGAAGCCGAAATCGTACTTGTCCTCGTTCATGGTCTTGTAGCGGTTCTCCATCTGCCAGGACTGCGCGGCGCCCTTTGAGATGGTTTCGATCACGGCCGCGACGTCGAGGCCACTCCTCTTGGCGAAGTGAATACCCTCGGACAGGCCCTGCACGAGGCCGGCGATGCAGATCTGGTTGACCATCTTGGTCAGCTGGCCGGAGCCCGCGGGTCCGAGCAATTTGCACATCCGCGCATAGGCGCCTGTGATGATCGGCTCGGCGCCGGCATAGGCGTCCTGCGCACCGCCGCACATCACCGTCAGCACGCCGTTCTCGGCGCCGGCCTGGCCGCCGGAGACCGGGGCGTCTATGAACTTGAAGCCGGCCTTGGCCGCGGCTGCATCGAGTTCGCGAGCGACCTCGGCGGACGCGGTGGTGTGGTCGACGAAGGTCGCACCCTTCTTCATGCCGGCGAACGCACCGTCGGCGCCGATCGTGACGGCGCGCAGATCGTTGTCGTTGCCGACGCAGCACATCACGAAATCCTGGCCCTCGGCGGCGGCCTTCGGGGTCGCCGCGGTCTTGCCGCCGAACTTGTCCGCCCATTCCTTCGCCTTGGCCGCGGTGCGGTTGTAGACGGTGACCTCATGGCCCCCTTTTTTCACGAGGTGTCCGGCCATGGGGAAGCCCATCACGCCGAGACCGAGGAAAGCGACTTTAGCCATGTGTGGTACCTTGTCCGTAGTTTGGGTTTTACGGTTTTGGCCGGGCGAGAGGCGCCAGGCGGTATCTTTTGGGGTTCCGCCACGGGGCGGATCGGGCGCACCATAAACGCTTGAGCCCGGAGGGCAACGGCTTCGTTGAAGGGCCCCCTGTGCTAGGATGACGGACCCAAGGACTTCAAAAAAGGGAGCGAAAGCATGGGCAAGGGTTTGGGCGGCGTGAGCGTCGGCGTGCTCGATCATTTCAACATCCGGACCCGGAATCTGGCCGAGACCGTCCGCTTCTACGAGGACGTGCTGGGGCTGGAAAAAGGCGCCCGGCCGAATTTCGCCTTCCCGGGCGCCTGGATGTACAGCGAGGGCAAGCCGGTGGTGCACCTCGTCGATATTTCGCCGACCGCCGAGCCACAAAAGCCGGATTCCGGCGTTGTCCACCATGTCGCCTTCGTCAGCCGCGGCTTCGACGGGATGAAGCAGCGTCTGGCCTCCAAGGGCATGAAGTTCGACTCGCGCCAGGTGCCCGGCGGCGACCTCTGGCAGATCTTCGTCCACGACCCCAACGGGGTCATGATCGAGCTCAACTATGAGGCAGCCCGGGAGCAGGGCGGGGCGCCCGCCGAGATGGCTGACGATATCGGCAGGCAGTAGCCTTTTGGCCGTTTCCGCTCTAATGGGGCATCCTAAAGCCTTGAGCATGATCTGGTCGGAAAACCGCTCCACACTTTTCCGGATCATGCTCTGTTCAGGAGATGCGCTTTGAGCGTGACGCAGCAACAGGTTCTCGACAGCCTCGCCAGGATCAAGTCGCCCCGCGGGGTCGCGCTCGCCAACGCCAATGTGCTGAGCGCGATCAGCGCCGCCGACGGCAAGGTGTTCTTCTCGATCAATGTCGATGCCGCCGAGGCGCGGGCCTGGGAATCGGTCCGGGCCGAAGCCGAGGCCGCGGTGCGCGCCATTCCCGGCGTCACCACCGTGATGGTGGCGCTGACCGCCGAGCGTAAGGTCGGCGCCGCGCCACCACCGCCGCCAACGCCAAGCCGGGGCACGCCGGGCGTGCAGCCGGTCCATGCCCACAAACCGCCGCAGGGCGGCGGGTCGCCGATGGCGCGCCAGTCCGAGATTCCGGGCGTCGCCGCGGTCATCGCGGTCGCCTCGGGCAAGGGTGGCGTCGGCAAGTCGACCACCGCGCTCAATCTGGCGCTGGGCCTGCGCGACCTCGGCCTCAAGGTCGGGCTGCTCGATGCCGACATCTACGGCCCGTCGGTGCCGCGGCTGACCGGCCTGCACGCCAAGCCGGAGTTGAACGCCGAGCGCAAGATGATTCCGCTCCGCCGTTTCGGCCTCGCCATCATGTCGATCGGCTTCCTGGTGGAGGAAGAGACCGCGATGATCTGGCGCGGTCCGATGGTGATGTCGGCGGTGACGCAGATGCTGCGCGACGTCGAATGGGGCCAGCTCGATGTGCTGGTGGTGGACATGCCGCCGGGCACCGGCGATGCCCAGCTCACGCTGGCGCAGAACGTGCCCCTGAAGGGCGCCGTGATCGTCTCGACCCCGCAGGACTTGTCCCTGATCGATGCAAGGCGGGGGCTTGCCATGTTCAAGAAGGTCAACGTCCCCGTGCTCGGCATCGTCGAGAACATGAGCTACTTCCAGTGCCCGCATTGCGGCACGAAATCGGATATTTTCGGCCATGGCGGCGCGCACCACGAGGCCGAAAAGCTTGGGGTACCTTTCCTGGGCGAGATCCCCCTGCATATGGCGATTCGCGCCACCTCGGATGCCGGCACCCCCGTCGTCGACAGCGAGCCGGACGGTCCCCATGCGGCGATCTATCGCGCCATTGCGGGACAGGTCCGGGACCAGCTCAAGGGCGTCATCGCCGCGGCCTGAGCCGGCGGCTCCGGCCATCCGTTGGAGACATGCGACTTTCGTAGAGCCCCGTCATGCCAATGTCGCGTTTCGAAAGCGGGGCGTCCGTGTTAAAGGCCCACCGCAGTCAAGCCCCTTCGGTTCGACGCGACCCAAACGCGTCGCCGGAATGAGCGGCGGCAAAGAGGAAGTTAGGGGAAACGCCCCAACAAGGAGAGACCTGAAGATGAAGCGTCGTGATTTCCTGAAAGTGTCGGCAGCAGGCGCGGCGGCGACCGCCGCGGTGGCCTCGCCGGCGATCGCGCAGTCCTCGCCCGAGGTGAAGTGGCGCCTGACGTCGAGCTTCCCGAAGTCGCTCGACACGATCTATGGAGGCGCCGAGCAATTGGCGAAGTACGTCGCCGAGATGACCGACAACAAGTTCCAGATCCAGGTCTTCCAGGCGGGTGAAATCGTTCCCGGTTTGCAGGCGCTGGATGCGACGCAGAAGGGCACGGTCGAGATGTGCCACACCGTGTCATACTACTACGTCGGCAAGGACCCGACGTTCGCGATCTTCGCGTCGGTGCCCTTCGGCCTCAACGCGCGTCAGCAGAATTCCTGGCTTTATCAGGGCGGCGGCAACGAGCTCGCCAACGAGTTCTTCAAGAAATCGAACGTCGTCGGGTTCCCCTGCGGCAACACCGGCACCCAGATGGGCGGCTGGTTTCGCAAGGAGATCAAGACCGTTGCCGATCTCTCCGGCCTGAAGATGCGCATCGGCGGCATTGCCGGCCAGGTCCTCCAGAAGGTCGGCGTGGTGCCGCAGCAGCTCGCGGGCGGCGACATCTATCCCTCGCTCGAGAAGGGCACCATCGACGCCGCCGAATGGGTCGGCCCCTACGATGACGAGAAGCTCGGCTTCGCCAAGGTCGCCAAGTACTACTATTATCCCGGTTTCTGGGAGGGCGGTCCGACCGTCCACGCCTTCGCCAACATCGACAAGTGGAACGAGCTGCCGAAGAGCTACCAGGCGATTCTCACCAACGCGACCGTCAACACCAACACCTGGATGGCCGCGCGCTACGACATGGTGAACCCCGCGGCGCTCAAGCGTCTGGTGGCCGGCGGCACCCAGCTTCGTCCCTTCACCAACGAAGTGCTCGAAGCCTGCCTCAAGGCGACCAACGAATTGTGGGGCGAGATCTCGGCCAAGAACCCCGACTTCAAGAAGTCGATCGACGCCATGCAGGCCTACCGCTCCGACGAGTATCTGTGGTGGCAGGTCGCCGAATACACCTACGACAGCTTCATGATCCGCTCGCGCACCCGCGGCTGATCGCCCTTAGACCAAAGTCGAGAATGGCAAAGCCCGACCTCCTCAGGAGGCCGGGCTTTTTCTTTGCCGCAGTGCGATCACGATGGAAATCGGCAACGCAATGTTCCATGCTGGACCCCAGGCCTCGACAAGAAGGCCCAAATCGCAATCCATCAGGGTAGGACATCATGAAAAGAAGAGACTTCATTAAAGTCACGGGACTTGGTGCGGCTGGCGCCGCGACGTTTGCCGCGCCGGCAATCGCGCAGTCGATGCCGGAGATCAAATGGCGCATGCCGACGAGCTGGCCGAAATCGCTCGACACGCTCTATGGCGGTGCCGAGATGATGGCCAAGATGGTGGCGGAAGCGACCGACAACAAATTTCAAATTCAGACCTTCGCCGGCGGTGAAATCGTGCCGGGCCTCCAGGTGCTCGATGCCGTGCAGAACGGCACCTGCGAAATCGGTCACACCGCGTCCTATTATTATTTCGGCAAGGATCCGACTTTTACTTTCGGCTCGGCCGTGCCGTTCGGACCGAACATGCGCATCAATCAGGCCTGGTACATGTTGGGAGGCGGCAGGGAAATCCTCAACGAGTTCTACAAGAAGTACAACGTCGTCTCGCTGCTCGCCGGCAACACCGGCTGTCAGATGGGCGGCTGGTTTCGCAAGGAAGTCAAAGTACCTCAGGACTTCAACGGCCTGAAGTTTCGCATCGGCGGCTTTGCGGGGCGCGTGCTGCAGAAGCTCGGCGCGGTGCCGCAGCAGATCGCCGGCGGCGACATCTACCCGGCGCTCGAGAAGGGCACCATCGACGCTGCCGAATGGGTCGGACCGTACGACGACGAGAAGCTCGGTTTCGTCAAGGTGGCGCCGCAGTACTACTTCCCGGGCTGGTGGGAAGGCGGGCCGATGCTGCTCGCGTTCGTCAACCAGGACAAATGGAATGCGCTGCCAAAGCACTATCAGAGCGTCCTCGAGCAGGCGGGGCACTTTGCCAACAACTGGATGATGGCGAAGTACGATCAGTCCAACCCGCCCGCGCTGCGCCGCTTGCTCGCCGCCGGCGCCAAGCTGCATCCGTTCTCGCCCGAGATCATGCAGGCCTGCTTCAAGGCGGCAAAGGAGTTGCACACCGAGGTCTCGTCGACCAACGCGGACTTCAAGAAGGTGTACGATTCGCTGACGTCCTTCTCGAACAACGGCTACCAGTGGTTCCAGGTCGCCGAGGTCGGCTACGACAATTTCATGGCGCGCAACTCGCAGAGCTGATCGCCTCACATCGCACATGCAAGGCCCCGGAGCGAAAGCCCGGGGCCTTTGGTTTTGCGACCGCGCTCGGGGGCTCACAAGAAATCTGGAAAACAACCCCATGCACAGTAGACGGGGGCGAGGGCATCGAACGCCGTGAGGGCGGCTAACGGCTTGATGCGTCGGGGATAGTCGGCGGAAAGGCATGATCGACGCGCAATCGGGGGCAACTCCGCATTCGGGGGCCGGATCAAGCGCACGAAGACCGTCGTGGTAGGAAACCGGCCGAGCGAAGGGTTTCGCTTCCGCCGTCGCCGTCGGCGGCATGCCGCTATTCCATCTTGCCAGCAACGAAGCCGTTTGACTCGTCGGGCAAAACAGTGGCAAACGGTGATAATCGTATAATCCGAAATTTTCGACCTTTGCATGGACCCCGAGGGGGGCGATGAGCTTCGACCCTGACGAAGCAAGACCCTCCATTCCTCGAGCGCGGTTCTGCTTACACAAAGCTGACAGGAACAGGTCGACCGGGCCGACGGGTGCTTTTTCGCTGGCCGAGGCGGCCGGAATGGTGGAAGAGATCGGACAAGCGGCGCGAGCCGCGCGGCGAGACCCGCAAAATCCGGCGGACATGCGATGCGGCTTCTGATCGTCGAAGACAATGCCGAGCTGTCACGGCTCGTTGCCGGCGGGCTGGCGGCGGCCGGCTACGAGAGCGACATCGTCGGCAGCGCGGCCGAAGCGCGCGAGGCGGTGAGCAGCGTCAGCTATGCGGCGATGATCCTCGACCTGGGCCTTCCCGACGGCGACGGCCTGTCGGTGCTGCGCGAGCTGCGCCGGCAGATGGAGCCGCTGCCGGTGCTGGTGCTGACTGCGCGCGGCGGCCTGCAGGACCGCGTCAACGGCCTGCGCAGCGGTGCCGACGACTATCTCGCAAAGCCGTTTGCGATGGAGGAACTGGTGGCGCGGCTGGAGGCGATCCTGCGCCGGCCGGGCCAGCTGCTCGGCCGCTCGCTCAGTCTCGCCAACCTCGTCTACGACACCGAAAGCCGCCAGATCTTCGTCGACGACCAGCCGCGGATCATCTCCGCGCGCGAGACATCGGTGCTCGAGATCCTGCTGCGCCGGCAGGGGCGGGTGGTACCGAAGAAGAACGTCGAGGACCACATCTTCGGGCTCGAAGGCGAGGTCGCCTCCAACGCGGTCGAGGTCTACGTCTCGCGGCTGCGCAAGCAGCTCACCGAGCACGGCGCCAAGGTCGTGATCCACACCATCCGCGGCGTCGGCTATCTCATGGCCGAGGAGAAATAGCGTGGTCCAGATCGGATCCCTCGCCGGATTCCGCGCCATGATCTCTGCCAGATCGCCGACGTTCAAATCGCTTATCTGGCGCATCGTGTTCCTGCACATCGTGGCGGTTGCGGTGGTCGCGATCTTCCTGCCGCTGCTGCTGTTCTGGCTGCTCAATTCGGAGATCGACCAGCTGCACCGTGATGCCATGCGCGCGCAGGCGGAGGTGCTGGCCGAGCGCATCGTCGCCCAGCCGGACGGCCTGCTGACGTTCAATCTCCCGGACAGCCTCAGGGGGCTCTATTCCGAAGCCTATGGCCGCTACCAGTACGACATTCGCGATGCCGAGGGTCATTTGCTGTTCTCCTCGCGCCGCAAGGCCGGCGCCGCGCCGCCGCGTCTGTCGGATACGATCTCCGGCGCCGGCGTCACCCGGACCATCGACGGCAAGACCGTGCGCATCCGGGTTGCCGAGGACCTCGCGCATCGCGACGTCATCATCGACGACATCGTCTCGAATTTCTTCAGGCGCGTCGGGTGGACCACCATTCCGATCCTGCTGATCCTGCTCGCCACCGACATCATCATCTTCCGCCGCGCGGTCGCCCCGCTGTGGAAGGCCTCCGAGGAGGCCAGCAATATCGGCCCGTCGCGAACCCACGTTCGCCTGCCGACCGAGCAGATCCCGCGCGAGATCATGCCGCTGGTCACTGCCGTCAACCAGGCGCTCGACCGCCTCGAGGACGGCTTTCGGGTTCAGCGGCAGTTCACGGCGGACGCCGCGCATCAGTTGCGCACGCCGCTCGCGATCCTGCGCACGCGGATCGAGACGCTCGGCGACGGCGCGGCAAGAGAGGCGCTGCATGCCGACATCGAAGCCATGAGCCGCATCGTCGCCCAACTGCTGGAGATCGCCGAGCTCGACACGCTGGTGCTCGATCCCGGCGAGACCGCCGACCTGCGCGCGGTCTGCACCGAGGTGGTCGGTTCGATCGCGCCGTTTGCGATCGCGCAGCACAAGGACATCGCACTGAGGGGCACCGACGCGCCGGTGCTGATCCACGGCAATTCCGTGATGCTGCAGCGCGCGATCTTCAACCTCGCGGAAAACGCCATCAAGTTTACGGCAAAGGACACTTCCGTCGACGTCGAGGTGTGCGAGGACGGTGCGGTGCGTGTGCGCGATTGCGGCCCCGGCATCGCGGAGGCCGAGCGCGATCTGATCTTCCAGCGTTTCTGGCGCGCCGACCGTCAGCGCAGCGACGGCGCCGGCCTCGGGCTCTCGATCGTGCGCGGCGTGGCGGACGATCATGCGGCGACGGTTGTGGTGGAGAATCTTCCCGGCGGCGGCGCGGAGTTCACGCTGCGGTTCAGGCTGGCGGAGGCAGCAAAGGTCGCTGGAAAGGACTGGCGCAGCACTGACGCTGCACCCTCTCCCCTTGTGGGGTAGGGCTATCGCATATGAAGAAAAGCGTGGCGGGCAGCTTGCCTGCGGCCCATCCTTCGAGACGCCCGCCTACGGCGGGCCCTCAGGATGAGGTCGCGTTTTGCGGTGAGATATCAGACCCTCAGGGTGAGGAGCCCGCCAAAGCGGGCG